>NZ_JAAMNQ010000015.1:0-124233 GCF_011066155.1 Paenibacillus sp. EKM206P | reverse complement strand
AAATATCTCTTGTTTGATTTTGCGAACAAAATCGTTTTACTCACTCGTTGTTCAGTTTTCAAAGATCAAACCTACATTATGTCTTACTTTGTTTCACCACCGCATCTCAGCGGCGACTTGATTAATATAACACACATTCGAAATTTAAGTCAACACTTTTTTTGAAAATTAATTTTAATTTCATTTAAAAGTTGTTCTCACAAAAAATCCCCGGCCTTTAAGAGCCGAGAACTAATGTATCACATTTTTGAATTCGCCGTCAACTATATATTAAAATTAGAAACAATAACATTTAAGTTTTCATATGGCCTGTCCGAATAATATTATTTTCAATCCCAGTAAAAGAACAATTCCAGGCAAACCTAATATCGTTACCGCCCCCATTGTCACTGGATTAATCGGAATGTACACCTGCGTAATCCACCCTGAATAATTGATAACATACAATGCGATGGCTGCCAGGCCCATATGTGCCCCGAATACTACAAGCCAGCCGATACCCAAACGTTTTTTTATGATTAGAAATAGTAACATCCCGACACAGGCAATTAAAACAAGCCAGACTGCCCCTTTCATTCAGCTCTCCGTTTGTGAACACGATCCGTATCATTGACATATCCAGGTTCATCCGCGGGCAGATGGAAACGATGTAGGCCTTGCTGCTTCGCACTTTTTAAATGTATCTGATATTTACGTTCTGCAGCTTCTAGAACAAATATAGCGTAGTCGATCTCATCTTTACCCGTAGCTTCATGAAATAAACGATGCGCTCTTAACCATTCCGCATGCGAAGCCCGAATCTGGGCAAACAGTTCCTGCCGATACTCCGCTTCTGATTTGCCATTCTCCTGACGACGGAAATTTTGTTTCATCCGTTCCCACATCCGTTCATCCTCCTTACAAGCTGAATTATGTGCACAGTCTGCAAGACTACCTTATTCATACTTATTGAACAAAGGACAAACTTAGAACTAGGAACGGATCTATACTGCCATCTATCGCCAAAATAAAAAAGGAGCCGTAGCGGCTCCCCCAAGTGAGTCGAGAATGCCAAAGGACATTTCAGACTCCCTATTTATAACGTATAAATACACCTATTAATTGAGCTCTCTACGGCCTTCCAACGCTTTGGACAAGGTAACCTCGTCGGCATACTCCAAATCTCCACCCACTGGCAATCCGTGAGCAATACGAGTAACCTTGATTTCAAAAGGACGCACTAACCGAGAAATGTACATGGCCGTGGCCTCTCCTTCAATGTTCGGGTTCGTAGCTAAAATCAGCTCCTTGACGCGTTCATCACTGAGTCTATTCAGCAATTCCTTGAGTTTGATATCCTCAGGACCAATTCCCTCCATAGGAGATATCGCCCCGTGAAGCACATGGTAAAAACCATTAAACTCTTTGGTACGCTCCATAGCCACCAAATCCTTGGAATCCTGAACAACACAAATGACGGAAGTATCCCTTGTCTTATCCTGACAGATCCGACATGGGTCTGTGTCCGTAATGTTGCCGCAGACTGAACAGAAGTGAAGGTTACGTTTCACATTGACCAGCGCTTTGGCAAAGTCAATCACATCATCTTCCTTCATTTTCAGTACGTGAAAAGCCAACCGGGCAGCCGTCTTTGGCCCTACTCCCGGCAGGCGCGTAAAAGCGTCAATTAGCTTTGCAATCGGCTCCGGATAATACAATAGCGTGTTTCTCCTTTATGCAGCAGACTAGAACAAGCCCGGAATTTTCATGCCGCCTGTAAATTTACCCATATCATCATTAGCCAGTTCATCTGCTTTGGACAAAGCATCATTGACTGCAGTCAGCACAAGATCTTGCAACATTTCTACATCATCAGGATCTACAGCTTCCGGTTTGATCGTGATGGACAACACTTTTTTATGTCCATTTACCTCCACCGTCACAACACCGCCGCCAGAAGTTCCTTCGATTACTTTTCCGCCAAGTTCCTCCTGGGCTTTCAGCATTTGTTCCTGCATTTTTTTCACTTGCTTCATCATTTGGTTCATATTGTTCATTTCAATCATCTCCTTTAATGAAGTATACATCTAGACACTTGCTTTAATCTTTAATAACTACCAAATCTTCCCCAAAAAGTTGAATAGCTTCATCAATCCAGGGCTCCTTGGACTTTCCCGGCGCATCATGCTCCGGCTCTAGTTGCAATTCTTCGGCAGGCTGGTCGGAAACTCCTTCAATGGCAGCATTCCAATCCTTTTGCATCATCGTTACTAAACGATAAGGATGACCCAACTGCTCATGCAATACCTTCTCGATGACCTGCTTATTGGCAGGCTTTTCGGTAGTTTCACGATGAATATTGTTCTTAAATGCGACCAGTACACTGTCCTCTAACACAGAAACTGGCTCACCGTCCATAAACCAGGCATGAACCGTAACTTTCGCCTCTTTTACCCCTTGCAAAATCTGACTCCACTTACGCCCCGCTGCCGCGAATGCTTCGCTCGACTTCTCAGCGATATAGCGATCCAACTGGGAAGGGAGTTTGGCTGGTGCTGAAATCCGCGGAGCAGGGGCACGCCCCCCGGAAGCCTGACGGCCACCCGACGATGCCTCCTGCCCCCCTCCCACGGCCAATCCACCTTGCAGCGCGCGTTCCAGTTTCTTTTCCAGTTCAGCAAGCTGGCGCTTCAACATTACGACATCTTCCTGGTCAGCTGCAGCGTCAGAGCGTTGTGCGGTCGGCTGAGCAACAGCAGCTGCTTCCCCCGGAATACTACATAGCTTCAATAGAGCTACCTCAAACAAGGTTTGGGGCTGTACGGCATATTTCATCTCGCTCTGGTAACGATTAAGGGTGTCAATCATTGCAAAGAGTTGCTCCTTGGTAAAAGCATCTGCCACTTCCTTAAATCGCTCTGGATCCAGCACTCGCTCCGTCATTTTGGTCGCCTGAGGCACCATCTTGATCATTAGCAGATCTCGGAAATAGTACAGAAGATTCTCCATGCACTTATCTGCACTTTTACCTTCCTGCATAAAGCTCTCGATCATTTGGAGCACCGTGCCCACATCTTCTTTCAGCAATGCTAAGGCAAGCTTACCGAATTGCTCGGACGCAATACCTCCCGTCATGTCCAGCACCTGCTGATAAGTAACCCGACCATCTGTAAACGAGGATATCTGATCCAAAACACTAACCGCATCTCGCATCCCGCCATCTGAAAGACGGGCAATGTACTGCAGTGCATCCGAATCAGCCTGTATGTTCTCCTGTTGACATATCAGGTCAAGCCGCTCTGTCTGTTCTTCCAGCGATACACGGCGGAAGTCAAACCGCTGGCAACGCGAAATAATGGTAGCCGGAATCCGATGTGGTTCAGTCGTAGCCAATATGAACATCACGTGTGGCGGCGGCTCTTCCAGCGTCTTGAGCAGCGCATTGAACGCTTCCGTCGTCAGCATGTGCACTTCATCAATGATATAAACCTTGTGCCGCACTTCTGTGGGCGCATATTTGACTTTATCGCGCAAATCACGAATCTCTTCAACGCCCCGGTTGGAGGCTGCATCAATCTCCTGTACATCCATGACCGCTCCGGCCGTGATCCGTTTACAGGCTTCGCATTCGTTGCAAGGTTCCGGCGCAGGTCCATGCTCACAGTTGATTGCCTTGGCCAAAATTTTGGCCGCACTCGTCTTACCTGTTCCTCGTGGACCGCTGAACAGGTAGGCATGGGACGTGCGATTTTCGCGGATGGCATTCTGCAATGTCTGGATAATATGCTGTTGTCCTACCATGTCCTTGAAAGCCTGCGGCCGCCAAGCACGGTACAACGCTATATGTTCCAATGCGCGTTACCCTCTTTCCCATTCACTTTCATGACCATTCATGGTCACTTCATTATACTATACTCCCGTCCGAATCTAAACCAGACACCTTCCAATTTATAAAACACAAAAAAACATCTTCGCAATGATTGCCAAGATGTTCTAATTACCAATATATACCGTGCACCTGTTATTGATCGTTGTGATCCGAGCGGCAATCCTGAACAGCAACTCGGGCTAGGCAACCCTCCGGCACAAGAGTGGGCCTGCTTATGGCTGCTTCCTTCCGGACCTGACCAGGTTCACAAGTACTCATTGCGGAGGACCCAGCCGTCAACATTGTGCGCAGGGACCAGCCTCACATCAACAACACCTCTAACAGGAATTCAACCTCGCTATAGCGGATTGCGAGTTACAGGGCACCGCTACCTCCCCATCTAGCACGGTGAAAATAAGTATATCTTAAGGCCGCATAAAAAGCAAATACACATTATTACAAAAAGAGCCCTCTGCAGTCGCAGAAGGCTCTAATAACTTTATAACTTGCGGTAATCCATTAGATACCGTATTTCTTTTTGAAACGATCCACGCGTCCACCAGCATCAATAAATTTCTGCTTGCCTGTGAAGAACGGGTGGCAGGCGGAGCAAATCTCCACACGCAGAGATCCTTTCACAGAACCAGTTTCAAACGAATTTCCGCAAGCACAAGTGACAGTAGTTACGTTAAATGTTGGTTGAATAGCTTGTTGCATTGAACTTTCACCTCTTTCCGCCCTGAACGTCCTATCAGTCCAGAGTTGTATGAACACATGTTCACATTATAGCACTTGAATATGAGCGTTTCAACAACTCTTTTCTGCATTCAGAAACAGCGCAAAACAGGTGTATTTCAATTGCTGTGTGACCGTTTTAGGCCTTGGCAAATTTAGGACGTGCCTGCCCTTGCGGCGGTACATGAGTGTATGAACCGATGACTACATCCGGCAGTTCCTCACGATAAATCTCAAGCATTTGCTTCATGCCAAGGATCTCACCTTGTGCAGGTGGAATCAATTCCAGATAGCTTTCAGGATCGATGTTCAAATTACGCATTTGAATCAGCCTGAGCTTAGTTCGTTTGGCAAATTCAATCATTGCCTCAATTTCTTCTTCTCGGTCAGTTACACCCGGAAAAATCAAATAATTAATCGACGTATATACACCCTGCTCAGAAGCATAACGAAGTGATTTTTCCACATTAGCCAACGTGTAACCGCGCGGCTTGTAATACGCATTGTAATGATCGTCCAGTGCACTAATGGTACTAACGCGCATCAGATCAAGACCCGCATCCACGATTCCCCGGATATGATCGCTCAATCCCGCATTCGTATTGATATTGATGTATCCCATATCGGTAATGGAACGCACCTCTTTGATCGAATCAATAATCAGTTTGGCTTGTGTGGAAGGCTCACCTTCGCAACCTTGACCAAAACTAATGATGGATTCCGGTGTCTTCAAATGTTCCAGCATAACTTCTACAATTTCTTCGACGCGAGGACGGAAGTTCATTCTTGTCTGCGGAGATACGAAGCCACTGTCATCTGGCTGTTCAGATATACACCCAAAGCAACCCGCATTACAAGAATAAGATACCGGAACTCCCCCCTCCCAGCGATTCAGGAATGTGTTCGAGGAAGTAAGACATTCGTAGCCAAGCGCACAGTTAGACAAATGTTGGTACAGCCGATTTTCGGGATATTGCTCCGTCATCCGCTGAACACCCAATTTAACTTGATGGCGGTCACAGTTTTCCGGATTCCACTTGGACGGACTGTCACTCTGCTCAGCCGTTACATAAAATGCTCCGTCTTTCCAGACTACGGCCGAATAACCGAACAAGGGAAGCTTGTACTCCTTATCGGTCTTCACATATCCCGGCAGGCACAAGCGTGTAAAACCTTGCGGCAATAAAGCCCCTACTGCTTGCATATCTCCGGGAAGAGAAACCATTTCCCCTGTTTCAGGGTTCATACCGACCGGGCGAGTGCTGGGCAGGCTTACCAATGTAGCTCCTTCCGGTAACGGAATAAGCTCATCCTCCATGATTTCAACAATCATGTCTGCACTACGTGCAAGCCCATACAAAGAAGCATGATCATATACATTGCCTTTTTCGTCGGCATACACCAAATACATTTTGGAGCTCCTTTCGCTCCGTTAAGCCTACGCCATTAACAAAATGAATGATAACGACTGTGTACTTACGGAACAGATAAAATACATGAATGGGTTTTAGTTGGTTGAGGCCGGGACTGAGGCTGTGGTAGAACGCGTAGTTCTCCGTTGTTGCCCACCAGAACTGCTTTGCGAGCCACCAGAAGAAGGTGCCGCCAAATCAAACGAAGCCAGAAATTCAGCATTAGTCTTGCTATTACGCAGCTTTTTGAGGAAGCCTTCCACAAAATCATGGCTTTCCGTCATATTTTTACGAATGGCCCAGATCGTATCCAATTCTTCCTTGTTCAACAACACTTCCTCACGGCGTGTGCCGGAACGACGAATATCAATCGCAGGGAAGATACGACGTTCTGCCAGCTTGCGGTCCAAATGCAACTCCATGTTGCCTGTACCTTTAAACTCTTCATAAATGATATCGTCCATGCGTGATCCTGTATCAATCAGCGCTGTAGCAAGAATCGTCAAGCTACCGCCTTCCTCCACATTCCGAGCCGCACCAAAAAAGCGTTTTGGACGGTGAAATGCCGCCGGATCAATACCCCCACTCAAAGTACGACCAGAAGGAGGAATAACGAGATTGTACGCACGAGCCAAACGCGTGATGCTATCCAACAGGATGACAACATCCTTTTTATGTTCTACGAGACGTAGCGCACGCTCCAACACGAGTTCTGCCACTTTGATGTGATTTTCAGGAAGTTCGTCAAATGTAGAGGCCACAACTTCACCTTTAACAGAACGCTGCATGTCGGTCACTTCTTCAGGGCGTTCATCAATCAACAAGACAAAAAGCTCGATCTCGGGATTGTTGGTAGAAATGCTATTGGCAATTTCTTTGAGGAGAAGCGTCTTCCCAGCTTTGGGAGGTGCTACAATGAGTCCGCGCTGTCCAAGTCCGACAGGGGCCAGTACATCCATAATTCTCGTAGACAAATGGTTGGGGGAAGTTTCAAGGACTAATTTGGTTTGCGGATACAGTGGAGTCAGTGCAGGAAAGTGTAGCCGCTCAGCAGCTTGCTCAGGACTTCTTCCATTGACGGCGTTAACTTGAAGCAATCCAAAATATCGTTCATTCTCTTTTGGCGTTCGGCACTTACCGGAAACAAGATCGCCTGTTCTCAAGTCAAACTTGCGGATTTGTGAAGCAGAGATGTAAATATCTTCGGTACTCGGGAGATAATTGATCGGCCTCAGAAAGCCGTAACCTTCAGGAAGGATTTCCAGAACCCCTTGCATAAACATCAATCCGCTCTTCTCAGCTTGTGCACGCAGGATAGCGAAAATTAGTTCTTTCTTCTTGAGCGTTCCGTAGTACGGGATCTGGTATTGCTTGGCCAGCTTGTACAGGTCGGTCAGCTTCATTTCTTCCAGATCGGAAATTTGCAGATCCATATAATAACCACCTATTCAATTATTAAGTCCATTCATACATCTAAATGATAGACAATGATATCATAAACACCATTAACATAATTTTAACCAAAACAAATAAAGTTATGCAGCCATCTGCCTGGATTATACCGAATTATTCCGGTTTTCCGATAATTGATTGTTAGGTATGAACCACAATCTTTTATCAAGCAGCGGCTGCACAGGTGTTGCCCGTTCTATCGCTTTCGTTCCAGGAGTTCGAAAAAATTGCACGGCTTAATTATTCAGTCTGCCGCCATACATCCGCGCCCAAAAGACGCAGGTTAGAGACAAGGTGATCATAACCACGGTCAATGTACTCGACACCCGTCACCTCGGTTACGCCTTCGCTTACTGTAAGTCCAGCAATGACAAGGGCCGCTCCGGCGCGCAGATCTGCCGCTTTTACTTTAGCTGCATTCAATCGACCACCCTCTATAATGGCAGACCGACCCTCTACGCGAATTTTAGCCCCCATACGCACCAGCTCAGGGACGTGCTTAAAACGACTGCTGTACACAAAATCGCTCAATACACTGACACCCTGCGCTTGGGTAAGCAAGCTGGTCATGGGAGATTGTAAATCTGTGGCGAATCCGGGGTATATCAAGGCTTTAACGTCGACATGTTCATAAGAAGGTGCACCCAGTACGCGAATACTTTCATCATATTCCTCGATACCGATGCCCATTTCCTGCATTTTTGCAGTGAGAGCCTCCATATGTTTGGGGATTACGTTGTCAATCAATACATTTCCACGGGTTGCCGCAGCAGCAATCATGTATGTGCCCGCTTGTATACGGTCAGGTATAATGGAATGACGGCAGCCATGTAGCTCCGACACACCTTCAATTCGAATCGTCTCCGTACCGGCGCCTTTAATAATGGCCCCCATAGAGTTTAAAAGGGTTGCTACATCTATAATCTCAGGCTCTTTAGCCGCATTTTCGATAATTGTGGCGCCTTTGGCACGTGCTGCCGCCAGCATAATATTAATGGTAGCGCCTACGCTGCTAACATCCAAGTAAATCTTGGTTCCGCGCAGTTCTTTGGCGTGCAAATGAATAGCGCCGTGCTCGTTCGTAACCGTGGCACCCAGCGCTTCAAAACCTTTGATATGCTGATCAATGGGCCGGGGTTCGAAATTGCACCCTCCTGGCAAACCGATGATCGCTTCCTTGAATCTGCCCAGCATGGCTCCCATCATATAATAAGAGGCTCGTAATTTCTTAACAGGCCCATTCGGCATAGGAATGGATTTAATAGAGGATGGATCTATTTTCATCTGGCTACCTTCCCAGGCAACCGTTGCACCAAGTTCCTCCAGTATTTCGGAATACACCGCCACATCACTCAACAGTGGCAAATTGTCCAAAATGACTTCCGACTCTGCCAGAATGGCTGCGGGAATCAAGGCGATGGCACTGTTTTTGGCACCGCTGATGGAAACTGTACCTTGAAGCGGCCGTCCACCGGTGATCATCAATTTTTCCATAAGCTTGAGGGTCCCCCTACGTGTTTTGCAGTCGGTCAAACAATAATCTCAAATCAAAACTTATACTTTTTTAGTGGTGAAAATGGAAAGACACCGGCTAAGCGGTGTGCTTTCCATACCAAACTATTCAACTGTACAGATTTAAGTATTTTGTGCAGCAGAACTAGCTACAACTAAGAAATACATCTAGCCTGTGCAGACGCACGACCAGTTTGATTCATTATTACGCTTTGTTGTTGGAACCGAACTCACGAATTTTACCGATAACGGTTTGTTTAATCGCTTCACGACCTGGAGCGATGAATGTACGTGGGTCATAAGCATCCGGTTTCTCAGCAAGCACTTCACGAACCACTTTCGCAAATACGATTTGATTCTCAGTGTTTACATTGATTTTGGAAGTTCCCAGGGAGATTGCTTTTTTAATGTCATGTGTTGGGATACCAGTACCACCATGCAGAACGAGTGGAAGTTTGATTGCATTGCAGATCTCTTCCATTTCTTTGAATCCGAGGTTTGGCTCGCCTTTGTATGGTCCGTGTACGGAACCCAGTGCAGGTGCCAGTGTATCGATACCTGTTTCGTTAACGATACGCAGACAGTCGTCCAACTTAGCGTACATTACGTCGCCGACAACATCATCCTCTTGACCGCCAACCATTCCAACTTCAGCTTCAACAGAAACGCCTTTGGAATGAGCATATTCAACCACTTTTTTCGTTGTAGCAATGTTTGTGTCGATTGGGCTGTGGGAATCGTCGATCATAACGGATGTGAAACCAGCGTCGATAGCTTCTTTACATTTCTCAAAGCTGGAACCGTGGTCCAAATGGATCGCAACCGGAACGGTGATTTTCATGTCATGAATAAGACCTTCTACCATTTTAACTACAGTGTAGAATCCGCCCATGTGACGTGCTGCGCCTTCAGAAACACCCAAGATTACTGGGGATTTTTCTTCTTCAGCAGCGCCCAAAATAGCTTGAGTCCACTCCAGGTTATTAATGTTGTATTGACCTACTGCATATTTTCCTTCGAGTGCTTTGTTCAACATGTCTTTCATAGATACCAATGGCATGGTTACAGTCCTCCTAAAGGTGTTTGGGTTTTGTCTATATTTTAGCCGACATCACATACGGGCTTATTATACCACAACCCATGTTAAATACTAAACAAGCTTTTGCATATCAACACATACAAAAATCACGCTCAGGACGCCGTTTTTCGATAGAATTGTATAAGGAGAGGATTTACTTTCAGTATTTCCCATAATCACAAACAAAAAACCCTGTTGTGTTAACAGAGTTCTCAACCACCGTGACTCACCTAGTCACCTCTGAGTTGTTTGTTCACAGCGATCCGCATTTCGTCAATATCAAAGGGCTTGGTAAAATGCATTAGCGCACCTAGCTCCGTCGCCTCTTTAATCATGTCCAGTTCTCCATATGCTGTCATCATAATAACCTTGATATCGGGATTCATGGTTTTTAGATGTTTCAGAATTTCGAGTCCGTCCATACCCGGAATTTTCATATCGAGCAGAACCAGATCAGGTGGTTCCTTCTCAACAATTTCAAGTGCAATTTTCCCGTTCGCCGCCTGAAAGGTCTCATAACCCTCACTTCCGAACACTTCCATCAGTAAAATCCGTATTCCATTCTGGTCATCGACGATTAATACTTTCTTCTTTTCCAATGTTTTAACCTCCTAAGATCTTAAAACGAGGATCATGCAGCTATTGCCATAACAGCGTCCGATGACGTACAATATCCGTCCCATACCTAAAACTATATTCGCTCCTGCAAAAAGAAAATCCTTCTCTAATACATAATTGTGGAATATTCTTTCATAATCAGGAAGCATGGGATAAAAAAAGACCTCCCGTAGGAGGTCTTTCAAGCCGTAGCATTAACCTTGAAGCTGCAATGCTGCCTTTACAAATTCACGGAACAAAGGCTGCGGACGATTCGGACGGGAAGTAAATTCCGGGTGGAATTGTACCGCCAGGAACCACGGATGCTCAGGAAGCTCCACGATTTCCACCAAGCGCCCATCCGGTGAAGTACCGGAAATACGAAGACCCGCTTTTTCAATAACTTCACGATATTCGTTATTGAATTCGTACCGATGACGGTGTCTTTCGTACACCAGCTCGTCGTTGTAGCAAACAGAAGCCAGGGAGCCTTCCACCAGTTTGCATGGATACAAGCCAAGACGCATCGTACCGCCCAGATCTTCGATGTCTTTTTGGTCGGGAAGCAAGTCAATGACAGGATAATCCGTTGCCGGATTAATTTCCGAGCTGTTGGCTCCTTCGAGACCAGCCAGGGAACGTGCAACCTCAATGACAGATACCTGCATACCCAGACAAATACCGAAGAACGGAATTTTTTGCTCCCGTGCATAACGGATAGTACTAATTTTGCCTTCAATTCCGCGATCGCCGAAGCCACCTGGTACGAGAATGCCGCCAATGCCGCCCAGCATGTCAGCTACGTTCTCGTCCGTCACTTCTTCAGCATTCACCCAACGGATTTTTACGTCTGCATTCGCATCAAATCCAGCGTGCGAAAGTGATTCAACCACACTTAAATAAGCATCATGTAATGCAACATATTTACCAACAATAGCAATTTCAACCGTTTTATCCAGCTTGCTGATTCGATCAACTAACCCTTCCCATTCGGTCATATCTGGTGCAGGTGTTGTCAGCTTGAGATGGTTAACTACGATTTCGTCCAAGCCTTCTTCACGTAGGTTCAACGGAACCTCGTAGAGGGTTGAAGCATCGCGGCATTCTACCACTGCATTCGCATCAATATCGCAGAACAATGCAATTTTAGCCTTCATATCGGAGGACAGTTCATGCTCTGTACGGCAAACAATGACATTCGGTTGGATGCCGATGCTGCGCAGTTCTTTTACACTGTGCTGGGTTGGCTTGGTTTTAACCTCACCAGCAGCTTTAATATAAGGAATGAGCGTTACGTGAATATACATCACATTTTCGCGCCCAACTTCGCTTTTGAGCTGACGAATAGCTTCCAAAAATGGCAAGCTCTCAATATCGCCCACAGTACCGCCGATTTCTGTAATAATTACGTCCGAACCCGCTTCACGGCCTGCACGGTACACGCGCTCCTTGATTTCGTTCGTAATATGAGGGATAACCTGCACCGTACCGCCCAAATATTCTCCGCGACGCTCTTTGCTGATTACGCTGGAATATACCTTGCCTGTTGTGACATTGCTGTTCTTGGACAGATTAATATCAATAAAGCGCTCATAGTGTCCCAAGTCAAGGTCCGTTTCCGCACCATCATCCGTTACAAACACTTCACCGTGCTGGTAAGGACTCATCGTACCCGGATCGACATTCAGGTAAGGGTCAAATTTTTGAATCGTTACCTTCAGTCCCCTGTTCTTCAAAAGCCTCCCCAGTGAAGCTGCCGTAATCCCTTTGCCCAAGGAAGACACAACCCCGCCTGTCACAAAAATATACTTTGTCACTGTTCAAAACCCTCCTAGATAAGATGCAAAATTCAGGCGACATTATGATGTTATCGTAACCCGTTTGCACGGATTATCATCCATGAAGAAGGCAGCGGAATCATTTTCCATGTCCGCCGCCCTTAGCCTTCTTTCATGAGTGAAAACACCCCTATAAAAAACAAAAAAGCACTCCCGTAGTACGGGGCACTTTTATAAAAAAAGCAAACATATAAGTGAATCAATCATAAGCCCAAGCAATAGTTTACCCCGTGTCCAATCCGCTGTCAAGGAAGTTATATGTGTTAATTTGTCCATTGAACCAGATTGGAGAGAATCCACCTGAAAGCTTTAAATCAGAAGAGGTTTTCAATAAAACGGTCATGAAAAAGGGGAGAACGCATCTCCCCTTGCAGCCTGTTCCTAACGAAGTGAATCGTCGTCTTCCGTCGACTCATCGTCATTTTCATCTTCTGAATCTTCCTCATCACTGAGGTCCTCGTCGTCTATAACCACGTCTTCATCACTATCATCATCATCTTCTCCGTCGAACAGCTCGTCTTCGCCGTCCTCGTCTTCGCTATCTGCATCGAAGTCGTCATCAGAGTTGTATGTTTCTTCTTCATGATAGTCATCTTCGTCGTCATCGTCTTCGTCGTTAATAATACGAGGACGCTTGGCGCCTGTCAGGGCATCTTCGGATTTATCTACCGGATACCAACGTTTCAAGCCCCACAGATTCGTACCGACACAGGCAAAACGCCCGTCAATGTTGATTTCAGTATATAGCTGAGCAATAACGTCATTAATTTCTTCGTCAGACAAGCCGCGCAATTTGGCGACTTCCTTCATCAGGTCACGGTAATAATATGGAGTATTGGCTGCTTTCAATACCATAAATGCCAAGTCCACCATTGGAGTCTCGTGGACTTTCTCCGGGTCAATCTTCAAGTTGAGTGGGGTACTCACCTAGGGACACTTCCTCTCACACGTAATTCACAAGAACATGTTTCAGAGCATACACGATACATGCAATACTAACATATCCATTATCAAAACTAAGTAAAACCTATTTGGAAGCAAATTGCAAGTTAAAGATGGGTATCGTCATAATTTCCAGGAATATCCCCCTAAACAAGACGGCACACGTAAAAAGACGGGGTCCCCCCCGTCTTCGACTGTACCCGCTTCGGGAGAACCCCCAAAGTTGTTGCACAAGAGCTTATGCCCTCCATGTATCGTATGTGTCCACATCCACTTTGACACGACAAGCAGGCCTATTTACTTAAAAAAGGGGCAGGTTTCCCATGCCGCAGCTGACGCTTGCTCATACTATACCTCAGCATGGCTCATCGGAGGGGGACCGTCTCAAATGGACTATCCGGATTTTTTGCAGCGTTTGCATGAGGGTATTTCGGAGCCGTCCGGCAGTGGACGGAACAAACAGATTATCACGTTCGATAAGCCTCACCAATACCGGGAATGCCTGTCCTATCTCAGGAAGCTGAAACCCGAGCTTGCGGGATTACGGCAAGTACAACCGGCCAGACTAATCCGTGCTTTAATCGCTCCGCTTTCAGGGGGAGACAGGCTGGGCAAATATCACAACGGTGTTACCGTTGAAGAAGATACCCGCATGAAGGTTCACGCTGAAACTGCTCATATACCAAAAGCAGAGAAGAACCTTTCCATGCCATGGGGAGTCAAACAGGTACGTGCATACAAGGCTTGGCCTTCCTCGACAGGGAATCGGGTCAGAATCGGTGTGATCGACACAGGAGCGGATTTTCAACATCCTGATCTTCGCCACTCTCTCGCCAGAGGTATTAATTTGCTTAACCGAACCATGCTACCCTATGACGATAATGGCCATGGTACTCATATTGCTGGAACTATCGCGGCGTCCAACTATGATGAAGGTATGGTGGGCGTAGCACCACGAGCTTTAATTCATCCCGTAAAAGCATTTGATCATAATGGAGCCGCCTACGTCTCCGATATCATTCTTGGTATCGACTGGTGTGTATTAAATCGTGTCGATATCATCAATATGAGTTTTGGTATGAAGTCGCGCAGCAAGGCATTACTTGATATGGTGAATAAGGCATATCATAACGGCATCGTCGTTGTAGCGTCCTCGGGAAACGAGGGCAAGCGCCGAAGTATTGACTACCCAGCCCGCTATTCCCAGACGATCTCAGTGGGGGCTACGGACAAATACAGACGCATTGCACCTTTCAGCAACCGAGGGCAATTTGTAGATGTATACGCACCTGGCGAAAAGATCACATCCTCCTGGATCCATGGCAAGCATCACGAAATGAGTGGTACCTCTATGGCTACTTCCCATGTGACCGGAAGCATCGCACTTCTCCTTTCACTGAGGCCGGAACTGGGGCCTGGAGAAATCAAGGCGTTGCTTAAGCGTACCGCCACACCACTACGCCTGCGCAAAAGCGCTGGACGTAGCTCTATCTCGACCAAACTTGGCGAAGTCGATGCCTTCCGGTTGATGCAGGAGGGCACAAAGTGAATGATGATGTGATGCTAAACCTCTAGTGTAGCACCCGGTTCCAGAGAATAGACTTTTCTAGCAGGACCTTCACACCCACTATTCCCTTCTCTTATCAACTCATCTCGTACCAGGTCGGTCTGCAGCTTCGGCGCATGAACGAGTACAACCTGTTTGCTAGGCAGCTCCTTCAGCATTTGCCGCACATCTGATAATCCCTGATGCACCTTGTAAATCAAATGCCGAGCTACACAGCTGTTATTTTGATCCACACGTTCCAACAGATGTTTGCCAAAAGAACCATGTGGAGCATGCCCGGTCAATATAACACTGTTGCTGATTCTTTCTCCGCTATCATTACCCTCCCCCATGTTGCGGTTATCCGATAGATACTGATAGTACCAGCGCGCCTGTGGGGAATCCATCATGCCGTCTCTTGTCATGATAATAGCCGTTGGGTTCTGTTCCAGCAGACTCACTCGTTCCGCAGCATCACGAGGCACGAAGACCCTGTCACTGTTTAGCACATGTTTTATTCGCGCTGGGGCTTCCGGACGCAGCCATTCTTTCCAGCGGTTTAACTGTTTCAATCCCTGCCATATGTCGTGCTCTACAATCATTGCCTGTTCAGGGAATTGCTCGCTAGCCCATACGATCATGTCCTGTCCTCTGCCAAAGGCAGGCACCGGCAACAACACATGGCCACCAGACCATAATATCCGCTCCATCTCGACCCTCAGCCGCTCCAGCTTAACAGGCTGCGGGTCTATATCCATGCCATACGCATTGTCCATAATGGATATGTCCGCTAGATTGGGCTCTGACTTCCATTCAGACAGGTCATGCGGCCCCTCCCCAATACCCAAGTCTGGCGCATCGGCTGCAAGAAGCTCAGATTCGCGGCTGTAATCTCCAGAAAAAAACAACCGCTTCCCTTCCATTTCTACCACATACCATACTGCACCAGCCAAATGTCCACTGCGTCCCCACATGATTCTCATACACGGACAAGCCTCAACCCACTCTCCTGGTGGCGCCTCATCTTCGAGATAGCGATAAGCAATGGATTGGATGTTCTGTTCGTCGTATGGCAGTTCTGCTCCTCTTGATTCAACATAAGTATGCCAGGAGCGAAAATAGGAGCCTAACTGCTCAGCAGTGGCCTTGGTCGTCCAGACCTCCCCCTGGTATCCATACTTGTACAGTAGGGGGAGTGCCATGGAATGATCCTCATGTGCATGAGACAGCAATACAGTGGTCAGTCTCTCCGCCTCCTGCGGTGGGAAAACCGGGTATTGTCCGGTTCCTTCCTTTTTCACGCCACAATCCAGCATGACGCGATGCTGTTTTCCTTCAAAAACATAGCAGGAACGGCCATGTTCGCCCGCCCCTCCCCAAATCCTAAGCTTGGTCATGATTATTTCCACTTTCTTCGCGAGTTTAAGCTTTCCATTAAGATCAGTAACAACGTGGTCATTCCGACCGATATGACAGCCATCGCCATCCCAAGCGACACCTGTCCCTGTTCAAATTGTGCAAATATGTAGGTTGCTGACGTCTGAACGGATGGTGGCAAAATCAGTAATGATCCTACCAATTCGCGTGAAGCAATGCTAAATGTCATCATCCAACCAGCGAGCATTCCCGGTACAATCAGCGGCAGTACAATCCGGCGGAATATATAAGACGGTCGCCCGCCAAATACCTGCCCCGCCTGAAAAAGCCCAGCGTCCACCTGTGTAAAGGCGCTTTTGACATACTGCACAGTATAAGGAACAAACAAGATAACATACGTCAGAATGACCATGCCGTATGTGTTATACAATGGAATCGGCATCCATGGTGAGTTCCACCACAAAATCAGGCCCACCACCATAACAATTCCCGGCACCGTATTCGGAAGCAAACTAAATGCATCAACCGTCCGTTGGATTCTTGTGCGTGAGCCGCCAATGACAAGTGCAAACCAAGTGCCCAGCACCACAGCAAGCGTCGATGCGCCCAAAGAGAGAAATACGCTGTTCAGGAGCGCCTCCATACTCTCTGATCCCCAAGACAGCAGTTCCTTGTAAGAGTCGAGCGTCAAATTATCCCAGGCAAGTCCCATTCCCCTCAGCTTCATCGTCGAGGCTGAAAGAATTGAAAAATAAGGAATGCCAATGGACGCAATGAGCAACAATAGAATGAATGCAACACTCAGCCCCGTAGTCCAACCGGATATACGAAGACGGGACGGACGCGAACCTTTACCACCTACCAGCCTATACGTAAACTTCCGGTTGATCACCGACTGCGCATACCACATGAGCAGGCAGGCGGTTAACAGCACCGAGGCCATCGACGTCGCTTTGCTAAAATCTATGGGCCAGCTAGAAATGTATTTGTGGATTTCTGAAGTCATGACCTCATACCCGATACGTCGCCCAAAGGTAGCGGGGGTGCCAAACTCGGCAATCGTTTTAACGAAAATGAGCAGCGCGCCCATTCCGTAAGCCGAAAGCAGCAGCGGTAAAATGATTCGACGGAATCTGTACAGAAAGCCGCCGCCCATTACGGCACCCGCCTCCTCCAGACTCCCGCCAATCCTCACCAGCGCCCCGCGCAGCAGCAGGTACAGGAATGGAAATAGATGTAGGCTCATGATCATCACCATGCCACCAAGGCTAAAGAAGGATGGCGTTAAGAAATACAGGTCCGGGAACAACTGCTCCAGATATCCGTTTTTTTGCATAAACAGAATCCAGCCCATGGACCCGATATAGGGCGGGGTCATAAACGGAATTAGCAGCACGACATCCAACCAGCGCCAGTGCGCAAGACGAGTGTTGGACATGATCCAGGCTAGCGGAAGTGCAAGTACCGTTGTTCCTGCAATCACACAGATACCTAGCCAAATCGAGCTGAATAGCACTCCCGCAAATGGTGAAGCAGCTAACGTTCGAAAAGGTGCATCCCACTGAAATTCTTCATCAACATACACACTTTGGATAAAGATTTGCAGCAACGGCATCACAATCAAGAAAAGAAGCGCGATCAGAGCCAGCGTCAGACACCACGCTCTGATGTGTTTAACGGATAAGCCTCCCATCGGCTTATTTGAACATTTGCGTGAACTTCTCTGTCACGTCTGATCCATGTTCGCCCATCCATTCCCAATTGGTCTTCAGCAATGGGATCTCGTCCAGATTGGCACGCTTGTCAGCTTTGATATCCGTGCGGCCCGGGAGTAAGGAGGCATCCGCTACTAGTTTCTGTGCGTCGTCCGACAACAGATAGTCAATAAATGCCTTGGCATTCTGCTCATGCTGCGTTGACTTGAGAATTGCAGCAGGACGTGGGCTGATGACGGTTCCCTCTGTTGGATAGACGATGTCAATCGGCTCGCCTTTGGCTTTAGCCTTGTAGGTCATGTAATCGACCGCAGCAACGACTATACCTTTAGCTCCGGTAATCACGGGGTCCAGCGCTTCCTGATTGGCACCAGCCATGGCCACACCGTTTGCCTTGTACTGCTCAAACAACGTCCAGCCTCCATCGCCCTTGGCGCTCAGATAGCCTGTCATAAAGTCCAATGCTGAGCCGGACAGTGATGGGTCGGGGATGTTAACCTGATCCTTGTACTCAGGCTTCGCTAAATCGGCCCATGAAGTTGGTGGTGTTTTCACCAGCTTTGTGTTATACGCAATGCCCAGAGCAGAAGCACTGGTACTGAAGTAGTTGCCCTCCTTATCGGACCAGTCTGGATTTAGCTTGTCCGCGTTTTTGGCATCCGGGTAAGGCAGTGTTAGTCCTTCCTTTTTCAAGCCTTGTACAGACGGAAGCGATGCCAGCACAACCACGTCCGCTACCGGATTCGTCTTCTCGGCTTCCATACGGGCCAAAATTTTTCCTGTCGTTCCCTGAAACAACTCTACCTTCACTCCGCTCTGCGCCTCATATCCTGCTATCAGCTTTTTCGCCAGTCCATCCGGGCCTGCGCTGTAGACCACCAACTTCTGATCGGTGGATGCCGCCTCCGCTTGTCCTGCTGATCCATTAGCTGGCGCCCCATCCTTGGTTGGCGTTGCTGTTCCGCAACCCGCCACAGCGAGTCCAAAAGTCAAGGTTAATGCGAGCATCGTCCCTTTTTTCCATCCTGTACGAAAAACATGCCTATTCATCATCTTATATATACCCCTTTTCCTTATGCTTCAAGTTGGTGGATGTGTTGCGTTGATACCCAAATGTGCATTTTTTCGCCAATCGGCAAGCGGGTGGAGTGATATGCAGTCCATTGCTCACCGTTCTCGGCTAGTATACGAATTTCATAACGATCGCCGACATAGCTGACATGCATGATCTCTACTGTAAAAGCGTGCTGATCCGCTTGCTCCTGTTCCCAACGGACATGTTCAGGACGAAACAGTGTCCGTTCCAACTCCAGCCAGTTGGATTTGCCGATAAACCTCGCCACCTCTGGATGAGCTGGGCAACCGTAGATCACCTCTGGTGTTCCGGTCTGCAAAATATGTCCATTTTTCATAACAACCACTTCATCAGACATGGACATGGCCTCGATCTGATCATGGGTGACATATAGGGCGGTCAGCCCCAGATCGCGCACAAGCGACAGCATCTCAATGCGCATCTCCTCCCGTAGCACCGCATCCAGCGCACTGAGAGGCTCGTCGAACAACACCAGTCGAGGCCGGATAGCAACCGCTCTTGCGAAGGCAACCCGCTGCTGCTGACCACCGGATAGCTGATGAGGATACCGATCCTCCATCCCTGACAATCTGACCATGTCGAGCGCCTCCAGCACCACTGTCCGCAGTTCCTTGTCTCGGGCGCTGGCAAACCCTTTCCCCCGCTTGCCCGCACGCAGGCCGAAGGCCACATTTTCAAACACCGTCATATGCGGCCACAACGCGAAATCCTGAAAGACCATACCAAAGTGGCGGAGATGCGCGGGAATATCCTTTTTGCGTTCAGCCGAAAAAAGAATTTCCTCTCCCATCGTGATTGTGCCGGTATCCGGTGTCTCCAGACCAGCAATCAAGCGCAAGAGCGTTGTTTTCCCACATCCGGACGGTCCGAGCAGTGTTGTGAATTTACCCCGTCGTACGACCAGATTCGTCTCATGCAGCGCTGTTATTTGGCTGAAGGTTTTACTTAATCCGTGAATATATAGATCCTGATTCATCGCATTACCTGCCTGTTCTTCTGACTGACCCCAGTGTAAAACTTGAATTCGCAAGCTGTGTTATTGGAAAGTTAAAACAAAATTAATTATTTCAATGAATTGTGTTAACACTCATAGATTTAATCTATATAGAGGGGATTGATGCTGCTACCCATACAAATAGGCATGATTGTTCAATTAACCTGAAAGCGAGGCATTCTAAGTGAATTTAAGTCTTCTAAAGTTACATATTGTAGAACTGCTGAATAAGCACCATAAAATTACCACGGTCGCCGAGCTTCTTGGCCTAAAGCAACCCACTGTTACTTTTCATATGAAAAATCTGGAGCGTGAATTCGGCGTAAAGCTGTTTGACACACGCATGGGCAAAATCATCCTGACGGATGCTGGAAATGCGCTACTGCACTATGCCAGCAAAATTAATGCACTGGCTGCCGAAGCTGAGCGAGTCGTCCGCGAGTTCGATACGCTCCAGCGGGGAAGCATACGTATTGGCGCAAGCTATGTACCCGCTACCTACTTGCTTCCTGCTGTGTTGCACCGCTTTGCCCGTGAGCATCCAGGCATTCACATCGCCTTGTCTGTGAAAACTGCGCCCGTGATCAAGGACATGCTCGCTCGTCACGAAATTGATCTTGGCATCATTTCGGCAGAGCCGTTTCAATCCCCAACGCTACTCTCAGAATCCTTGGGCGAAGATGAACTGATGCTCATCTGCTCACCCACTCATCCGCTCGCCAACGAAACCGATTTGACACCCGAGCTTATCGCTTCTTCCTCCTTCGTATTACATGGCAAGGATTCCAGCACACGCCACGTGACCGACAAATGGCTGGAGCGTGGGAGTCGGCGACTTCCCTCCTATCTGGAGTTGGATTCACTGGAAGCCATCAAACAGGCGGTTATGCTGGGAGAACACATCTCCTTTGTCTCTCGCATTGCCGTTCAGTCAGAGGTTGAGCGGGGCTTACTGGTTGTAAGACCTATTCCGGGGCAGTCTGTTGAGCGGTATATTTATATGGTCAGCAACAAAGACCGTCATCGCTCGGCGCTCATTCACAGATTCACCGAATATTTATCATGGAACCAAGATTAAATCTTACCTGTCATATAGAAATTATGTCTTTTTTTTACCGGAGTACCCTCGTGCTTTGACATACGACTGACAATACACCCGTAAAGTGTAGCGTGTAACCTATTCGGACGAACAGGAGAGGATGAAATGAAAACAGGCCTTCGTATCACCCAATTGATGTCGGTAGTAACTCTGAGTGCAGTACTGCTCGTAACAGGATGGAAAGGAGCAGAACCGGTACAAGCTGCCGCCAATGCCACACCAAGCTATGAGGTGAAGCTACTACTGGATACGGCTCAGGTGCTCAATGCGGATGGCTCATTAAAAAGTGGCATCGTGAACGAGTTTCAAATTAGCGACGATGCACAACGATTGAGCGTCGAGTATTTTGATACAAATTCATTGCAATTAAATGACGAGGGCTGGAACGTGAGGTTTCGCAAAAAAGAGGACAAAAAAAATTATGAATTAACCTACAAAAAGCGCTATACGGTCACAAATGGAAATATCGACGCGGCGCTCACCCAAGCGAATAAAGAAGGGTTCAGCGCGTCTGATGATAATTATGAGGCTGAGGTGGATTGGGGATACAGCAAGCAAACACTAAGTTTTTCCAATGATAAAAAAACAAACGCCTCCAAAGGATTGGCTCTGCCTTCCCCAGATCAAGCATTAAAGCAACTACAGGATAATCTTCCGGGCAAGCTGCAAAACTGGAAATCCAGCAACTGGGGCAAGAAAACTCTGGCAGACTCCAGAGTACGCGGTCCGGTACAGGTCAGCAAATATGAAGGTAGCTTTCAGGGACTGGATACCGACGTTGAAATATGGCCTATTCGCAGCGCAAACGGATCAGGTACAGAAAATATTATCGAAATCTCCTTCAAAACCTCGGATTACAGTGTTGCCGCCAGCAACCGCACCAAGCTGATGAACCTGTTGCAATCCAAAGGATGGCTGGTTCCCGCCGATTCCCTGAAAACGAATTTAGTACTGGAACGCTACTAAGCTAATCCAACATAAAAAGGAACCGAGGCGCCAACCTGTTGAGAGTGGCGCCTCGGTTCCTTTTATTATTATTTATATGACTACAAGGTCATGATGTTAAAGTTGCTTGCTTACATACGTTCCGGTGCAGACACGCCCACTAGCTTCAGTACGTTGGCAATGGTCGTGCGCACCGCACCAAACAACGCCAAGCGTGCCTGCGTTTGAGCGGCATCCTCTGTAATGACGCGCTCTGCCTTATAGTAGCTGTGGAACAATGAAGCCAGCTCGTAGACATAGCGAATCATACGGTGTGGTGCAAAGTTTGCAGCCGCCACCGATACTTCCTCCGGCAGCTCGCCGATTTTGCGGAGCAAATCGTATTCATGCTCAGCCGTCAGCTTGGACAAGTCAACTTCTGCCAACGGCAGCACAGCAATCCCCTGCTCTTCAGCTTGACGATATACGCTGCATGCACGTGCGTGCGCATATTGTACGTAGAATACTGGATTCTCATTGGAAGTGGAAATCGCCAAATCCATGTCAAAATCCAGGTGCGAATCCATGCTGCGCATAGTGAAGAAGTAACGGATCGCGTCTACACCCACTTCTTCCATCAGATCTTCCATCGTCACGGCCTTGCCAGTACGTTTGGACATTTTTACTTTTTCCCCATTTTGGAACAAGCTGACCATTTGGGCAATCAACACTTTAAGCTTATCCGGGTCATTACCCAGTGCTTCCATTGCTGCCTTCATCCGTGGAATATAGCCATGGTGATCCGCTCCCCAAATGTTGATGATCGTGTCATACCCACGAGCATATTTATCGCGATGGTAAGCGATATCTGGGGTTAGGTACGTATATGTACCGTCATTTTTGATCAAGACACGGTCTTTATCGTCGCCGTACTTGGTCGTATTCAGCCATGTAGCTCCGTCCTTCTCGTAAATCTCCTCACGGTCACGCAGCTCATTCAGCGCTTTAAGCACTTCACCGTTTTCATACAGCGACGTTTCGCTGAACCAGGAGTCAAAAGGCACACGGAACAGCTCCAGATCGCGCTTGATCTTGTTCAGTTCCTTTTCCAGACCGTAGTCACGGAAATAAGCTGCGCGATCTCCCGGTTCCATGGACAACAGAGAATCGCCCTTTTCGGCCACCAGTTCCTTGGCAAACCCGATGATATCCTCACCATGGTAACCATCTTCCGGCATCTCCGCAGGCTGTCCCAGCTCCTGCAAATAACGCGCCTCAATAGAGCGACTCATGTTGTAAATCTGGTTGCCCGCATCATTAATGTAGTATTCACGAGTTACTTTGTATCCGGCAAAATCAAGCACGTTGCAGAGAGCATCCCCTACGGCTGCACCACGTGCATGACCTAAGTGAAGGCTACCTGTCGGATTGGCGCTGACAAACTCGATTTGTACTTTTTTGCCTTCACCTTCCTGTATACGCCCGTAATCTGCCCCCTGCTCCTGCACTTGTCCAATGACCGCATACAGGTAGCTCTTGTTCAGGCGAAAGTTAATAAAGCCCGGTCCAGCGATTTCCGCACTTTCAATAGAAGCGGAAGCTAAATCCATATTCGCGATCAAATCTTCAGCGATTTGCCGTGGGTTCTTCTTCGCAATGCGGGTGAGCTGCATCGCAGCGTTGGTAGCCAAATCACCGTGTGACTTGTCCTTTGGTACCTCCAGCGTAATGGTCGGTAGCTCTTCGCGGCTCACGATTCCAGTAGCCAGCACCGCCGCCTCGATTGCTAAAGTCACCTTTTGATTAATAAGTTCCAGTGGATTGCTTGTCATGATTATTGCTCCTCCTGTATATGCAAACTGATGGCAAAATGCCCCGAGAAATCCTCAAATACGTACAGATCATAGGTCCAGCTCACATGTCCGGTGAAACCATCCATCCGAATATCGAGCTTCTGCGTATGCGCAGACATGTTCAGGTTTAAATAAGGCGAGCGGTAAAATCCAGGCAACCTGCGTCCCAGCGCAAACGACTGCTCTGATTGTACCTCACCGTGACGAATCAGCTTTAGCTCATCCGATCCGATTTTGACTGTGTTCCGTGTCGTACCGCCCTCAGGACTTTCTTGCGGCTCATCGTACCTTATATATAGATGCTTCCCACGCACGATCGCTTCTCCGGGAAGTTCCTGTACCACATCTTCTCCGTCATGATGACTATGAAGACGGATTCGGACCTTTGCATTATGTGGCATGTATTCAAACTCCATTCTATTGCTATCCTACTGTACTACTATATCCAGTTCCCGATTGCAATTCAAATGAGTTTTTACAAAAAGATGCTTTCATCCAAAAAATTTAGCTACCTTAAGTCAGCTCCATCAGATGCTTGGCTAAAACTTTCAATGAATCGAGAGGCTAGAGAAGACATGTATTTATCCTTCATCCAGACAGCCGCCACACGTGTATGCAATTCTTCACACATAATTTCCTTAACGATTAACTGGTTATTGCTTCCGAGTGACAACGCAGACCGCGAAATCATACCGATCCCCAGCCCTTCATTAGCCCAATGAAGCGTGGTGCGAGCATCATCGTTTTTGCAGAAGATATTCGGCTCAAAGCCATGCTTTATACAGGTATCGTGGATCAATTGTTCAAAGCGGCGATATACGATGAGCGGCCTGTTTTTCAAGCCAGACAACGGGATGGTCTTCTGTTCGGGGTTCCAGTCATGTTCTTCTGTCATCACTGCGATCATCGGTTCGGAGGACGCATATCTGCACCCTAAATCAGTGGTATTAAAAGGGGTTCTGACGATACCGACCTCGACAATTCCTTTGTTCAAAAGATCGAGAATCCTAAAGGTATTTCCCTCATGAATTTCAAATTTTACACCCGCATAGGTTTTATGAAATTCGGAAAGCCTGTCTTTCATTAGGGCTGCGCCGGAAGAGGAGACCGTTCCAATGGTAAGCGTACCCTTCATCCCCAAGGCAAAATCATTAATTTCTCTCGTTGTGGCATCTGTCAGCTCCAGAATCTGCTTGGCCCTATTCTGTAAAATGATGCCGGCCTCCGTCAACTGGATGCTTCGCGAGCCTCGATGCACGAGCTTTACACCAAGCTCTTCCTCCAGTTGCATGAGCTGCTGACTTAAGGGAGGCTGTGCGATTTGCAGCTTTTTGGCTGCCGCTGTAATCTGTCCGGCCTCTGCGATCGCCAAAAAATACTTGAGATGTCTCAATTCCATCATTATGGCCCTCCGGTACTGATATATGTAAAACCTATACCTCTAATATATATTAAATATTATTCATATGGTTGGGGATATGACATAATCAAATTCAGATATGCTATTGCGGCATGAGGCTATATACATTATTTAGGTTAGGTGATGGTTTATTTGCTGAAATTTGCTGTTTTTTTGAAACCCTATAAAAAGGAAACGATTCTTGGGCCTCTATTTAAACTGATTGAGGCCATCTTGGAACTATTGCTGCCCACTATGGTTGCCTTAATGATCAATCATGGTGTAGGTAAAGGAGACACCCATTATGTTTGGCAGATGGGTCTTTTGATGTTACTCATGACTATACTGGGCTTTGGCAGTTCATTAGTATGTCAGTTTTACGCAGCCCGTGCCTCCCAAGGATTCGGAACTACGCTGCGCAATACGATGTTTAAACATATTTCATCGTTTTCTTATGCTGATCTCGATAAGTTCGGTACGCCCTCGCTCATCAACCGGATTACGAATGATGTCAATCAACTCCAAACGGCTGTAGCGATGCTGATTCGTCTGGTCATTCGTGCTCCTTTTATTTGTATCGGGGCTATTATCATGTCCATGATCCTGGATTTCCGCCTGGCTTTGGTGCTGTTGGCGGCTACACCGGTTCTAGCTTTGATCCTGTATGTGGTCATTACGAAGGCTTCACCACTGTATCGTCGGTATCAAAAAAAACTCGATAAAATCGCTCTGGTACTTAGCGAAAATCTTACAGGCGTACGGGTCATACGCGCATTTGCCAAAAGAGGCGCTGAGCGAGTTAAATTCAACGCCGCTTCGGATGACCTGACTCAGACCGCTATTCGTGTCGGACGTATTTCTGCTTTGCTAAGCCCTGCCACCTTGCTGGTGGTAAACGGAGCTATTATTGCAATCCTGTGGATCGGCGCCATCCATATCCAATATGGATCACTTACACAAGGGGAGATTATTGCCTTTATTAACTACATTACGCAAATTTTATTAGCTCTGATTGTGGTGACCAATTTAATTATTTTGTTCACCAAGGCTGCCACTTCAGCAGCACGGATTCAGGAGGTCCTAGACACGCAAGCTTCGATTTCCGACACTGCTGCTACTTCTACATCTATAGATAGGGAGGGAACAAGTGGGCATGGCGCTGTACCAGCCATCTCTTTTGATCATGTTTCCTTTGGATACAATACGACAGGGCAACTGGCACTTAACGATGTAGTGGTAAACATCTATCCTGGTGAAACGGTTGGAATCATCGGAGGAACAGGTTCGGGGAAATCCACCTTTGTGAATCTCATTCCCCGCTTCTATGATGCGGTAGAGGGTTGTGTACAGGTTGACGGCATCGACGTACGGCAGTATAAGCTTGAGCAATTGCGGCAGAAAATCGGTATTGTTCCTCAGAAGGCGCTGCTGTTCACTGGGACGATAGCGGATAATATCCGTTGGGGACATGAACACGCCACCGACGAGGAAGTCGCTCAAGCCGCAGCAATCGCGCAAGCGGATGAATTTATTTCTAACTTGCCGGAAAAATTCGATGCCCCGATCACCCGAGGAGGACTTAATCTATCGGGAGGACAAAAACAGCGACTTACCATTGCCAGAGCTATTGTAGGCAATCCGGAAATTCTGATTTTGGACGATTCCTCAAGCGCACTTGATTTTGCAACCGATGCCGCTCTCCGTAAATCGCTACGGGAAAATAGCACCCGCATGACTGTCCTACTGGTCTCGCAACGAGTAAGCAGTGTACAGCATGCCGATAAAATCATTGTATTTGATGAAGGCCGGATTGTCGGAATCGGCACACATGAACAGTTGATGAGCAGCTCAGAAGTATATCAGGAAATTAATCGCTCCCAGCTCTCAACGCAGGAGGTGGACCAATGAGTGGCAAGGAAACCTGGAGAAGATTGTTAACCTATGTCGGTCAATATAAAACAACAACATTTTGGGTCATCGTCAGTGCGATTCTCAGCGTGCTTGCTAGTCTGATCGGACCCTACATGATTGGTCAAGCTATCGACCACATGGTGAATAAGGGAGCAGTGGATTTTAAAGGTATTGTACAGATTCTAGCTGGATTAGGCATTGTATATGTTGTAGGCAGTCTATTTAGCTGGCTGCTCACGTATTTGACGAACCGTATTGCTTTTCAGACCGTAAATGATATGCGGCGGGAGTTATTTGATCATTTTAATATCCTTCCGTTAAGCTTTCATGACACTCATCCACAAGGAGACAGCATTAGCCGTTTTGTGAACGATATGGATGCTGTGTCGGATGGATTGCTGCAAGGTTTTTCCACCTTGATTACCGGGATTATTACGATTATAGGCTCCATTGTACTCATGCTGTATATCAGTCCGATCATGACGTTGGTCGTATTGGTGTCTGCCCCGATCACATACGGTGTGGCACGGTTCATTACGACAAGGTCACAGCGTATGTTCCGCGAACAGGCCAAAATTTTAGGAAGCCTGAACGGTTACGTAGAAGAAATGATTGACGGACAACGGGTAGTTACTGCTTTTCATTATGAAAACCGCTCGCTTGAGGAATTTTCCGCCAGAAACGAACAATTGTATCAAGCCGGGGTGAAATCACAGTTTTACGGATCATTGTCCAACCCCTCCACCCGATTGGTGAACAACATGACTTTTTCAGTCACCGCCATGATTGGTTGTATCTCCATCATTTTGGGTGGGATCTCGGTAGGTGGATTGTCGAGCTTTCTGATTTATACCAATTTGTTCGCCAAGCCCTTTAATGAAATTACGGGTGTTCTCACCCAGTTCCAGGCAGCCACAGCTTCTGCTCAGCGCATATTTGCGATTTTGGACTCACCGCCAGAGCAGCCGGAAAAATCGAACGCCGTACAGCTGGAGCGCAGCAAAGGCACGATTCTTTTTGATCATGTCAAATTCTCCTATAACCCGGAACGTACGCTCATTACGAACTTTAGTTTAGAAGTTAAGCCAGGCACTCGTGTGGCCATTGTCGGGCAGACCGGAGCTGGCAAAACCACACTCGTCAATCTGCTCATGCGGTTTTACGATGTGGACAGCGGCTCGATATCCATCGACGGGGTGAATATCAACGACATGAGCCGGGACAGCCTGCGGACTAACTTTGGTATGGTGCTTCAAGATACATGGCTGTTCAGCGGAACCATTCGGGACAATATCGCTTACGGGAAGCCGGAAGCCACGGACGAAGAAGTCATCGCGGCTGCAACAGCTACCAATGCGCATAGCTTCATCAAGCGACTGCCTCATGGCTACGATACGGTCATCAGCGGGTCAGGTGACAGCCTGTCGCAAGGCCAAAAACAGCTGCTTACCATCGCGAGGGTAATCCTCGTCGATCCACCTATGCTGATCCTGGATGAAGCGACCAGTAGCATAGACACTCTGACAGAAGCGCGTATCCAAAAAGCATTTATGAAAATGATTGCCGGACGCACCAGCTTTGTGATCGCCCACAGACTATCGACCATCCGCGAAGCGGATTTGATTCTATACATGAAAAACGGCGATGTCGTCGAAAGTGGTACCCATGAGGGGCTGCTTGCCAGCGGCGGCCATTATGCCTCGCTCTATAACAGCCAGTTTACTACGGCTTAAAAGGCTGACCGGATACGGTCGCATCAGTAAGGTCAACGTTCTTAAAAAAAGTCGGTTGCTTTTTAAGCAATTGGCTTTTTTATTTTTCTTTGATAAATCCCCCCCTATATTATATAATAAAACGAGAACAAACGTTTCCGTTTCATCTAAACCTTATGGTTTGTATAGCCAACATCATGCATGGGTTTCAGTTGGGAGGCTGAATATGGATATTAATGAATTTCAAAAGTGGGTCAAGCAATATTATCAGGAGAGGAACTGGTCTGATTTAGATATCTTCGTCCGAATTGGTTTCTTGGCAGAGGAAACCGGGGAGGTTGCGAGAGCTATTCGCGCCCTGGAGATCGGCAGAGACCGGCCTGATGAGATCGATGGTTCATTCGAGGAGAACAGGGAGCATTTAACTGAAGAACTTGGAGACGTACTGGGTAATCTCATCGTGATCGCCAACAAGTATGACATCACCTTGGAGGATATATTTCGAACACACCAGCAAAAACTTGCAAAAAGATATACATAAAGGAGAATCTCATATGAAAAGCATTGCTGTTTTTTGCGGTTCCAGTAATGGAGCGTCTGAGATTTATCGAGAGCATGCTGTTGCTCTGGGCAAGGCACTTGCCGAACAGGAAATAAGCCTGATTTATGGAGGAGCAAGTGTTGGTTTAATGGGTGCAGTGGCTGACGCGGCACTTCATGCAGGAGGTCACGTCATCGGTGTACTCCCTCACTTTTTGCAAAGCCGTGAAATTGCACATAATGGCCTGAGCGAATTAATCATTGTTGATTCCATGCACGAACGAAAATCCAAAATGGCAGAGATTGCGGACGGATTCATTGTTTTACCAGGTGGCCCAGGTACAATGGAAGAATACTTTGAAATTTTCACATGGGCGCAATTAGGCTTGCATGAAAAGCCATGCGGTCTTTTAAATATTAACCATTATTACGATCCTCTTATTTCCTTGTTTAATCGTATGGTTGAGGAACAATTTATGCAGGAAAAATATCGTGCGTTGGTAATTACGGATACTACTTCGCAAGGAATCCTACAGCAATTTACAAATTACACTCCTCCTGCCGTCAAAACATATCTCACGAGCAAACGGACCTGACATTAGGAATGGCACGTATTGCTCAACAGACATACCATTTAATTTAATATGATATGAAAGGAACACCACCGTCAACGTTATTCCAGTGGTGTTCCTGTAAAATTGAACTCATCCAATGAATGCTGTCACGCCTAACGGGAACCCCAATTTTAAATCCCAGCGCCCGTAGCGGTTGGTTGGTCCATTTGCTCACTTTCCTGAAAATCCCTGCGGTAGAACCAGCCGATCAGAACAGCAACGGTAGTCATGGCCGCAGCCAACAAATACACCTGCACCATACCGAAACGGTCTGCATACCAGCCCATGAATAACAAAGACAGACCGAAAGCGAGATTTGTAAGCACATCAATTCCCGCCATCACTTTGGGCAGCTGGGCTGCCGGTGCACTGGTTTGCAGCAAGGTGCGGCGAATGATACCAGCCATCTGAACAGGTAAGCCTGATACAGCAAAAAGAATAAGCGCAGCAGCGGGGATGGTATTCAGCGCAAATACAATGGTAATCAGTACATACACCAGCAATGCTCCGAGCATGTACAAAAAGCTGTTCTTTTGCAATCGCTTGACCAAGCCAACGACAATCAATCCACCCAAAATCGTGCCCGAAAAAAAGGACGCATTCATAAAGCCCCACCAGCTCGCATCCCGATGCAGCACTTGGCTGACGTACGCCAAAATAAATACGCCGAGCCAGGAGACCCCCCCAATACTATCCACACTATCGACGATCATCAGAGAACGAATACGACGGTTATGCCAAATGATTTTCCAGCCTTCCCCAAGCTCTTTCCAATGGGAGCCTTTTTCCTTTCCCTTTGCAGGTTCTACTAGATTTGTTGAGGAATCCGAAGCTTCAAAACTTAATTCCTTCTGATCCAGCGGATCACGAATGAAGGACGTGACAGTTACAGCCACCAGATAACAACAGGATGCGATTACAAGCGTATTCAGGGAACCCAGCCAAGCCACAATAATTCCGCTCAACGCCCAGCCTGCACACCTGACCACCTGATCACTGACCGCTACCATGCCGTTGGCCCGCATTAGTCCTTCACCCGTGGCCAAACGGGGTACAAGCGCATTACGCGCAGGATTTGTCCAGCCATCCAGAAAAGACATACCGAACACCATCACAAAAATAAATAGAAATGACCTCTGCTCAGGTACAATCCACAAATAAAGCAGCAGCAGTGTAAAAATGACAAACTGACCAAACTGGGAAAATAGCAACACGCGCGTCAGCCGAAATCGACCGAGGACGATCGGTGCAACGAGCCCACTAAGTACTTGGGCAGACAATCGGAACAGCGGGATTAAAATAGTCGTCATTAAGGAATTACTTGAGCTGAACACCAATACCACTACACTCAACATGTAGATGATATCTGCTACATTGGAGATCGTCTGAGACCCCCACAGGTAATAAAAAGAGCGTTTGATCAAAAAAGTTTCCCCCTCTTTGGTACATCGCCGATTTATGTATTTCCATAACCAAACCGTCCCTGTTGACATTACAAATCTGTTAAATGTCTGGTTTTTTGTATATTCTACACACACCCTTAAATTTCCTTCTTTTATCTTAAAAGGAAATTCGATGTCCAGTATGCCTTCGTAGCCTTTTTCAAATCTTATCCAACACAAAAAAAGCGCCTATAGCGCTCTTTTACACCCAAAAACAGGCAATAAAGACCACTAAGACGCTTTCTAAATTGTTTACTTCGTTAAATCTTCCACAAATTTAGGTAGTACAAACGCCGCTTTGTGTAGACGCGGACTGTAATATCGGGTGTCCATCTCTGGAATTCGGGTCTCGTCTACTTCAAGCGGATCATACTTCTTACTACCCAACGTGAATGTCCAAAGACCGCTCGGATAGGTCGGAATGTTCGCACCATACACACGCACAATCGGGAAAATTTCCTTCACATCTTTGTTGACCTTCTGAATCAGGTCTGCCTTGAACCAAGGATTATCCGTTTGCGCAACGAAAATGCCGTCTTCCTTCAAAGCTTCAAAAATACCTTGATAAAACCCTCGCTCGAACAGCGGCGCTGCCGGACCTACCGGCTCCGTCGAATCGACCATAATGACGTCGTATTCATTTTTGTGTTCAATAATGTGCATGTATCCGTCATTGACCAGCACTTCTACATTAGGCTCGTCCAGCTTTCCTGCGATTTCAGGCAAATATTTTTTGGAATATTCAATCACCTTACCGTCGATCTCAACCAATACAGCCTTTTCCACTTCAGGGTGCTTGATGACCTCACGAATAACGCCGCCATCGCCACCACCCACAACCAAAACTTTTTTCGGATTCGGATGTGTATTCAAGGCCGGATGTGCTACCATTTCGTGATATACAAATTCATCCTTAACCGTTGTCATCACCATGCCATCCAGAACAAGCATATTGCCGAATTCCTCTGTCTCGATCATAGCCAGATCCTGAAAATCAGTTTTCTCAGAGACGTAGGTTTGTTTGATTTTTGCTGTAATGCCGAAAGAGGGAGTCTGCTTCTCCGTAAACCACAAGTCCATCATTCCAACCTTCTTTCTGATCAAAGTATGTGTCCGGCAATCCGGTAGCATAAACGTTGACTTTCCTTATATCAGCAACACGCAAACGCCAAGTTTGCTATATTTATTGTACCAAACACATTGGATTTTCACACTTTTTGCATTATAAGCGATACCTGAATGGGCTGCAAAAGCAATTTGAAGATTTAATCTTGTTTTTAAAATAGATACGTATGTGCATCTGATGAATAGACGCTTTCGGATTGACTATACTGAGAACATCAACTATGGAAGGAGGTGGCATGATGACCGATACGACCGGGCGATCCCCCAAGCGTAAACCGCTTTGGCTTCGATGCTTTCAAGGAATGATGTCTCTCACTATCCTGACGGTCATCGCCGCCTGCATCCTGCTCGCCTATTTGTACACGACCAGCCTTCCGCTCGCGGATACGGATCGGAATTCACGTCTGCTCGATAGTCAGGGGCAAGTCATCGCCACTTTCTCTGCTGGAGGCAAGGAATCCATTCCGGTCCAACTTGATCACATTTCACCCAATTTGATTGCAGCTACCCTGGCTGTGGAAGATCGGAAGTTTTACGATCATTTTGGCTTTGATTTCAAAGGTCTGGGCCGGGCGGTAATCGTTAATCTGACCCGCTGGGATATGTCGCAAGGGGCCAGCACGCTGACTCAGCAGCTTGCACGCAATCTGTACTTATCTCATGAAAAAACGTGGACGCGCAAAGCCAAGGAGGCCATTTATACCGCACAGCTTGAAATGAAGTACACCAAAAATGAGCTGCTGCAAATGTATTTGAACGAAATTTACTATGGTCACGGCGCCTATGGCATTGAAGCAGCTTCGCAATTGTATTTCGGTAAATCCGCAAAGGATCTGGATTTGGCCGAAAGCGCCCTGTTAGCAGGTATTCCGAAAGGACCGACCTACTATTCACCGTATAATCATATGAAAAATGCAAAGGATCGGCAGAAAATTGTACTGGACTCCATGGCGCTCACTGGCAAGATTACTTCGGCTGAAGCCACCAAGGCCTATGAAGAAATGCTGGCCCTGCGGCCCGAGAGCCAGCGCCGGACAGTGGAAACCGCTCCCTGGTTCCGCGATTACGTCCGCCAGCTGGCGACTCATCAACTTGGGATTAGCGAAGGGGTGCTTGAGCATGGCGGACTGAGTATTTATACCACGCTGGACATGCACATGCAGCAGGCAGCCGAGGCGGCTGTAAACGAAGGCATGAAGAACAGCAACGGACTGGAAACCGCGTTAATCTCCATGGACCCGCGCAACGGACATGTCAAGGCCATGGTCGGCGGAACGAACTATGTCGGGAATCAATATAACCATGCGCTAGCTACAACCCGGCAACCCGGCTCAGCCTTCAAACCGATTATGTATCTGAGCGCACTGGATTCAGGCGAATTGACCAGTACATCCAAGTTCGAAAGCCGGCCGACGTTGTTTCACTACGATAACAACCGCAAGACCTATAAGCCCAAAAATTTTGGAGACAAATACTTGGGCGAAATAGATCTTCGGCGCGCAATTGCGGCGTCCGATAATATTTATGCCGTTAGCACCATTTTGAAGGTGGGGACGGATAAGGTCATGGACCTCGCCAGCAAAATGGGCATTACAAGCGAGCTCAAGCCCGTACCTTCGCTAGCGCTGGGTGTGTCGCCCGTCAGCCCGTTCGAGATGGCCTCGGCCTTCTCGGTCATCGGTAGCGGCGGGCAAAAGGTGGCTCCGGTGGCAGTGCTGCGCATCACCGATGCTGCCGGGCGGTCGCTGTACGAAGCGCCCCAAGCCGCGCCCGTGCAGGTGGTGAAGCCCGCCTCCGCCTACGTCCTCACACGCCTTATGGAAGGCGTGTTCGAGGAAGGCGGCACTGGCAACCGGGTCGCGAAGCTGATCAAGCGCCCGGTTGCCGGCAAGAGCGGCACGACCAACACCGATGCGTGGATGGTCGGCTTTACCCCCGAGCTGTCCACCGCTGTCTGGGTCGGCTATGACAAGGGCAAGGACATCAGCACACAGGATGCCCGACGGGCGGCTCCGATTTTTGCGCAATATACGGAGAAAGCGCTGGAGAATGTGCCACCCAAAATCTTTCCTATCCCTGACGGCGTAGTCAGCGCTTATATTGACCCGGCCAGCGGCAAGCTGGCTGCACCGGACAGCCCGGACAAGCGGCTGGAGGTATTCGTCAGCGGCACGGAGCCGAAGGAGACGCTATCGGGGCAAGATAACCAACCGGCATCCACACCAACTGACCAAGCGGAGCGACAAGCTGAAAAGAAATCGTGGTGGGGCAATTTTAAGCGTTGGTGGATGGATTAATAGCAAAAAAAGACTGGGGGAACGCGATGAGCGCTCTCTCAGTCTTTTTATTTTCGCATCACTTACCTCATATGCCCATTTACCTCTCTTGCCAGTGCCATCAGCCATCATCCCGTTAAACCCCGCTCTTCCCTAAAGCTGCGCTATTACCAATAACAGCTAAACGACTCAATACGGTTGAGGTCTACACCATAATAAAACCAAAAACGTCCACTCCACCGAAAACCCGCTACCGATGTTCTGCCTACAAAGACAGGGTACAGCCAAAAACGCTCTCCGTTCGTCAGCCATACAAACGTGTTGCGGAACAAACAACCGAAGATGGCTCCAGGGTCAACAGCATAGGCCGAAACCAGCGGCTTCGGTGGCGTAAATTGCGGTGGTGGAGAAGTGGGTGCTTGAGCTTGCTGCCCACCTTGCGGACCGAACGGCCCTTGCGGCGGCGGTGAGAACGGCTGTGGCGAAAATGATCCTGGGCCTGGTGGCGGACCTATCGGAGACGGGAACGAATCCTGCATATCAGGAAATTGTGGAATCGAAGGACTTGACGGCGTGAATGGACCCGGAATACCCGGTTGCGTTCCGAAAGGAACTTGTGGCAGTAAAGACATGTGTTTCACTCCTTGTGTTCTAGGCTGATGTATCCTATGCGGGACATCAGCCCGCGGACTGGGCGAATCCCCATATCTCCGCCGAACTCCGTTATTTCGTCCTTTTACATCAAAAATTCTTATTTCCTGATACGATTAACTTCCTTTTTTGAACATGCTCCAGCTCAATTTCATGTATCATTTTAATCTCGACTCGTTTCCTGAGCTCATCATACTGTTCCAGCAGCCGATGCTTATACCCTAAATTGTCGTTCATCCAGCCTATCATAGAGTCATCCTTATGCTCTGTGGACCAGCTAAATAAATCGCTATAGAGCTGACCAAATGATTCCTCGTTACAGCGAGCGAACCGGATCGGTCGGGCTGTATAACTTAGTTTTAGTTCCAGCATCTCATACAACACTTCCAAACGGTACTCCAAGTCCTGTACACCTGCTTTGGACACATCACAGCTTTTTATATCCTGAATAAGCTCTCTAAAGGTCAACCCTACATGCTGCATAGCAATATAAGACCACACACAGCTTCCCGTAGCTGTTCCATGAGCCTCCCAAAGCGGATTCCACAAAATAGACCGAATCGTATCCCTTTGCTCCTCTCCAAACAAGGCAATTCCAGCAATAATTCCCGCATTACAGTCTACCGAGGCATGTCGTTTTCCCCAATGCACCAATCGTGGAACCATATCTTCAGTAGTGCATTTGAAGCTTAGCAGAGGTAAGAATTCATTAAACAAATGCTGATCCAACACTTTTTCCAATTCACCCGCCAGTTTCTCACGGTACGGTTCGCATGGAAGATGTACCAGTCCCAAACAGGCATCCACAGACACAGCTCCATACGGTCCGTTCACCAAAGCGACAAGATCAGCAGCAGCCTCCACATAACCCAAATAACCTAGCACATACAGCACACCGTCAGGTATATGTTCTGGGGATGCCTGATTTCGAACATAACGCTCGTACATATCCTGCGCCAAAGTAACATCCCCGCATCTCATGATCGGCTGGAGGAGCACCCCCCTGATATAATGGTGGGGATCTTCTACAAAAAGCCTATATAACTCCCACGCATCCTCCACTGTCCCATATTGGGCAACCACATCTGTATAGGCGGAAATGATGCTGGCGTCCAGCTTCTTGCCTGAGCCGAACATATCCATAAGTCTTGCTGTCGCGTCCATCATCCTGTTTTCTCCTTTCACGTGTGTACGTCTTCATAAAGCAATTCTCTAATGCTGAATATTTCTATTAAAAAAGAGGAAAGATGTTACCATCTACGATCCAGTCTAGGGAGTTGATCTCATGCATGATTCCAATCCAAAAATTACAACATTTTTCATGTTCTCTGGTCAAGCAGAAGAAGCCATGCAATATTATACCTCTGTCTTTAAGCCGTCTGGTATCATGAGCATTTTCCATCAGGAAGATGGGACCGTGTTACATGCCGTATTCAACCTCAAAGGGCAAACCTTTATGGCTATAGACTATAACCATCAGGACAAACACCCTTTTACCCCAGCTCTATCGCTATTCGTCACTTGTGATTCGGAAGAAGAAATTCATCGTGTGTTTAGTCAGCTATCTCAGGAAGGCCGAGTTCTAATGCCCCTTGAAGCCTCGCCCGTAAGCCAACAATTTGGCTGGGTTGAAGACAAATACGGTGTTTCATGGCAATTAAATTTGGCAAAAGACTAAATTTCTTCTCTAAACGATCCAGCAGACTCTAGAAGTCTATAGAAAAACAATAGACCATGCTCCATCTTTTTTTGGTAATATTATATTTAATAGGTGCCAATAAAAGGATGTGTGTTTATTGTATAGTGCAAATTGTGAACAATGTTTTGGTTTATGCTGTGTAGCCTTGCCTTATGCTAAATCAGCCGATTTTGCTTTTAATAAGGACGGAGGAACCCCTTGTCAAAACCTAAATGCGGATTATCGTTGTAATATTCATAAGAACCTAAGAAATAACGGCTTGCGAGGCTGTACAGTATATGATTGCTTTGGAGCTGGCCAAAAAGTTTCCCAAGTTACATACAACGGAAAAAGCTGGCGAGACGATCCGGCAATAGCTGAGGAAATGTTCAATATATTTCCCATCATGCAACAGCTTCATGAAATGCTTTATTACCTAAATGAAGCCCTTAACTTAAAAGAAACTCATCCCATCTATACAGACTTACAAAAGGCTATGGCGAAAACCGAGCAGCTTACGAATCAAGATCCAAAATCTCTCATAAATCTTCATGTACCCACCCATAGGGCGTTAGTCAATGATTTACTTTTACAAACAAGTGAGTTAGTACGAGAAAAAGTTAAGAAAAACATAGAGCACAACAAATATAGTAAAAAAATCAGAAGTAGAGACCTTATCGGGGCTAATTTAAGAGGCGCTAATCTTAGAGGTACCAACCTGAGAGGAGTTTTACTGATTGCTGCTGATTTGCGAGAGGCTGACCTGAGAATGACAGACTTGATCGGTACGGATTTTAGAGATGCTGATTTAAGTGGGGCTAATCTGGAAGGAAGTATCTTTCTTACACAGGCGCAATTAAATTCGGCTAAGGGCAATTGTAAAACCAAACTGCCCCCTTCTCTAAGCATTCCAAACCATTGGCTGCATTAGAGTTTATTTTATAGTAGTCTTCAAGAAAATACGTAATTAAGTAATTAAAAAACTCAAAAACGTTCGATTTATGGTATACTTTGCTAGTACAACATACGGCTAAAAGGGCGGTCGGCTAGTCTCCCCGAAGGGAGGTGATGCCCATGGAGGTTAAAGACGCGATTTCCTTGATGATCATGTTCGGCATGTTCATTCTGGCATTACTTACCTACATGAAAAAGAAATAGACCGCCCCGATCCAAGGTAACGGTCTATTGTTGGACCCTACTGCCGACTGCTCTTTAAGCAGTGGTTGTATACTGGAGTCGTGTTAGCGCACGCTCCTTTACTATTCTTACCTCAGTATAGCTCATTTTATAACGTAAATACAGCTTTTATCTTCAAAAATTTTACTAATTACTCAGCTCTTTAATGTATATTTGGCAACAAGAAAGTACCTTCCATTGGATCAGTTCAAAAATCACGTCTTTATGACTGCATCCAGATTTAGGCCTCCGATTCTTCTTCGTTTAGAAATTCCTTTAATCTCTGACTTAAGGCTGCATACTGCTCTGCATTGGTGTCCGAAAAAGCCTCCTCCCGGTTGGAGTATACATCCTGATACTGTGGAGGGATTGAAAATTGAGACCTCGTAAAATCTACAATGTCCTCACCAATACGGTTGTAATAGTGCCAACCACTATCCAGCCATGTTTTCAAAATATCGCCGCCAAGCCTGTCCTGAACGACGAGTGCTGTGACACCACATTGCCCAGACGCGGGGTTATTTGCTGTCCATTTAGAGCTAGACTCCAAAGACCAAGCTCGAAACAACGCCTTTTCTAATTCTAAAAAACGGTTTGCCTTCAACATGCGCCTCCCCTTTCGATTCCATTCTGCACTTATGTGAACGTGCTTTATTTATTTCAACCCCACACTCTGTGAATCTTGGCTTCTGCTTCTTTCAGTTCTAGCAAATACACGTCAGGATTCGAAAGCTTTTTCCAGTCCTCAAACCCAAACTGCGGATCGTAATGTCGAATGAGAAGAGATAGTAAAGCTCCATGAGTTACAATGATAACCGTTTTTTCCGCCCGCTCTATAAGCTCCTGAACAAGCTGGATTCCTCGATCTACTGCTTCACGGGATGATTCCCCTCCCTCCAGCTTCAAGTCCTCGTCCAAATAGGTCTGTTCCAGCACATCCAGCCAATGATCCAAATGCTCATGGCTAAGTACCCGTTCTTGAAGACGTACATCAGTATACACCTGCAACTGTTTCCGTTCAGCCAAGGGCTGAATGGTTCGCACGGCCCGTTTCCACGGGCTGGACACAATATATTCCACACCTACATTCTCCATAAAATCAACCAACTGCTCAGCTTGTCGGGTACCCTCATCGGTAAGTCGGGCATCTGGTTCCTGTCCTGTTGCTTGGGCATGTCTGACAAAATAAATTCTCTTCACGTCATCACTCCTAACTGTCACACAAATTTAAAATTCTACATATTTACAAATAATTATTTTTATGATATAGTATAGGTTTACATATTTATGTTTAATGATACGATTCCTTTGTATTACATCAACTCTTATGGGAGGGATTCGATGCAATTAGACAAGGGAATACACATGCTCCAGGTTTCTGCTAACATTATGGGAAGTATAGAGAGTATTCACCCGACTTTAGTGTGGGACGAAGATAACATGATTTTAGTTGATACGGCTTACCCCGGGCAACTCTCACTTTTACATGAGGCTATTCTAGACACCGGATTAGCAATCCATAAACTTACCTCTATATTAATAACACACCAGGACCTTGACCATATCGGCAGTTTAGCAGATATAGTCCGAGCCTCTTCATCCCCAGTTCAAGTATTAGCCAGTTCTATCGAAAAGCCCTATATACAGGGAGAAAAACAGCTTATAAAGCTGACTCCAGAAGCAATAGATCAAGCTGTAAGCTCCATGCCCGAATCCGTTCCGGTAGAGTGGAGACACGCATTCCGGCGTACACTTGAAAATCCCCCAAAGGCTATTGTAAACTCCACCATCGTTGCCGGAGAGGAACTGCCCTTCTGTGGGGGGATCGTAGTTATAGATACTGCTGGACATACACCAGGACACCTAAGTTTCTATCATAAATCCAGTCAAACCCTGATTGCAGGAGATGCTCTACGCGTGGTAAGCGGCAAATTACTGGCTCCAGACCCGCAATATTGCTGTGATTTCAATATGGCCAAAGAATCTCTTAAAAACCTGCTGCCATATGATATTAAAAAAGTGGTCTGCTTTCATGGAGGGCTGTACGAAGGCAATTGTAATCAGCGGATATCTGAAATATATGAATCCTAACCTTTGATTTACATGGTCGTACCCACCCCTTGACTGGTCAGTGAATCATCTAAAGAAAAGACTAACCAGGAATTCCTGGTTAGTCTTTTTTGAATGAGAACTAGGCTTTTAAGTGAACTCTTAATACAGGTACTTCTGGAGAGGCAGATGTACCTTCCAGGATTTCCACATGGCTAATCATCTCTTGCCCATCTGGAACGATTACCGGCGTAATTACAGGCAATCCACCCTGTTGAATCGCATCCAGGTCAAACTCCATCAATAATTGCCCAGCTTTAATGCTATCTCCTACTTGGACATGAGGATTAAACCCTTGTCCTTTGAGAGAGACGGTATTAATCCCGACATGTATCAAAACTTGTACGCCGGATTCATGTTCAATAATCAGAGCATGCTTACTTTTCTCCATGACATGGGCAACTTTTCCCGCGAAAGGAGCGGTGACCCTACCCTCAGACGGATGAATAGCGATGCCATCCCCCATAGCTTTCGTAGAGAACGCAGGATCTGGAACCTCCTCCAGGGAAACCACTTTTCCTTTGATTGGTGCTATCATTTCGAATTCTTCAATACGAGGAGCCGCCTTCTTTTTCAACCATTTAAACATAACGATGCCACCTTATTTAGAGATTACATTCATAAACAGTAAATAGGACTTAACTACATCTTTCAAGGAACCGGTTCCACAAAATGAATAGAAAGAAGAGTGGAAGCGATTTCTATCTGAATTATAGTGAATGCCTTTCCAGGATGTCAAGGAGCTATCAGTTCATAACTACATATCTGTTACAATAATTTTCATGTAACTTGGAGGTGCTCTAACAAATTGCGGATTTAAGTGTTTATCTCTTAAAAACAGATTTTTTATAGTATACTTTTCCAGCAATTTCTTTGATGATCATGTTTGGCATGTTCATTCAGCATTGCTTACCTACATGAAAAAGAAGTAGACCGCCCCCAACCAAGGTATCGGTCTACTTCTGAACCTTACTGCCGACTGCTCTTTAAGCAGTTGTGTACACTGGAATCGTGTTAACGCTTGGCCTACCCTTCCAGCGCTTGCTTCAATTCCTCAGGCGAAGCGTCCCACCATTCCTCGTTATGCGAAATGAGCAGGCTTTTGAGCGCTGCCTTATCTTCGCTGCCGAGATCCTCCAGCATGAAACGACGCTTGAGCGCGTAATCCATACGGTTGACGTGATCGGCGAGGATTTTCCAGCCGCGTTTGGCCTCGTCGTCAATCAGCATCTCGCAGGCGGTGGCGCCGCCGTACATACGTCCTTCGGCTGTACGGTCCACAGCTACCCATACGAGCCATACCTGGCGTCCGTTCGGTACGTCCTCTTTATTCGTAGAGAACTTGATACCACGTTCTACTTTACTTTTGGCATGCATGGCACCGATATCAATTTTCGCCTCTCCTCGGTCAATGATGACCGGTGACATGCTGTTCAGGTCAATTGAGCCTGCGCCGAAACCCTTATGTTTACTCTTGCCACTGACAATGTTCAGTGCAATCTGTTTTTTGCCGTCCGGCTGATTTTCACTCATGCGTCACTAGACCTCCATTTTCCGTCTTCACACTCATTCTACACTATAAATATTTTAACTAATAATCTCCTGAAAGCAAACATATACATGCTGTAGATGCTTGTCAACGGGAGGTATCCATTGTATGACCCCAGCACGCACTAAAATCGTTTTATTGTCTACACTAGCCCTCGGTCTCCTCGCAGGGACGTTATGGTTTGCCTGGCAGCCCCAATCGCAATCCGACCCGCAGTCCATAGGCCAACCACTATACGGCTCCCTGTCTGAGTCTGCGCTTGCCCCAAATGTGGGCAAGCCTCTAGGGGCAAACATCCTGCCTGACCTGCCCAAGAACCCTCCACAACCCGCTACAGAAATCCTCAGCAAACGGGTGGTAGAGTACCACATTGATGTATCTCTGGAAAAGGGACAGGTTTTGCGAGGCACTGAGACACTGACCTGGAAACATCCGGGCAAGAAAACCGTGAATGATCTGTATCTTCATCTATACCCGAACGCCTTCTCTTCCATGGAAACCACCTTTATGAAGGAATCCGGTGGAAAGCTGCGCGGAGACACCATGCCCAAAGACGGCTTTGGCTCTATGACGCTGACTGAACTAAAAACAGAAGACGGTTTATCCCTCATGCATCGCATCCAATATGTGCAGCCAGATGACGGTAACGCAGGCGACCGTTCGCTCATGAAGGTGCGTCTACCCAAGCCAGTACGAGGTGGCGAAGAAATCACATTATATATGAAGTTTGAGGTAAAACTGCCTGCCATCTTTGCTCGTATGGGTGGGACAGATGATTTTGTAATGGCAGGACAGTGGTTCCCGAAGCTCAGTGTCTACGAGACTGCAGGACAGCGTGGACGCGCCGAGGAGGGCTGGAACCTCCACCAGTATCATGGTAACTCCGAGTTTTATGCCGATTTTGGAATTTACAGCGTACGGATTCGGGTGCCTGAAACTCATATCGTAGCAGCGACCGGATTTCCCACCCGTGGTGCCGTCCGACAGAACGGACAAAAAATATATCAATTTTATGCCGATGATGTACACGATTTTGCCTGGTCCGCTTCACCCAACTTTGTAGCCGTAGAAGAACCCTTTTCTTCTGCTGAAGTCCCTGGTGTCAAAATCAAGCTCTACCTTGACCCATCGCACAAGGAGCTCAAAGGACGCTATATGAGCGCAGCGAAGGCCGCTCTTTTGTACTACAGCAAATGGTACGGGCCTTATCCATATTCCACCCTGTCCATCGTGGTTCCACCTAAATCAGGCAATGGAGCTGGCGGCATGGAGTATCCGACACTCATCACGGCCGCTGCTGCGGGTAATCTCAATCCTGGCTATAGTCTGGAACGGACATTAGTTCATGAGATTGGACATCAATATTTCTATGGAATGGTAGCCAATAATGAATTTGAGGAGCCGTGGCTGGATGAAGGCTTCACCTCCTATGCAGAGGAGCGACTTATGGAGCAAGAATATGGGCTTACCCCCAACTTGCCATTACAATCGGGACAGGTATCCTCCCCACAGCCGCTAAACCGTGAGTCATGGAAGTACGGCTCGGCTGCTGAGTACGCGCAAAATGCCTACTCTCGAGGCAAGCTGGTACTACGGGGCATTGAACGTCAGGTGGGTATAAAAAAAATGGATCGCATTATGCGGACCTACGTCCAGACGTACCGATTTAAGCATCCGTCCTCACAGGATTTTCAACGTATCGTGGAGAGAGTCACCGGACGCTCATGGAGCCACTATTTTGAACAGTATGTATATGACGGCCAGATGGCGGACTTTTCAGTGGATCACATCACAAACCACAAGCTGGAGAATGGATATGAAGCAGTCGTGACGGTCAGCAAAAAAGGGGCGGATTATCCCAAGATCCCTGTCCAATTTACCTTCAAGGATGGAACCACGAAATTCAAGGCTTGGGACGGTGCGGGCAAAAGCACAACTTTTCGGATCAAAAGTACTTCTCCCGTTTCCTATGTAACCCTTGATCCCCTATATACCATTGCACTGGAGAACAAGCATATTAACAATACCCTAAAAGCCGAATTGGACGAAAAGCAACAAACCCGTTGGAGTATAAGTGTAACCAAGCTGTTGGAGACACTGCTTGGAAGTCTGTCATGGTGAGGTGTCTATAGATGCGGACTGTTATAAAAGAGGGCTGGGCGCTGGTGCGCATACGATTCTATATCGTTATCATTTTATTTCTGTATCGACTACTGTGGGGGGTGTTTCTCTATCGACTGGTGCAGTCTGCCGTTATCCCGCTATTGCTCCGTTATCCTGATCAGGGTCAAAACGAGCTGGGACAGACCTTGTTTTGGATGGAGAGCCAGATTGCTCTGATGGACAGCCGGGAAGTACATGTGTATTTGTGGATACTACTAGGGGCGACTGTACTACGCATACTAATCACTCCCTTCATTAGAGCCGGAATATATCAAAGCCTGCATACCGATGCGACTGAGCCGCAAAGCCTGTCCTTTTTCAAAGGTATGAAACGCCATGGCATGTCGTCGCTGTTGTATTACATCATCGAGTTGGGACTGCTGCTGATTCCCGCCTTTTGGGTAGTACCGAGACTCTACCCTATTGTAGCAGGTACGCTTCAATCTCCCTCTTACCTGCTGCACTTGTTGCCCTATGCCATGGGATGGATGGCATACGGATGGTTCATTCGGCAGTGCATCCTGTATATGCAACTAGGCACTGTCGGTGGTCACGCCATACTATCGTCCCTGCTCGCCTTCTTTCGCCAGCTTCTCCCAGCTGTCGGTATATCCCTTTTGCTCGGTGCTTGTGTGCTGCTGGTCTTCGGTCTATTTGGCACCGTGGCAATGATTTGGACTGGCATGCTCGCGCTCATTCTCCAACAATCGTATCATTTTGTTACTAGTCTGGTCAGGCTGTGGCATATCAGTTCGCAGTACAGACTATGGCATACCGATATCTCCAGTAGAAGCTAAGCCCTTCCTTTATGTTAATCACTTCATTTCCGTCTGTCGAAAAAACTTTATGCATAACCGCGCAAACGGCACATAACTGAATACTGTTAACAAGATCTGTTCCTGGGACATTAGGAGCAGATTTTTTTTGTAACTTTTTGCAATGAAACATTTGCCAAAGCCAGCCGACTTTGTTACAATAATCGCAGTGAACTGATAGTAACAACTTTGTAATCTTTATTGTAACCTTTATCTCAAAAATATCGTTATTGTGAATACTGCTCTCCAAGGTGCACATCTTAAGTAAAGCCTAATTCCTGGCACCTAGGAAGCGGGGGAACCAGTTTGGGTGAATTGATCTCGCAACAGAGTGGTCATAGGGGAACCTTCTACCGAATCCTTAAGCTAACCTCGCAGGCATTGGAAGGGGTATATTTTTTTTGAAGAAGAAGCTAACGATCGCAGCTATGAGTCTTGCCATTGCCTTTACATCTTTTACATTCGGTGGCGGCAGTGCATTTGCAGACTCCAAGATGGACCAGGTCATCCAAGATGCCAAAGGAACGAACTACAGAAGCGGAGGCACTACACTCGAGGGATTCGATTGCTCCGGCTTCACAATGTATGTATTCAACAAACTGGGAATTAAACTTCCGCATCAATCTGGATCACAATTCAAAATGGGATCTTCTGTATCCCGCGATGAAATGAGGCCTGGGGACCTGGTGTTCTTCAACACCACAGGAAGAGGCATTTCCCATGTAGGTATCTTCGTAGGTGAAGGGAAATTTGCCCACTCCTCGACTTCACGTGGTGTAGTAGTTAGCTCACTGAACGAAAATTATTACGCTAACCGCTATGTCGGTGCAAAAAGAATTATGAGCACAGACGCTTACCATTCTGTAGCTTCAGATATTCCTGATGACGACAACGTAGAATAACTAACGCACAGCAAGCTAACTCTAGCCGCAATTTGATTCTGCCGGAATCGAATTGCGGCTTTTTATGTCCACAACATCAGCAATGATTATCTTTACTGACGAACTGACACCTCAAAAGGTTTCAATTTTAGCGAACATCGTCGGTTTTACCGTCACCGCTGGGGGAGCATATGAGCAGTAATTCCTTCTTATTGAATGTATACCCGTCTTGGGTATAAAATAAACACGCTTGCTATTCCCCTGCAACTTGTCTACAATCTGTTGTTAATGATTGAAGCACCTGTAAAAGGAGGATGGAACACATGCCGGCCTCAATATCCAACTATCGGATCGTACCGATGGACGAGCATCAAGCGGCTGCAATCTGTGAGTGGCGCTATGATCCACCTTATAACATATACGGTTGGCTCCCCTGGGAACAAATGAAGGCGCTTGAGGTCGAATTTGGAAGTCCCACGCTTCGCCAAGAGCAATATGTTGCCGTACTGGATGAAGAGAACAAGCTGATGGGATTTGCTCAATATTTTCCTATGATCGGTGTGACCCGGCTAGGTCTTGGCATGCATCCTGAAAGATGCGGACATGGCAAAGGCTCTGATTTTGTCCGTGCCATTGCAGAGGAAGCCCAACGACGCAACCCGAAGAATGAAATTGATCTAGAGGTGCTTACTTGGAATGGGCGCGCTATCCGGGCCTACAAGGCGGCTGGATTTGAGCTTACAGATACCTATGAACGCCAGACCCCCGACGGGAAGAAACCATTTTATTGTATGGTATATCGTCCCGAGCACCCAACCCAGGTTCTATGATAAAAGCGCCTTCGGCATACAACCACGATGTTGTATAGCGAAGGCGCTTTTATCATCATACGACAGATCATTACAAGCTCAATGACTGCTACGCATTTTTTCAAAAGCTTCATTATATTGTTGGGCTTCCTTAATATCCACGGCCATAATACCGCCATCGTCCCAAGAGGTCAAACGCAGAGTCACGGTCTTGTAATCAATCGTAATAAATGGATGATGATTGAATGCTTCAGATATAGCGGCAACTTCATCCACGAATGCAATCCCTTTCATAAAACTGGAAAAATTATATTTCCGAACGATCCAACGTCCTTCCTCCAGCTCCCAGCCCTCCAGTTTCTCCAGATGTGCTTCAATCTCTTCTTGTGTAAAAGGCATGTTACGAACTCCTCCCCGTTTATACGGAAGCCTTTCGACCGCTTAAATACGGCCAAAACTACGATATATTGGTGTACATATTACCACGGCCCCGTTGATAAATCCATAAGACGGACCTCAAATCAAAGGGACTGACGTCAGCTCCTCGTCCCCAATCAGTACATAGATACGATGCTGCTCCGGCTCATAGATCACAACGCCACTCCCTACAGTGATTGTGGGCTCTGTACCCAGTGCATAAAATAAGTCTTCTGCCAAAGCTTCATTGACTTCCTGACGTCCCGCCGGGTCCAGCCTGTCCCAATCTTCTGCTTCCATCTCAAAAAATTCATAGCTATCTGGGATGCGCCCCACAGCCTCTGTCAAATCGTTCAAAATTTGTTCATACTCACGTCCATGCTTTACTCCCATGCCATTTCCTCCAATGGTTCCGCCATTCAATACATAATCACCTTATTATACCGGAAATTCGCACTTAACAAAAAAGAGAGTTTTGTCGATAAATACTATAATCCGTCTTGTAATGACGCGCTTGGGGCAAGGACGACCCCGGCGGCATGAAAGGATTCAAAATCTATTCTCATGGATGAGGTGTATCATGCAAATTTCAACCATTATTGGACTTGTGCTCGGGATTTTGTCACTGGTCGTCGGGATGATCTTAAAAGGCGCTCCGGTCGTCAATCTGGTCAATAATCCCGCTGCTTACATGATTATTTTCGTCGGAACGGCAGCGAGTATATTTATGGCCTTCCCGATGGCAGAAATCAAACGGATTCCGAAGCTGTTCAAGGTTATTTTCACCGAACAAAAACTGTTAGACCGCAAAGAGCTCATCGGTACGTTTACCGAGTGGGCATCCATTACCCGTCGTGAAGGTCTGCTCGCCTTGGAATCCAAGGTAGAGGAAATCGACGATCCCTTTATGCGTGGCGGCATGCGAATGATTATTGACGGCAATGATCAGGAATTCGTACGGGACGTTCTAATGGAGGATATCAATGCCACCGAGGATCGACATCGCTCTGGCGCGCTGATCTTCTCCCAAGCCGGTATGTACGCTCCAACGCTCGGGGTACTCGGTGCGGTTGTAGGTCTGATCGCCGCTCTGGCCGACCTTAGTGACATGGAAAAGCTCTCTCATGCCATTGCAGCAGCCTTCATTGCGACGTTGCTCGGTATTTTTACAGGTTATGTCCTGTGGCATCCGATGTCCAACAAGCTGAAACGGTTATCCAAAAAAGAAGTCGAGCTTAAATTAATGATGGTCGAAGGTCTGCTTTCCATTCAATCGGGGATATCGACGATCGCCATCAGTCAGAAACTGACGATCTTCCTGACTCCGACCGAACGGGCTACGATGACCCAGAAGGATGGCGATTCCAGTGAGTAAAAAGAGACATGAACCGCATGAAGAGCATGCTGACGAAAGCTGGCTGTTGCCATATTCCGACTTAATGACCCTTCTGTTGGCTCTTTTCATTGTCTTATTCGGTATGAGCTCGCTCGACGCCAAAAAATTTGAAACTATGGCTCAATCCCTGAGTGCAGCTTTTAATGGCGGCACTGGCGTGCTGGATCACTCAGCCGCGAATCCGTCGTCACAATCCATGGATATGGGCAAAAATAAAGAACAAGTGTCACAACCCGTAAAATCGAAAGCTACTTCTACCTCTGAACTGCAAAAACAGCTGGCCCAACGGGAAGAAGAAGATTTAAAAAAGCTTAAAAAACAGATGGATCAATACATTCAAAATAACGGCCTGACCCCGTTGCTGAATACCAAGCTAAACCAATCGCAACTAATGATCACCATTAGTGATAATGCCTTGTTTTCATCCGGGCAGGCCGAAGTAAAGCCGGAAGCAAGAAAGCTGGCCAAGTCCATTTCTAGTATGCTCCAGCAGTTCCCTGGCTATGATGTTATCGTATCGGGTCACACGGATAATGTACCGATCTCCAACAGCCAGTTCCCGTCCAATTTTGATTTGAGCGCCAAGCGCTCTCTGAATTTCTTGCGTATCTTGTTGCTCAATCCAGATCTCGACCCAACCAAGTTTGTATCCATCGGTTATGGCCAGTATCGTCCATTGGCAAGCAATCAAGATGGTCAAGGACGCTCTAAAAACCGTCGTGTTGAAATATCTGTTCTCCGCAAATATCAGAACGGGACACAAGTCATCAGTCCTACCTCAAGCTCGAGTGAAGGTTGATTATGCATATGTTATATGAACAAAGGCACCGCCGCATTTTTATGCAGCTGGTGCCTCTTTGTTTAGTGCTTCCTGTACTTTGCCCTTTCAGATACGACGATCATACGCTCTAGGCTATACGAGCCCCTCTGGCATTAGCTAAGCGTATAATCGAGCATCTGACCAAGCTCCAGCTTCTCAGCCTCTGTCAGATCACGCCAGGCACCTTTCTGAAGTGACCCCAACCGAATATTCATGATTCGCAGCCTTTGCAGTTTTTTAACTTCATAACCGAAGGCTGCACACATACGCCGGATCTGACGATTTTTCCCTTCAGTCAGGATAATACGGAATACATACTCAGATACACGCGTCACCTCACAAGGTAGCGTCCGCTGACCGAGTATTTTCACCCCGCTAGACATGCCCTGCACAAAAGAAGGTACGACAGGGCGGTCCACTGTTACAATATATTCTTTCTCATGCTTGCCCTCTGCCCGTAGAATCTTATTCACAATGTCTCCATCGTTGGTAAGTAAAATGAGACCTTCCGAATCCTTATCCAGGCGTCCAATCGGGAATATCCGCTGCGGGTGCCCCACAAAATCAACAACATTGCCCCTAATGTGGCTCTCCGTTGTACTTGTAATGCCCACCGGTTTGTTCAATGCAATATAGACGTGATCAGACTTATCGCGCAGTGGCTTGCCGTTCACGCGAACATCATCGCCTTCTTCCGCTTGACTACCCAGCACAGCCACTTCGCCGTTAATCGTCACGCGACCGCTCTCTACCAGCTTGTCTGCCTCCCGGCGCGAGCAAAAACCGGTTTCGCTGATAAACTTGTTAATGCGCAACCTGTGTACCCTCCATTTCTACTAACACACTTCCTCCTGCGCCCCAGCCCGTTACTCCGGCTTGGCAATCGGAAGCTGCACCAGGGCTGTCGTTCCCTCTCCCTCTGTGCTTTCAATATCCAGTGTGCCTTTATGACTCTGTATAATACGCTGGCTGACCATAAGTCCTAGTCCTGTACCTGTTTCTTTGTTTGTGAAAAAAGGTTCTCCCAACTTGGACAGCATTTCTGCGGGAATACCCGCTCCCTGGTCCCGTATGAAGATTTTAACGTTTTCTCCCTCCAAGAACAAATGAATCGTGATGATGCCACCTTTACTCATAGCCTCCATGCTATTTTTAAGTAAATTAATGAATACCTGTTTTAACTGATTTTCTTCGGCGTATACCAAGGCAGGCTCGTCCGTGACCTGAAGATTGAATACAATGCCCAGCAGATGCGCCTGACTATCTAGTAAAGAAACCACGTCGCTCACAATATAGCGAACATCTTTTTTCTGAAAATGCACTGCCTGTGGCTTCGCCAGTATTAAAAACTCGCTAACGATCAAATTAATGCGATCCAGCTCAGACATCATAATATCATTGTGTTTCATATTCAACACTTGATTTTGCTGCTGTAGTTGGAGAAAGCCACGTAGCGTGGTTAGCGGATTACGAATCTCATGCGCTACGCCTGCCGCCAGTTGCCCAACAGTTGTCAGTTTCTCTGATCTGCGCAACAACTCCTCCATCCGGTTGCGACCCGTGATATCACGCGACACGCAGATAAACCCCAAAATCTGGCCTTCTTCATCCAGAATAGGCGATGTGCTCATACTAATCTCTACTGTACTTCCATCCTTCCGCATTCTAAGGGACTCACTTGATACGATGCTCTCTCCCTGAAGCAAGCTCTTCTTCTGAAATTCATACTCCTCCTGTTGCTGCGGAGGTACAAATTCCAGCTTACGACCAACCAATTCCTTCTTGGTCCAGCCGTACAAAGCTTCGAAGGCATGATTGACCCGAACGACACGATCCTCCTCGTCGGTTACATGAATCGCATCTGCTGTCTGATTAATAACCGATTCTAGATGCTCCTTTACAGAACGGTTCTCTTCATACATCTGTTCGAGTCTTCTCGTATACATCCCCAAATTGTAGGCCATCGCATTGATGCGCTCACCCAACTGTGCAAGCTCATGACCACCTTTTATTTCTAGCCGTGTATCAAAATGACCGTCAGCCATCTCGTTCACTTTCCCCAGAATCGACTGAATTGGGCGGACAAACAGACTTGCCAGCACATAGCTTCCAATGATCACAACCTCCAAAAGGACAATGGAAATGGCAATTAAGCTTATCAATTGTTTGGAAATAACAGAAGTGATCGTATCATAATTCATAACAATACGGATAACATAGGCATCACGGTTAGCCGGATAAAAAGGTATGTAACTGACGAGAACCCGCTCACCTTTAATATAGCAGTCTTGTACAATACTCTCCCCCGAGAGGATAGCTCTGGACACGGCCAAACGATCTTCCTGCACTCTTGTTAGTTGATACGTGCCGAATTGGATCGGTTTATTGTACATGTAATAGTATTTCGAATCGTTCCCGTTCTTGTCCATCGAAGCGCCACCAAAGGTTGCGGGGTTAATTCCTGTAATCTCCATGATGCGATAATCCACTTGTTGGGTTTGCTTTACGATCTCATCGGGGCTCAGGATGGTTATGAAATTTTGTACTGAAGTATCCTGAAAGGAAATTCGAATTAAGTAGTTACGTTTTTGATCATAATAAAATCCCCATTTGTTAATATTTGAGGAGTCTGAACCGGTGTAGTCAAATGACCCGGTCCAAAAATGATCCAGTTTCTGACCTTGCACCATTGCAGCCTGTCCGTGCTCATATAATTGGTCAACTGCATTTTTCCAATATCCTGTCAATGGATCGGATGGCGTTACTTCTTTAGGATCCGAGGATTTAACAACCTTATACCCCTGCCCGTCTCGAATCATCAAAGAAATATTAGTATCTCTGTGGAGTGAGGCCACCTTTTGAAGCTGTTCCTGCTGAATATTTCGAATGTCAGGATCGAGCTGATTGGCAGCTAACGTGGCAGAAAGCCACAGATTATATCCGAGCTGTTTGTCAACGGCCTCCCAGCTATGTTGGGTTTGTTCGATAGCTCCTCCGATAATTTTAGCCGTCAGAACCATTTTAGTTTCACTGTCACTTCTTAGGTTTTCGTGGGTCGTGTAATAATTGAGTGCGATGTTTAATAAAAGGATAAACAGGACGGACCCCGACAAAATGATCGTTATTCTGATTTTTATCGACACACTGATTTCTCACCTCTTGCCGTATGCTGGCGATTACTGGGAATTGCTAACTCAATGATACCGTAATAGCGCCTGTGATACCAGCATTTACATGTACCGGATATACATAAATACACACCTTGTGTACAGTATTGTCAATAGACGAGGGTTTGCCTACAATATAAGAAGATAATCATCCACAGGTAGTCCACAAATACACAGATTTTATTATAAACTGTGGATAAACCTGTGGACAAGTGCCGTGTTATCCACAATTTTATTCACATCATGTTAACAACGGAATATTTGTTCGTTGGATAATTCCGCGTTTTGAAAGGAGCATTTTCCTAGTGACCACCATGGATCACGCCTATTGGATGAAAGAAGCCATTCAGGAAGCGTATAAGGCAGAAACGTTAGGTGAAGTCCCTATCGGGGCTGTCATCGTAAAAGATAATGAAATCATCGGTCGCGGCTACAATTTGCGCGAGACGGATGCTGACCCAACTGCACATGCAGAGATGGTCGCCATTCGTCAGGCCAGTGAGCACTTAGGTGCCTGGCGCCTGCTGGATTGTAGGCTGTATGTCACTCTGGAGCCGTGTCCAATGTGCGCCGGAGCCATTGTGCAATCACGGGTTCCCCATTTGATATACGGCACTACAGATCCCAAGGCAGGCTGCGCAGGCACGCTGATGAATTTATTACAGGAGCCTCGGTTCAATCATTGTACAGAAGTAACTAGTGGTGTACTGCAGGAGGAATGTGCATCGCTGCTAACGAGCTTCTTTCGGCATCTCCGGCAAAAAAGAGCGGCAGCCAAATTGTCTCCTCCCTCGTCTTCATTCTGAGGAGACACAGTCCAAAATACCTCATCTCATTGCTAATTCCCCATGGAAGGAGATCACCCCATGCCTATGAGCTTGTATAATACGCCTCAAGGTATCTTTTTACGGCCATTTAGCTTGGCGGATAGCGAAGCCCTTCTCGCCCTTAGGCACCGAAATAGGGATTCCCATGCGCCTTATGAGCCGCTTTACGAGGATTCATTTTTCACATTAGAGAAACAACAGGACTACATCCGTCAGAAATTGCGGCAAGCCGAAGAAGATCGAGGTTACGTATTCGGTATCTTTCTCTTAAAGGAAGAACGGCTCATCGGTTATATCTCCATTTCCAATCTAGTACGTGGAGTTGGACAATTCGCTGATATCGGCTACATGATGGATCATCATGAACAGGGTAAAGGGCATATGACCGCTGCCTTAAAGTTAATCATACAATATGCCTTTCGTGCCTTATCTCTACATCGTCTCCAAGCGGGTACTCTTTTGCATAATGATCGCTCACAACGTGTATTAGAAAAATGTGGCTTTCGACCAGAAGGCATTGCTCGCAAGCTTGTACAGATTCAGGGCACATGGCAGGATCACCAGATGTTTGGACTTTTAGCCGAGGATGACGTGTGGCAGAGCTAAATGACTGTACAGGGACAACATTAAAAGTAAACAAAAAACCGCTCGGCATAAGCCGGGCGGTTTTCTTACAATCATGTTATCCCATACTTAAGGAGCAACAGTTTGCATTTTTTGTTGCAGTTGTTCCATCGTCAGGACTTGATCAGCTGTTGGAATACCTACTTTAAATGCTGCTTTAGCATTGATTTTGTTGTATTGCGTGTAGCCTGTTACAGACAATTTTACATTGTCTTTTGTAGCCGGATCATTCATCTCTACATTCGCATTCAGGTCTTGATACACAGGAATGTTATCCTTGTTCAAAGCTGTGTTAATGTCAAACTGCTTCACTGTCAAGTAGTTTTTCAACTCATCCAGCTTTTTGCTAACTTCACTGGTGTTAGATTGCAGTTCTTTCTTCGCTTCAGCCAGCTCTTCCTTCTTCACTTGAAGCATGCTAGCATATTCGTCCTTAGACATTATATCAAGGACTTTAGGAAGCGCCTTAGTGATAAATGTATTGGTTGCTTGCTTCACGTTGTCGTTCGTTATTTTAAACTGAACTACTTGTTTAGCTTCAACGCCTTGTGGCAACTTAGCGTCTTTAGGATCAATATCAAAGAAGTACGTAGCTTGATCATACTCGTTCATAATAGCAGCGATCACTTCATTCGCAAATTTCTGCGATTTTTCTTGATCCATAGCTGCAGGGTTAAATTCTTGTCCCGATTGTTTAGCCAGTTCTTGTGGATCAATGATCAGGAATTTACCTACAACATCCTGTGGAAGCGGGTAAAATGGAATATTAGGAATTTTAACGTACAGTTTATCTTTAGTCATCACCATTGGAATCGTGAAGCTGGTGGAAAGATCACCTTTCAAATGAATGCCGAGCGTCATTTCAGATTGGAAAGGTTCTTTTTGATATACACCATCCAGCGTAATATCAGCATTTTTCAGCATACTGGTTATCATTGCACTTTGTTCACTTGGTAAAGTAGCAGATGAAATTGTCAGATCCTTAACGGTAAATTGACTTTTGGATTCATAAGAATTCAACTTCATTGCATTTGCAGTACCGGTCGTAACTGCTTCCTTCGGTTCTAACTTCTTGCTACAACCTACCAGGGCTACCGTCAAAAGCAACACCATAGTGAGTACCAAGACGGATAACTTTTTACTCATTGTGTAGATTCTCTCCTCTCGTAATTAACCCCTTTTTTTATGCTAACAAAAAAATACACACCTCCTATTTTAACTCATATTCTCAAACAGCGAAACACTTATTGGAAAATTTTCTTACAATAAGCACAAAGACACCCTGGTTCTCCTAACCAGGGTGTACTATCGATGCAATATATTTTTAGGAGAAAGGTCTTCCTGCTTATGAACCTTCTCTGTTATGATGATCCACGTGATTCCGCTGTTTCACCTTCTTGGAACCGGATAACGGCTCCTGCTGATGACTACGCTCACGCTTTTCGTTACTTCCACCAGAATCCTGTGCTTCGGGGACAGGAATGGCTTTAGGCTTGCCCATTTATGCATCCTCCATTCTCAGTCTATATTTGTGGTACATCAACAAATCCGTTTATTACCATTTAAAATAGGACTATAGATGGTGTAGATCTTCCGTTTTATCGTGATTTAGTGAATCCTGATGACGGCGATCATTACGATCCTGCTGCACTTGCTGTGCCTGATGACTATTAACTGGACGTTGCTCCAAATCATCAACAATGTTAGACAGGTTTTTATCCAGTCCGTTTTTGGCTTTTGTCATGTAGTCTTCCTCCTCATTCCTTCATGACCTACGAGTGCGTCAATGACTGTAATGTTTGGGCACATTGGTGAATATGCCGAGTATAATCGGACACTAACTGCTGAATGATATCTGTTCGTTCATCCACAGACTGTCCGTCCCGTTCTACATCGACTAAGCTAACCTGTACTTCCCGAGAGTCTACATAAGTACATGCAAAATCAAAGGAGTACATTTGCCGGCCTTCTACCTCGATATGGATTCGTATAGCCCGGTTGTCGGCTTCATCTGCTTGTACTTGTGATTTGTCCCCTGAATTCAAAAGAATCGGCAGTTGTTCCTGCCAGGCCTCTACCAGCTTTTGCTGATCTACTGTCATTTCTCGATTCATGCCAGCACCTCCACATCTGATAACGTGTGAAAAAAACGAGCTTTTTATACAACAAAAAAGCCATTCCCCACGATTCCTGATCATTGGCGTATAAAGGCCAATGTACCAGCTATCGTATTCGAATGGCTTGGTTTATTTAGAATATGGCGGAGAGGATGGGATTCGAACCCATGTGGAGTTGCCCCCTAACGGTTTTCAAGACCGCCCCGTTATGACCGCTTCGGTACCTCTCCAGGTGGTAAATGGATAAAGCTGCTTCCCCTTTAAACATACTCAGGCGCAACAAAATTATTTTACCACAGAACTTCTAAGAATGCAACACTTACTGTTTAGGAGCGATAACCTCAATGCCTCGCATGTATGAACGTAGCACTTCTGGGATCACGATGCTTCCGTCCTCTTGCTGATAGTTCTCCAAAATAGCAGCCACCGTCCGCCCTACAGCCAAACCTGAACCGTTCAGCGTATGTACAAATTCAGGCTTTGCCTTCGAATCTGGACGAAACCGGATGTTCGCACGACGCGCTTGGAAGTCTTCCGTATTTGAACAAGAAGAAATCTCGCGGTACATGCCACTCTCAGGCAACCATACTTCCAGATCGTACGTTTTGGCAGACGTAAAGCCCATATCTCCAGTGCAAAGTGCCAGCACGCGATATGGAAGTCCGAGCAGTTGTAGAACACGCTCAGCGTTATTCGTCATTTTCTCCAATTCTTCATAAGAGGTATCCGGGTGAACCAGCTTAAGCATCTCTACCTTATTGAACTGATGCTGGCGGATCAGGCCACGTGTATCACGTCCTGCTGATCCTGCCTCCGAGCGAAAGCAAGAGCTGTATGCCACATAATATTTCGGAAGCTGTTCCGCATTCATAATCTCTTCACGGTGGTAGTTCGTTACCGGAACTTCGGCCGTAGGAATAAGATAATACTCCGTATCACGCAGCTTGAACAAATCTTCTTCAAACTTCGGAAGTTGACCCGTTCCATACAAGCTGTCCCGATTTACAATGTATGGAGGAAGCATTTCTTCATAACCATGCTCACTGCTGTGCAGATCCATCATAAAGTTAATCAGCGCGCGCTCTAATCTTGCTCCCAGTCCTTTGTAGAACGTAAAACGAGAACCTGTTACCTTGGCTGCTGCCTCAAAATCAAGAATGTCTAGATCCTGAGCCAATTCCCAATGCGCTTTGGGTGTAAAAGAAAACTCGCGCGGCTCCGACCAGCGACGGATTTCTACATTATCCTCTTCCGATGCACCTACAGGTACTGTTTCATTAGGAATATTCGGAATAGACATCACCAATTCGTCGATCTGAACTTCCAGTTCGCGTACTTGCTCATCTAATTCTTTGATACGATCGGAGACTTGACGCATTTCTGCAATAAGATCATCCGCATTTTCCTTGTTCTTCTTCAACTTGGCTACTTCACCGGATACCACGTTCCGACGATTTTTGAGCCCTTCACTTTCCTGAAGTAACTCACGACGGCTTACATCCAGATCTGTAAAACCATTAATCAGATCCAGAGATTTTCCCCTGTTCTGCAAAGCTTTCTCAACCCTACCAAGCTCATTACGTAAAATCTTTATATCTAACACAGGTAATCCCTCCTACACTACAAACCTGACTTTCACTATTCGCGGACCATATCCACAAAATATTGATGTAACCGGTAATCGTCTGTTAACTCCGGATGGAAGGATGAAGCCAGCAAATGACCCTGACGGGCTGCCACGATCTCGCCGTTATACTCAGACAGCACATCTACTCCCGTTCCAACAGACTGTATTAATGGTGCACGTATAAATACAGCACGAACCGGTTCCTCAATCCCTTTAATGTTCAAGTCTGTTTCAAAGCTTTCTCTTTGGCGACCAAATGCATTACGCGATACTGTAATATCCATGAGTCCCAAATGTGCTTCTTCCTGTCCTTGAATCGTTTTAGCCAGTACAATCAATCCCGCGCAAGTGCCAAATACAGGTTTGCCTTGATTGGAAAACTGACGTATAGCCTCTATAAAATCATACTTGCGCATTAGCTTACCAATAGTGGTGCTTTCACCACCGGGAATGATAAGACCGGACAGCTCATCGAGCTGTTCGATCTTCTTCACCGCTATACCTTCCGCACCCGCACGTTCAACGCTTCGTATATGTTCAGCTACAGCGCCTTGCAGCGACAATACACCTATTTTCATGCCGGTCCCTTCTTTCTTACCAACCACGATCCTGCATGCGCTCATGCGGTGCCAGTTTGGAAATTTCAATGCCTTTCATAGGAGTTCCCAAATTCTTGGAAACTTCTGCGATCAGCTTGTAATCCGTATAATGAGTGGTCGCTTCCACGATTGCCCGTGCAAACTTCTCAGGGCTATCCGACTTGAAAATACCAGAACCTACAAAGACGCCATCAGCGCCTAAATGCATCATTAACGCGGCATCAGCAGGTGTTGCTACACCACCCGCTGCAAAGTTAACCACTGGCAGCTTGCCAAGCTCATGCACTTCTAACAGCAGTTCATATGCAACACCGAGGTTTTTCGCTTCTGCATACAGCTCGTCCTTCGACAAGTTTTGCACCTTGCGAATTTGACCATTGATAAAACGCATATGACGAACGGCCTCAACAATATTCCCAGTTCCCGGTTCACCCTTCGTACGGATCATAGATGCACCCTCACCAATGCGACGCAGCGCTTCTCCCAGATCCTTGGCTCCACAAACAAATGGAACGGTGAACTCCCGCTTATCAATATGGAAAACTTCATCCGCAGGTGTCAATACTTCGCTCTCATCGAGATAGTCAACACCGAGAGATTCCAGTACCTTTGCCTCTACAAAGTGACCGATGCGAGCCTTAGCCATAACAGGAATAGAAACAACCTTCATAACTTCTTCCACAATCGTTGGGTCAGCCATACGAGCAACCCCACCAGCTGCACGGATATCCGAAGGTACCCGTTCAAGAGCCATTACAGCTGTAGCTCCTGCTGCCTCTGCAATTTTAGCCTGCTCAGCGTTCATGACATCCATGATTACGCCACCTTTTTGCATCTCTGCCATACCTCTTTTTACACGCGAAGTTCCCGTTTCCATGTCGTTGCCTCCTGTAAGGGTTACGTTTAGATTCTAACTAAATATTTTACCGCACCAATGCCAAATACACAATCATTTCAAGCTGCAAAATAAGTAATGAAAAACAAGGTAGGTCGCTTAGCTTTGCTTATTTAGAAGAGATTCTTAATTCCTTGGAACATATCTCCGAAGAAATCACCGATTGCCCGGAAAAGCATTCGGAACCAGCCGCCCTCTTCTACTGCTGTCGTAGTAACCAGATCAACGGTTTTCGTCTGCCCTTTATCCACACCGTCTGTCTTGTACGTGTACGTAATGGTTCCGACTTTGGCCCCTTGCTTCAAAGGTGCTACAAGAGAGCTTGCTGGTGTAATGTTCGTTGTAAAGGTTACCTTGGGATTGCTCGCACCCTTGGGTACGATAAAACTTACTGCATCTTTTGTAACGATCGGCACTTCTGTTTCCGTACCTTTGGTCACTGGCACATTCTCAACACCCTTAACCACCGTCTTTGGGGCAATAACCTGCTTCACTTCAAAATTATCAAAACCATAGTTCAGCACTTTAGCTGTCTCTGTAAAACGGTGTGCATCTGAATCAGCTCCCATAACTACACTGATGAGACGCATTCCATTGCGTTCAGCGGTTCCTGTAAAACAGTTGCCAGCATTGGCCGTATGGCCTGTTTTCATCCCGTCTAAACCTGGGTAAGCAAACTTTCTAAAGTTAGTAATATTTTTGTTTGCTTCCAGCATCCAGTTATAGTTAATAATCGGCGCCTTGTCAGTAGGACGGAATTTGTAAGATTGAATTGTCGTGAATCGTGTGTAATCCGGATGATCTTTAATGATGTAACCAGCCAGAGTAGCTGCATCTCTCGCTGTCATCACCGTTTCCCGGTCTGTATCCGGCTGGAAGCCTTTCGGCATATCACCACGGTCCAAACCAGTCGAGTTGATAAAATACGTATTTTTCATGCCCATTTTCTGAGCTGTTTCATTCATTAGTTTTACAAAATCCTGCTCAGTTCCGGATACGCGTTCAGCAAGGGCTACTGTTGCATCATTAGCAGAACCTACCGCCATGGCAATATAAAGCTCTTCTACCGTATGTTGATCCCCTTGAGCCAAAAAAATACGTGATCCAATGCTCTTAGAAGCATTCTCGTTAACCGTAACCTTATCCGTCCACTTGAGTTTACCTTGCTTAACCTGTTCAGCCACGATGTATTCTGTCATCATTTTAGTCATACTTGCTGGTGGAAGTGGCTCATCTGGATTCATAGACAGCAATACTTGCCCCGTGGAAGGCTCGATCAAAATGGCAGAACGTAGTGCCAGACTAGGGGGGTTAATAGAACCTGTCCCCGTAATATTGGTTGCCTGTGTTGCCGCTCCAGCTGCAAAAGTAGCCACGCTCGGATCGAAATTGCCTACAACAGGCAATGCCGACATATACATCATATTGAGCACCATGACTGCAGTCACGCTCTTTTTAATCATGCTGCGTTTTGTATTTTGCTTTAAATTGTTCGCTTTCAAATGAATACAAACTCCTCTCGTACCTCAACCCGATCCGTTATGTACAACGAGACGGTGGTTACAGCCTCTACTTGGCCAATGTAATTAATGTTTTAGTGTTAAAATCCAGTTTCATTTCGTTTTATTTTGCTTTCTTAGTTGTATCCTGTCATGAGCATTTTCTGCTCAAATCTTCTTCACTGGTAGGAATCATCCAAAAGACCTACGTGTCCTAATTCATCAATAATTTCGTTATAAAGGCGGACACTTGTCTATTCTATCACAGGGGTATCTCTAAAAAAAGACAGGCAGAGCGAAATACGCTCTGCCTGTCGTCAAGTCTACTACAGCCGAACTTTATAGAGAGTAGTTTGGTGCTTCTTTCGTAATTTGCACATCATGCGGATGGCTCTCACGCAGACCAGCGCCTGTAATACGGATAAAGCTTGTATCGTTACGAAGCTCCTCAATATTAGCTGTACCACAATAACCCATACCGGAACGGAGACCGCCCAATAGCTGATGAACAGTGTCGGAAAGTGGTCCTTTATAAGCAACGCGTCCTTCGATGCCTTCCGGTACCAATTTCTTGTCGTCATCTTGAAAATAACGATCTTTACTACCTTGCTTCATCGCAGCCATAGAGCCCATACCGCGATATACTTTGAAGCGGCGTCCTTGGTAAATTTCAGATTCGCCCGGGCTTTCTTCCGTACCTGCAAAAAGACTTCCCAGCATTACCGCAGAAGCGCCTGCCGCAATGGCCTTTGTAATTTCACCGGAGTATTTAATACCGCCGTCTGCAATAATCGGAATATTATATTCACGTGCTACTGTTGCACAATCATAAATTGCTGTTACTTGTGGAACACCTATCCCTGCGATTACGCGTGTTGTACAGATGGAGCCTGGACCAATACCGACTTTTACGACCGATGCTCCTGCTTCAATCAATTCGCGCGTTCCGTCTCCAGTAGCTACATTACCTGCTACAATCGTCAGATCAGGATAAGCTTCACGCAGCTTGCGGACCGCTTCAATGATGTTAATATGATGGCCGTGAGCAGAGTCCACAACAATCATATCCACACCCGCTTTTACAAGTGCTTCAGTCCGATCAAATGTATCCTTGGAAATACCAACAGCCGCACCGACCAGAAGACGACCTTGTGCATCTTTCGCTGCGTTCGGAAATTGAATAGCTTTCTCAATATCTTTAATGGTGATAAGACCTTTGAGATAATTTTCATCATCGACCAAAGGGAGCTTTTCAATCTTATGCTTTTGCAAAATGACTTCCGCTTCCTGTAAAGTCGTACCTACAGGTGCAGTTACCAGTTCTTCCTTCGTCATGACTTCACTGATTTTAAGGTTAAAATCGTGAATAAAGCGAAGATCACGGTTAGTAATAATACCCACCAGTTTGTTTTCTTCGTTTACAACAGGTACACCAGAAATACGGTATTTACCCATAACTGCTTCAGCATCAGATACCAAATGATCCGGAGTCAATGAGAATGGATTGGTGATAACACCGCTCTCAGAACGTTTAACCCGATCCACCTCTACCGCTTGCTGTTCAATCGACATATTTTTATGAATAATACCGATACCGCCCTCACGAGCCATCGCGATTGCCAACACTGCCTCAGTAACAGTATCCATACCAGCACTCATTAAAGGAATATTCAGCTTTACGTTATCACTCAAACGTGTCGCCACGCTTACTTCTTTGGGCAGAACCACCGACTTGCGAGGTACCAGCAAAACATCGTCAAAGGTAAGGCCTTCCTTACCGAATTTATCTTCCCACACCAAGATGATCCTCCTTCAAATTGTTTAGTCTGTATTGGTCTTGTTGTCTGTCCGACATGGACAAATCAAGGCTCTCTGAAAATATATTATTGCAATCTTAGCTCAATCGTATCAAAAACGCAAATCAAAATAAATACCCATACATCGGGCTTTTTCCCAATCGTATCAGAATAAAAAGCCAGAGTAAGTACGAATAATATTTCTACTGTGGGTACATTGTGGGGAGACATTAAAAAAGACACCTGAATTTGAAGGCGTCTTTTTCCGTTCTATAACATCATTTTTAAATCTACATTATAATAGGAAGCGATTAGTACAGCTATGGATAACGGGACAAGGTCGGGGTTCCCTTCATAGAACTCAAGTTCGCGCGGCGAGATGCCTATATCCATGGCCGCTGACTCTCGGGATACCCCTTTGCAAGCTCTTAGTTTTATTAGGTAATCTTGGCTGTCTGACAATGACTTCAACCCCTTCAATTATCTTTACTGCTTGTACAATAAAATGTATACTCACGTTGAATCAATTTCTTGTGGGACAATTTTGGCTATCCTGGCAGGGATGCCAACCCACATTAAACGCCTCTCTTTTGGGAGGCGTTTTTTTCATTCACTCCCCGTACCAAGAACGAAAGCCCCTGTTATTCTAAATTCTTGAATCTCTTATCCTTTTTATACCAACATCGCATTATGACGTAAAGGGGAATGGTGTCGTCTCATGTCGAATCGATTTGCGCCATCCTAGGGTAGATTGATATTGACAATAGAGATAAAGTATGATAAATAAACCCGACCATTGGCCGGGTTTATTTATTTTTTAAGTATTTTTTTCAAAGCTCTGTGCTTTGGTTTGGAGATAGGACACGTATAATTCGTGTCTTTAAAAGTCACTATGATGCCAAAACTATGTTCTTCAAATCCGGCTACCCTGGATACATTAATGAGGTGACCCGGCGTGGCTGGGTATAGGTAGGGAAATGCCCCCTGACACTGGCGTATGGTAAGAGCAACCACGTAAAATCCACTTGAATGATAGAAACGCGGTACGTGATAATTTTTTTTGGGGTCCCACATGTCCATATAGCAAACGTCCCTAGCAGGAAAAAGGCCTGCTTTAGAATTACACACGCCCATGATAAACCGTTGATCAGTTGGCCGCTTCTGTGCAGCTTCTATTAGTTCGGTCAATATAACTGAGTTGAGTTTATTAACACTGGTATACATATCAGTTCCCCTAAAAAAAACCTTACCGCCATAATCACCAGTTTCCCCTCTGGAGACATTTTTAAGATTAACCAAATTCCCTGTATCCAGACTAAGGAAATCGGGGAATCCAACAGCGAATTCCCCGTGTGTTGTAGGTGCTGTATAATTACCGCAATTTGTGATAAAAAGCGGTATTTCATAATTTGATTTAGGTATCCATCTTTCAACAGCTATTAGGTCGCTTTCGAAAAATGAATACCTATTTCCAAAGTCCCCACTTGGAAGTATCTCGGGTGCAAAAATTTCTCTGTTTTCCATATGAGTATGTTCATTTCTTTTTTAGTTCTTTTTTAGTTCTTGTGGTACAGGCATTGCGCCTACTAATGTTTTTTCTGATCTAGAAGATTTTTCTGCATCGTTAACTAACAATTTAGATACAAGACGCGCGATACTCTTTTTCATGGTTGCTCACCTCCCTTCCTTGGTAGAAGTAGAATAGCTTGAGCCGTGAAAGATAGAGCAATTACAGGGGATTGGAATATAAAATTAGTGATTACGACAGCTAACGAAATCCATTTTAAATATGGGTCTAATCCCGAAGGATTAAGGTCCTCAGATTTGCGCGGAGCCACCCATAAGACCACTAAAGCTGTTATGGATGTAAACAAGATTGTGCCATCGTGTCCAAGATGTATTAGAGGTATACTAGCGAAAAGCGTTGCAGAAAATACAGCACAGAATGTCAATGATCGGAAATGAAACCCGCCCGAGAACTTTCTAAGTGCTACAAAACTGAAAAAAGCCAAAAGGGCATTTAAAATATCACCCAGTACCCATCCAAATAGCACTGTAAGCATTAACCCCGTAAACCAATTAAGCTTAATCCCTATTACGTATGCTAAGACCGCAACACTGCCGGGGCCATCAGGATCAGCTTTCTTTATTTCTGATGCGATATGCCTCGATAGCTTTTCGAGCATCCTCGTAATCGCTCCTCTTTGAAAAGTAGTACGAAAGTCCAAAAGTGAATATAGACACCAGCAATATTGCAAGCGGATTTAAATAATACAACAGTATTACTCCCAAACTTATCGTTATTGTCGAAAACAGGGTACTTGTTAAGACCATTTTATTTTCTGTTGTATTGTAGTCTTCTCTCCAGATGAAATCATGGGGAGGCGCTGATATGAAAGAAAATCCCGTTTTGTATAGCTTGAAAATTGCGGCAATAAGGTAAGTAGTGAGTATAGAAGTTCCTTGCAACAAAAACACTTGCAGAGAGGCGTTTTCCTTTAATACAGTTATCTGCATTATATTAAGGAAGCTATATACATAAAAAATTAACATTTGTAAAGTGGCATAGGCACTTATGGCAGACCCCAATATAAAAGCAGACCAATGTAATTTTATTTTTAGAGAAAGTCTATAAAATATTACAAACAGACCATACTGCAAAGGTAAGTCAAATTTAGGTATGTTCAGTACAATCCTCATCAAAAAGGATACAAGAGAAATAACCACAGCAAAAAGGATAATCTTATACTTGTAGTCTTTTATGGGGAGCATGTACAAAGCTAAAGGGAACACAAGAATAGCCAGTGCATCAAAGACACCCATAATTAAATAGAAAAAATTAGTTAACACCATACACCACCCTATAGTTAAGTTACCTTAATTATATAGCGGTGTATTGGGTAATCAAGGTATTTTATGCATTTACCGAAATAATATCCTCCAGCTTAATCCAACTATAATCGTCTTCGCTACGAGATAGCTTTATCTCGCGTCTAGCAGTGTTTACGGAAGTGACCGCGCCTGTCATAGCTGAATCATCAAACGGGTCGAAAATAGATATGGTGACCTCAGTACGACGATTGTAGGAGTCAATTAGCGCCTTCTCAATTAAGCGTATTTCCTGCTCGTCCAGCTCCGGCTTATTGCGGCGCTGCTGTTCTCTCATTAGACGCAAATAACCCTCTTTATGCTCAGGTAGGATGATCCGACTACTTTCCCATAAACCATTTTCTTCCAACTTTTTACCCAACATAACCGCCTCCTGTTTAAGATATGTATTCATTATAAAGAGAACAAACGTTCCCGACAATAGAACGAAATATAGAAAAATATCCCTAATACTGATAGACTATAAAAAAAACACGAGGTGAACCAACCGATGTCAGTTTTGTTTAAAAAAATATGCCTTTCAATATTTACAGTCTTCTTCGTTTGCTCGATTATAATCCCCCACGCATCCGCGCAGAAACCTTACGAGAATTTTAATACTGTAGGTAATTGGACACTGGGCTCTGCCTTTTCGGACTTACAGCCACAGCTCAAGAACATGAAAATTGAGACAGAGTATTATCAAATCGCATACAGTGGGGATGTTGCTTTCTTTGACGACAATCAATATCTCCACTTCCACAACGGAATTCTTGAATATGTAAGTGTTTATCAAAAGGGAAAAGGTATCAAAAACAAATTTGTGGTGGGCGATACAGCAAAAAGAGTCATCGAAAAACTAGGAAATCCATTAACTAAAATGAACGCATCCGAATCTATTTATTATTCTTATGGTACTGATTATACTGATCCTGAGCTAACGGTAGAGATTAAGAACGGAAAAGTTTTTTCTGTCCAACTCGAAAAAGTTACTGAGGGTTTCCCTGATGAAAATAGGGCAGTCCAGTTTTATCTGAACAAAAATAAAAATAAAATTAATTTCATGAAATGAATGAACCCCGGAGAAATCCGGGGTTTTAGTATTCCGTATAGTATCTGTTTACAGCTCCAGGTGGCGTTGTCGGTGTGGAAATCTTCGGGTCCCTGTCCCATCCTTCAATAATGACGATATGCCGTGTGTCCAATTTGTTTTCCCACAAGATATAATTATCCTTTTCAAGAGCCAGCAGCCCCGCCTTTATGTCCTCTGTGCGCCTTCCTGTCTTTATCTCCAGTTCCTTCATGGTTGGTAGTCGGCGGCGACCTGCTGAATAATTGTAGAGTATCCGTAGCAGCTTGCGCTCGATATCAGGTAACATGTCGATCACTCCTCTGCAACTATTATATGCAAACAAGCGTTCGTCATTCAACATAAAAAAATGCTCCGCTGGCAGTCTAATTGCCAGTGGAGCTAGTACTTTCTTTGGCACTTACGGGCTTAAAATAAACACTCCTACAGAGTGCCACTACATCTCAATCCGCATTTACAATGCGGAAATCAAGTTCAATTCAAACACTCACATAGAGTGCAGCTTTACGGTTAGGTTACAAAATATTTTGAGTTTACTTACTTTGCAGTAGGGTAATCTTTAACACCTAGTCTTTCCTTCAACGCGTGTTGCAACACCTTTGTACTCTCCAATACTTACCGCCTCACTACTACACAAATGAGCGTTATAATTAATTTGAGGTGGTCTATTTGTTTATTTCTCCAATGTTACTTGAAACAGCGGCTGCCCCCTTTTCGGATTCACGCTATATCTTCGAACCGAAAATAGACGGCCACCGCTTAATATATTCGCAACAGAACGGCAATGTACGCTTATTCACGCGCCATAACAACGACTGCACACACCAATACCCGGAACTGTTACTTCCCTTTGATGACGACATTATCCTGGATGGCGAGGTAGCCTGTTACGATCCAGCCACAGGGTTAGTTGATTTTGAATCAATCATGACACGTTTTAAGGCCAAGAAATCAGAAAAAATCCAGCAGTTAACCAACACACTCCCCGTTACTTTTGTTATTTTCGACATGCTCCACTATAAAGGACAAGATCTTCAGGATTTGCCCTTAATGCAACGCAAAGAAATTTTGGCTAGTCTCACCTTGCCGAGTGATCGCTTCGGTATGATCCCGTTTGTAGAAGGCGCAGGAGATGCTCTGTTTAAACAAATGCAGGATCTAAAACTAGAAGGTATGGTGGGAAAAAGGAAGGACAGCAAGTACTATAACCGTCGACATAGCGCATGGCAGAAGGTCATTAACTGGTCCTATGCAGACGTATTTATAACAGGTTATCGCAAAGGGGAATTCGGATGGCTTGCAGGCGTACCGAATGCGAGTGGTAAAATTCGTCCATCCGGTATCATTGAGCTGGGAGCAACGCCGACACACAAGAAGGCGTTTTATGGTGTGTCTAAAGCGCTGATAACCGGGGAGGATCGCGAGTATGTTTATGTGGAGCCACGTATAAGAGCTCGCGTAAAGATGCGTAACTGGACTAAGAATGGTCTTTTAAGGAGTCCGGTGTTCACTGAGTTTATCGTATAGCAAGAGCGCTCCGTTACCTTCATGGTCGACGGGGCTTTTTTATACTCTTAATCTACTCCCATACTATTTTTGCTCACTTTTTGTTCGTATTTTGTTCGGTTTACTTAGTAAACCTTACGTGTTATACTTAAATCACATCAAGGGAAGAACGTACATATCCAATAATCCGGGATAAACCGGATGCGGTTGAAAGGATAGATTATACAATGAAGACATGGACGCGCGAAGGTTACGAAGTTGTAGAAGTTGATTTTGATCACGATCTCCACCAATTTGAGGTTGTGCAAGACGGAGAAACACTGTTCACCATCACACCAGCAGACTTAGAAAACCAAGCACAGATTATCACTGACCTTGATTCTGGCGAGGATGTGAACGGCTGGGATGATGGCAACGGAAACACAATCTACGTCGAAAAAAAGTAACGCCGCCCCTTGAGTATGTTAATGCTGCTTGGTTATCTCGTCACCGGGAAACTACCAAGCAGAGCGTCGGCAAATCCGCAAGGAGCGCATTGAAAGACGGGTACAGAGGTTCCTTCCCCCGTCCAGATGCGTTAGTCGAGGGGCGCCCACTTTGGCTCAAAAGTCGATTCGGAATTGAGTCATGATACAAATAGGCGACAGATTCGAAATGTTAACGGTGAGGGGCAAGCGGGATGGAGGCATGTGGGACTGTATTTGTGACTGTGGTAATCCTTCCGTTGCTTCCACTACCCAACTTAATTACAAGACCAAAAAATCATGCGGGTGCTTGCGTCAAAAATCCCCGCCTAATTTGGTACACATCACTGGTAATAGATACGGAATGCTCACGGTTATCGAACGTGCCGGACGCACCGGACGCGACAATGCTATGTGGTTATGCCGCTGCGACTGCGGCAAAGAGATACCAGTAAACGGCACAACCCTCCGCCGGGGCCAAGCGGTTTCCTGTGGTTGCCAACGGATCGACCAAGCCCGTAATGCACGGGAGATTTTACGAACGGAAAAAACGGTCGATGGAGTTCCCCTTCCCCTATTAACTAAAAAAGTTCGGTCTGATAGTCAGACAGGACATAAAGGGATCTATAAACGGTTTAGGAAAGGCCGCGAATATTACGAAATAAATATAACGGTAAAAGGCAAGAGAATGTATGCTTCCGCTGTAACACTGGAGGCTGCGATAGAGAAAAGAAAGCAATTAGAAGAAAGGTACCATAAACCACTAATAGATAAACACAAAAAATCCCCGCCGACCAGTTAAGGTTAGCGGGGATTTGCTTTACTTACGTTTAAGCTCCTCCTTGTTGATCGTTAAGTCCGATACTTTGGTGTTGGCTATGAGTCTGAACAGGTACAGTCACGATAAACAAAAAACTAGCTACGACGATCAATAGCGCCATTTTTCTTAACATCAGCTATCCACACCCTTTCAATAAATTCTAAATATGCTGCCTTGGTTTCGGATACTGCATAAGCTCGATAACGCTCAAACAACACCATACATTTTATAAAATATGTCTCATTATTTAGTGTATGATAACTTACCATTGAATACATCAAGTATTTGAAGCCATCGTCGTATGTACCTCGATATAAATGATAATAAGCTAATTCATAACTCAAACGTGCATACTGTTCTGGTATAACTTGTTTCGTATATATGTCATTAGATTGCGGAAATTGCAAAAGTGAATTAACATCCGTTTCAAAACGCTGAAGTATATCACTTACGTCTATCTGGTATCGGTTTGCCGTCATCATAATGTTCAACAGTTGGGCAACTTTATCTTGTTCAGATGTTTCTGATGGTGCACCAATGTATTCAACATAATCATATAAGGCGTTTATATCTCCAGATAAAAGCTTATTTGCGACAGCGTTAGCTTGCGCCCAACCTTTGAATAAATTAATCCAATATAGTGTATCCTCGTCCATCTCTCTAACCCAATCTAAATTAGCATAGGCGTATGTATATTGTAGAGCTTGGAGGTAATCGCCTTGGGCTTCGTAGACACCTGCACACAGCAGGTCGGCATAGGAAATGTATACAAACAAAGGACGAGTCAGCTTGTTAGTAGATTCACATTCTCGACTCTTGTGTTCGTGTTTCAAATTATATTGAATTTCCGCTTTAGCCCTCATTAATTCTGCTACTTCCTCTACCTTGTCCCATTTACGCAGAGACCTGTACACGTTAGCTAAATCCTTCAACGCGTCAAGCTGGTCTATTTCATCGAGGCGTTCCACGAAGGGTTCAAATAGTGTTGCAGCCTTGAGATTCTGGCTTTGATCGTCTCCAATCTGAATCGTGAATATGCGATATTGACAGACTGCCAAACGTTCGGAATGTTGATACTTCTCCGCTTCAGCTACCCCCTCATAGAGCAACAATGCAGCCGCATGTCTTCCCTGCTCCAGCAATTCCTCTGCAATTTCAAATAGCTTGGGTGAATAGAGTAGATTGTCCATGATAGCTCCCACCACTCGACGGATCGCATCTAACTTGTCCAACTCCGCACATCGAAACAAAAATGGCTCAATTCGCCTCATATTTGGAGGGTGGTCGATGATGTAGTTTTCTACGAACAAGTCGTAAAAATAGCCTTCTGGCAAACCCATAGCCTCAGTAATTCGATCCAGTTGGTTAACAGACAAAGGCTTATTTCCTGTCACGATAGCACTTACTGCTCCCCTATTCATATCCGCAATATGACCAAATTGCGAAAAGCTCAAACCCTCTTGTTGTAGGAATCTGTCTAATTCTGCTCGAATCGTAGGTGTATGTTCCATGCCATAGCCACCCCTCGCATAAAAATTCCAGTATTTTATAATCATTTACTATTTTTGCCCAACAATTAACCATCTGTCAATATCTTTTTTTGCGAATCATGTAGAAAGGCGACGTTTGTCATAAGCGTAGTCCTGTAAACAAAAAAAGCACCCCACCGGCTTTAAGCCAGTAGGGTGCTTCGTATTTTCCAAGCGTTTGTGATTATTCGACAGTAACAGGCGGTTGAGTAGCCAGGACGACTGCTTGCTCCTTCGTAGAAGCTGTAGGTGCTTTATTATCTCCCACAGCTTGGTTAACCAATTCGCTGACTTTAGCTGCAAAAGCCGAAACAGCCGCTTTTGCTACATCTTCAGGTGGCTGTAATTCAGAATCAACGCGTTTGGTTTTACCAGGGTTAAATTTCTCCCAGGCTAATTGCACTGCCGATTCTATTTCATCTGAACCTACCTTTATTCCCACCGCTCCCAACTTATCTGCAAGGTATTTAGTTGCTCCGTGGAATTTAGCAGCTCCTTGGCCTGCAAATTTGGTTTCGGCATAAGCATAAGCATCGTGAGCAAGTTGTTCAATTTGTTTGCGCTGCACTGCTGTAAAACGAGCCTCATAGAGTGGCTTTAGCTTTCGGTATACTGCCGTGCCAAGAGTCAGAGCCCCGATTGTAACTAAGCCGATAGCGGACAGTGCAATGGTTGTAATGTATTGTTCAATCATGGTTATTCCCCTTTCGTTTTCAGAACAGCTATTTTCGATTTTGGATCCCAGGACACTACAGCACCGTATGCCTCCGCAATAGGTCTGAGCTGCACATACGCCACACCTTCAACCAGTTGGACAGATTGCAACTTGGAGCCGTTTAAATAGGCTTCCTTGTGTGCATTGTCCCAGTGGAATGCCAAACCCAGGGCATTAGCCAGTTCGCGCAGTGGAACGTAGCTCTTGCCGCCAAACAGCAGCACCTTTCCTACTTCCCTACCGTTAGCAACAAACGCGCCTGACCCAACTGTTCCCGCTTTATCTGGCGCAGCAGGACGATTAGTGAAACGTGCTCGCAACTCGCTCACTGTGCCGTTATACTCATTTAAATCGACTGGACCAGCGATGCCTGATACCTTGCGTGTGCCGCTTGGCAAAGTTCCACCATACTGACCATCGCTATATTGCCAAAAGTCCCAACGTGACCAGCCAGACGCATCAGATGGAGCCTTTGTGGCATGGTACCGCGCAATCCATAATGGGTAACCGGACAGACCGGAAAAATTGCTGATAAACGATGGATAGGTATAAACAATCGGCTGCACTCCGGTAAGGCGCTCCACTTCCTCCAAAAACGCCTTGGCAACGGCTGTAATCGCCTTTCTGCTAAGGTTAGACTTATTGGACTCATAATCCATAACAGGCGGCAAATCGAACGTGGACACGCCTCCAGCGTCCTTTATAGCAGAAACAAAGTTAGTTGCCTCTTTTCGGGCCATCTCTGGAGTGGTTGCCGAATCATCGACATAGTGGTACGCCCCGATCATCAAGCCAGATGCCTTCGCATCCTTCACAAATTCCAAAAAAGTTTTGGAACGAAACGACCGTCCCTGTGTAGCCTTAATAAAAACAAAGCTGAGCCCGTCTGCAGCTACCTTTTTAAAATCAATATTCCCCTGATGATGGGACACGTCAATGCCTTGTGCGTTACGGCTATTTCGTTGTTGCATCTTTTCCATCTCCCTTGTCTTTTAACTGCTGCAGGAAACTTTTAAGTTTAAACGGTAAAGGGATTCCCAAAGCCCCGAGGTTCTCGGCCAAGGAAAGTCCCTCACGGCCAGCGTAGAAGTAAATAGCCGCCGTCCGGAAGATCGGTGCACCTGGTTGTAACCAATCGTCCAATTGTGCAGACAATCCCACCACCGTCAGAACCGTAGCCTTGCGGATGCCGCCCCAAAACATCACATCACTGTCCACTTTTTTGTTTTTAATAGCTGCGGCAACTCCAAAAATATAATCCAACAACATCAATATAAGCAGCACCTTCAGCGGTTTATCCCACCCACCCAGAAACGTAATCATCAGTCCGACAAGCGCAGACCAGCCCCCTGCCGCTGCTTCCTTTCCTGATGCGCCGACCATTGCGGCCCATACGGTGCTGCCAAACATTTTAATTTGGCTCACTACCTTTTCCCCCTTAGAAAAATTAAAGCCCCCGACCACTCCGAGGGCATAAAAATAGCGCATCCGATTGGATACGCTGGCTAAACATTCTGTGGTGTTGCTAATATTGCCTTTTGTTCTTCTTCACTAATAAATTTTGGAGTGTACAAAATTAGCCGTTGCTCATCAACTTTTTTCATGGTCCACATGTTAAGTAAAAATGAATACATCTATTTCACCTCCCCCGTTAAGATTTGGTTGTAACATCCATAAGAGCAAGCATAGCGGCCTCCGTGCTATCTTGGCGCGTCTTGAGCTCTGCCACCTGATCCGTAAGAGGTTTCGTAGGGGGCGAGTCACTACCACTGTTGGACGGGTATGTGAATTCCATTGTCTTAGTATCTGGATTCACTCTGTAACTGGTCGCGTGGTAGAAGTCTTCAGTATACTTATCAAACTCAAGTTTGAGGACGTCTACCTGTTCAGGATCGTATCCTTTTAACTGAGGATAAAAGCCCATATCATCCTCTTTAGTGGTCTCACGTGCTGACTCTGATTCGACTTGGGAAGTCATAAAAATAACCTCACCGCTTGATTTTCTCCAGTAAACCTTTGGCCCAATTTTCATATAAACCACCCTTTCTATTATTCAAATGCCCACCATTCAAAAGCTTTTAAAACAGCCTGCGAACCGCCGCCACCAGTTCGCAGTGATCCACTTGATACATTCACGACGAAACCACCGTTTTGTGGAGTTAGGTAAGGAGAATTAATCCGATTGTTGAAACTTCCGTCTTCCAGAGCTTGTCTTCCAAACGATCTTACATCGTATACTGTTCCGCTTAAATAAATCCTGTTGGATGTATCACGCAATTCCACTCTAAAAAATATCCCGTTAGGAGAAAAACCTAAACCTGATGCCGCCAGGGATAAATCTGCACCACTACTAATACCGATGGATGTAGCGCTCTGCCCATTGAACGTACCGCTCGCGAATCGTTTTACAGGTGCATTTGTGATTGCTGCTGCTATCTGATCGCTACTCATATCAGAACTGGCGCCTCCAAATTTGCCGTTGATCGCGCCTACGATTTTATTTTTAAGATCAACGGCTTGCGTTAAAGACTGTTGCGCCAAATTGTATGCCTCGTTGGCTCGGTCATTAGCCGTTTTAACGGCAATCGGCGCGGCTGCCTGGTCTGTTGCTGTGCTGCTTACCGATGTATTAATCTGAACAATTCCGCGCGCCTGTGTTGACGCAGAAGGTAAATCCGATGCAGGATGCGTATGAGCCTTGGGTGCTGCATACTGCTCTGTATACTTCTTGGCATTTCCCTCTGCCGCATTCCACGTCGCTTGCTTGGCGGCAGTTACATGCAAGTTGGTATCAGAAATGTGATTGTCCAGTGCAGCCTTGGATGCAATGTCATTTCCGGCCGGATCGTTTTTAATGTTTTCAATCTGTGCAGCCAACACCTGGTCGTTTTCATAAAGCGTATCAATCGGTACATTCAGAACGTCTGCATGTCCTTGGTCTGTGGTAACAAACTTTCTCGGCTCTTTAATTGCCATCGTCTATTTCCCCCTCATCAGTAGATGTCGTCTATCTCGAAGATAAACTCCATATCGCTATCCTTAATCTTATTGGTCATTGTCCGGATAGCCGTCAGCTTTCCCGCTGAATCTACCAACGCCAGTTCGTTAATGGTTTTCCCGGCCAGCTCAGTTTCAGCAAGTGAGCAGATATACCGGATTGTTGCCGGGGCAATAAATTCATAGCTGGTAATATCCTTTTGAACCAGTTCCTTTTTCAACACCTGTTCTGTTCCATCCAGCGGCAATGGTTGTCCCTCTGCATCCACCCCACCGCTGCCGAATGCCATTTTGACCACCTTTGTAAGTGCGCCACCCTCTGCCCGTGCTCGGGCCATCTGCTCTCTCGCATAGGCGGTTGTTACCGTCAATATTTGTTCTGCCATGAATGCCATCCTTTCTAAACTTCAGTAATAATTTCCGTTGAGCTTAATGTCCGACTACCGTCCAGCATAACGCTCCCATCCAGCAGCCAGTAATTTTTACGGGCCTTCACTACTCCAGTTTGCTCATTCTCAATACGATGCTTGTTCTTAAATTCCATCCTGTTAACATATCGCCTACGCCCGCCAGTCCAACCGGACAAAGTAGCGGACCCGTTCAGAACTTCCAGACCATCCAGATACCAAGGACGGCCACCAAAAAAGTGCACTCCTGATCGTAACCGTAACCGACTGCGATAGGAATGTGTGTGCTGAATAGGGGTATATACATGGACAGAAGTAGTAAAGGCAATACCGCCCCCTCTGTTCTCCAGCAAAATACTCCTGAATGCAGACAGAACCTCCCCGCTTTCCGTATACTTGGCATCCAGTCGAACACCCAAAACCGCAGGAGCCTTGTCGTATACCTCCACCCCACCGGACTCACCCAACTGGTAGGCAAGTAACTCCTGCAAGGCTACATTGTTCGTTTTGGGATTCAGCACCCACATTGTAAAGCGGCGGCGAAAAGATTCGGACAGCTCAGCCGGACGGCGTTGCAAGCCAAAGAAGCTGCCCCAGTAATCGAGCCAACGTCCAGTTGCCATATTTCGGTCCAATTGTAACAGTGCCAGATCCGTGTCTGCCTCAGCTTTACGCAATGCACGATATACCGGATATATACGCCGCCAGACGTTGCTTGTGAAGGCATTCAATGTCGAATCAAGTGGGATATTCGTTACCTCTATCAGTGCCAGCGGCACGGCATCCTGTCTAATCGTTCCAGGTGTTAAATCTGCAATGTATCCCAAGTCATGTATAGCGCCGATCAATCCAGCAGCGTCTAGCCCTTGGAGATTAACAAATTGCTTGTCAGGCAACTCCATGCGATACGGCGCACTGTGGAAATAAATGACCCCCTCATCCACCGTCACCATACTATGCAGGCCAGATCCACGCCCAAGCGTTAAAAACTGGACCTCTTTCGGCAGCTTATTCCACTTGTCGCCAAGATTGTCCAGCAGCTTTCTCAGAATCCTCATGCGCCCGCCTCCCGGTAGACTATCGGAAATTGTGTTACAAGCTTCTCTGTTTTTCCTGCGGTTGGGTTAGCATCGGACCATGTTGTGCCACCGTCTACGGATAAATCCAATTTCACATCATATATGCCAGTCAACAGCTTTATGCGGGTTTCCAGCTCAGTCTGGATCAAAATTTCACCTTGTTTAACCCCGCTGAAATAGTCCCTAATTTCCCTCTCAATGTCACTCTGTAACGATTCAAGTGTAACGCCCTTATTGAACGTTATCGTCAGGCGGATACTGACAGGCTTGGTTGTGACGGAAAACAAATTAAGCTGTATTCCAGCAGACTTATAACCATACACGGGCTTTCCGTTTTCGTAATATCCGGTAAGTGTCCGCTGAATGGCTGCGAACAGTTCAGGAGAGGCCGTGCCAACCCCATTCCAAATATAGCAATCGACTTCCCCTTTGCGTGCGGGCAAATCCTCAAACGCTTGGCAATCTACCACGCGCTCAGTCGCAAACCCTGTCGTATCTGTGAGCTGAACGGTTGTCGCTCCATATTCGATGCTCTGCAATGTTCCCCGCGATAAAGAGGCAATGAATTTCCTGAAACGATTTTTTTGCTCGTCCTGTGTCTCTTCCTCCTTCCCGTTGGAAAAGGCAGCACTATTAAATACCGTGTCAATTCCCGTTGGCTTGGATACAAAATCGGTAATGGTTTGGGCTTCTGTGTTACCGTCCAAGCCAGGTGTCAGGCAGATTACAGGTACGTCAACTCTCGTTGTTCCAACCGCAATTACCGCATCTGAGGTGGTTCGGTAACTGATCGGGGCTTTGGAAGCCGTAGCCTGCGTTTTGAGCAAGGTTCCAACTGGGACAAGGTAATTGGTGTCGGCTGGAGTGACACGGCTAAACGTAACCGTTCCAGTCGCATAGAGGGCTGGGAGTTTCGAAAATCCAAAGGCTGAATATATCCCTTGTCCTATCGCATTACGCATGGCCCGCCAAGTTTTATCGTAATATTCCTCCAACTCCTTGCCCACAGCTTCCAGCATCGTTCTGGCGCGGGAACCGACCACAAAATCAGTTATTTTAGAGGACACGCCCCTTGACCAGTCCACCATGTCCTGTACAATACTCTCCATGCTTTTGCGTTCAAAAGCCACAATACTCCCTCCTTCCTATACAGCAATGGCTACGCCGGATTGGTCCACTTGTAGCCCTATACTTTCCTTGCTGCCCGCAACACTTATGGTCAGTGAAATATACATGAACGTCAGTTGCACAATCACGCTATCCACTGTCGCGCCATCTATGCGGTCCTCATAGGCAAGTGTCTCGTGTATATCCAGTTCAACCAGTTGGCGTATATACGGGGCCTGAGCCAGTCCAATAAACTCATGAAGGCGACTGCCATAGGTAGGGTGCTGCGTGAGACTTCCACGCCGGGTAACCAGCCTGTGGCTTACTGCCTGCTTGATATTGTCTATCCCCGTTACAACCTCCCAGTCTCCGGCTCCGTCATCGGACAAGTCACCGTCTGGAGTCATTTTAAGATCGGTACCACCAAATGGTTCCGCGCTGGGCGTGGTCGCCAGTTCGATACCGTTGTTTATATAAACAATCTGTCCAGTAAGACGTACCTTCGCATCTTTCCCATTAGTAAAAGGTTCTGGGTTCGTAACCGATAAGGAACCAGGCTCCGCACTGGACCGAACAGAGTTGGACAAAACAATGCTGCCTGCTATGGTATTACCGAAGCTTCCCGGTAGCTGACTGCGGACATAAAAATAACCCTCTGCTACACCAGCAGCAAGGGTTGTGTCTTCCACCAACTCATAGATTTTTTGAATGCCCTGTGAATCTATATCTGTCATAAACAGCGAACCAGCATACAGCGTAAGTGGCAACCCTGTCGCCTGTCGCCTTACCAGCAAATACCCGCTTGCATATAACGTATAATAGGCTTCCCGGCTCGTCATGGTGTACGGATACTCAAGGCCGTTATAATCTGCAATGTCCTGCCAAGGCACATTGTACAGCACTGATAAACCTTGTATCGTATCGGCATCATTAAGTACATGCTCGATCATAGACCATCATCCTCCGTGCTTATTGCTGCCGGCTCTCCGATTACGTTCGCGCTACTATCGGCGGCCAATGTACGCAGCTTGTACAACATTGTCAGGATTGACCTCAGCTCCAACAATAAGTCAAAGGGGATGCTATCAGCAGAAGCCAAGCGGCTGCAAGTGTCTCGACACAGCGTAATATACTGTTCCAATTCAGCCGTATTTATATCAACCCGGTCATACAATGCTTCGTTATAATCCGATAGCGCCGTATACGCTCGCAGAGCATAGGCTGTAATATCTTCAACGCTCTGACGTTCTTCTCTGAGCACCGGGAAATTTACATAAGTCAATTCTTCCTCGGGCAAATAGATCGACTCCAGCATCAATCATCCCCCTTTCGTGAGCTTGTTTAGGAGCTCCCCTATATTAGACACACTGGACGAAAGTCTCCCGGCCATATCTTTTGTGGAAGGGTTCCGCTTCAAGTAATCCTTAGCCGCTTCCCTGCGTGTCTTGGTCAGCCTCCGCAAGCATGTAAAACGAAACTCATAGCGGTACAACAACGGCTCCGACTTGCTACGCTGAAGCCGAAAGTTTTGTGGGTGGATCTCGTAATACTCGTTATCCTCCCAGTTGTACCAGAACAAAGAATGTTGCGGATCGTTGGCCTGCAAGAATTTTCGGTGTATATCGGCTCTAAAGCTTATAAATTCCTCGTAACCATCCAAAACGCGATTCTCTGCGGACGTACGCTTGCTGTAACCCGTTGTCCCGGATAGTGTAACCGTAGGCAACCCTGCGCCGAAGTCAGCCACATATGCCCCACCAAGCGTCTGTACAATGTTGCCACGCCCTGGCTCATCCTGCGTAAAATCGGAAGGGTTAACCAGGAGAGTATGCAAAGTGATGGAACCAGAATCACCGCTTGGCAGCGTCTTGCGCAGCTCGAAGGTCATTCGATAAAACTTTTTCTGATCGCGGGTTGAGTTCTTAACCAGCGCCATTGCTATCATCCTTTCTCTACGACCACATCTCCTTTAGGTAACTTGAACATCGCCTTACCTGTGGGATGAAAAAATTCGAATCCCCCCGAAGTTAAACGTATATATGCTGGTGCTTCGTCTGGAACTGGACAAGATATTTCTACGTTTCCCGGCGCGACCTTCACGGTAACAGGCGGGTTCTTTCCCTCTTTATCGGTGGGATAGCTCAACAAGGCGTGCTCTGGGGTCAACTCCACATAGGCCCGCTGCTGCTGCTTGCTCGTGTCCAGCAAATGTCTCTGAACATCCTTATCGGCTATGCCGTCTTTTACACCTATTTCATACACGGGTAGCTGAAGCTTTACCATATCCCTCTTAACGGTAATAAAGTTGGTGCCGTAGCTTCTATTTCGCAAAAATCCGGCCAAATAAGGGGCGTCTTTGCGGTTGTCCAAATACCCGACAATTACGGTATCTCCCTCGACTGGCTCCCTGTCCAGATCGCTCATAACCCACACAGGAACGGGCTGGCTATAGTCCAAAAAAACGACTTCAATACGGGCATACTTCTCATAGTCCTTGATACTGGTTACACGGGCAAGCCGGGTGGAATTAAACTCTGGAAGTCGATTAACTGACTTATCCCCCAAGGCGCTCTGATCCTTCATGTCATTTCCCTCCCGGCAATTTAAGAATCTGACCAACATAAATGTACTTGCCATGCTGAGACGCATTACGTTCATCCCGCTTAATAAGCATGTCCTTATTGGCTTCCCACAGCTTAGTCCATTCATCTCCCTTACCATAAAGCTTGGCGGCAATGCTCCATAGACTATCTCCCCGCTTTACGGTATAAAAATCGGCTTTGACCTCGGCTGCTGTCTTGGCTGAAGCTGGTTTTTTATCAGTGGCTTTGCTCACCTGCGCCGCTGCCACTTTGGAAGCCTTAACTGCGGGCTTGTAATCACGGCCACGAGTGAGCTGCAATGTTGTAGTCCATCCGTCAAACACGTTGAACGTCTGCGTGACAGTTTCGATATAAAATTCTTTCATAATCCCAGGCGCTTGCAATCGCTGACCTATTTTATAGCTGCCTTTGCCACGAACCGTCATGGAGCCATTCAAAAATTTATGGTTGTTTTCAAACCACTCCTTCAGCTTGAGCGTATATGCCCTGCTCATTTGCTCCAGCTTGGTTGTGTCCTCTGGCTTGCTTGGGTCTATAGCCAGCCCCTCTATCTCAACCTCCAGCGGTGAAAGACCATAGCGTTCGACAGCAGATTTATTAATTATCGGGGGGGCTACTCTCTTCAGATCAATTCCGAAAGGATTAATGGTAGTTCCTGCCCAAAATAGGTTATAGTGCTCGTCGTCGGAATAGGATAGGTCTTCATCAATCACGTCTGCAGCAGTTACCACATGCACCAGCAGCTTGTCCCAGGCATCCTTTGAAAAAGGTGTATTCCGTAAGAAGACCGAAACCACACTGTTATCCTTACCAAAGGGGAAACGTGGAAACGGGTAATAGCCCTCTCCTTTCGGAAACTTGGCCTTTGTCTGATCGCTGGACTGCTCAATAGTTTCGTTTACAACCCTCGGCTTTCCGCCTGGATTCCACGCTTCCAATGGCTCTCGCACATCTACGAACAACTCTGTAAATGGTTTAGTGGATGCACGTTCCATCAAGTTCCACAAAGAGCCTTCGTAACGGTCCAACGTAAAAAATTGCGGAAGAAATACCGGAACGGCTGCAAAGTTGTACCGGAGTATATTGGTAACATTAACCTTCTTCGCCACTGGCTCCACCTTCTTTTCATCCCAAACGCTCCATTTTACGCTATTAAGCTTTGGCAGGATGAAACGCATTATAACGTCCAAAATCACAGCAGGGCTACCTTTGGCAATGCTCTCTGACTGGAAATACTTAGCCATCGCCAGCCAACCATTTTCGGTCAAAAAGAACTTATCGGTACCACCAGATATCTCGGGATAAAATTTTATATTGGACTTAATGAGCACCTTCCCAAAGTCACGCGCTTGAACGGATGTAGTCATGCCGTTGTCCACGCTACGGGTCCGCCGCACTCGATCCACTAGGCCAACCATGACCGTAGATAATTCTTCGCCCTTGATGGTCTTATATCCCATCTGCACGACCACAAGATCATTCGCCATTATGAGCTGAGAACGAAACCACTTGTCACCAGCTAGGACAATATTCATCGTCCCTGCCGGAGCATCCAAAGTTTTTTGCGTAGTTACCGAAAGCACCTGACTTGTGGGGTCCTGGCCTGTATCCTCCGTTAAGCTACCTTTAAGCTGGTAGCACGCTGTGCTCGTATGGAAGCTGACGCGGATAATAGGAACATACCTACTGCCCTCCACACCGCCGACTGGCGCCCAATTATAACGTTCTGTCATTAGTAGCCCGCCTTTACTGGAGACATACGCAGCCGTTGCCGTTCCTGCTCTCCCATGATTCGTTTTACAAGCTTTTCAAGCTGGCTTTGAGTAGAAGCATTCAGCACCTTGGCTCCTTCGCCACTTACATTCAGATTGACGGTGATTTCAGACTTGTGCCGGACCTCCCTTGGACTTGATGCAGCAGACATAAAGCCAATATCGCTGTCTCCAGCCCCTAAAGAATTCAATAAGTCTACTGGGTTCATTAGCTTGCCTGAACTATTCATGTAGCCTAAGTGTAGATGGCTGCCCGTTGTGCTGCTCCCGCTACCTGCCACTCCAGGTGTGCCACCAACATTCCCAATAAAATCTCCTGTGTTTACCGTCTGCCCAACCTTCAAGCCAGGGTTAACAGCGGACAGATGACTGTAAAAGTAAGTATTTCCGTCAGGTAGCTTTATGCCTACTTCTGTTCCGCCGCCTCGGGTGTTCTTCTTTCCGTCCGAATCTAACGGACCACCATCATCCATCTTTACAAATGAAACTGTCCCGCCAGCAAGTGCTTGAAGTTGATCACCTTGAGCACCCTTTATGTCCAAGCCACCGTGAGCTTTCTTGCGGAAGCCTTCTTGCTGACCGAATTTACTGGTAATACGGTCTTGCCAGTTATTAAAGAATCCGCTGCCTGATCCGGTAGACACGCCACCAGTAAGGTCATTCATGAATTTCACGACGCCCTTGGACCAGTTGTTATTGAGATTATCAGGGTCGTTCCGCGCTCCTACTGGAGCGTATTTGCGTTGAACTCCTTCTATGGTGTCAATGCCTTTATCCGCATAATTGACCTTGAGATTACGTGCCATAGCGGTTATTCCGTCATCTATGGAAGCAAAATTCATTAGCCCGTTAGCACCCATCATACCGCCCACATTATGACGATTTCGGGATGCTGGTGATGTACCGTTTCCGGTTTCATGCATACTAATAGCCGCCAATGCAGCCGGATCAATTCCGAATTGCAAGCCAGCCTGTACAAATTGAGCACCCTTGCCTGCGAGCACACCGCCCAACTTTTTATTAAGCTGTTCGGCGTTGATCCCGCTCATGGCCGTTATCTTGGAGGAAATACTGAAGCCTGTTCCCATGGCCGTTAATCCGCCACCATTAGATGCCGCCAACGAACTTCGCAAACTCTGAAACTCAGCCAACATATCAGCGGTACCGTTTTGTACGGTATACAGCATACTCTTGAAAATCCACACCGTTTTATCTAGGAGACTGCTACTGTTACGTTCCATATTGGCGTACTTGGATGCGGCATCAGCCGCCATATCACTGGTCGTTCGATCCATCTGTCTAAACTTATTTTGTCCGATTGTGGACATATCCTCGACATTGCGAGAAACTTGACCAGGCATACGGCCAATGTCGGAATCTCCGGCCCCGCCAAAAAACTCATTGGTGAAAATTTGGGCGACTTGTTGAAAAAAACCCGCTGCTGCATCAGCGCCAGAATCAACACTAGACTTAGGAATTGTCCCAGCTTGTTTACCGTTGCTGAAGCTTTTCGCGTTGTATAAGTACACTTTCTGCATTTGTTCATCACTGAGTTTTTCACCGCTTTTTGCTCGTTCATACAAAGCTGCGCCTTCGGATTCAATGCTATTCGTTTTATTACTTTGTTCACGTTGTAGCTCACGAAGATACTGCGTCCGTTGTTCGGGGGTGGCAAAAGAGATGCTATCTGTTGCGTTGGCTGCCACGGTCTTTTTACCGCCAAATAGACTTTCGAAAAGATCCTTTTTGCCACTTAATACCTCTGACAGCGCCGATCCCAAATTACCTAATGCATCTGTGGTCGCCAGCCCTTTGAGGTTATCGTTCATGAATTTCAGTATGGAATCAAGTATGCCGTTTCCGGTTCCTGCACCGTTTTGGATAGCCTCCATAACGGTGGTAGCTCCCTCTTTAACGCCCATAACGATTTCAACCAGTTTACCTCCGGCTTGCTCCAAAGCATGTTCAAAACGGGCATCTGTGTCCATGTAACCTTGTCCTTTGGCTCCTTGACGCTCGGCATCATATTTCGCGCCGGAATCAATGCTGCCATTTTCAAGTGCCTTCATCTGATCCGGGTTAAACACCGAAAGTCCATTTGTGGCATCATAAAACTCTGACGCCTCACGCTTGGTTGCAGCAAAACCACCGTCTGTAAGCCAACGCTGCATAATGCGCTTTGTAAGTTTTTCATTACCGCCTGTTTGGGACTTAACATACTTAGCCATAGCAGGGACGTTATCGCTGTTCATAAGGCCGTCTTCAAAAGATTCTTCCAGCCCGAACAAGTCCATGCCGCCATACTTTTTAGGATTGTATTGTCGGAGTGCCTGAACGCCCATCCACTTCCAATTGTCGTTACCCGGCTGAAAGATACCTCCCAAGCCACCTATAAGGTTGCCGCCTTGAGCACCCGTTAATTGCATCATGCCTTGTTCGGTACCGATACGGTCCAGCGTGGTTTGATAGGCTAAAATCTGTTTGGAGCTACCGTCTTTTAGCGTGGTGTTCATCTGCTGGAGCAGGGCATTGTTAGTTTCCATGACTTCAACAATACGTGGAGTCATGCCCGACTTTGCCACACTACCCGCAATGGCATCTGCAAACCCTTTTGGAGTCTGCATACCGCCTGCGGCTCGATTGCTCCCAGCCGCGCTTGCCACTTCGGATGTATCCAGCCCGTAACTTCGGCCGAATTTTAGAAGCCCCTGTTGCTGATCGGCACTTATACTACCAGCGGTGCGACTGTATTGATCTAAGAATCCCCAAGATTCTGCTGCGCTGTAACCCATCCGATCAGAACGACCGACCGAGGAAGCATGGTCCCACATATCGGTTGCCTGGCCACTCCATCCGGCTTGTCCCCGCATACGTTGTGCCAAATCTAACGAATTTACTGATCGGGCATATGCGGAGCTATAGGCTTGTGTTGCCAGTCCTGCAATGCTGCTTAGGCCAACCAGTCCTAAGGCGAATTTACCAGCTCCCAACACACTAGATAGTGCGCCGCCAGCAAGACGACTAGCACCCCCACCTGTATTGTCATTGTCTCCTGAACCACCAGACCGACCAGATCCACCGGAAGAAGAGGAAGATGAACGATAACCACCGGATTCTCTGTAACGCTGGTTGTAAAGTCGTTCAGTTGCCAGTAACTCCTTACGAATCACATCCAACTGCCGTTCGCGTTGCTGAATAGTCTTTTTTATTTCTTCACGTTCTCCGCGTTGTGCGGTTTGGAGTTTGGAATAAAGAGAGTCCACCACACCGTTCTGCTTACGAAACTCTGCATCCAGCTCACGCATGGTTCCAAGGAATCGGCTTTTGTAAATATCCAAAGCACGGAGCTGTTTTTCATCGAAGAAGCCGCCTTTTCCAGCTCCCTTATCTACTACACCAGCAACGCCTTTAAGATCCTGCTGGAGCTGCTTCAACCCGCGCTGTAGTTGTCCAAACTCTCCCTTAGCTGATACCCGTATGGTTTGTTCTGCTGCCAAAATATTCCCCCCTTTCTATTCGACGTCTTCCCAATCGTCCAGTTCTTCAGCAGGAGTTTTAGGAGCTGTATAGTCATAAGATAGCTTGCTATCAGCTTCCTCGGTTTCATTCTCCCATTCATCGAACTCTGGATCGTCATAGTCCTCACCCTTGCCGTCACGCGCTTTGCGGTCAAGATCCAAATGTGCAAACTCCAGTTCAATTTGCTCGTCGGTCATAGCCAAAATACGTGGATCGGTAGGTGGTACACCTCCATAGGCGTACTTACGGAGTAACCAAAGCTTCCTCTCGCTTGGCATCTTCGCTATTGTCATCAGATGCGTTTCGAAAGTCCTTACGAAACGATGCCTCCCATACCTGGTACTTACCGTACACATGGAATAACAGGTCTGGTTCTGTAATCTCTTTAAGTTTTAGGAGACATTCTGGGCGTTTGTACAGAGCAACTTCGAGAAAGGAGATAACATGAGCCATGAACAAAACATCGTTATCGACAAGTTGAACATCCTTTACGCCCGCCTCACGTAAGATTTCTGACTTGATAGCACCACTCTTCATCAAGTCAGACATTGTGAGCTTCTTAAACACTAATACGCCCGTATAATGATTGCCCTCAGAAGATGTAAAATCCAAAAGCTCGCCTTCCTTCAACTCTCCACCTGCACGGACCTTCTGCGCTGTTTCAATAGCTGCCTGAGCAGCAGCTTTTTGTTCTTCGGTAAATTCAGCCATTAATGATCGTCTCCTTTAAATTTGGAATATAAAAAGCCCTCTCAAATGAAAGGGCCTGATTAAGAATTATTCAGTTTCCGGCGTGCCATAATCGGCAGAAAGATACTTCCATGTAGCATTTTCACCAGACATTGCATTTGCGCTGAAGTCTTCAGAGGATTCAGACAATGTACAGCTTCGATAAACGATAACAATATCGCCTGTGTACTTGTCTGTTACCTCAATATCAATTACGTTCATATTCAAAATGCCCGCGCCGTATGAGGACAGCCCAAGTTCAGCCAAAGACTTTTTGCGAATGCGATATTTCTCCAAGCTGATAGTACCATCCACTTTCAGTGGAACGGATTCCTGCGGCATGATATTACCGATTTCATATTGGTTTTCTGTTCCGAAAGAACGGTTACCGCTGAGCCGTTGCCCCCGGCCGACTTCAATACCGCCGATTTTAAGGCGTATCGTATGCCCGGCGTGAGCTGGCTGGTCTTTTACAATACTCAAAGCTTATTCCCCCTTTGTTATTTCAAGTTGAAGTGTGATGTAATAAGGAAATTGTTAATCGGTAGCGTTGGTATGCCTTCCCAATCCAACCAAAATGCTGTGCCGTTTCTGGTTACTTTCGTGGACTCTGGTACAAAGCCAGTTAGCCAATTGTTTTTAACAAACTCTTGGAGTAACGACATCAAATCGTTATAAATGGTGACCTCGATCCCCTTCACCCCAGCTTGTCCGACGTATTTGTTCTCGAAATACGTCTCGACATTTGCGCTCATATCATCTGCCAGTGTAGAAACTGATAACTCTGCCTTGGTCAAATCTGCGCTTGTCGAGAGCGTTGTACCCTGAACAATACGGAAGCCCACATTTTTAACCTGCTCAACAGGACAAATGTGGGCTTCCAGTAGTTCTTCGATTTCAAGACCGATATAAATTTTTTCTAAGCCATCAAATTGGACCAGTTTATACGTAACGGGCACTTGGGATGGTTGTCCGGCCCATTCACCAGCAACAGCGGCGGCCATATAGTACCCGGGTTTAACTACTTTGTTGCCATCACTATCAGCGACAAGAGGGCAAGGAGAAACTAACAAACCTCGTTCAGTTGTAAGTGCTGCTGCCAAGTCTTTAATTTCCGTAATTGTAGCCCCTGGTTTGTGTCCATAAAACGCGCGACGGCGCCTCCGATTCTTAACGCTGGACATAAATTCAACGTGAGTATCCACTTTGGCCCAAATTGCTGGTTGTGTCGAGAGCGGAATAATTCCCGCTACATCTTCCGTCTGTAACAGATCAATAGCTGTCTGCCATTCGGCATCTGTTGGTGCCGTAGCGGGGGCCGTTATTTTGGCAGGAGCAACACCAATAAGGTCCGCACCTTTTCGCCAAGACACCTTCATAACCTCCAACAATTCACCCTCGCCAATAGTAGCGGCGGCAATTTTAGGATCGTTGAAGTATGACACCCTATCCTCTGGCAGTTTACTTCCCGCTGGCAGGACGCCGATCACTGCCAGCACTTTGTTACTCCCCAGTGTCACAGGGGTCATTCCAGCAGAATCTACCACGGAGTTAGCACCGGTCCGCTTGATGGTTGCACCACCAAAAGAAATATTAATGCTCATGGTTTACCTCCTAATCATATTGCGTTTCGGACTGCTGGTTAAAGGCTCTCGCCCATTGCTCGTCCGTCTTATCTTGCAGCAATTCCGGCTTGCTGCGGGCCTCATAACGAAAGCTCGCTACCAGCCCCATATGCACCTTTACGCGAGATAAATAGTCATCCAACGTTGCCAACGTGGGGGCAGACTCCGGCTTTTTGACTGGCTCAGTTTTGGGAGCTGGAGCTGGAGTCGGAGTAGGACCAGGTACACTTTGTTCGTCTTTCTTCTCTTCATCCGCCAATGCTTACACCTCCCATCGAAGTAAATCCGCTGATAGCATCCACATGCTCTGTGGTCTGTACGTCAAGTGGATTAAGATACGTAATAACGATGCTGGCCCAATAAACAGGGAACGGGGCTACTTGCCCGGTAAAGTCGCTTTCATCTTTGCCCGCCTCCATGCTAAAACTCAATAAACCCTTTTGCACAGACACCGGACGGAAGAGCATAAGCAGCGCCTTTAATATCCTGTAGGCTCTCTCCCGTTCGTCTGCGTTGGTATGCCAAATACGCACTTCCATTGATTCCTGAAAATGCGTGCTGTAGATCTCCGAAAATTCCAAACTCTCCCTGTCGAAGTCCTCGCCACCGAAGTCACCCAATATATGAGCTGCCTCGCTGTCGCTTACACGGTTAATGCCCACACAGGGCAATTCTGCTTCGGTCTGCGGATCGGCTTTGAATACATTCATTCTGACCTTGGCATCTTTGAAACCCATTTTAAGGAATTGGAGTAATTCCTCTTTAACGTCTACGCTATTAAATTCCAACTAATCGCCTCCCAAGCCCATAGCGGCCAGATCTTGTTGAAAGCCCTGTACAATCATGTCTTGTACCTGTTCCCGTGTATTTTCTATTACCGCCTGCCGGATCGGTTTAGGCTTGATTGCCGGACGCATCCAGCTCTTTTTGCTGGAGTTTTCCGACAGCCGCCGAAACGTAAGGTACTGCGTATGTCCAGGCTGACCCATCTTGACAAGTCCTTGATACTTACCAGCCTTCCACGTATATCCTGCACCTGGATGCGCCCCTGTGTGGCTGCGCTTGCCTGTATCGTCCTCTTTGATCCGCCCGCCCCAACTGTATGAACGTGTCGGCAAAGGCGAAAGAACCCGGCTAAAGCTGAGATTCCGGGCTTGGGCATATATAGCTTTAGGCATGGCGGGCATTGTCGCAGCTCCCGGCGTACCGTGGCGAAACGGAACAGTAATGTACTTTTTTCCATTCGCCCCCGTCTTGGCCTTGGGTGATGCCAACAGAGACGGTTTCATGTCTCGGGCATCTTGGCCAGACTCGATTGCTGCACCGTGAGCAGACGTGGTGAATACTTCCCCGGTCAGATCGTCGGGAAAACGTAGACCGTCTTGGATACTGCGGACATAATCCCCTGTTTGTACTCCAACACGGAAATTCCCGCCGCTGAAGCTTACTTGCGCCCCGGATGCATATTGAATCCATGTGGCCTGTATGAGCTCCGTGGTAGCAGCCTGAACAGCAGCCCGTGTAAAGGGCAACTGCTGCCCATTAGACAATCGGGCAATGATATCATCAAGCGCGGGCAACTCTGCCTCAATCGACAGCATGTTCACGGAGGACACCCCCCGGATAGTACCGGAGTACAACCGCACGCGGTAGGTCCTGCCCGTTTTGATGCCGGGGCCGTGGAAGCACCGCATACACTGTGTACACCGGACGATGCATGTACATTACACTGTACTGTGCCCCCTCTGGCGGCTGATTGCCTATCCAGTGGATTGTTGCCCCCTGAACCTCGTAATCCTCTCCAGCAACGTACTGCGTTACCGTGCCTGTGTCTGGATTGTGTCGGCGGATTGATATTACCTTTGTTACCTTGGGATTTAGCAACGTATCCGGCGGGCGTTGACGTACATCTGTACCTCGTGCCAAAATATCAGACGTTTTTACCTCGTCGTCAGTCAATGACACGATATCTCCAGACCCAATGTTAAACATAGGCACAAGCTCACGCCCTGAAAGATCAAACCCGCCTGACTCAGTACGCTTTAACATATTGGCGGAAACACTCATAATAGCGTCACCCACTTCAAACATCCCGGCATAGGCCAAATAATCCTTGGTTGTGGTAACACTCTGGATCAACGCTCTGCATTTAATTGCAGGCTCGTACACAAACCCTGTGCCTCCACAGACGGGGCAACCATACATTGGCTGTCCACTGTCCAAATTGCAGCAGGAACACCGAAAGGACTCCTGCCACATTACGTCCCGGCCATGCCGAGCAATAAGGTCTTCGAAGCCCTGACCGTTTAACTGGATATTAGGCATATTAGCCAATCAGATCCCTCCCATCGTAAAGCCACGCATTTTGGTACGTGCGCCGCCGCCTTTCGGGCTGAAAAAGTCGTTAACCTCCTGCTGAAGCTGAGTAATGTGCGCTGCGTACTTGCCATAAATGGTAGATGCCGTTGATGTAAAGGACTCTGCCACGCCATCCAATGTAAGCGAGTACCCCGATACACCAGCCATTACCGCATCACTAGCCACGCCCAGAACAGCCACCGCCGCCTGTTTGCCAACCACCGCCCGGATATCCTCCGTAATCTGTTCTTTGGTCAGCCCCGCCGTATAGTCAACATGGAACACCTGCGGCGTGCGGGACAACATACCAACAACAAACGGGGCTGCGCTGTACCCGGTTGGATATCCACCGAGCATAGGCACGCCCCCTCCTTTGGTAACTACATGCAGTTGGCTAGACTTTTTATAAAGCTTTATCCAATCGGGATATTGCATGAAGTCGATATTTATCTGCCCGCCATATGTGACTAACTTAAAAGCCTCAAGCTCATTAGCGTACCGTTGACGTAGCTGGAGAAATCCAAAGTTCTGCCAACGTTGCGCGTCATAATCATACGGCGGCTCCTCGATCTCATAATCAATCCCTACCTCAAGCCCACGCGCCTCCGCATTACATCGAATAACGGTGGGCTTGAGGAATACGCCCATTTGCCGTTCCGTTTCCTTCACGCTTGCCATCAGAAATCCAAGAATATCCCGATCATCTATAGTCTGACCATACTGATCAGCAAGCGTAAGGCCATAACACCATCGTTTCCGCACTTCTTCTGGAGTGGGCAACCCTACAGGAGAGCTATAGGTTATCTTTATAGTTCCTGGGTTTTCAGCATCCGGGGTTTCATGCGTTTCGTAATAGGGAATGATCGTCATGGTTATTCCTTAGTTTCAGTTGGAGGGGTCACGCCCGGATCAGGTGCTTGCGGGTCCTGTTTTCCCTTGCTGTCATCTTTCTTGCCTTTAGAATCATCGGGCGGTTGGGTGGCTCCCCGTTTGGGCTTCTCTTTGTATTCCTCATAGCCTGGAATCTCCAGCAGCATTTCCCCAGTGATGTCTTCCACTTCAGCCACGCCATTCTCATCAAAATGCACTGTGTCTTCCAGCACAACAGTATCAATCGGGTATTCTCCCCGCGTTTTACGGATTTTCAAAACATTCAGCTCCTTTCAGGATAAAAACAAAAAGAGAGGTTGAGTTACCCTCTCTTTAGGCGTGTACTGGTTTAAATGTACCGTAGCTTTCTGCGCCGTAGCTTGGGCCGTACAGATCACGGTTGCTGTTTTCACCCAGTTTGCCGACATTTTTAAACACGACAATCCGACGTGGGTTGTAAACTTGCACCATGCCAGCGAGAACAATCATAAATTTAGATGTAGTGTCCACAAGACCAAGTGGAATACGCATTAAATCAGCCAACTTTTTGAACGCCAAAACATCATCCGCATCATTATCAATTAGGAATGCATATTCACATCCAGGAATATCATCACCATTGTCAACAAGCACTTGGGTGGTTCCTGTACCAGCGTCCACAAATTCCGTCATAAACAAGGCACGTTCTGGATCGGAGTAATATCCCCGATATACCTTATAAGTTTTGGCAGCCAACTTCGGATCACCATGCACAACACGTGGAATAGTGATTTCTACTTTTTGTCCAGCAGTTACCGCTACAGAGCCAGTTGCAACAGGCGCGGATTCACCAGCAGTCCCTTTAGAACTCACAAAATAGAAGTACGTACCTGCTTCTAAACGAGACGCGGGATCTTCTTTAACGGCTGCTGTTGCTGTGCCAGGAGCAGCCGGGGATTCAGGTTGTCCAACTGCCTTCGGTGGTCCTTCTGGTTTAAGGAATCGGTCTGACATAAAATCAATGTTGGCGGAGTTGGCTGCATAACCTCGTACAGGTTGACCCATGCGAACATTACTTCCAATGTCTACAATCCGTTGACGACCAGCCGGTCCAATGAACAATTTTGAAAAATCCTTATGAACCTGATTGGTCATATACATTTGCAGCAATGTTCCACCCCAATTATCTGCGATAATTGTTGCTCCATCCTCAAGGATCGCCTCTGAAATTGTTTTTCCTCGCATATCAATGATATGTTGCGACGCGAATGGTTTGCCTTTTACGTGTCGCAGCACCTGTGCCAGAATACCATCGAATGCAAACGGATTTTTAGCGCTATCCCCCATGTAAATATTCTTGTTGATTTGTTGGAGAAGCCACATTGTTCCGTTTCTTACTTCTGCTTCGACCGCATTACCTACGCCAACAGTTTTGACAAGCTGCGCCCCTAGACTTGTACCTCTTGTTACGCCAGCAAATTTAATCAACCCGGTTTGACGGATGTAATGACTATTACGCTCTTGTGGGCGCCCCCCGTCCATCATGAACGGATCACCATCTTCGCCATAGGAATCAAGTACATTAAATTCTTCAACTGTACTCGAAGCATCCTTCTTAGCGATGTTTCTCCAAATACTTAAATGTTCTTCCTTAGCAGTTACCATCCGGAGAGTCGTTTCAAGCGACTGGGGACGAATAGCAGACATATCACCATAAATCCCCTCGCCGTATGCAGCTCCTGGAGTCCCTGTACCCATTGCTTTTACTAGGGCTTCAAGATCTGCTTGGGTCATCTGACCAAAACCATCTTGCAAATTCGTGAAATCCATACGTCAATCCCCTTTCTTAAACCCCTAATTTTTCTTTTACACTGGCTGGTAACGCAATCTGTTCCAGAGAGCCATTCATCTCATACCGGATCACATCACTCATGGACATTTCTCCCGCTTCAAACGATTTTTCTAAAATACCGAGCACATCTTGTTTCGTCATCTCCCCGCCGCCATTCGGCCGGGTAATGGTTGTATAATCGCGTTGCCCTGTAGCTCCTTTGCGTGGTTGCGGCTGGTTCAGAGACTTACGAAGCTCTTCATTCTCAGAACTGAGGTTATCTACCTTGGTTTCCAGCGACTTAATAAGCTCATTACTCTCGCCCTGTTTCTTGATCAGATGCATAATTGATTTTTCAAGTCCACCAAGCTGTACGCCAATTTCTGCTACGTTTGTTTCCGGTTGTTGATTATCTGTCATTGAAAATTCATCTCCCTTTGTAAATGATTTGACCAGCTCTGCGTAGGTCATGGTATTGACCGGATTCATGGTCAGGACTACATTACGCAGAACAGATTTAATGATCTTTCCTGTTTGGCGGTCACGTTCTACCACGCCACCTTCAATAGACCAGCCGACGCGCCGTGTGCTGTGGGACTTCTGTAAATCCTCAATAGCAACAACAGCTTTCAGAGACATTTCGCGATTTGCGAACAAGCGCCCCTTGATAAAAACGCCATTGATCGACTTGTTTAAAGTAGGGTGCTTGAACCGTCCTACCCGGACATCTTGCGGCTCCCCAATAAACTGATCAGGATTATTACCGTGTTCCCATTTGATCCAGCCTTTTTCGAGAAAATAAGACGTGTCCATACCGTCCGGCGATATGCTGTCGGCCTGTTCGTCCGTGTCGTCGGATGAGATTATGCCTTGGACGATATAATCACCATTGGCATCCATCTCTACAGACTTTTCCAGCGGGACAAATAGGCGAAATGTATCCTGAATGGCTTCCATAATTGTTCACCCCTTCCTCAAACTCGCGGCGGCCAGTTCCATTGTCCTGGTCCATCACCTTGACGAACGTTCAAAACTCTGAATGGTGCACCGAATTCATTCCATACGGACAGATTGACCATACCCTCCGTGTCCGGGTTAACGTGGACAACTATCGCTGCAAGCGTTTTGCCTTCCTCGTCTTTGTAATGCACATTGCGCACTACTGTTGGTTTCATGGCTCCCTCACCTCCTTCCTGATTCGACTTCCCGGCACTCTGAACCATCTATGTCGACAATGGGGATGTAATGGGCAACAAGCCCACCAATCGGCTACTAAACGACCAATATTGCTCTTTCCCGGCCAGACATGTGTGTCACCATTGGTTGGCTCCTTGGAGACAATGAAGGTCCTACCTTCAAGCAGCCGCTGGCAGTGTTTGCATGCACCCGGCACAGTAGCGACCTGAACAATGTCACCTTCCTCACATCCAGCTAAGAAAGCGTCATTTGTGCTCATGGCAAGCTCCGTTATAGCAACGCGCCGCCAATCCCGGTTTTGATCCCCGTATACGTCAAAGAGCGCTTGAGACAGCTTGTTCGCTCCCCAGCGCTCTTTTTGCGATTGAATAATCAATTGCTTGATTCCAGCTCGGTGATTATCCGATATTTGTTTAAGCTTCTCCGCTGCTTGCAACACAGAATGTTCCATGCTGCTGATCTCCAGCGGGGACAAAGAAATAAATTCTTCCTGTCCCTCTCCCTCACCATCCCATATTTCAAACGGGAATGGATCTTTTTCAGCAGCCTTAATGGTGTCAGGCAGCTTACTAATGATAGAAGCTATAAGAACTAGAAAAGTATTCTCTGCTTCTATACGAAGACGACCAAGTAGGGCGGATCGCACAGTGTACTTTTCAGCCAGCTTATCCAATGTTTTATATTTGGAACGGATAACATCGTCTGTCTTCCGGATAACTGCAAAGGAGTCCTTTCGACGATCGATAACCTTCTTGAACAGCCCTCTCTTATCACGAAGCTTCTTCACCCACTCAACAATGGCATTCTTTCCATTGACAGACTTCTGGATATCGTCAATGGGTAATCCCAACAGTACGATCGTATTCGCAATAACCTCCTGTGCCACCGCGTCAAGTTCCGTGTAAAAATCATCTTCCAGTTTGGCAATGAGTGGGTCGTCTGACGGATCCCACATACTGCGTCCACCCTGCGGCTTTACTGCAGGAGGTTCAGGAATGCCAAGCGTTTGGGAAAGTGATTTTACGATCTGCTGTTTGTCTTGCAGTGGTAGAGTGCGTACTTCAGCAGGCAATTTTATTTTAAGCTTAGGCATCAGTAGTCCTCCCACGTAATATCCAGCTCCAACGATTTTTCCAACGTTTCATCATCTGCATCATCGCTTTTTGATTTATCCTCATCGTCAGGATCATCCTTGTTGGGGCTGTCCGGCGGATCGTCGTCCACAGTTTCGGCAGCAAGCCGCTGCTGTTGTGCCATGTACGCCTGAATAAGTACGGGGTTAGCAGGAGCATTCATCCATTCGGCATCTGGCGGCACTTCCTGCCCACGCTGCTTACGTACCTCCGCGATGGTCAACAGGCCGGAATCGATGTCATTTTTCAACCGCGCGGCCTTCCGGTCCTCCGACTCATCATCTAGTCCAGCCCAGTACAGTGCAAACTCAGGGGCGATAATATCTAGCACATTGGAGTTTAGAGAATCGGACAGAAAGTACATAAGCGGGATGAACCCCTTATCCTTACTGGCATCCATTTTTTCAGCCGTGTTGTCCGACTGACTCATGCTTTTACCGCTAGTCCAGCTCTTAAATCCAACCTCGTTCGGGTCAATTTGATACACAGCAGCGGCCATATTGAATAAGAACTCCAAAAATTCGTTAAACTGCATGTCCTGGTTAGAAGACTTGAAAGGGGTGAACTTGAAGCCGTTCCCTTCCTCCATAGCCATGATCGGTACCGTCCACTTACCATGTGCTCCATCGGTCAGAGTCTTCCAATGGCGAGTAAACGCCTCAATATCGTCATCTTCGTACTTACCAATCACCTCAAGTACGCCCTGAGGCAGTGAATTATAAGAAAAATAAGAAGTATTGTACCGGACACCATTAACGATACCTGTAACGATCTCGACAAGCGTCTCCAGCTCGCTAAATCCAAAGTCGGCATAGGCTACGTCTGTGCGCGGATTGCGTATACAATAGGCAAGCTCCTTGCGTGTGAATTCGGCATTAATGCGTCCATCTACACGCTGCACGTAAGCGACCGGACCAGCGGCCCCAATGTTTGTGACAGACTGATACGGCATCGGCGTATATAGCTCACTCATTGGAGCGGTGGGAAGCAGCTCAATTGTAGCGGCATCCAACGCAAACAAGTCTGTAATATTGCCAACGCGGTTAAATACATTTTCCCAAGCGACTGCATCAAGCGTCAGACTGTCCCGCGTGATCTTACGCAGAAACCTATTAAAGTTGTCCTGGCGCTCTGGATTATCCCAATTGCCAGTTCGAAGGAAGAACTCCTCCAACTCGAAAGCTCGCGCCTGTGCCGCCTTACTCATGGTTTGCTGCGGGTTTTTCAAGCCAATACGGAATCCTAAATCTCCATCAAAGCGGGGGCGCCGGGCGAATCTGGCCACCTGATTCAACCGCGTATTAATAATTGCGGCTATGGCTGGCACTTTAGCCATATTACGCAGCACGGAAAACGGCAGAAGTGATGACTTTGTACGTGTTCCACCCATCCCCATTGATTGATAGGGCAAGATAACAGCCGACTTTGCCTTTCCTTGTGGTTGCTGAGCCTGAACCATTTCTGTATTTGCCAAAGATTTTCACCCCCTCTACGTAATAAGTTTGGAACGTCTTGGCTTGCCAAGAATGGCATATATCACATACCGCAAAGCATCCATCGCATGATCATATTTTTTAACTGGCTTGTCCTCACCACGATCTTGGGATGCCTTTTCATCCCACACGTAAGAGAAAAACTCTTGAAGCGTCTGTTTACATTTTGAGCAAACAAAAAGCTGTAACTCTTTAAGAGTTACAGCTACAGATTCAATGCCAGGTAACACGCTATTGTCCGCTTCCTCGATCCGGCGCACGCCAATCTTTTTAAGCTCAGTAATGAAACCTTTTGCCGATGGGTCGATGAAGATTTTCTTCACGTCTACACCATCTATAAAATCAACAAAATCACGCGCATAGTCTGAAGGCGCACGTGGCTGTTCGGGATCTGAATGATAGTATTCCTTAATAAGATAGAGCTTCTTATCAAGTTCCCCTAATAGGAGGAACACAGTAGCATTAGTGTGGCCGTAATCGACGCCCACGTAATACTTGCTGTACTCTGTCGGCATGTCCTGCGGCTCCAGCTTGTGCTTGTCCTCGTCGAAGACATCATATATGACACCCTCGGCCATGACCCATAAGCCAAGAATATAGCGCTTATAGAATATACCAGCGTACATCCGCCGATACCGCTCACGCACCCGCTCAGATAAGGAAAGGTTATCTTCCATTGTAAAGTGCAGATGCAGGGCATACTTCTTCTCCAAGTTGTCCAACCATTCCACCTTAAACCAGTGATAAGGACCCGCAGGGTTACAGTTAAACCACAGTTTTGCTCCATCAATGGAGCAGCGGGCGGTAGCCTGATCCACGAAAGATTTAGGCATTAGGGCAACCTCATCAAAAAACATTCCGGCCAACGTAATACCTTGAATCAAATCCTGTGAACGTTCATCTTTCCCACCGAACAAGAAAAAATGATTGGCTACCAAGCCCCGGCTGATGGTCAGCACATTGTCGGTCTGGTTATCGTGGACGTAGTAACCTCGGGAAGATAGCATACGTTTAAGCGGACCAATAACGTTACGGCGCAGTGCTCCAATCGTCTTGCCTGCCATGCCGAATTGTTCACCTGAGAACGTTTCCGTTGCCCATGTCACAAACGAGAAGGACATGGCGACCGTTTTCCCTGCCCGGACAGATCCGTCACAAATGATTGCGTCCTTATCGTGGTGAGGGGATTCCTCCATCCACCATGTCAGGACCTTGATCTGCTTGTCCGAGAAGGGTGCCCATTTGAACGGTGGCGGCTTGAGTTTAAGCCTTGCCATCTGACCATACCTCCGCAGCACGTCCACGCAAAGCAGCAATAAAGCCGTCGTCTTGGACTTCTTCCTTGCCACCGCCGCGTAGCATTAACAGCTCATGCTCAAGACGTTCAATCTGTAGCTTTTTTAGACCATCAGTCAGCTTGCCTTTGAGCTCAATGGCTTTGAGCTTCTTGTCCTGCACACGGGTAAGGGCTTCTTCTAGGGCCAAAATATCATCAATTTTCCGATATTCCTTTTCCTCGATTGAGGATTCAACCATTTCTGTCCGAACAATCGGTATAGTCTTGGTTATGCCCGTCTTTTCGTCATGGATGGTCATGGCATCCTTTATAGCCTTCAATTCACTCAGGACGCGACGTTCCTTTTCACCAAGCCCATTTTTTAAGGATTGAATGCGGAGCATCATTTCCTTTTCACGCCAAGAATATAAGATGATTGAGTCGTCTGCTGCTTTAATTGGATCAAGTTCTACTCGGTCCAATTCTTCTTGTTCCTCTGCTGTAAGAGCATCCATCCAAAGAGTCTGATATTCACCAGTCTTCACAGCCTTGGTATTACGAACTGGACCACCAGGGCCACCCTTATTTCCAACAGCCCGTTTGTTGCCTGGAGGAGCACCACTACTATTTCCCACAGCGTTTTTGTTCCCCGGCTGAGCTCCACGGGACCGCTTGTTTTGTTGTACAACATTGCTGTCAGTTTGTTGTACAACATCATTTTGTGAATGTTGTACAACATTCCATCGGTCCCGCTGCTTCCAGACAGATATCTTCTTTTCATCTACGCCAAGCAGTTCGGCAATCTGCCGATTGGTTATTTTCCCGTCATGCTCCCGCCATATCTCAAATGCACGGTCGCGGTTTGGATCTCGCGTCCTCGCCATTACATGATCACCACCCCCGGATAATACTCAAATTCACGTCAGCAGTTACCGTCTAGCTTGCGTACATACCGATGTCCTTGCCCATCCGTGATAATACAATCCCCTTTGTTTACTGGCTTGCGTCCTTCTGGGGTTTGAATAATAGGAACACGCTTCGCCTTAGGATAGCCCTTTGTCATTTCTTCTTTAGGGATGTATCGAATAAATTGACCTGATAAAGCATAGAACTCGAAACCATCTTCCAACCCTTCCCGGTATAACTCGGCTGAAACGATCATCCTAACCCATTCCCTTCTAAATAATTGATTAGTCCTGATTAATAAGCACAACTGCCGGGCCGGAGAAATCTGTCACTGATTGATATCTTCCACTGCGTAACGTCATCGCGTTAAGGGTGTCTTCCGGTGATATCTCCAACACTTGCACTCCAGCGCGAGAACGTAGCTCGTCGGACAATTCTTTTGTGGAAATATCTTTAAGAATCTTTCGTCTGCCCGTTTGAAGGTCAAGTGCTGCTGTTAGCTCGCCCGATGTTTTCCACATACGTTTAAATTCTTCAAATTCCTCATTACTCAGCTTCCGAATGCAGTTTCCTACCTTAGCTACCGATTCAGGAGAAGTGTTTGGGTAATCAATATATTTAACCTGAATCCACGGTATAAAAGTCTGTTGGCCGTACTGATTGGATATCACGACGCCGAACTCGTCAACCGTGTGCAGCGTCCGCTTCTCTGCGGCGTTACCGTCTTTTGTCCAGACCGTTACCTTACTGCCAATGTGATCAACAATGTTTGCGTTTGGCATTACCTGTCCCTCCTCATGAATTGCATTGGGAATGTCCCGATTGGGTATGTGTAGCTTTACGAACAATCCCGGTCCCTTTTGAGACAGTGCCATCACTCAACCACCTGCCAATCTTCAGCCAATGCATCGGTTTGTGATGCCAGCCACGGCACTAATTTGTTGTCGGCAGTCTTCATAAGGATGTGTGGTGATAGTGGCAGCCAACGCCATTCGCCTTCGATCATAGTGACAATACCTTCTTGCTCGTGCGGGGTGTAAAGTTGTAGCCACATTCCCTTGCCGTTCCAACCTGCACGGGCTACCTTCTTCTCGGCCTTTAAATCTTCTAGTGCCTGTCCAAAATTCAACATCGTCACACCCTTTCAGCGGAATAAAAAAAGCCGCCTATTGGCGACTGATTAGTTCAAAGTCTTCTGTTTGTTTCGGATCACATTCAATGGTAATTCCATGAAATTCTTCTTTGCCCGTTGCATGTAATATGACTTGCCCGGGTTCCCTACGAAGTTTCATATAGGCATCATAACTCAACACTATTTTTTCGGTTCCTGTGTTATTATCACGCAGCTCTTTTGCAATGGCGTTATGAATATCAACGATTAAATCCATGTTAATCATCTCCTCGCCACATATATTACCATTAATGAATATTCCCGTGTAGCAATAAAAAAGCCGCATTCGGCAGCTTCACAGTAAAACATCATACATTTAATTTACAGGTTATTGTGACAAACTCAATCGGTTGTACTGGACATTTCGTTTTATTGACTGATCTACAGCCAAACGTATACGTCTCATGTGACGACAGGGGAGCAGAGTAACGATCCATGCTTTCCATAAAACCTGTATATAAGATTCTGGCTTCTAGTGTAGACACTTCAATTTCAAAGCGCCAAGGACCTTCCATAGATAACAGAGCAGTAGGCGATTTCACGCCCGATAGTTCAATCTCAAGTGTCCTCAATTCGTCCAAACCATACTCACGAGCCATCCCCAACACTACAGGAAGCCCAAAACCATTGATTTTAATACTTTCGAATCTATGAGACTCTTTGCACCAACCAGCGTATTCCTGTATTTTAATTATTTCCGGCTTCAAGTCTGCACCTCCTGCGACGTGATCTTGAGAAACAAAGAAGAAAAGCCCCAGACCATATGAAGGCCTGAAGCTTTTCTTTGTTTCGCTTGTCGCTTAATCAATATCGCTTGGGTATTGACCTGACACACCAGATGCTGAGCCATGCACAATGTCGCCGCCAGCTCTCCATTGAATTTCATAATTTCCTGAGCGCAGCCCTTGTGAAAAAGATTGTGTGCTATCCCAGGTCAAACTACTATGAGCGCCAACAGTCTTAACAATATATTGTTTATTACTGTCTGTATGCACCAGGCTAAAAGTCATCGTTGAATCACCTGTGTTTTTCACCAAAATTTTAAGATGCCCGTATCCAGGATCTAAAACAAAGCGTGATACTGGGTTCTTCTCTCTTTCGAACGTGTCATCAAAAACATCTCTTGCTCTTTGAGGCGTTACTACATGGTCACCCGTAGTTGTTGTACCAGCATCTTGAGTCACCGCAGACGATGTTGCAGAATCAGTTACAGCAGCATCGGAATCTGCAAAAATCGCACTGGGTACAGCAATAGCTCCCCCTATTAGACCTAGTGCCAAGGCTGGTGCAATAAAATGTTTTTTCTTCAAAGCTTATTCCTCCTATATTTGTATATTTAACTACCACCTCAGTCTACTAAAAGATTCCATGTTTTTAATTTTTCTTACAATAAGATCATATTGTTGTTTAATAAATCCATATTTACGCATTAACTAGCAAGATTATAATACGGATTTACAGATCATCCTTTTGAAGCTTAATATCCAACTCAATCAGACGATCCAAGTCCTGGACCGTCTGCATTTTTATATTTCCAGCCTGCAGGTCTTTAACCCACTGTGCGATTCCTGCCTTAACAATCTTCCGGTACTGCGCCTTGGATTCGAGGATACCCTCGATGATTTCTATTTCACGTTGTAGTAATGCATCTTGTTGTTCGTTGTCTGTTCCCATTGTCGTATCCCTCGGCTTTCCTATATACTGGAATGCGAGATAGCGGATGTCTGCAAAATGCCACGCGTGGCGGGCCGCTATCTCAGCCGGGGGGATACCCTGGATTGGGGGGGAGGACGTTAGCGCGTCCTCCTTTTTCCTATGCTACGGGTTCAGCCCGATGCAACAAGACTGGCTCAATGCCAGTGCTCTCCAAGAATCGTTTCTTAATAACATCGCAGAAGATCGGGTCCAGTTCCAACGTCCGGCATGTCCGGTCCATCTGCTCACATGTCATAAGCGTGGAGCCGCTGCCACCAAAGAAATCGACAACCTCGTCACCACGCTGGCTGCTATTCTTAATTGGAATGGCCAACAGATCAAGAGGCTTTTGGGTGGGATGAACGTACTTGTTCACATCACCCCTCGAAACCTCCCATACTGTCTCAGGCAGCGGGTCCTCAACAGGCAGACCAGCCTTCCATACCGTTGTCTGTGTCCGATCACCGTACCAGGCAGGAGCTTTCCCCTTCATGTGAGCATAAAAGACCGGCTCATGTTTGAAGCGGTACTGTGCCCAGCCGAAGGAAGCCGCATTCTTCACCCAAATACATTGTGATCGGACGACTATTCCAGCAGCCTTCATCGCTTCTTCAAAGTCAATTTGATAGGAGGAAGGATGAAACACATAAATGGCTGCTGTAGGTTGCATCACCACTGCATAGTTTGAAAAAACGGCATACAAAAAGCCCGCGAAGTCCTCAGCGGGCATGTTGTCGTTCATTATGCTGCTACGGCCATCAGCGGCCAGGCGTGCTGAGTCACTCTCAACGGCCACATTGTACGGCGGGTCAGTTACCACTAGCGCCGCCTTCGCTCCGTCCATCAAAAGCGCCACATCATCAAGATTGGTCGCATCTCCACACACTAATCGATGCCGACCAAGCTGCCATACATCCCCTCGCCTCGTCTCCGGTTCATTGATTTCATCTAGAGCACGCTGGACGTCAAAGTCATCATCGGTAACCGGAAGGTCCAAGGCTTCATCCTGTGGTACAGCAAACTCTGCCGCCAGATCCTCGAACTCTTCCAAATCGAAACCGGACAGGGCCAGATCCGCTCCACTCATCTGCAGATCATCAAGCAATCGATAAAGGGCTTTATCATCCCAGTTCCCGCCGACCTTATTAAGCGCTAGGTTGAGAAGCTTTTCCTGCTGATCGTCCAGGTCAACAACACTTACAGTCAGCTCCGTATGACCCAGCTCGTTAACCATGATCTTATAGCGTTGATGGCCACCAACCATGTTCCCAGTGCGTTCATTCCAGACGATGGGCTCGACATAACCAAAGGATTCGATGCTGGCTTTCAGCTTCTCGTATTCTGGATCACCAGGCTGAAGGTCATCCCGTGGGTTATATGCTGCTGCGTTGATTTGTTCGATAGGCACGATTATGATGTTCATTTGATATACCTCCGTTTTTTGCCAACGAAAAAGGACTAGCTCAACAGCTAGTCCTTAATGATTGATGTGAAAAGTGCTACTTCTATTATTTTTGGGTAAATGCAATTTTTAATCCGATGAGTGTAAATAAAGAGCCTTGAATATAGTTGAGTTTTTTAGAAAAGGATGGGTTTCTCCGTAGAAAGGAGCCTACTTTTCCAGCAAAAATACTTATCAAAATAAAAAGCACCAAAGTTTGCATTAAAAATATCACTCCGAGAACTAACATTTGAATAGAAACATTACCGCTTTCCTGGTTTACGAATTGAGGAAGAAAAGCCAAGAAAAAAAGTGATATTTTTGGATTCAACACATTCATGATAACACCTTTTTTATATAATGACTTGTAATTTAAGGTATCTCCACTCTTGAGTTTAAAACTCGTATCTTTTGCCCTAAATGACTTATACGCCAAAAATAATAGATAAGCTGCTCCAGCGTATTTGATTACTGCAAACGCCAAGGCAGATTGATAAATTATTGCCGCGAGGCCGAAGGTTGCTGCAGAAATATGAACCAACAATCCCGTGCAAAGGCCTAAAGTAGTAAATATCCCTGCATTCCTACCTTTTGCTATGCTCTGTGTTAGTGTGAATACGTTGTCGGGACCCGGCATGATAGTGAGAACAATAGCTGCTCCTAGAAATGCTAATATAGTTTGAAGCTCCACAAAACTTCCCCCTTTGTATTGGTTATTTGAATATATACTAAAACATAATAAGGGGTATGACAATTGAGTTGAGTTGGTTTCCGCTATTCGGGTGGGTAGCTAATAGGCTGTCAGAGCGTGTGTATGCCCTCTCTCTGCTCTCTTTTGCACTCCTTCTGGCATTTGTCCATGTAACATAAAGAACGCTCAGAATAGCTCACATTCTATCGAATGAGGGCAAAAGAAAAAGCACCACGATGGGTGCTTAGTATTATTTCATACTATTCACTAACTTTATTGCTTTTGCTTGTAATTCCTCAATGGATTCACTGTACTCGGCGTAGTCTCGATAAACTCCAGAGCCTAGTCTTCTTCCATAACCCAAATACTCAACCCAAGCTTCAAGCAATGCTTGGTATGTTCCGTTTAAATGATTTAATTGACTCTTCTCACCAACATAACCATTCCCAGCATTAAATGTTTCATACCTTACAGCATATTTGCTGCCATCATTAGTGAATGGTATGAGTTTTGGGGTACCGTCAAAATCAATAATCAAAGAATTATGTCTATCATCATTTCCTTTTCGCAGTACGTCTGCAACTTCTTCTTTTGTAAAATATGGATTAATCATTATATCTCTCCTTTCGTCTTACACACTTCGACATTAGGAAAGTTTTTCCTCTTTAGGACAAACTGGTCGAGAACAAAACTGTTTAACTCCGTCCCACCTACCCCATACACAACCTTTGCATTTTTTCGGCTGTTTTGGTGGGCCTTTCATGTATAGCAAAATTCCTTTCTTCTGCTTCTTCTTCAAACCAAAAATCCTTTCAAGGCAATAAAAAAAGCCACCCAAATGAGTGACTTGTATCTGCCTATGTATTTACAGCACCAAAGCAACACAGGCGCTTATTTAAAACCCGAAAAAAGAAACAGCGACAGGTTCTATTCCCGCATGCGGGATGCAAAACGCTACGCTGTTGCATAAAAGCATTTGTACTTAGTAACTAGAGAGGAGAGATAAGACCATTTTACAAATTGCTAAAAATGGCCGTCAAAGAGCAAAAACCGGACAATACCGGAAAATAGGTAATTAAACCATTATAAGCTGGCTTTTGCTCACTTTCTCAATACTAATCGTCCCAAACGATTCTTTCGCCCAGTTGATCATCATCACCAGACTTCATGATTTCCCAGCACACACCACAAAATGAAGCGCCTAATGTGGTGTGAAATTCTGGATTGGGATCATTGCAGATCAAACATTTACCTTTTACAAAGCGTTTTGTTTTTCCTGTCTCCACATCACAGAACAAGGCGTTCCCTCCTTAAATTAAAAAGACACGTTGCGGAATTGAACCGCGCAAGGGTTCTGACCAGGCTGTTATTGTTTCCGCTGGTTAACTGGTTCCTTGCTGCCAGCACGTGCCATGAATAATGTGGGCGGGGGCCACTCTCCCCCGCATGGAATGACTTACCGTTTAACCGCAATCTGCAAACTATGCCGATCTACCGCTGTGCGTTACGGGTGCCCCTAAGTGAAGCAAGGATCTACCCTTGTTCGCGGCCACATAATCGGGCCTTCCCTTGCGCGCACTGGTCTATGCCGCTGAGCAGTATGTCCCTCTATCCCCTTGCAGGAGTCACTGAGGCTATCAACTGTCATCTGCAGGCGTCATCCTACGTTGTAGCGTCTCTCTTCCGCCACCACATTCAAAAAAACTACAGAAGCTCTGCTGCGAGTTGCTTGAGCACCAACGGTGTTGGGATAAGCTGGCCATCTTTCTTGTTGCCTTTGACGTAAGCCTTGTCCTCAAAGGCATAGTACACAACGCCCTGACCCTCAACGACTGGGTAGCCACTCTCGTCGTCAGTCAGGCTTGTTTGTACGTGCTTGCCGTGTTGCGAAGCGTGTTCCTCATCGTGTAAGCGTAGGATTCCGTCCTCACTCAAAAATGCGAAACGTGGTTTTGTAGACATGATCATGTCCTCCTAATAGGTTTTATTGAAAAACCAAAAAGGCCGGCACATTGGCCGACCTGATCACCGAGGCTTGAAAGCTGCGGTTCGTTCCTTATTTGATTTTCCATGATACAAATTTACCACAGTAAAAGTCCAATGAGCGGCAACAAAGCGGAAAAAATCCGGCAACAAAGCGGAACCCTTTTATACCACTGAGCTGGTTGGGATCGAGTTCTTAATAAAAATTGTTAAATGAAGCATCCCGGCGAGTGTGTCCAGAGCTGCCTGCTTAATCTCTCTTAACCTGCGATCACTCATATGCAGTTCCCCGGCAATGATATAATCAAACTCACCATCATCGTCCAGGTAGCTCCGTTGAATAACTTCTCGCTGAATGCTGGACAGCTTGCTCATCGCCAGTTCCAGCAGCTTATCCTTTGCTTGAAACTCAGCCTCTTTATCAACGTTATAAGTGGCGATGTCTTCCGTCTGCTTGCTGATCGCATTGGTGGATTGATGTTCTCTATAAGTATAGGACTGCGTTATAGCAGCCTCGCGCCTAACAAAACCAATCTGCCGATACTGCCGAATCGTCTCCAAATATTCCTCCACCGCAAGGCGGGTGGCTTTCTCGTCGACCGGCAGAATATTGAACGTTAGCTGTAAGTTGTTTTTTCTTCTCTTCCCCATTATCGCTTTCCCCTCACCGTGTTATAATTTGGTGAAGGTTTGTAACTATTGACCCCCGCGAGCCCGGCCAAGGAATGCGGGGGTTGTTTGTATTACTCCGGGATGATGTCCGAACAGAACTCTTGCCATTCTGCCTCGCAATCCTCCAAGCTCCAGCCTGCCACAAGATCGGCAGGGTATCCGTAATCTTTTAATAATTGACGATAATCCTTACTCATAAGGTGCTGCTCCTTTCGTAGCTCTTTGGTGCATACTTGCTGGATTGCGTGTCCTTAATGTCCAAACTCATCAGCTCATGAACCACTCGCGTTTTCGGGATGCCAACCTGTCGGGCAATCTGCGACCGTGAAACGCCTTGGTTATCCAGATTAATGATTGTCTGGCGTATCTCGTCCGGCAACGGTTTGTATAATCGTTCAATTAATGTATCAGGCCCTTTTTTCACTTCATTCTTAGGGCTGGGCTGCTTCGCTTCTTTTATGGAACCGCCAGGGCGGTATTGATGTTTGATCATTCCGTTTACCTCCCCGATTTGATAATCAATTCCTATTTGATAATGTTAAATAGGCAGCCTCTGCCCTCTCTCTGGGGCTGGCGAGCATAAAGACTGTTACTCCGGTGTAGGAAAACACATCGTTATCGCTATATTCCAGATCGTCCCCATCCCATTCAAGGCGCTTCGCTAAGTTAATGGCATACTGTCGGTCATTTGCTTTGATAGCGGCTGTCTGTACCTCCAGAGAGGCAGCAGGATCGGCGCAATAATCCGGCACCTGTTCCCAAGCAAACACTGCTCTCATCCAGCGTTTTCCTTGATCCTCCCCGTTATATTTAAGGGTGTAGCCGCCTGTCGCTTCTTTTTCTACCGTGTATCCCATCAACTCACCAATCGCCTGGTTAAGCTGCTGGTCTGTCATATCCAACATATCTATCATCCTTCCAACGCTCAGAGCGTATTGTATTGGCGGTTACTCTCCTAATGCCTGACGGGCAATATGGCGCATCTTTACTGGTGTGCTGCCAATCATCATTTCTTCGGATGCTATTTCTTCCAGCGCCTTACGCAGTTCATCTCTGTCCATTCTTAATGTATGCAAGTCCTGGACAAGCTGTTTTGCCCCTGAAGTATGGAGTTTACTCATTTCTTGTAGCTGGGCTACCTGCTGCTGGAGTGAGTCTACTAGGGCAAGTAGATCTAAAATGGAGTAGAAATCCGATAGAATTGACTTAGTACCCGGAAGTCCATACCAAACAGTTTTGTTTTTTGCTACAGTCAACTCATTGCCTGAAGGTAGCTTATATGTCCGTTCACTCACCTTTACCGCCTCCTTGGGGCTGTAGTAGCTCCGCCATGATATGAGGGATGCCGCGATTTTTATCTTTTACAAAATGCTCTGCTGTGTCTAAATTAATAATCCGGTACGATCTATACATGTCTACGTACCACCACAGGACATAGGAGACGTGTTCAAGTGTCCGCCATACTGTTGCCTCGTCTACAGCATCAACATCGTCATACGGATGATCCAAGTCTGTCCCATCGTGTCTGAGATAAGTTCCCGTCTTTATGTCCTGAATAACGAATCTTCCTGGCGTTTCTTGTTTAGGTAACATACCTATTCACTCTCCTTGGGCAGTAGAATCAATCTGATAGGAATCCGGAAGCTCAACCCTTACAGGCGGTCGATCATATACAGCCAGGGTTAATCCTTTGCGGAAATATTCCAGATAAAAATGAGTTCGTATTATTTGACCTTCCCGTATAAACTCGAATTCTAAATAATCTCCTCTAATGTCAGTTATAGTCCCGATTACATCTATTTCATCGCTGCCCTCGTCGTTCCCGGAAATACGTGCCAGCTTCCAACGCAAATTGGGGTTAAACGCCCACGACTGTACTGCTAATTCCATTTGTAATCTCTCCTTTAGGGCTATGCCCGAATGTTTTAGCATGTCTTACAGAATTTTATAGCCTCCGAAACTAACCGCTGTGCATAGTCCACATTCGGTGGCTCTTGATAAAGAACTGCTTGAATGTCTTGTAAATGAAGGAACATGCGCTGCGCCATCCCAGCCTGCTGGCGCTCCGCTGCTTCAGGATCATGCCCAAGCAACCGAAGGGATTCGTCCAGCTCCACACGTATATCCTTCAGCCGTTCTATCGCCGCGTTAACATTTGCCAAGGTTCACACCTCCAAAGGGGCATAAGCCCCTGAATTTCAAACAGTAGTCGTCGCCTTCCCAAGGTACTTCCCGTATTCTTGGAGCTTCTTTCCGATAGGGCATTGGCCCTTACAATGCTTGTCCAGCTTAGAAGTAACGCTGCCGTACTTTCGGTTAAATTCATCGCGCACTGTACATTTAGAGCAGTGGTTATCCAAGAGGCTGCCTATTGCTACAACCGCATTGAGTCGATTCATGCAATTACTCCCCTCTTTAGATGTACTAGCGCTTTCTGCGCTTCCTTTCACCGATTTTTTTGAAAATATCGGCCATTATAATGCCGGTCCTCGTAAGTTCGGCGTTGCTTTGAATCAGTCCGTTCTTGTTCATGATTGCGAGTTGGCCACGAGATACCAAGATCAAATTATCCAGATCAAAATTGCGACGATTTCCATCACCAAAAATAACAGCATGTCCATTTGGAACAGATTGACCATGATGCTGTTCCCATACGATAAGATGTTTTCCGCGCCACTTATTCGGATCGGCAATTTTGATATCAACATAGTCGTCACCATTTACTCTTTCTGAGCCAACAGGGACATAGTTATGGGGTTTATGCCCCTTCTTGAATTGGGTCTCTACGCCGCCTTGACAAAGACCCTTTTTACCTTTATTAGCTGGAACATGTCCTGTCTCGAATCTTCCAGTCAGCCCACTACTGATCCCGTGATTTGCCTTGAATCGTTTGATTTTCTCTACAGGTAAATTCAAACCAAAATGTGTGTTGAATAGATCCGTCAGTTCTGCATTCCCTATACCTGTAGCGTTGTTTTTTATGAACTCCCGCTGCTCGGGAGTGTAACGATGAACCATACGTCAGCCCTCCAACATTTTTGGAACAACAGAGTCAGCATTAAGTTTGTCGTCTGCAAGCTTGGCAGCTTCCAAAACCAATGATCCGTTAGCGATGATTTGTGAAGCCACACTCGTCACGGCTTTGGCTCTTGTGATTTCCTCGGCCAATTTGTCACCGTTCAATTCTTCGTCATTCAGCCGCTCCAATTGAGCGAATAAATGATTGTTCAGATCCCCTAAAGTGTTTCGCATGTTCATCCCCCTCAGAATTAATCTTTGTACCTTCCGTACCGTTTCTTTACTGCCATTAAACCGGCTCCCTATACAAATTGACCATTTCCCAAAGCAGCTTGTTTTCTGCTTCAAGCTTGGATATGCGGCCATTTAAAAAATGAATCTGATCGTCTTTATTAGAATTGTCCTCTTGAACAATGTTGTCCGGGTTGGATATACTGTTAGGGCTTGATGTTTTTCCGGACCTGCTCTCAACCAGGCCCCATCTTGCTTTTCGTCTGTACAAAGCGGTATGACCCATGCCAAACCTTTCAGCTATGCTGGCATCCGTAAGTCCCTTACTTCTCAGGTTCATGTATTGCTGTTTGGTTACGTTGAATCTGTCATTTTGCACCGCTAGCCCACCTCCAAAATACCTCCTTGCCTTGTCTTGCAATATATCAATCTTTTCAAAAAGCTTTTCCTGCGAAATCGACAAACGTCTGGAAATTTCGTATATCTTGAAGCCACCAATCAACAGTTCAATGACCCTTTTTTCTGTGGAGTCTAACAAAGTTATAAATTCTTCGATCTGAAGGACAGTATCATCGTCATGCGTCGGTATAAAATTAATGAGTTCAGTGTCTTCTTCTAACCCTACAGGCTGACTTAATGAATGGACTCGGCTGAACTTCGAATATTGCAAAACGTTATGAGCCGTTGACTGGCTAATGTGAAGCGCCTCGGCAACTGCCGATGAATCTGCACTTTCTAAACCTTTATCAAAAAGCTGGTAAACTAACCGCCCTGGCTTATTAGGAAGACGGATTATGCCCGACTTCTGTACGAATTGAAGCATGTGACCTTTTATATATGGGAAGGCGTAAGCTTCGAATTTGACTTCTCTATCGCCCGGATCAAATCTATCAAAAGCCAACATTAAGCCAATAGTCCCTTCGCTTATGAGGTCTTCTAAATCGATTCCCTTAGCAATACAGAGTGGTTTGTATCTCTGCGCGATTTTCTTTACCTGCCGCAAGCCATCCCTTATAAAGTCTTCTTTTGCCCCAAGATGCGGATTAAAGTCACGAATTTTTAATGAGCTCATTGGTGGTCACTCTGGAAGAAAGAGTGGCTTACGCCACTCCCCCTGCCATCATTTGTTCTTTAACGCGACCTTTGTACTTGGTCAGTTGAGTGTTAAGCTGACCTGTTGTCATGCCAACACCCGCCGCAATGTCGCGCCACGTAACTCCTTCTTTGCGCTTCTGTTCATATAGAGCAGGGAAATCAAGGGTCAGATCTTCGAACACTGGGCGCTTCTCCAAAATGTAATTCTCCAGTTCATCTTTCCCGATTTCAGCAACGGTTTCGGAAGCGCCAGACTCCTGATCAGATCCTTCAACAGCTCCGCCGGACTCGTCCTCACCAAAGTTCATTTCACGAGGGGCAGAATCATCGTTTGGCTGCCCATCTTCCTCGCCAGAAGCTTCAGGATCGCCACCAACTTCGCGCATCCATTCGGGGATACCATCAAAGGCTCCTTCTCCCTCCTGATTGTCGAGTTGCTGATCAGTCTGACCTTCCTGAGTGTCTTGGTCGGCCTGTTCTTGCTCGTTCTGGCCTTCTTGTTCCGATTGGTCGTCACCTGCAGGTGGGGTGTCGCCCGATTCCTGAGGCCCGAACATTTCAGCTTGGTTCTCATCGCGTTCTGGTTCCGGCTTTTGGGCAGAAATAACAACTCCAGATGCGTCCGCAGTTACACGGCGGCCTGTCCATTTACGGTACATATCATCGCCTTGGTCCTCAAAATCGAAACTGGCCTGCGGATCGCCCAGAAGCACCTGAATTTCTTTGTTTAAGCTGCTGGTCAAGAACTCAAGGTTTTGCTGAGCAACCTTGTGTGGAATTGTCAGCTTGAGCTCCACGTCTTTGTCACCAAATACAATTTTGTTAGCTGTTGTAGCCATGAACTTTGCGTAATCTTTCCCCATATCGAATCACGTTCCCCTCAGTTTTTATGATTGTGATAAATCCATAATCTTCACTTCAATGCGTGGCCTAAAGCTGTACCATTTGCGGGCAAACTCGTCAACGACTTGACTGTCATCTTTCCAGATAACACTTTTGAGTGCGTCTTTGACGCCTTTGGTGTAATTGTCAGTGTCAGGTTTGGTTGTCGGCCGTATCTTTCCCGCTTCTGCAAGTGCTGCTTTTTTCTTACTGAAATTTTTAGGTATGGGGCGGAAAATATTAATCAGCATACCCACTTCCCCAAGCAAGAGAGAAGAAGGAGCATGCTCACTCGCCACCAATCTTACATAGTCTTTGAAATCTCGGGATTTCTTTGGATCGTACATCCTTACAAATCCGCCCTGTGTTGATGCCTTAGGCCGCCCTTGTGCAACAGGCTCACCATACACCGTGAATTTGATAATCATCGTTGTTTCCTTCCCCTCTTCTTCACCCTGCGAGACTCCTTAACCGGAAACATGCTCGTGTCCAGTACAAACACCTCTGCAAGCTTCTGACCGCCCCGCCCCATAATGGGAAATTTCATCCGGTCTTGAAAGAACGGGTCGATTATTTTCCGCTGCTGCATACAGCGTCACCACCTCGCCAATCAGGGACAATGGAATCAAATTCAGCCACGCCCTCGTCCAGTTCCATCCGTCCTATTTCCGGGAACTCCTCGAGTAACTCAGATTCATCTGGAACTTGTCCAGTCCGTAAATAGCGGTGCTTCATGTACTCAAAAACACTCCAACGGCTCCATGGACTCCCCATCAAGCACCCCGCCGGATGACCCGCTTTTTAAGACCGGACTTACTGATTAGCACCATTTCCAAATCCGTATCAAGCACCACAAGCCACGAACTAGGCTTGAGCTTCCATGCTTGCATTTCTTCTTTCTGCTTACGCGTTGGTCGCGCTGGCCGTGTTGGTTTCCCCATGCTCTGAATCCTCCTTGTTGAGCTGCTTCCACTCTTCTGGCCATACATATTTACCGTCTATCATTTGGACAACAACATGATCGCCTGAGTCTGTAACCCGCACTTCCTGAAACATCCCAGTTTTCCCGTGTAGCTGCGTATAACGGTATACTTCTTCTGCTGAAGATAGCGTTACTGGCGGCGTGTGCCATTCACCAGCTATCGGAAAGCAATACCCGAAGAACCGCTCGTTACCCATGTCCGTTCCTCCCTCAATGCGCCCAGCGGCGCTTGTCTGTATTTTTAGGCGGCTGTGCAGCCGGTTGATATTCCGAATGTGTTCGCTCGTAATTGGCAAATTTGTTGTATTGCTTCAAGAACACCAATTCAACCGTTCCGACCGGACCGTTCCGCTGTTTACCGATGATGATTTCGATGATGTTCTTCTTCTCGGTGTCCTGGTTGTAGTAATCATCCCGGTACAGAAACGCAACGATATCCGCATCTTGCTCAATGGAGCCAGATTCCCGCAGGTCACTCATCATCGGACGCTTGTCCTGCCGCTGCTCCACCGCCCGGCTGAGCTGGGACAGGGCAATAACAGGAACATCCAACTCGCGAGCTAACTGCTTCAAGGTCCGTGATATTTCAGATACCTCCTGTTGCCGATTCTCGCTAGACTTCCCACGACCCTGAATGAGCTGAAGGTAGTCAATCACAACCAATCCAAGCCCCTCCTGCTTTTTCAAACGGCGACACTTGGCTCGAATCTCATGTACCGTTATGCCTGGCGTGTCGTCAATCATGATGTTGGTCGCACCAAGTACACCAGTAGCAGCAGCAATCTTGCCCCAGTCTTCCTCGGCAAAGTCGCCCATACGCATCTTACTTGCGTCAAGATTTCCCTCTGCGCAGACCATCCGTTGAACGAGCTGAGCTGCCGACATTTCCAAACTGAACACTGCAACTGGGTCAGGTGTTCTGACAGCTACATTTTGTGCAACGTTAAGAGCAAACGCCGTTTTACCGACGGATGGACGAGCTGCGACTATGATTAGATCACTGTTTTGCAGACCCGCTGTAATGCTATCCAAATCCGTAAAGCCTGTTTGCAAACCGGTTACGGTTCCATTCTTGAAATTGTCGAATCGTATTTCCGAAGACTCTACCACCTCAACCAGCACGTCTCTAACCCGTTTGAAGTCCTGTTCAGGTGCTGCACGATCAGACAATTTGTTCGCTGTATTTTGCATACTCGCAAGGAGCTGCGGAACCTCTTTGCCAGCCGCTGCCTGCTGAATCTGTAACATGCTTGTCCGGATAAATTCCCGTCGAATAGCCGCATCTTCCAATTGGGCGACGTAGTGCCCGGTGTTTGCTGTGGTAGGGACACCATGTGCTAGTTGTGAAAGGTAGCTCACGCCACCCACGTCTGTAAGTTGCCCATTGTTTTGCAACTGGGTTGTCACAGTTACAAGGTCTATCGGCTCCTGTGCCTCATGCAAATCCGCAAGCGTTTGGTAAATTAGTCGATTTCCTGCATCAAAAAAGGCATCAGATTTAAGCTTGCTGGTTGCGATCTCGACCGAATCAGCATCAATCAGCATGGCCCCAAGCACTGCCTGTTCGGTCTCCAAGTTGTACGGCAATTCAAGATTTTCTAAGACGTTCAAGAATAGCCTCCTTCCAGCCCGGCGGTGGAGGGCATGCCCTTTCTCGTGCAGCTTCTCGCTCAGCGAAGTATCCCGCCGTTTCAGCTCGCAACCGATCACGCTCTATCTGTTCGCCCAACCGACCGCGGATTTCCGCAATGGTCGGGTAAAATTTGTTGGTCATGATGTGCTGTTCGACGTTTTGAATAGCCACCTCGAACGGTATATCGCGCAAATATTTTAAGTGGCGCTCCTCATTTTCGGGGCTAATGTCAAAAGCAGGATAGCTTTCGCTAATGACGATAAACAGACGCATTACGTCCGCTCTGTTCACGTGCCTCCTCCTCCTTCAGCCGTTGTTGCAAGTCATTAGTCTTCTGTCGCTGCCTTGTCTGCTGTGGTCGTACTGGCGGCCCGGTAGCTGTTTGACCTGATTTTCTGGCATCAAAGGCGGCGTCAAAGGCTTTTGCTGCGTCCAGTGTAAGTGCCCTCCCAGCAAGATAGTCGTTCAAAATCCGGGTTATAAGCGGGAAGCTAGGTCCCGTCGCAACAAGAGCTGCACGTTCAAGTGCTCGTATAACAACAGCTTCCTCCATGCCATCCTCGTCGATGTATTTGCTCAGCACATCGCTTTGGTGTGGATTGCATGAAAAGCCAAAAACTCTTTCGTGAGCAGCGTAAAACGATTCGTATGTCGATTCAGCAGCAGAAGTAGAAGAAGCAGAAGAAGAAAGATCTTTTAATACAGTGTCGGAAAAGTAGTCGAATTTTCCGACAGCTTTGCCTGAGTAGTCGAAATTTTCGACAACTTTGGAGGCTACTCCGTCGTCATTGTCGGTAAAGTGGTCTGAATTTTCGACAGCTTCACCGACAGCCAACAAATCGAAAGGGACTGAATAGTCTCCTTTTGAACTTCCTCGGGGCGGTTGAATGTACCCAATCATTCCTGCTTCGACTAACTTGTCTCTGTGCGTATTTAGCGTATCTCGACTCTTTATTCCGGTGTGAAGCATCAGCTCGGTGTTAGTCATCTTGAACGATCTCCGCCAGCTTAATTTCTCGCTTTTGCGCCACAGTGCGACCATGATTGTAAAGCATACTGGGCCAAACTCCTCCGGGCCACCAATGGTTACGAATTGCTCCACAAGCCCGGAAAGGGTTGGTCTGGCTGTCTCGGTCATTGCGTCTCCCCCTCCCGCAGCCGTATCAGCCATTAGTGCGTTTTTATGATTTTAGTTAGAGTCCCTCTGGAACCCAAAGCCTGCATACTATCCTGCATTCCGTCCGTCACTGAGTTGACTACTCCCATAAGCATGAGGCCGCAGTCGACTTCATTTGCTGCCACAGGGATATGACTCCCGAGTAAGTAAGCCATGCTTTCAATGAATGTTCCCATTGACTCACGACCTTCGTTCTGCGCTTTATCGAACTCACGACAAAACACATCCAACAGTTCCTTCTTTTTGGCCTTCACATCAAATTCAACGGTACTCATATAGCGCGCTCCTTCATCGTTTTTTCTTTCCAGGCTTCATCGCCCAAGCAGCGACCCGGAGTAACTTCAAAATGCCGCCGCCCTTTAACGTAAGAGACAAACTTATTTGTTTTCTTCTCGTAGTACATGCCGTTTAGAGGTTCTGGATCGTCCGTAGCGAATAGATCAAGCTGAATCGGATTGTTCAAAATACCTCACCCTTTACAGCATCAATCCCTTGCTTGACCTGCTGTTTGGCTGTCTGCCAAGCTTCTGCATAAACAGTTTGCGGATTGTCTCCTGGAGCCAAAGACACGACTAAACCTGCATCAACCCGTAACGACTGGTAATTGCCAAGGTTTTTTGTAAATGTAAAACCAACAGAAATCTCTTTAAGCTGTGCCATACAGCGTCCTCCTACTATTTTTTAGGGTTCCTATCGTCACGCAGATAGATGATAGGCTCCACGACCTTGACCACCGTCCAGCCGGGATACCCTCGTGCAAAGTAAGCAACGACTTCCCGTTTAAAAGCCTGCGGATCAGTGTCAAACAACTTCCAAATGCGAGGGCCTACCATGCTGCGTAACAACGGTTTGCCTGTAAGATCGTCCATACGATCACCTTCCTGCAACGAAAACCTGTTTGCCTGTCAGTGCCATGATCTCGCGTTTAAATAACGCTTCGTCTGAGTTGTTGTCTGACAGATGCAGCAAATGAATTTCCTGTACACGCCGCATATCGTTCGCCCGAAGAAAATCCTTCACATTCTCCAGGCTAAAGTGCGACCGCAACAAGCGGCTTTTGAGAACCTCCGGCACATGGCCTGCGGCAATATTTTGATTAAGGGTTTTAATAGAATAATTGCACTCGATCATGATGTGAGTCAGACCAACGAAACGATGCTTGATGTAATAGGTGTCTGTGGCAAACAAAAGCTTGTCCCCTGCTGTATTAGCAAGAAGGAATCCCAATGGCTCCGCAGCATCGTGCTGTACGTCAAACGGTAGAATCGTCCACGTGCCAACTGTGAACTGCTGTAACGCTGAAACAGGCCGGATATGATGGCCTGTGAGCTTGAGTGCGTCCGCTGTGCCTTGGCTGGTGTAAATATCCACCCCTGCACGGACTAAATCCTTTGCCGCCATGCTGTGGTCGCCATGTTCATGTGAGATAAGGCAACCAGCCAGCTCCGACACACGAAACGACAATGCGCGTTGAAGTTCCTTATATTTAAGGCCCGCCTCCAGCAGCAGAGGCGTATGACCGTCCGTTATCCGGTAGGCATTGCCTGCACTGCTGGAGCCAAAAGAAGTAATCTCAATCACCAGGACTCAGGGCCATCGCCGCCCGTACCTCCATCACCGAAGTCCATCGAACGCTGTTGTTGAGTTGACTCAGGTGCTGGATCACCTTGCTTTGGCGGCTCCTCATTGACGTAGCTGGCTGATGTAGGGGTTACGTCAATGATGTCACGATTGGCATTAGCTCTAATCTCCTCGGATACCTCAGCTTCAGCAAAGTCACTCTCCAGTTGCTTAAGACGCAAGTAATCATCGTCGATCTTCTGGCTGTCGATAGTAATATCACTGTGTGCAGCGCGATAGACGGTTTTCCAGCACATCTTTTCATACCAACCATCAACTTTTTCCTTCCCGACCTTCTGGTTGTTCTCCCATTTGTCCTTTTCACCACCCCAAAACTCAGGAGAAGCCTTTTCTGGCTTCCGCTTCTCTATGTCCTTGATTGTCATCATGACAAGTTTGTTTTTTTCAGGAGTCTTTGTGTACGAATGAAAGTAAAATCCCCCTAGAATATTTCCACGATCAAATGGATTTTTGATTTCGAACTCATAGCTTTCATGCGGGTGATTGGCATCTTTCTTTATAGGCATGAAGAAATCATTGGAGTAAACCAGTTCGACCGTCACATGATCAGGAACATCCAAACCGTACTTCACTGACTTGAGTTCGAGACCACGGTATCCCTCAATGAATCCAATATCGTATTTATTTGTGTTGTTGTTTTTGAACGGTATTAAGTTGATATGGTTGGGCTGCGCCGGGTCAAAGCCGATTCGCGCATAAGCAACAACATCCCGGGCAAGCTTGTCCAGATTCACATTGCTCCACGTTACAGCAAGAGCATCACGATACTTCTCAGTTTTTTTGAGACGTTTTTCCTCGGTTGTCTTGAGTACAGCATCCAAAGCGATAAAGTAATTCTGCGCAAGCCGCTTTTGGAAATTTGTTAAGGCTACTTCACCCACGCTGGAACCAAATTCGGAAACAACCTTTTCCATGAAGCGTTGTGATTGTGATGCTTCTTGTTTAGCAACAGCTTGCTCCCCTGTTTGGGGAGCTTGTTGATTCTGTGTTGTCAATTAAATCGCCTCCTGCATGTTGTTACGCTCCAAACGGAGCCGCTTGTTTCTGTCTCTCCAACTAGCTTGTGCTTCTTCGTAACTGCCGTGTTGTTTGATAAGTTCTTCTTGCGCCTCTTCTGGCAAACTGCTGAATGCTGGCGGAACAACCAAACGAATCAATTGGGCGTCAGTATCGATTAGTTGCGTAACAGCTTCTGCGTTATCCACGAAGATCGGGGCGCTGAATCCGTAGTGCTCACCAAGCGTATTAATGATGTCCAAGCCCACATTGAACTGGGCTGCATTGTTAAGGCCTCCATCATATGGCACACCGTCGTATAGCGTGTCGCATACATCTTCCAGCCCTCCGTTAAGTTGCTGTTTAAACAATCGGAACCGTGCATATTTGAATTTGCTGTTGATCTTTGATTCCAAAAGGGACACCTTAGACCGTGTAAATTCCTCGGTCAGGAACAACTCATGCTCCAAGCGCTCATATTCGACAGCCAACTTCCGCTCCTGCGCTTTCAGTTCGACTATGCGTTGCTCTGTGGCTTTGGCTTGGTCGATCTTGGCCTTGTCGGCTTCCAGGTCAGCAATTTGAGCCCGAAGGACACGGATTTCAGACTGTACAGAGGTAACAGCGTCCTCACTGGAAGAACGAAGCTTCTCGATCTCAGACCGAATGTTCGCCGCTTCTTGTTGCTTGGCTTGGTATTCGGCATCGTCGGCTGGATCAGCGACCCCCGCCTGCAAGTTGTTCAATGAGGTTTCAGCAAGGGCAACTTCAGTTCGTTTCGCATTCAACTGTTTCTCCAGACCAGCTAAACTTGTTTCCAGATCAAACATCGAATGCTTGAGGTTTCTGACTTCTGCTGCGGCAGCCTTGCCTTCTTCGGAAATCCGCTCAAGTCGCTGGGACTTGGAAAGATTAAAATCAGCCAACGCCTTGTCTTGAACAGCCTGAACCTGATCAGCCGGAAGGGCTTGTCCACATGTTGGACAGTCCTTGTCGTGCTGATGCTCGTGGACAGGGAACTCCAGTCCGTTTGCAGCGTTCCATTCTTCCTTTAAGCGTTCCGTCTGGCTTTCGGCCCGTGTAATCTGCTGCTTGTACTGCTCAACCTCACGCTGGCCAGCAGATAACCGGGCCTGTAGGTTGGACGCTTCGCCACGAAGTTTCATGACCTGTTCACGCTGATCGTTTACCGCTTGCAAACCATCCGATTGGATTCGGTGCTTAATATCCAACAGCTCGGCATTAATCTCGCGCAAGCGGATCTCCTTGACGGACACCTCACCACCGGACTGAATCCGGTTGAGCTCGGCTGTCTTGGTGTCCACTCTGTTACGCAAGGTGTCGATGTCCTCGGTAAGCAGTTCGACGTCCAGGTCGGACACATCCGGCATACTGCGACGTGCTTCATCAATCCGGACCGGAATTTTCTCCAGTTCCTTGTTTATCTCGCGCCGCTGTGCTTCAACAACCTTTTTATGGTCAGCTATTGAACGATCACCCAAGATGTCAGCCAACGGGGCCAGCTCCTTATTGGTGGCAATGACCTCCGCGTCCGTAAGGTTGCCGCATACATCCAGCAGCACTTTGCGGCGGGCATCAGTCTTCAATTGCTCATTGAAATATGAAGGGTTGGTCAACAGCTTGAAAATGTCCTCGGTGATCAGTCCGTCTACCTCAGCCTTGTACTCGTTTAGCTTCTTCGGCACGTCATCAACAAAATAGCTCGTGTTATGACCTGTGAATTCAGCCGTGGCAGAGCCTCGCTTCTTGGTCCACTTCTCGGCATAAACCTTCTTGAACGTCCGACGGCGACCGTCTACAACCATTACCGCCTCGACCGTATGATCCAGTCCGTGTTGCACCACTTGACCAGCTTCGTCCAACTCCTTGATCTCAAATCCCTTCCGGTTGTTGCTGTCCTTATCGAACAACAGCCAGACAAAAGCATCAAACAGCGTTGTCTTACCCGTGGCGTTATCGCCATACACGGACACGCTATCGCCAGCCGCCTCCAGCACAAAGTCCCGTACCCCTTTAAAGTTCCTGAGGATTAGAGAATGAAGGATAATCTGTTTCATGCGCTTTGCTCCTTTGCTCTTAAATGTTGGTTAATGGCATCGCCAATAAGTGCGAGCTGCTCATCATCCGCTAATAACTCCACACTGCCGAATTTCCCAGAAACGGATAGAACGGCAGGTGTGTAATGCAGAGCAGGACGGACAGAAGCTTCAACAGATTCGTCAGTAAGATCAACCGAAATAGCAGTAGATGGTTTTCCCATAACATCCTCCTTGTTTGGAAGCCCTCACCATGCTAAGATGAGGGCAAGCAAATATTTAGTTTTCAATGTTCAAAGGTGACCCGGTGCGACGGGTCATTTTTCATTTTCATCATGCTCCACGATCTGCCGATATTCGACGATTACAGGTGCATTCTCGATGCTGACAATCAGCTCACCCTCTCCATCCAGAACAAAGAACTCTGAATGAACATGGTCCTCATATACAGCGCCCACTTGTTTGATTTCAATGATCTCGCGGTCATTGTGTTCACCGCCAACCGCGAAAACAAAAGTTGGAATTGTGGCAATGGTTATGGATTGAATCACTTGCACAAGGCATCATCCTTCAATTTCAAATTTTCAATTTCCAGATCATGAACGTCGTCACGGATTTTTTCGATGTTCTCAATGAGTGCATTCAATCCAGTCTCAGAAAATTCTTTTAAATTGTTCAGAATATTAGTTGTAGTCGTGAGACTGTCGTCAATTCCATCCCGAAGATCATCAAGATTGGACAGTACATCATTAAGCCTTTCACTAATTTCCAAGGTTCGTGCCTCCTTCCGTATGTATTGCAAGGCGGGCAAGGATTTGCACCTCGCTACGGTTTGCACTTAGTTTTTCGTTGATCGCCAGTCTCAGACCAGACTTCACCGCAAAGCCGCATTGGATTTTATAACCGACTAATGCCGGCAACTTAAACGCCGGGATTTACACCCTACTTCTAGACTCACAGGCGTTGCGTTCCCTTTTCTGCCACCACCTTGGATGCGTCAGCCGCATCTTCCGATGCCGAACGGGAGTAGGTTATGTTACCGTCCGACGCCGGAAGACAAGGCCGACATGGCCTGTCAATTTCCACCTGTCTTAAATTACTGGAGGCATCTTTCCGAAGACTTGAAGCCGTTCATCCTCTGGCAGAACCCTGAGGCTCAATAGAGCGTTATTCCATTGAAAGTAGGCTTCTTCCCGTTCCCGTTGTAGCTCCTGAAATTCAGGTGATTCTACTGAACCGCCCGCTTGCAGAAAAGCTTTAATCGCATCCGTGTTCGTTTTGGTCGCGACCTTTGTGTCCAAAAAGTTTTGAATGATACGCTCCTTAAATTGCTGTGTCATACGCGTTCACCCTTGCTTTCTGCCATAGAAGTAGATAAAATATGCAGCACAAGAGACTTTAAGCGAGTTCTCAAAGTGAGTGTCCGCCCTGGCCGGCGGGCATTTCTATTTTGTTGCATGTCCGTAATTTCTTTTTTTAAAAACCAATCCCACGTTCCGTCCTCTGGTTGAATCACTGTTAACCGATTATGCATAGCTGTGAGTTCATCAATACGTTGCTGTGCGAGGTTCATTCCATTCCCTCATTTCTTATATTTTTGGTCTTCAGTTCGTCATGTTTTCGATATTCGTCCAACACGTTTGCTTCTCACATCCAGACATGTTGGATGAATATCATTAGGCCATGCATTCAGAAAGTAGATTTGTTTCATACTCCAAAATCCATTCACGTCTTATTTTCCAGCGCCAACCATCTTTATAAGCTCTAATTTTCTTGTCATAAATACGTCTTTTTAGCGTAATTTCAGCTAGTCCTAGATACTGCGCTGCTTGTCTCAGAGACAACACGGGTGGCAATTGTTCTAAAGTCAAACCCAATAAAGACCCCATACAAAACTTCACCCCCTTCCTCGAATCAAAGTTAAACTTCGGATTTTACTCAAAAAAATTTATCTCCCGTAAATCGCATTGGTAAAACTCTGACAAAGCCATTGCGGTTTTTATAGATAACTTATAAGGTGTTTCTTCCATCCTAACGTAAGTGGATTCAGACACCCCCAACACTTCCGCAACTTTTCGCTTGCTGAGTTTCTTGTAAGCACGCCATTCACGAAGTGTTTTCATCTGTACTGTGCTTTCTGCATTAGGGTTCATGCATTACCCCTCCCCTCGCTTGATTAAAGATTACCAAAGTTTAACTTTGATTGTCAACTCATTTTTGACAGAAACAAAGTATATTTGAATGTTTTTATAGCAAAAATGAATTAACCGTGATATTCTTTAACTGATAACGAGTGAAGGGGCGGTCTAAGTTGAAGGAGATCTATTTCAAGGAAAATTTGACGAGGTTTAGAGAAGCAAAGGGCATGACAAAAGGAGAATTAGCGGAGAGACTGGGCGTTTCCGATACTATGGTGAGCTTTTGGGAAAGCGGAAAGAATGAACCTCGTATGGGTAAAATACAAATGATTTCTGAAGTTTTGGATATAAATGTTGATGAATTGCTATTCCAATCACCACCGAAAAGCATAGAAGAAAGTATCAAGGGTTTCTTTAGTGATCTATCGGAAAACAAACGAAAAGCTATAGAACAGATAATAGGTATGGATGAAGAAGAAGTGGAACTGTTTCTAAAACTCATGGCTCGAAAAAACTAACTACATACTATCTTTAGATAAGGAGGGGTAACCTATGGTCAGACGTAAAGAACCGAGAAAACGAAAACTTCCTAAAAACGTGAGAGAGCAGGACGGGAGATACACCTATAGATATGATGTTTATGTAGTTGTAAACGGTAAATCAAAAAGAAGACAAAAAGAAACACCCTCTTATAGAACACCTAGAGAAGCAGAAGAAGCAGGGATTCTTATAAAAGCCCAGCAAATTCAAGGTACTTTTATTGATGAAAAAAACATGACATTTAGTGATTGGGCAGACCAGTGGATGGAAATGTATGAGGAACGATGCGACAAAAAGAATAGTATTGCTACTCACAAAAATCGAATTAAACAGCTAAAAAGTTTTTTTGGTGGCTTCCGGTTAAAAGATATAACTGCTCTACAATATCAAAAATACTTGTACCAGCTTAAAAAAGATGGAAAAAGTAAAAATACTATTCTAGGCAGACACAGCACAATGGGGATGGTTTTTAAGAAAGCAGCTAACCCCCCGTTTGAATTTATAAAAATTGATATAACTAAAAATATAGAACTCCCATCCTTTGCACCTACTTTTGAAGAGTTGGAAAAAATGGACGAGCAGGAAGAGTATCTTGAAAAAGAACAGCTTAATCTCTTTATAAACCGTGCCTATGAAATTGCAGATAACAGAGAGACGGAAAAAGAAGTGCTGATTGCAAGACAATGTGCTCGGGCCTTACATGTTTTAGCCTATTCAGGATTAAGAATAGGGGAACTATGTGCTTTAGACATAGGGAGCATCGATGAAATCAATAAAAGTATCCGAATAACTAAAACACTCTATGTTCAAGAGGGAATCGAAAATTATGCACTGAACACACCTAAAAACGGACGTGCTAGAACAGTCGGTGTTACAGATATAGTTACCGATCTACTGAAAGAACAGGCAGTCGAAAAGAAAAAACTAATGCTGATGTCGGAGACATACTATAAAGGCAGACACTTCATCTTTGCAAATGCAAAAAGGAAACCTGGGTATCCCTTGTCGCCTCTTGAAATAGCAAGATACATGACAGAAGTTTTAAAGAGCCTAGAGGATCATGATCTTCCCTCTGATTTATCACCACATAATTTACGCCACACCTATACAAGTTTAAGCGCTGAAGCTGGTATTGATTTGTCTTCCATACAGCATCAACTTGGACATACGAATGACAAAATCACTACTAAAATCTATGAGCATGTAACTAAGGGGCGCAGAATAACAAATATGGAGAAGCTGGATAGGCTGCTGAGCTCTATAAACTAACTTGTGGGGAACTTGTGGGGAGTATGCCTTTAAAGCCTTGATATATAAGCGTTTATGGATATTATTGCAATCTTAGCAAAGCGGTATAGGGGTGTCAAGCCTTCAACAATAGCCCTAACCTTTAGTATTTCCCTGTACAAACAACTGTACTCCTACGGAGGACAACCTTTAAAAATAAGCGTTTTTAAGAGTAATAGCTATTCACAAGAGCGTATCTCTTCTTTGAATGCGCAGCATAGAAGCAATTATACAAGTGGTTTGTACCCTAATATACCAAAGAGGACCATGATCTCATTGAGATCATGGTCCTCTTTACTTGTTGCTTGGCGACGTCCTACTCTCCCAGGACCCTGCGGTCCAAGTACCATCGGCGCTGGAGGGCTTAACGGTCGTGTTC
>NZ_JAAMNQ010000142.1:0-218 GCF_011066155.1 Paenibacillus sp. EKM206P | reverse complement strand
GAGCCGGAGGTATAGATGACATAGGCTACATGATGCGGCCCGGCCAGTGGCTCCAAATTCGAACCGTCTTTGTGGTAAATGTCTTGGCCATCCTGCTCCTGACGATCCAGCACCAGCACCTGGCCGTCGAAACTCAGTGAGGCTTGCTCCGCCAGATGCGATTGCGTCAGCACCAGCTTCGCGCCCGAGTCCTCCAGCATAAAGCGGATGCGGTCGGC
>NZ_JAAMNQ010000141.1:0-218 GCF_011066155.1 Paenibacillus sp. EKM206P | reverse complement strand
ATTTGGCGATAGCCGTAGACCCCGTTATACTGCTCATACACTTTCTTCACAAGTGCTTTCGCGTCCCGATCTCGATCTGCTCCTCTACGCTTTAAGAAGGCGTAATATCCACTTCTGGAGACTTTGAAAAGCGTACACAGCTTGCTAATAGGATAGTCTTTCGCAGCTTTCTCAATGGTTATATATTTGTGTGCTTCATCTCCTGTATCCAGATTTCC
>NZ_JAAMNQ010000140.1:0-219 GCF_011066155.1 Paenibacillus sp. EKM206P | reverse complement strand
ATGGCCCGTTGGTCAAGGGGTTAAGACACCTCCCTTTCACGGAGGTAACAGGGGTTCGAATCCCCTACGGGTCATAAAAATATCATAAAAAAAACTTGCAATAAAAATTTTATTATGGTATAATATGAAAAGTGTTTCGGTGTGGAGGCTTAGCTCAGCTGGGAGAGCATCTGCCTTACAAGCAGAGGGTCGGGGGTTCGAGCCCCTCAGCCTCCACCA
>NZ_JAAMNQ010000139.1:0-220 GCF_011066155.1 Paenibacillus sp. EKM206P | reverse complement strand
ACACGACCGTTAAGCCCTCCAGCGCCGATGGTACTTGGACCGCAGGGTCCTGGGAGAGTAGGACGTCGCCAAGCAACCCCATAATGGGGATTTTTTTTCGCCTATCAGGCTATTGATTATACATACAAAAATGATTTTTTAGATGGGGCTATAGCTCAGCTGGGAGAGCGCCTGCCTTGCACGCAGGAGGTCAGGGGTTCGATCCCCCTTGGCTCCACCA
>NZ_JAAMNQ010000138.1:0-220 GCF_011066155.1 Paenibacillus sp. EKM206P | reverse complement strand
AGACCGACTTCGCAGGAACGCGCCTCGAATTGGACGATTTCGTTTGGGGCGACAGAGGGGCGGACTCCGAAGGTGCGTTGGACGCTTCGAACCTGGAGCCAATTTCCGGGCCGGGCAACCTGGCATATGTCATCTACACGTCAGGAACGACCGGCAGACCGAAAGGAACGCTGATCGAGCATAAGAACGTCGTGCGCCTCCTGTTCAACGACAAGAACCT
>NZ_JAAMNQ010000137.1:0-221 GCF_011066155.1 Paenibacillus sp. EKM206P | reverse complement strand
ACTTGTTTACACAAGATCAGCTTAAAGGAATATTCTAAAACGCAATTTCGTTTCGGTATCCAGTTTTCAAGGTGCAAGGCTGTTTGATTATCAATCAATCTCCAAGGAGTTAACGATTCTCATACAGTTTATGATGAAATTGTAATTGGTGGAGCCAAGCGGGATCGAACCGCTGACCTCCTGCGTGCAAGGCAGGCGCTCTCCCAGCTGAGCTATGGCCC
>NZ_JAAMNQ010000136.1:0-224 GCF_011066155.1 Paenibacillus sp. EKM206P | reverse complement strand
CTGTGGTGTAGAGGCCTAACATGCCTGCCTGTCACGCAGGAGATCGCGGGTTCGAATCCCGTCAGTTCCGCCATTTTTCAATTCAATAGTTTTACCGTACTAAAGTGGGAAGGGGTATCCCTCCGCACTTTATTTTTTTGTTAATGGATATGGCTCGGTAGCTCAGTCGGTAGAGCAGAGGACTGAAAATCCTCGTGTCGGCGGTTCGATTCCGTCCCGAGCCA
>NZ_JAAMNQ010000135.1:0-224 GCF_011066155.1 Paenibacillus sp. EKM206P | reverse complement strand
GTTATTTCTATGGCATTCGCTCAGAACGGCAACTCGAGCGAGAAATTCAGACGAACCTAGCTTATCGTTGGTTTCTGAGGTTGGGCTTAACGGATAAAGTTCCGGACCATACGACGATTAGCTGGAATCGTCGTACTCGCTTTAAAGACACCACGATCTTTCAAGATATCTTCGATGAAATTGTGCTGCAGGCGATCTCTCACCGAATGGTGGGTGGGCGTGTT
>NZ_JAAMNQ010000134.1:0-226 GCF_011066155.1 Paenibacillus sp. EKM206P | reverse complement strand
AAGGGCTTCAAGACGAAGTACCCGGAGACGAAGCTGATCAATATGTACGGCATTACCGAGACGACGGTTCACGTGACGTATAAGGAAATCACGTGGGTCGAAATGGAGGCGGCGAAGAGCAATATCGGCAAGCCGATCCCGACGCTGAGGGTGTACGTCCTGGATGAAAACCGCCGCCCTGTGCCGATCGGCGTAGCGGGCGAAATGTACGTGGCCGGGGAAGGCC
>NZ_JAAMNQ010000133.1:0-231 GCF_011066155.1 Paenibacillus sp. EKM206P | reverse complement strand
CCTCCACGGTTTCCCTCACGATTTTGAGTCGCGCGCGTCTGCCAATTCCGCCACACCGGCTTATGAAGTTAATGGCGTCCCCTGAGAGATTCGAACTCCCGACCTTTTGATTCGTAGTCAAACGCTCTATCCAGCTGAGCTAAGGGGACTAATAAATGGAGCGGACGACGGGAATCGAACCCGCGACCCTCGCCTTGGCAAGGCGATGCTCTACCGCTGAGCCACGTCCGC
>NZ_JAAMNQ010000014.1:0-139212 GCF_011066155.1 Paenibacillus sp. EKM206P | reverse complement strand
GATCGAGATCGGGACGCGAAAGCACTTGTGAAGAAAGTGTATGAGCAGTATAACGGGGTCTACGGCTATCGCCAAATTCAACTATTTTTGCAGCACGATCATGGAGTCTGGATGAACCATAAAAAGGTACTCCGGCTCATGCAGGTCTTGGGAATCCGCTCACAAATTCGCCAGAAACATCGCTGCAACTATGCTTCCTCTACGAAAGGTCGTGTGGCGAAAAATCTGTTAAAACAGGATTTCAAGGCGGACAAACCTAATCAAAAATGGGTCACAGATATATTAAAAAACAGAATTCTCATATCGCAATCGAAGACTTCCTGATGATGATGCGTTACACCCGCATCAAGTTAAAGAAAGAGGCTTACAGAGTGGTACAAAACTACTACGGAGAAGCTCACTTTTACAGAAAAAGCCTGATGAGCTACAACAACATCGGGCTGGGCCAAGGTAACTTTTTCTTCGCTAACGGTCCATTTGTTGTGCAAAAAAATGGACCGCTAGCGAAGAAAGAAATCAATTCAGGTTAATGAAACAATTCTATGCGCTCATGCTTGTGTACTTGGAAAATTAACAAAAGAGGAAGCTGGATTCCTGCCTCTTTTGTTATTATTCTACGTCTGAGAAAAGCGGAGTGGACAAATAACGCTCACCTGTATCAGGTAATATGACCACGATCGTCTTGCCTTTGTTTTCTGAAAGCTTTGCAATTTGTGTTGCTGCATAAACCGCAGCCCCAGAAGAAATACCAACAAGCAGCCCTTCTGTTTTGGCAAGCAGGCGTGCAGTTTCAAATGCATCTTCGTTTTTAACTTTGAAAACCTCATCCACATATTCTTCATTAAAGTTATTTGGAATGAAACCAGCACCGAGTCCTTGTAGTTGATGTGAACCTGGAGTACCGCCAGACAGCACTGGTGAATCGAACGGTTCGACGGCTATCACTTTTACAGAAGGTTTTCGTTCCTTCAATCCCTGGCCAACGCCCGAAATAGTTCCACCTGTACCTACGCCCGCAATAAAAATATCTACACCGCCATCCGTATCATGCCAGATTTCTACAGCTGTAGTTATGCGGTGGATTTCTGGATTGGCAGGATTGCTAAACTGCTGTGGTATGAAAGAGTTTGGTGTTTCGGCAGCCAATAGTTCAGCACGCTTGATAGCGCCTTTCATCCCCTCGGATCCCGGTGTTAACACAAGCTCAGCACCGAACGCAGTCAAAAGCTTGCGACGTTCGATACTAAACGTTTCAGGAAGTGTAATTATAAGTTTATATCCAAGAGCCGCAGCTGCAAATGCAAGTCCGATTCCAGTATTTCCACTCGTTGGTTCGATAATAACGGAGTCTTTATTGATTAAGCCTTTCTCCTCAGCGTCTTTAATCATAGCATATCCAATGCGGTCCTTAACGCTACCAGCCGGATTGAAATATTCCAACTTAGCTACCACGTTTGCCTCAATATTTTGGATTTGGCTGTAGTTCAACAGTGCTAGCAAAGGAGTATTTCCAATTAATTCAGTCAACTTTTGATGAATTTTAGTCAAAATTATCCCTCCAAACGATTAATTCATAGCTACTTACTATGACATAGATATTATCACGAATTTTTCTTCATAACCATGTTCTGTTAATTCATAGTGAGGAGCGGGAACGGATGGAACAGTTTAAACCTAAGGTACTACTCATAAAAAAGTAGTCCAAGCTTATTCAGAACCAGAGAGTCATTAAGAATGTATACTGTGTATCCTTTTTTAATTTCGGAATAATTATCACGGTTTATAATAAACTCGCTTTTCCTAGAATGTGTTGAAAATTAGATTACAGTGTACGATAAACGATAGTGGCACGAGGTAGGACAACACATACGATAAAAGATACTACCCGCTAACCTAGTGGTCGGCGGATAACGAATTTGTATTTAGTAGAAGGCAAAAAGAGCAGTAAGGAATTATCCTTCTGCCTCACCGTTAACATACGGGGAGGCGTTTTTGTTTTGGCAAGCTTACGGTGTATCAATTCGTGCCATCAAGTCGCTCTTGCGAGAGCTTACGACTAAATGCCTACAATACCAAGTAATTTATGTTCTTAATAAGGATATCGATACATCATCTAAAAGTATTGTGGCAAAGGTATCCTCTGCTGTAACACGGAACACTAAATCTCTGGAAACAGTTCCCGAATTTCCTGAGATTGAGAAAGTGCGGGAGACTCTCTCGTATTGGGATGAAGGTAGCGAAGTAAGCTGAATCGTGTAGGTTTGCTCCCCCAGACTAACCTGAAGCCGGCCACCGAAAGGCTTGATTAGATTGCGTACCCAGAAGGTCACACGGTATCTTCTTTGTCTACGCAGATCTGAGATCGTTTGTCTAAGTGAGACACTGTGCCCCGGGTTAGCCGAGATTCTGACCGCTTGATTACCGCTGTGCGGATTAGTATTGGTAATAAAAATTTGGCCTGTCATGTTGTTGACGTTTGCAATCCATGGTGCTAAATCCTGATTTTCAAATCCACCGTTTCTAACAACTGCTTGGGTAGGAGAAATTCTTTTTTTCTTCAAGTCCAGAGGCTGTGTAGTGGGTCTATTCTTCGTCCTACGGACAGGGGCTGCGCCTTTTCCACTTTTCTTTGGTTTCATTTGAATTAACCCTCTTTCTGTAGACATATTTGCTACACTAGTAGTTTATGAAATATGAATAAGAGTGTTCATAGAGAAGAGAATACAAAAAAGACCGTCTATTGACGGCCTTTTCTATGTTTCGACTCGAAATATATCGTGGAGGCTATCTATGCTATAAAAAGGATAAAATTAAGTAGATCTATGCGAAAAAATAGAAATTATAGGAATACAAGAAAAACGAAATAGCTAAAAACGAAAGAATCAGCGTCGCGGTGTATACCTTTCTTAACAATGTAGCCTCCGAAACGTTACATTTTCTTACAGCAAGATAGGCAGCCGGTACAAAGGCAAGCCCAAGTACCCAGAAAAGGATAATATTGAAATTGAAATTGGACATAGGCTGATAGGGGTCGCCTATCAATTGGATGCTTGAAGCAATGAGATTGACGATCACAAGCAGACCCAGCAAGGGGATTACGGTTACGCTGTCAGGCAAGGGAAGCCGCGAAGCACTCTTCTGCTTTCTTGCGTCCTTGAGCTTCCGCAGCCATCCCATAATACCGAAAATAGACCCAAGCGCAAACCAAATACCGCATCCCCCGACCAGAATATAACTGAAGATGGATGTTTGCAGGAAGGATATCGGCAATTGGTCATCGATCACTCCATATGACAACTGCGTCACTTTACCATCGGCATTGGTTAAGAAAAAAAGACGGCTGATGTTTAGGCCCGCGTGATCATAAGGAGTGCTCCCGGGAGTCACGCGTTCAAAAAAATAGGGTTTGGTTTCTACATAATCAACATGAATATTCATGGATGGAATACTCAGAGTGATTCCGCCATTGCCGTTGGCTGTGACCACTTCTTCCGCATTGGATAATACGGGTATAAGCTTCAATATACCAGATGATACTGCGCGAGCAGAACGGTATTTTCCCTCCACATCCGCGCTATGCTTCAACGTGCTGTCCGCTTGCGGAGTAGCGTGGGAGCCCCCGACAAACAGGTCAATGAGTTCGCTTCTTGCCCCGGACATTTCATTTTCCACATTAGTCAGAATACTGATCCCAAAGTTTTGATCCGGCACGATAGAGACCAGAGAGGAGAATGAATCTGTATTTCCACCGTGCTCGATAACACGATAATCTCCCGCGAACCGTTCCCAAAAGCCATGGGCATTCCCCGGAAGCTCGGGATAGTGGGTATACGAAGCCTCATGCATTTCTCGCAGGGTTTCATTCTTGTTGAACAGCGAATATTTTAAGGAATGGTCCATGTTCAGATGAGCAAGCATAAAATGAGCCATGTCCTCCGAAGTAATGTTTAACGCACCAGCCGGCACATCATTAAAGAAAACATTCGGCTTTGCAACCCAGTTTCCATCCTTTTTGGAGTAGCCTGTTGCTTTATGTTCGATAACCTCTGGAATAAGATCATACCGTTGTGTAAAGTAAGAATGTTTCATGTCTAGAGGCTCAAATATATGTTTCTGAATATAGGTTTCAAAAGGCATTCCGGATACACGTTCTATAATATAACCGGCCAGGTTGGTCCCATAGTTGGAATAAGCAATCACTGTTCCAGGCTCATAAATCTGTTGAGGCTGGTTTCCGGGTGCGACATGCTCCTTGAGAGGCCTAAGATCAGCAGGATCATGAACCAAAAGTTTTTCCAGGCGCTCCTCAAAACCTGCCGTGTGGCTCATCAGTGATTTTAGGGTAATAGGCTTATCAAAAGAAGGCTTGAGAAAGCCGTCAGGCAAGTATGTGCGGATGTCCGTATTCAAATCCAGCTTTCCTTGCTCAACCAGTTGCATTACTGCCGTCCAGGTGAACAATTTCGATACGGAACCGGCCTCCATATAGGTTGTTTCCGTACTCATGGGTGTTTGTTTCTCGATGTTTGCGTATCCGTAACCTTTTGAAAAAACAATTTTTCCGTCCTTTACTATGGAAACCGCAGCACCAGGAATCGCTGTTCCTATATATTTTTTCATAATTTGATCTGTTCTGTTTTCGATTTCGGAAATCGGGATTCCAGAGGGAGTGGTTGGAACGGCCCCAGAAGCATATGCCTGGACCGGGATAAATGCCATCAATGCCAACAGGAACAAAGAGGCAAATCGTTTTTTCAATTTCATATCAAGTCTCCTTTTTGCTGCGCTTGAATCTTTAAGAGCAGTCTGTTTTTTGGAACATTTTTAGTGTAGCAGTTAAGTCTTTCTTATTTCTCTCCTGTTCCTTACTTTTTTCTTTCTCAAATGAAGCTTCAACTCTCAAATGATTTACCGGAAAAAAGCTATATTTACGTTGGTACAGCTTTATATGTATGTTGACAACCTATAAAATAAAGACAAGAAGAATCCTCATAGTTGAAAAAAATAGGAGATGACAATAAATGAAAGCCTGTGAACCTCTGACTATTTCATCTGAAAGCGGATACAATCTTCAAACTGATGAAAGTGTGCCCATTGCCCACGCTTGGAACATGATTGCGCGAGATCATAAGCAAGTGTTTGGCAACGAGCCATTGCAAACAGAAGTAGAGCCCTCGATCATTATCCGTTATGCGCAGGAAGGAGATAGCTGTCCGCATTGGCCAGAGGGCTATTGTCTGCGTTTTGTTGCTGGTAGCAAGGGAACGGTACTCCATATTATTGGCCGTGATGAATTAGGAATTATTTATGGACTGCTTCATTACAGCCGTTTCGCTCTGGGTGTAGAGCCGTTCTGGTTCTGGGCGGAGCTCCTCCCGCCTAAGCGGGATACCATAATAATACCGAGCCAGAATGTTGACAGTATACCGTCCAAGGTCCGATATCGGGGATGGTTTGTCAATGATGAGGTATGCTTGATTGGCTGGAAAGATGATTATCCACCGACGGAGCAGGTGTGGCAGCCCGTTTTTGAAGCGTTACTGCGCTGTGGTGGAAATATGGTGATTCCCGGAACCGATTTACCACGCACAGGTATCCATCATAAGCTTGCAGCAGACATGGGTTTATGGATCACACATCATCATGCTGAACCGTTGGGGGCGGAGATGTTTTTGCGCGCCTTTCCGGGTAAACAAGCTAGCTACAGAGAGCATCCCGAGTTGTTTGAACAGCTGTGGCAGGAAGCGATTGAACGGCAAAAGGAAGAAAAGATTGTATGGGTATTATCTTTTCGCGGGCAGGGTGACAAGCCTTTTTGGGAAGATGATCCTTCCTTTAATACGCCGGACAAACGCGGACAATTAATCTCGTATGTGGTTCGCAAGCAGTACAATATGATCTGTGAATTTGTGGAGCATCCTGTGTGCTGTATGGCGATGTATGGTGAGATTGCCGAGTTATACAAGCAGGGGCATATGGAAGTACCCGAAGGGGTGATTAAAGTATGGGCGGACAATGGTTACGGTAAAATGGTATCTCGGCGCCATGGGAATCTTAATTATCGTGTACCAGCATTGCCTGAGGCGCAGGATGGGGGCGAAAATGGAGTATATTACCATGTGACCTTCCACGACTTGCAAGCGTCGAACCATCTTACCCAATTTCCCTCCTCAGCCAGCTTGATTGTAGAGGAATTAACAGCAGCGTTTACTTCAGGGGCGGACGAGTACCTGCTGGTCAATTCAGGTAATATTTTGCCGCATGTATATACGCTGGATTTAGTATCAAATTTATGGACGAATAGTAACGTAGATGCCGAAGAGCAGCTTTCTGATTTCATCGGGCGGCTGTACAGTAGTCAGCTTCAAGAGATTTCCCAATTATACCGGGATTATTCCCATTGTACTATCGTTTATGGCCCGCATAAGGATGATCGAGCAGGGGAGGAATTCTATCACCATCCAGCTCGGCAAATTATGGGGTATTGGCTTCAAGGCAAAGAGGGCAGTGATGAACGACTGTACTGGGCTACTGGAGAAAGGCCTTTTCCTGAACAGGTTCACTGGTTCAAGGAAAAAGCCGAGTCGGCAATCCCGGACTGGGTTAAACTGCGAGAGCGGTGTCTACGAATAATGAAGCAGTTACCTGAAGATGAATGTCGAAGGCTGTATAATCAACTATTTGTGCAGATTGAACTGCATCTAAGTGGCTCACGTGGACTGGCAAGCTTATGTAGCGCTTATGGGCTGTTCCTTGAAAAAGATTATCCACGAGCATTTATACAAGCTTCTCATGCCGTTTGGAGCTACCGAATGGGTAAAGAAGCTTTATCGCTCGCAGGAACTGGAAGATGGGAGCATTTCTACCGGGCAGATTGGTTAACCAATCTGGATAACACTATTTCTCATGCGGACACTGTGCGGAGATTTCTTCGTCTTCAGGGAGACAGTCCGGATATGTTCCTATGGTCCAAACAATATTTAATGCCAGAAACAGAGAAATATATCTACCTAGAGAATACGCATCGCAAGCCCCTTCCCGATGATGAGTTGGCACGCAGTCTGGAGAAGGTATTATATTAAGGAAGACATGTAGCATAAGAAGCAACAGCGTCTGCCTGCAACCTTTCCAGCTTATACTACGTCAATGAAGTTGTTAATGGCCAAGCGGCCTAATTCAATTACAAGGTGGAATTTAACATGAGTATGAGAAAAGGTGCATTTGCAGCCATTACAACTGTAGCCATTTTGTCCTTTTCCGTTGGAGGTCAAATGTCTGCGGCAGACCGCCAATTTAAGGATTTGAATAACGTAAGCGGTAAAGAAAAAATTATATCCCTTAAAGATCAGGGTCTACTCAAAGGTATCTCTGATACGAAGTTTCTCCCGTCATCTAAAGTGACCGTTGCCCAAGGCATTCAGTTGATCTCCGGCGGACTCCAGCTCAGTTTGGCCGCCATTGATTTGAACAAGGAGCCACAGGTCAGTAGACTGTTTACCCATGTGAAGGATAATGCATGGTACGCCGAAGCTTTTATCAACGCGCACTATAATGGTGTGGTTATTCCAAAGGATATTGATCCTGCCAAAGCTCTGACTAAGGAACAGTTCACCCATATGCTGATTCAGGGCATGGAAAAAGCAGGCGCTCTTCCGATGATTAAAATCGCACCTGCGAATATTGCGGATGACAGCGAACTGGAGCCTTCTTACCAAGGTAGCATTCAACGCTCGCTAGTCTACAAGGTCAATACCTTGGATGCAAATGAAAAGTTTTATCCAAAAAGCGAGATTACACGTGCCGAAGCTGCTGTTATGTTATATAATGCATTGGAATACTTGAATACTCATACAAACTCGTAATAAATACAGCAATAAAGAGCTTTTCTTCAGAGGGAATTAAGCTTTCAGTTACTTGACATCATTATCGTTAATGTTATAATAAGGAAATCGAATTTAGACCTGCGGTAGCTGATTACCGTAAGGATATTTTCCTGGTCCTTCGGCATATAACACAGGTAACGAATAAATAAGCTGGCTCCGGATGAGGAGTTCAGCTTATTTTTTTGGATCAAAAAGTTTACCGTTTTCACTGATTTACATATTGAGAGGAGACAGGAGTATGTTTGGGAATGACTGGGATGATGTACTACGAGAAGAGGTCGAAAAGCCATACTTTAATGATTTAAGGTATACGTTAGCCCGAGAGTACAAGTTACATAAGGTATATCCTCCAAAAGAAGACTTGTTTTCCGCACTCAAATTAACGCCATTTCATCTGACCAAAGCGGTTATATTGGGACAGGATCCATATCATGGAGAGGGACAAGCTCACGGTTTAAGCTTTTCTGTTAGACCTGGTGTGCGAACGCCACCGTCTCTATTAAATATATACAAGGAGCTTCGCGATGATATCGGTACTCCCATTCCGAATCAGGGATACCTCGTTCCTTGGGCTGAGCAAGGTGTGCTGCTGCTGAACAACGTGTTAACCGTTCGTGAAGGACAACCGCAATCTCACCAGGGAATAGGTTGGGAACGTTTCACGGATGCTGTCATTGAAGCGATTAATGAGCGCGAGCAGCCAGCAGTGTTTATTTTGTGGGGGAGCCATGCTCAGAAAAAAGCAAGCTTCGTGAATACCAGCAAGCATTTGGTGCTGAAATCCGTTCATCCGAGTCCATTGGCGGCTCACAGAGGTTTTTTTGGCAGCAAACCTTTTTCGCGTACCAATGCATTTTTGCAGGAGCATGGAATGGAACCGATTCGGTGGGAGATTCATAGCCGCTAGCACTGGAGGTGAGGACATGCGTCAATGGAAGGGACGTCAGGTCATTTTATATCACGGCAACAATGGTCATACCCAGAAGGTGCGCGGCACGCTTGAAAAATGGGATGAGATACGAAAGTGTGTTATTTTAGGCCCGAAAATGCTGGCTATTCCTTTTGAAAATATTACGCATATTACCATGTTTCCTCCGGGGCGTGAGCGTAGAAGCCGCCATCCGGCGAAGCTGAACGCTACTGGTTATGTAATGAGCGTTCCGTTACAGTTTGATAATGCCATTCATTTTCAGTCGGCGGTGACGATTTGGAGAGAGGATCAGCTGATTGCTTATAATGTAAAGCTGGTTAGTCACTCGGCACACGATGTAATTCTTGAAGATGGACAAACCTTATCTAAGGAAGAGCATTTGTTTGTGGTAAGGTCACTGCGTGGAGAACTTTAACTGTAATAATTCACCTTTTTTTGATGAAGGGTTCAATTTAGTTAACTGCTTACCGATAAAAGATAATGGGATTGTTAATAATACCCTGTTTTATAGAATGAAACAAAGGGAGCGAAACGAATGGAACGTATGAAACGTATGAAACGTATGAGCAAACGGAGTACCTTCTTACTTGCGTTGCTGATGTTTGTATTTGCAGCATGGCCAGCAGGTTTGATCCGGGCTGAGGAGAGCAAGACCTCCACGGTAGAGTGGGATAGTCAAAATCCGACTACATTGAATCTGGGTGGAAGCCCCGCTCAATTAAAAGTGTGGTCATTGACAGAAAAGGGCAAGGAAGATGTTACACAAAAGGCAGAATGGATCTCTGGGGATTCAAGTATTTTAAAGGTAGATAAGGGACTCATTACTCCTGTGTCAAAAGGGCAGATTAAGATTGTTGCTACATATGAGCAGCAAACGGTAAGTACAACGATTACAGTAAAATCGCCTTACAGCAAGCTGCAATTAAATCCGACGGGTCCACTGAATCTGACGATTGGCGGAGAATCGAAGCAATTGACTGCTCAAGGTGTTCTTACTGGAGGTGGGACGGAAAATGTATCCGGTGTCGAATGGACTTCTTCGAATGCGGCTGTTGCTACCGTTAAAGATGGTCTTATTCGTCCACTTGCCAAAGGCGTGACTTACATTAAAGCAAGCAAAGATGAACTCAAAGCACAAACGATTGTGTATGTGCGCTCTTCTTCCCAGGCATTGGTATTGAGTGCAACTGGGTCCAAATCGGTCTTTTTAGGTAGCTCCCCCATTCAGGTTAGTGCAACTGATGTCAACCTGACTGGCAGCAAAACAGATGTGACCAACACGGCAGAATGGACTTCCTCCAATCCGCTGGTTGCCACAGTCGAGCAAGGTAAAATCACACCGATGGATGCAGGCAATTCGACGATTACAGCGTCCTATCATGGTTTGAGCAAGACTCTGAAGATTAATGTACTTCCGACGGTTGAAAAACTGGTTTCAAGCAAAGCCAGTCTGACTCTCGAAACAGGAGGCAAAACTTCTCTTCCGAGTATATCTGCTTATTTGGTCAATGGAGCAAAAAAAGCAGTTCAATCCGATGTAAAATGGAGCTTAAGCAGTGAAAGTGCAGTTAAAATAGCAAATGGTAAGCTGGTTGCAGTGAACCCAGGCAGTGCAACATTGACAGCAACGGTAGGTGCGCTCAAACTGGATATTCCAGTGACTGTGCAATATAAAGTGCTCAAGCTGACGGCTTCTGAGAAAAAATATGTACTGGTTGCAGGCCAAGAAGCAAGTATTCCGTCAGTAAAAGCCCACATGGCTGGTGGTGGAATACTGGATATTACCAATCAGGTAAGCTGGGTAGGTACAACAGCCGCAGTTACAGTAGCAAATGGTAAAGTAAAAGCGGTGAATGGCGGTAACTCTGGAATCAAGGCTATGTATATGAATAAATATGTGAAAGTACCTGTCATTGTGGAAGGAGCCATTTCTACATTGACACCAAGCTTTTCGAATGCCGAAATGAATTTGAAAGGAAGTAAGTCCATCAAAGTCATCGGCATATATACGGATGGTAAAAAAGTTACCCTGAGCAGTAAAGTGAAATGGACAACATCGAATGCTTCCGTAGCGATCGTAAAAGGCTCTTCCATTAAAGCCGTTGGAATTGGAAACGCAACGATTACGGGCACATATCAGGATAAGTCGTTTAACATCGAGATCAAGGTCACACCTAAGCTGCTCAAACTGGTATTGAGCAATAAAAACCTGAAGCTGCCTAAAGGCTCCTCTCAAGTGCTTAGTGTGAATGCAGTTTATGATTCAGGTGCTACTACCAATGTGACAAGCTCAGCGGTATGGACATCCTCCAAACCGTCGATCGTACAGGTTACAGCTGGTCAGGTGAAGGCCTTGGAAAGCGGAAGCTCCAGTATTAAAGTAGTCTATGGCGGTAAGAAGGTAACGACATCTGCCAAAGTGTTAAAATAGCTACGTACATTGCCACATCCACTTATACAAAATAACCCCCGGTCCAAAGACAGGGGGTTATTTTCAGCTTATTCTACGCCGTCCTGATAATGATTTTTCCAATGCTTATCGCCTTTGTGTGCGAAGTCTTCAACTGTCTTTTCCAAAGTAGCTACCAGTTGGGCTTTAATCTCAGAAATTGTGTCTCGGAACAGTCTTTCTTCCGTACCATTGATCTTTTCACCATATAGAGCCTGAGCGGCTATAAATTGACGATGTTGCTCCACAAAACTGTCAATCGAATGCAATGCATGCTCCACGTATTGGGAAATGCTATGATGCTCGTTAGGCAGTTGCAATTTTAATTCATGAACTCTGTTTAATAATGCCATGATGATCACCTCGTGCGTTTTGTTATGTCAATAATTATACATCATTTTCGGAAAACTTTCATTAAATTTTGATTAAAATGTGACTTTTATTATGTCATGATTGCATTTTCAATGGTGATCAGGCATAATTTTCGGAAATTTCATTATTTTCCTTTGTATTGTGATTTTAAAATTTAAAATATATGATACGAAGATGATGCAAGAGCAAGCTGCGACAGCTGTCTTTCTGACATGTTATAATGGGGAAAAGCCCAGTCGGAAAGGTTGTCAGTATGGTATGAAGCTTTTTAAAGGTTTATTTTGGGGGATTCTGATTAGTCTTCTTCTGTGGTGTGCCTTGTTTGGGCTTGTCCGCTGGATGTCTCATTAAGTCGCTTCCTGTATCTTATACAATAACTCTTGCGACTGTATCCACGTCATTAACAGAAATCGTATATACGTGTTCGTCATCATAGAGCTTGAATTGCTGAGTTTCTTGGTCAGATAGGAGCTTAGGCCAGCCAATTACGGTACTTCCATTCAGTAACCGGACTACAACGGCTTGCATTTGGCTCACGGCCAGTTTGATCTCATCGTTCATTCGTGCAACCTCCTCTCTATACTATTTGTCGTCCAATATTCAACCTTTTTTTATAGTTAGTAAGGGGTTACAAAAAATAAAATCCGGGGATTACCTTAGTTGAAGGCATCTATTGGAATAGCTTGAAGGGAAGAGAGAAAATTGAAGAAAAAGTTGCTAAGTTTTATAGTTTTAGTGCTGCTAGCTGCGGGCGCGTACTGGTTTGAAGGAGGCAATCTTCTTACGAAAATGACAGGAGAGAACCCGCCTTCCTCGGCGGCTCAGGTAACGCTGCAATTCCCGTCAGGTCGTTACCCTGAAACGGCGCAGCATATTAAGGAAGCCATTCAGGCGGGAAAATCACCAGTATGCACAATTGACCGTGAAGGAGCCGAGCAAAATCGCAAGCATTCGCTTACAGGTGTTCCCACTCGTAAGGGATACGATCGTGATGAATGGCCGATGGCTATGTGTTCAGAAGGTGGCAAAGGTGCAAATGTCAAATACATAGCCCCTAAGGATAATCGTGGGGCAGGATCATGGGTTAGTCATCAATTGGATGAGTATGAGGATGGAACTCGTGTGAAATTTGTTGTGAAATAGTTGCCGTTTAGTATATTTACTTTTTATTTCCTTTCGCTGTTTCCTGTTTGGCCTTAACCAACGCCAGAAAATCAAAAAAATCACCTAGTGTATTGAAGCCGGCACCTAAAATGGCCAAGTCTTCAGCGGATAGTTGGTTAAACCATTCCATTTGCTTAGCATCAAACATATTATCACCGCCAACCATTGATAATGTAGTGTATGTACTGACGGCAACAAAGGTCAGGGCTCAGGCATACCAATTAAGTATGCCTGTTTCTTGTGCAGAGGATGTGTAGAACTCATGTTTAAATTTAATTTTTATACTAAAATCGTCTCCATCGTTATCGTATTGCTTATACCTCTGCTGATCCTGTATGTCTATTCTAATCAGACAACGACAGGTGTATTACGTGAGGAGCTGAATCAATCTAATTATAATCAGCTGACTTTTTTTCAAAACCAGGTGAATACGAATATTGAAATGATTTCCTCCTGGCCGCATCTGCTGATTCATGATCCTGATGTAGCCAGTTTTCAAGCGATTTTTTTGAAGGACAAAGTTCTCAATCTGGATGGAATTAACCTTGTCAAACGGATTCAAACCAAGCTTGGGCTTCAGGAAAGCTCTTCTAATTGGAGAACCGGACTGAGTATCTATTCTCCTTCGCTTGGACGGGTTGTATCGGAGGATGGAGCAGGTTTATATGAGCAGAAAAAACTAAATCAGCTGATAAAAGACGGCTGGCAGGTATCCAAAAAAAGATCATATGGGAAAGACCAATTTATATTTTCATTGTATACATTATCCCCGTTTTCTTCACTTGGTAATCCAGAAACCGCTAACACGATTATTAAGGTTGAATTTGACAGCAGTAATATTCAGGATATGCTTGACCGCTTCAAAGGTGATGGACGCAAGGAGCCTTTTTATTATAAAAAAGGCGTAGGAGTTATCTATAATCGTACTGCCAATGAAGAGCTGTCTGGACAGCTGATTTTTAAATTGGAAAAAATGGGACTCCATGAAGTTGACAATCTGACCGTGAAGATTGGAGAAGAAAGCTACCTGGTTCATGCCGTTCTTTCGCAAACGACGGGTTGGTATTTGATTGATTACATGCCTTTGTCTGATATGATGTCTCCGATTTACTCATCGAATCGACTGTTTTATATAACGGTTGTTGGCTCGCTGCTGGTAGGCCTGATTGGCGCTTACTTGCTTCATTCACAGGTACAAGTGCCGATTCTTCAGCTTGTGCGGGCATTTAGGAGACTAAAGGACGGAGACTATGCTGTTCGATTAAGTCTAAGGGGGAGTCACGAGTTTGCTTTCCTGTCTAGTCAATTCAATCAGATGGTCGAACAGATTCAGGAGCTGTTTGAGAAGGTGTATGTTGAGCAGCTACATGTCAAGGAAGCGCGACTAAAGCAGCTCCAGTCACAAATCAATCCACATTTTTTTTATAATTGTTTTTCGTTTATCACAAGTATGGCGAAGCTGCGCAATCATGAGGCGGTCGTGGCTATGGCTCATAATTTATCCAGGTATTATCGGTATACGACAAGACAGGAGCGGGATTTGGTTCCATTGTCAGAAGAAGTCGAGTTTGTTCAATATTATCTGAGGATACAGCAGATGCGTATGCCAAGGCTAACGTTCTTAGTTCATGTTTCTTTGCAGGCCAGCAGTCTGCCGATTCCGCCACTTATAGTGCAGCCACTGGTGGAAAATGCGGTGCTGCACGGAATAGAGCCTCAAGCGGAGGAGGGTCTAATTCATATTTTGACTGAGCGTGTTGGCTCGTATATGTACCTGATTGTGGATGATAACGGACTCGGTTTGAGTAGAGAGGCTATAGCTGCCCTGACATCAACGCTTGACAAGCCTGTGGAAGAGGATCATGGATACGGTTTGTGGAATGTGCATCACCGCATGCGATTACATTTTGGGGAAGATGCCGGACTGGAATTCTCTTTGTCTCCATTGGGAGGATTGCGTGCAGTTTTAAAATGGTCGATCTCAACAGAAGAAGAGCATGCGAATGGTTTAATAGAGCCTTCGCCAAATTCGAATATAGTTAAAACGGAGGGACCAGATGGTTCAGATATTACTAGTAGATGATGAGAGTTATGTAACAGAAAGTCTGGCAGCTACCATTCCGTGGGAGACGCTAGGCATCGAGAGGGTTCATCAAGCGGCTTCCGCATTAGCAGCAGTGGATGTGCTGGAAGCGTACGATATTGAAATTCTTGTTACCGATATTCGGATGCCCGGCATGACAGGACTGGAATTGATTGTTGAAGTAAACGAGCGATGGCCGCACATTAGATGTTTGTTACTGACAGGATATGCTGATTTTGAATATGCGAAAAAAGCGCTCCAGCTTAAGGCTTTTGATTATATTTTAAAACCGGTGGATGATGAAGAGTTTATCAAATGTGTGTCAGCCGCCATGGATTCGCTAAAGGAAGAATGGGAAGCATTTGATAAGGTTCACCAATTACAATATAGCCGCAGGAACGATTTTGGTGTGCTGCGGACCCATTTGATGCACGATCTGCTACTCGGGCGTGATTTGTCTGTACCAAAAATAGAGAGCAAAATGTCTGAGTACGAAATCAAGCTACGCACGGGACATCCTGCCAGTATGCTACTTATTCAGCTAGGGAAGCATTTTTCTGATATGGACTATCATTCAGTCTCCTTAATTGAGTATGCGATTGGAAATATTGCGGAAGAAGTGTTCGCACCTGATTTTCAAGTTTGGCATTGCAAAGCGCCGCATGACTGCTTAATTGTATTAATAGAAGGAAATTGGAATTCATTTCCTGAGCGGAGTGTGGATGAGCAGAATCGTTTTTTGAGTGCGGCGATTGAGGCCTTTCGAAAAAATGTAAGCAATTACTTGAAAGGGGAAATTTACGTTGCATTAACCGGATGGTTTAAGTTTCCAGAGGAACTGCCTAAGCTATATCAGACAGCGATTAGATCTTTATACTGGAATCATCAGGAGGGAACGGATGCACTGCTATTCATAGAAGAACAGACAGAACAGCCACACAGTTCAGTTAAGTCACTAGAGGGGCTTTATATGCACCCTACGCTTACTCATCTGCTCGAATCCAGGCAATGGGACGAGGCTGAAGCGAAAGTGAGCCGTGTATTTGGAAAAATGGAAGAGGTGGGATATACACGCGAGCATTTATATGAGCTGTTTATTTCGGTGACGAGCGCCTTTATGTATACAGCGCACAAACAAGGACGTTTCATTACACAGATGGATCAAGTAGGCTTCGATCCGTTACATGCGCAGAAAATGGTTCATTCGTTCCCCCACCTCAAAGAGTGGATATTTTCCATGATGAACAAACTTAAATCTGAATGGTCCGCAAGCGAACAAAGCGCTAAAAGTTATGTGGTCAAGCAGGTTCAGGAGCTCATCTCCCAGGATAAAGGCCAGGAGCTGTCTGTTAAGACGATTGCTGATCAGGTTTATCTTCATCCAGTCTATCTGTCTAAAATTTATAAAGCTGAAACCGGAGAAGGTCTGGGTGACTATATTATCCGAATGAGAATGGAGCGGGCTCTTTATTTGCTCAAATATTCCAACAAAAAAATATACGAAATTACGACGGAACTAGGCTACCAGAATCCCCAATATTTCAGTAAAATGTTCAAAAAGCATTACGGAATGACTCCGCACGAATTTCGAGATCAGTAGAGATGGGACCAGTAAAGACGAAATCAGTAAAGATCAGTTGGGAAAGGTGCAGAAATATTTATTTTGTGACATAGGCTGTGAAGAAAAGCCCTTCTATAATAAAAGAGTAGAAAATGATTTCTAGAGGGGGAACAATATGCGAGTTCATTCGAAGAAAAAGCTGTTGTCGTTGCTCGCCGCAACTATGGTATTAGGAGTTGGCCTTGTGGGCTGCTCAGGTGCGGGAAATGATGGGAATGCGGACGGCACAGCTAAAACTGAAAACGTATACAAAGAAAAATACAATCCAGAAGTCACAATTTCCACGGTATGGGGTGTAGATCCCGCCTTAAAATTTAAAAATGGTGAATCTATCGAAAATAACATTGCGACCAAATGGGCTAAAGAGAAATTCGGTATTAATATCAAATCACTCTGGTCCGTCACGGATACGAATGGCGCATTTGCTACGAAGCTGCGTTTGGCTATGTCCTCCGGTCAGGAGATGCCGGACGTCGTTGTACTGGGGACGGAAAATGAGCAACTGGCACAGGACATGATCGATTCCGGTATGTTTGCAGAGGCTGGTCCGTTGTTTGACAAGTACGCTTCGGATTCATGGAAGCAGGCGATGAATCAGGATACGAATGTATGGAATCAGTATAGCCGAGATGGTAAGAAAATGGGTATTCCTGTGCTTGATTTCGCCTATAACCATGATTATGTATTGTGGGTACGACAAGATTGGTTGGATAAGCTGGGTATGAAGGCTCCTGAGACGATGGATGATCTGGAAAAAGTGATGGATGCCTTTAAAAATAAAAATCCGGACGGACTGGCTCCGAACAAAGTGGTTCCGCTCAGTATCGGTTTTAAAACATCCATGAACACTTGGATGGGTGACCCGTCCTGGATTTTCGGGGCATATGGCACACTACCTCAGCAGTGGAACAAAGATACAAATGGCAGTTTGGAATATGGCTCCGTGCAGCCTGGCATGAAGCCGGGTTTGCAAAAGCTGAGCGAGTGGCTCAAAAAGGGATATATTCCTCAGGAAGCAGCATTGTGGGATGAAAATAAAACGGCAGAACCTACAGTCGCAGGAACAGCCGGTATGATTCCTGGACCATATTGGATGAGCGGCTGGCCGCTTCAGGATACAGTCAAAAATGCGCCGGGTGCCATATGGAAGCCGATTAAGATTCCAGCAGGTCCTGACAACAAAGCCATGCGTCACGGTACGCAATACACCAATGGTGTTGTACTAATCAACAAACAAATGCAGCATCCTGAAGCTTTTTTCACTTATCAAAACTATTTGTTTGACCATTATGCTAATGCCAAACCGGATAGCGATTTGTCGAGTGGGCTGTTTAAGGGCTACGATTATGATTTGGATGCGGACGGAAAGCTAATGTCTATCGATAAAATACCAGGCGGTTATGTAAACTCTATTCGTTATTTGCTGGTTCGTGATGGTGCGCGTATACCTGATGCCCAAATGAAGGCTTTGCTAAGTTTGGCTAACGGCGCAGAACCGAAGACCCGTCTGGAGAAAGATGTAATGGTGAACTACGGGAAAGGTACTCCTGCAGCTGCCAAAGTGCTTATGGAACAGAAGGATATCTCCATGAAAGATCAGTTCACAGGTCCAACTACGCCAACCATGAAGGCTAAAAAGGACTATCTGGATAAAATTGAAAGTCAGACCTTCAATGAAATTATTTATGGCAAGCAGCCGATCTCTGCTTTTGATACCTTTGTGCAGACGTGGAAAACAGCGGGTGGCGAACAAATTACAAATGAAGTAAACGAATGGTATAAAAGCGTCGAAAAGTAAAAACCAATGATGTTGTAACAGAGTAGGAAGGCTGTCCCGAGGTGGGCAGCCTTTTTACTACAGTTTCACCCGTATTGAGTGGAAATGAATGCGCTATCATGGTGTATTTGAAAAAAAGTTTTATTCGTTTGGCGAGCTTAAAAAAATGATTGCTTTTGTGCCATGTATGTTGGTTTTTTGAACTGTCGTGACTGCGAAAACGCTTTTATAATTGAAGTATACCATGAATGAAAGTTACAGGAGGAACTGCAATGAGAAGTCTGCAACGTACGTGGCCATTTCATATCATGCTGCTGCCAGCCATCATTTTCTTAATTGTATTCAGCTACATTCCGATGGGCGGCATCGTGATGGCCTTTCAAAATTACAAGCCTTGGCTAGGCATAACGGGTTCCGAGTGGGTTGGACTGGATAACTTCCGCTTTTTGTTTCAACGGGAGGACAGTCTTCAAGTTGTCTGGAATACACTAATTATTGCTGTGTTAAAGATGTTTTTCAATCTGGTGGTTCCGTTTGTTTTTGCTATACTGCTGAATGAAATTCGCAAGGTCGGACTTCAGCGATCCATTCAGACACTGGTTTATCTACCACACTTTCTGTCGTGGGTCATCTTGGGCGGAATTCTGATTGACCTGTTGGCTACAGATGGATTTATGAACCGTATTCTCGGTAGTTTGGGGATCCAGCCTATCTTTTTTCTGGGAGATAATAACTGGTTTCGATTTACTGTCATTGTTTCAGATATATGGAAGGAGTTCGGCTACAACACCATCGTATTTCTCGCTGCACTGGCGGGTATTAATCCTTCGTTGTATGAGGCTTCTGAAATGGATGGAGCGAGCCGCTGGAGACAGACGCTACACATCACTGTACCTTCGTTAATTCCGATGGTAGTCGTTGTTGGAACGCTTGCACTTGGCAATGTACTGAATGCCGGTTTTGACCAGATTTTCAACCTTTATAATCCACTGGTTTACCAAAAAGGCGATATTATTGATACATTCGTCTACCGGACAGCGTTAATCAATGGGGAAATGGGCTTTGCCACCGCTATCGGCTTGTTCAAATCCGTTATCAGTATGATTCTCATTCTGATATCTTATCGACTTGCTTACAAATGGGCAGGTTACCGCATATTCTGATTCCACGAGGCTGAAAGAGGGAGAGTCATGTATCATAAAACAACGCCATACCGCATCTTCAATGTGTTTAATATTTGCTTACTAGTGATGTTGTCTATCATGTGTATCGTTCCACTGATTCATGTGTTGGCGGTATCATTTAGTGCTAAATCAGCAGCAGATGCCAATCTGGTTGGACTGTGGCCAGTGCAGTTTTCATTAGAAGCCTATAAGAAGACAATGAATAACCCGATTTTTCTGCACTCCATCTGGATTTCTGTCTGTCGGACTGTATTGGGAACCGGCTTGACACTGCTGATTACCTTTTTAGCTGCTTATCCACTTTCAAAGGAAACATCTGTGTTCCGTAGCCGAAACGTATATTCATGGTTGTTCGTGTTCAGCATGATTTTTAACGGTGGTCTGGTTCCATTCTATATGGTTATTCAAAAGATCCATCTCATGGATAGCTTCTGGGTACTTGTTTTGCCAGGAGCGGTCAACACATTTCTGGTCATCCTTATGTTGAACTTTTTTAGAGGAATTCCCAAAGAGATGGAAGAGGCCGCATTGATCGACGGAGCAGGACATTTTCGGACATTGTTTAGTATCTTTTTACCGATATCCATGCCTTCCATTGCGACGATTGCGCTGTTTAGTATGGTATTTCATTGGAACTCCTGGTTTGACGGTCTACTCTATTTGAGCAATGCAAAGGACTATCCGCTCGCGACGTTCCTGCAAACTGTAATTATTCAGAAGGACATGAGTTCCATGAGCATGAGTCCAAAGGAGATGGAATTACTTTCTCAAACGACGGTTAATGCAGCGCAAATTTTCATTGGTGCAGCGCCTATTCTCATTGTATATCCATTTTTACAAAAGTATTTTGTTAAAGGTATGACGCTAGGTTCCGTCAAAGAGTAATAGAAATAATAAGGAGATGATTTACAGTGACGTATCAAAACATAACTAAGTACCCCCCGATTAGTGAGCGAATTCCACGTATGCTGCATGGAGCGGACTATAACCCGGAGCAATGGCAGCATTACCCTGAGGTGTTAGCGGAGGATATTCGTCTAATGAAACTAGCCAAATGTAACGTGATGTCTGTTGGCATTTTCTCATGGGTATCATTGGAGCCTGAGGAAGGTGTATTTACGTTTGAGTGGCTGGATCGTATTCTGGATTCGTTTGCTGAGAACGGAATCTATGCATTTTTGGCTACTCCTAGTGGAGCAAGACCAGCCTGGATGTCACAAAAATATCCTGAGGTGCTGCGTGTGGAGGCTAACCGTGTCCGTAATCTGCACGGGTTTCGCCATAATCACTGTGCTACATCGCCTGTTTACCGGGAAAAAGTACGTATCATGAATACGAAGCTAGCCGAGCGTTATGCTAACCATCCGGCTGTTATTGGCTGGCATATTTCCAATGAATTTGGTGGAGATTGCCACTGTGATTATTGTCAGGAGGCATTTCGCGCTTGGGTCCAGGATAAATACGGTACGCTGGACAAGCTAAATCACGCATGGTGGACGACCTTTTGGAGTCATACGATTACGGACTGGAGCCAAGTTGAGTCCCCGGCACCTCACGGTGAAACACAGGTTCATGCCATGAATTTGGACTGGAGACGGTTTGTGACCGATCAGACCGCAGATTTTATCAAGCATGAGATTGTGCCGCTCAAGGCTGCAAATCCAGCAATTCCGGTCACAACCAATTTGATGGAGTTTTTTGAAGGATTGAACTACTGGAAGTTTGCTGATCTGCTCGATGTTATATCCTGGGATAGTTACCCAACATGGCATGATCGTGAGGGAGATGATAGCCGTCAGGCTGCTAAAGTGGCCATGATGCATGATATTATTCGTTCAATCAAGGGAGGTAAGCCTTGGATGCTCATGGAGAGTACACCAAGTTTGACGAACTGGCAAGACGTTAGCAAGCTGAAGCGGCCGGGAATGCATCTGCTCTCGTCTTTACAGGCTGTGGCACACGGGTCAGACACCGTTCAATATTTTCAGTGGCGGAAAAGCCGCGGTTCGAGTGAAAAGCTGCATGGTGCGGTTGTCGATCATGTCGGACATGAGCACACTCGGGTATTCGGGGATGTGACCCATGTCGGTAATGCGCTGGAAAAACTGGAGGAGGTTATCGGTACATCTGTACCGGCGGAGGCCGCAGTCATTTTTGACTGGGAGAACCGTTGGGGAATCAACGATTCACAGGGACCGCGGAACAAAGGTGTAAAATATGAAGAGACAGCTGAAGCGCATTATTTGGCGCTGTGGGAGCAGGGTGTGCCTGTAGATGTCATTCATATGGATGCAGATTTCTCCAAATACAAACTTTTGGTAGCTCCGATGTTATATATGGTCCGCAGCGGTGTGGGGGAGCGTATACAGAAGTTTGTTGAAAACGGTGGTATTTTCGTAGCAACCTATTGGTCTGGTATCGTAGATGAACATGATTTGTGCTTCCTTGGAGGCTTTCCGGGCCCGCTTCGTAAGACGCTGGGGATCTGGTCGGAAGAGATTGACGGATTGCATGATCATGACCGTAATCACATTTTGCCGGTTGAAGGCAATGAGCTGGATCTGCAAGGGGAGTATGAAGCTGTAGAATTGTGTGATCTCATTCATACAGAGGGTGCAGAGGTACTGGCTGTGTACGGTTCAGACTTTTATGCAGGACGCCCAGCTTTGACGGTGAACCGTTTGGGACAAGGAAAGGCTTATTACATCGCATCACGCAACATCGGACTATTCCACAGTCATTTTTACAGAAGTTTAATTGAGGATGCAGGAATCAGTAAAGCGCTCAATGTGAAGTTGCCTCATGGAGTGAATACGGCGATTCGTACCGATGGAGTTCATGATTATATTTTCATATTGAATTTCACGCATGAGCCGCAAAAGATTATGTTGGATGGACGAACTTATGCGGATATGCTTGAAAATCATGTGATAGAAGATGGTAGCATTCAATTGGATGCCTACGCTGTTAAGGTTTTAAAGACAGAGCGCAATGAGAAGTATACAATTCGGATGGGAGATGACTTATGAAAACAGGTAACCGCACGATGGTATTTGCGATGTTGATCTTGTTATCCAGCTTATTGTATCCGTTCGGTTCTGTAGGGTTGGGTGCGGCTTCGGCCGCCCCTGCTTTCGCCAAAGGAGCAGATATAAGCTGGGTAGCAGGAATGGAAGCGCAAGGTATGAGTTGGAAGGATAAGAAGGGTGTTCGTCGAGATATACTGCAAATTTTGCGAGATGACTATCAGATCAACGCGGTGCGTATCCGTGTGTGGGTAAACCCTGACATGAAAGATTATGCAAGCGGATACATGAATGCCGAAAAGGCAGCAGAACTGGCGCAACGAGCTAAAAAGTTAGGTATGAGCGTTATGCTGACTCTACATTATAGTGATTCTTGGGCAGATCCAGGGCAACAGAACAAACCTTATGCGTGGCGCAATTTCACATTTACACAACTTATGGATGCAGTCTGGTCCCATACGGTCTATGTTATGAACACGATGAAAAGCAAGGGGGTAACACCGGACTGGGTGCAGATCGGTAATGAGACGAACAATGGAATGCTCTGGGAAGACGGCAAAGCTTCGGTGAACATGAAAAACTATGCGTGGCTCGTCAACACGGGCAATAACGCTGTAAAATCGGTAAGCAGTAGTACTAAAACGATCGTACATTTAGCCAACGGGGATAACAGTTCTGTGTTGAACTGGAATATCGGCGGACTGATTGATAATGGAGCTCAGTTTGATCTCATCGGACTGTCTCTGTATCCCTCTCCTGCGGACTGGCAGGGCAAGGTGGATCAGACGATTACCAATGCCAATAACCTCATTGCCAAATACGGAAAAGGCATTGTCATCAGTGAAATCGGGATGGAATATAATGAACCTGCGGCTTCCAAGGCATTTATATTTGCAATCAAAACGAAGGTTCGGAACATCGGAGGCGGTAAAGGTACAGGGGTATTTTATTGGGAGCCTGCTGCAACTCCAGGTTACAATCAAGGTTATAACAAAGGTGCTTGGCAGGCTGACGGTAAACCAACCTCAGCTTTGGAAGGATTTATAAATTAAGAAGTATGTAAGAGTAGATCAAAGAACCTCTAGTTCGCATTTATCAGACTAGAGGTTCTTTATTGTTATCTAGGGCTCTTGGAAGTTATAGGATTAGGCTTCTCGGTTCACCTTGAAGAACGAAATGAGCTCTTCCAGCTCGCCAGACATCAATGTAAGCTTGTCAGAAGCTTGGACAATAGAAGCCATAGACTCAGCCTGTTCTCCAATAGTATGCTGAATTTGTTTGCTGCTGTCGACTGTTTTGCTAACTGTGGAAGACAGCTCGTCAGAGGTAGCTGACATTTCCTGCGTGCTGGCTGAAATCTGCTCCGTTGCACTGGATACTTCCTGGATTTGTGACGACACTTTATTAGACGCATCTAAAATTTCAGAGAACATTTCGCCTGTTTGCTTCGTAACTTCTAGCCCAATCTGAACTTCTTTTGTACCAAGGCTGATGCCTTTTACAGTCTGTTCAATTTCTTTTTGGATTTCTTCAATAAGCTCCGCGATTTGTTTGGCAGACTCTTGAGACTGCTCAGCCAAATTACGCACTTCTCCCGCTACGACTGCAAAACCTTTGCCTTCTTCACCGACTCTGGCAGCTTCAATAGAAGCGTTCAGTGCAAGCAGATTCGTTTGACTGGCAATGCCTGTAATGATGCTGACGATATTGCTGATTTCGTTCGAACGGTTCTGCAGCGCATTAACGGAATCAGCTGTACTTTCCATTGTAGTGGAGATAGAGTCCATTTGAGCGGAAAGCTTTTGGGCTACCTGATTGCCTTCAACGGAGCGTTTTTCCATAGAATAAGCTTGATCAGCTACGGAAGAGGAGCTCTCCGCAATGGTTTGGATAACTGTCGACATTTCATTCATAGCTCTGGAGCTTTCATGTGCTGCGTGATCCTGAGCTTCAAGCCCCTGGGTTATTTCCTGAATATTGCTGTTAATGACGTTCGTATTCGTACTGTTTTTCTCGCTAATGCTTAACAATTCTTGGGCAGATCCCGTAACTTCTTGTGTCGTATCCTGTACTTTCACCATAGTATCGTTAAGGCGTTTGATCATAGAATTAAATTTTTGATTGATAATGCCAAGGTCGTCCTCGCCTGTCTTGATTTTTACATTCAGATTTCCCTCGCTGACTTCTTCAATGCCCTTCATCAGGCTACGAATCGGGGAGAGGGTGCGCTTTACCAGTAAATATTGAATCGTTAAGAAGATGGCAAGAAACAGAATGAGCAGTGAAACACCGTATACAAGCAATTTATGAAGGCCGGTAGGTACAGAGCTCGCATCTACGTCAAAGTAAATCGCACTTGTGACTTTCCCGCTTGCATCTGTAATCGGGTAAACAATGGTAGTCCATGTGCCATATTCGTCCGTGTAAAAGCTGCTTAATGCTGATTCATTAGATTGAAGCATTTTATTTACGGCTTGTGCATTTTCGTCAGGAAGAGTGTACATGTCCCCAATGTTCATCTTTAAGTCTTGGAAAGCTTGGACTAAATTTGTGGGAACGCCAATAATGGAGGTCTGATTACCTTCTGTTAGCTCTGTACCAAATATGTAAGCTTGGGCAACATTCGGATAAAAGGCGTGAATAGAATCGAGAAATTTGCGTAGATCTTGTTGAGCAGAGCCGTTATAATCTTTTTCATTCAATGCTTGTTGTACTTTTGTTTTATCAACATCTTCTGCCCATTTTTTAGTCAATACCTTAACTTGATCTTGCAGCTGCGTGGTGAGAATGTTCTTTTGAAGTATATAGCTGGATGTGATGAGAATAGCTCCTATTAATACGATATTAAGAAAAGAGATTAATAGATTTTTACCAAAAAAGGACATAGTTCTCCACTTCAAGTTTTTCACGTTTTCTTCTCCTTTGAATTAGCAATTTAGTTTCATATACAACCTACCCCATATATATTTCGACAATTTGCTTTCTAATTGTTAGGTATTTATTAAAAGGGAGAGTAGAAGGTTATTCAAAAAGAACGGCGGCCCCCTAGTGAATGAAACGATGGGGCCGCCGCTTGTCGGCAAAACTGGATTTTATGTTGTTTTTCCAACTCAATTCTTACTAAATCACTTTATTGTTTGAACAATATTTAAAAAATAAGATAAATGAGGACAAACGGGTTTGCTTTACACCTATAAATACCTGGATTGAATTGAGGGTTCTTAACTTTTCTGTCCCTTATAAAAGAAGTGAAATGAGCAAGGGTAGTGAAATGAGCGATAAGACTGAGCTAATAACAAATGCAGATGCAGCTTCCGTTTCCAGTGTTTCATAACGGGTAGCAATCATAGCGGCCACAGCCGAGCCGGGAAAAGCGACAAGCAGTACGGCTTTGCTTACATCTTCATGGGATAGTCCTATCAGAACAGCAATACCGAGCATAACAATAGGCATTACGATGGCTTTCAGCACAGCAATGCTAAGTGCTTTTGGACTGAACGTAATCTTCTTGATACCAATGGTTACCCCGATGGCAAATAGGGCTGTACCGGCGGTAACATTGCCGATTTGATCAAACATGGATTGTAAAAGTTTCGGAGCGTGGAATCCACATAGAGTCAATATGACACCAAACAAAGGTACGCAGGCAAGTGGCTCGCTGAGTCCATGAAGGACTGATTTCATAGTGACTTTAAATAAGTTGCCTTTAGTGCCGTCGGATTCTGTTGTTTTGCGCTGGCCGACCGTTCCCAAAATACTTGCAAGCGGATCAAGAATGGCATTAACGACGATCCCGGTAATTGCAATCGGGATGGCGACTGCCGCACTTCCGAACAAGCTGCCCAGAACCGGAATTCCCATGAATGCAAAAGAAGGCTGTGTTGAATTCAATGCGAACATAGAGGATTCAGTCAGGCCTTTTTTGGCAATTAAGCGATAAACAATGAGCAATACAATATAAAAGCCGATTACACCAAGTAGCAAAGCCACAAGAAAGGGCCACTTTTGAATCAACGTCTCTCTTGGTGTCGTCGTAATCCCAATAAACAAATGTGCGGGTAGAGCAAACTTCGTCACGAGTGTATTTAATCCCTTAGAAGAAGCGGGGTTAAAAGCTTTAAACAATCCTGCGAAATAACCAATTAAAATGACAAAGAAAATAGGAATTAAGATAATAAAAATATGACCTGTAGCCATGATGTCGCCTCCAATGAAGATGTCCGCCAAAAATGGCGGACATCAGTTAAATAATCACTTTGCGTATGCAAGTATAAATTTGATGTTGTTCGCTATTTTTTAAACCAGGACCGCTTCCTGACCATATTGTTTGATGGGTTTATATTTACAGTCCCACATCGCATCTCGAACTGCTTGTGCGATATCGTCCGGTTGATAACGCGCTACTCCATCCTGAACTGCTGCCTTGGCCACAGCCACGGCTACCGCTTCAGATACTTCGCATAATTCATTGATTTTTGGCAGCAGGGAAGCACCAGGCTGCGACAAATCCACCATTTGAGCTACTGCATGGGCAGCTGCAGCAAACATGCTATCTGTTATGATTTTGGATTTTACCACGATTGCGCCAAGACCAAGACCCGGGAACACGAAAGCATTGTTGGATTGCCCAATTTCAAACTTAATATTGTTATAGATCACCGGCTCAAAAGGACTTCCTGTTGCAATCAGGGCTTTTCCTTCGGTCCAGTGGATCAAATCTTGCGGAGTTGCTTCTGCAAGTGGAGTCGGGTTGGACATAGGCATAATTATAGGACGTTCTGTATGTTTGGCCATTTCTTTAACGATTTCCTCACTAAATGCCCCACTAACACCGGAAGTACCAATCATAATCGTCGGTTTCACGCGGCGAATGACTTCAAGCAGAGGGATTTTTCCATCTTCAGCGTGTTCCCAGTCACGGCATTCTGCAGCATCACGCGCATAAGGAACCTGAAATGGAAAAAGTCCTTCTGTTTCGTTGGTAAGCAGGCCACGGTAATCATAAGCCCAGAAGTTACGTCTTGCTTCTGCTTCTGACAGTCCTTCCAGCATCATGGCGGCGCTAATTTGGTCTGCATTGCCGATTCCGGCAGCTCCTGGACCAAAGACTAGAACCCGATGCTTGCTCAGTGGGATTCCGGACAATTGAACACCGGACATCACACCTGCGAGTGTAACCGCTCCAGTACCTTGAATGTCGTCATTAAAAGTCAAAATACTATTTCCGTATTTATTGATAATGTTCCGTGCATTGACATTGCCCAAATCTTCCCAGTGCAGCAGAGCATTCGGGAAAAAGGAAAGTGCAGCCTGAACATAAGTGTCAATAAATTGATCATATTGTTCTCCACGTACACGTTTGTGACGATTCCCCATATATAAAGGATCTTCCAATAGCTTCTCGTTGTTTGTACCTGCATCAAGAACAACTGCCAGCACCCGGCTAGGATCTATACCAGCAGCAGCTGTATACACAGCAAGCTTACCAATAGAGATATTAATACCTCCGACTCCCCAGTCCCCGATTCCCAAAATACTCTCGGAATCTGTGGCTACGATCAGGTCGATATCATCAGGGTCCAGGTTCAAATTCTTAAAAGCCTCTTCGATACCCGCCAGATTATCAATAGATAAATACATACCACCGGGCTTGTGATATTCATGACTGTATTCCTGTATAGCCTGGCCTACTGTTGGTGTATAAACAATCGGGAGCATTTCGCTTAGGTGCTCAGAGAGCAAACGATAATAAAGGACCGTATTGCGATTAAAAAGATCATTTAACGCAACATTTTTACGCAAATTATCCGGTTGGCTCTGAAATTGCTCGTAAACCCGTTGAACCTGCTCCTCAATAGTTAATATCGTAGGAGGAAGGAGACCGTCAAGTCCAAGTTGTTTCCGTTCTTCCAAGGTAAAAGCCACTCCTTTATTCAGCAGTGGGTTGGCAAGTAGATCTTTTCCGGTTAATTTGGTTTCGATAGATCCGTCTTCCGTAAAATGAAAAGCACGCATTTTTAATTCCTTCTTTCTAGAAAATTACATTTAGTTCATCCTTGAACAATTCGTGAACAAGTATACGCCTTATTTTAAACCAAGTGAACAAGTATGTTGTGTGAAAAATGGTTATATAAGTGTTTACATAAGAGAAATTATGAAAATGAAAGCGATTTTCAATGTTTTTTAAATGAAAATTTCATTTAATTTTCATAATATTTTCGGAAAATATTGATCTAATGTGATGTTTATCATAGTTTTTATAGGTGTGATTCGATTGAGTGTGCATAAAAAATAGCTTAACTTCATTTTATATAAACGAAGTTAAGCCATTTTTTGGGCTATAGGGATGTTTGAGGGACAATTCAATGCTTCGCAGCTTTATATTTTTCGCAGCTTTATATTTGATGAATATCAGGCATTTAATTCTCCAATGCGATTGACGGCTTCATCAGTAACTGTAGCAGAGCGTCGCATCCAGCTGTTACGCCATTTCAATTGCATTATGATGACGAGGGTAAAGGCACAGAACGTAAGTAGGCTCAGACAGATGAAGCCCGGCATATAGGAACCCGTTGATTTGTACAGATGACCCAGTATAAGAGGGAGAAAGTACCCGCCTATGCCACCAGCAGCGCCGACGATGCCGGTCATGAGCCCGATTTCGTTGCCGAAGCGCTGCGGCACGAGCTGGAATACAGAGCCGTTGCCAGCGCCAAGGCACATCATGCCTACGAACAGCAGCACAACTACCACGGTAAGTGGCGGTAAAAACGCAATGCCGGCGAGCATAATCCCGGCCCCCGCATACAAGTACATTAGCATGCGTGAACCACCAATCCGATCGGATAAAAAACCACCTACAGGACGAAAAAAGCTTCCGGCAATCACACAAACGGTTGCAAAATCGGCGGCATGTACCGCGGAGAGGCCATACTGGGTATTGAAGAAAATAGTCAAATAATTAGATAGGCCAACGAATCCGCCAAACGTCACGCAATAAAAGGCACAGAATACCCAGGCATCCCTCTGTTTGAGCACCGAAGCATATTGCGACAGATTTTTTGGTGCCGGGCGGTGAGGGCTGTTGCGGGCAAAAATACTGAACAGAATGAAGACGATTAAGATGGGGAGGATGGCCAATCCGAAAACGGCTTCCCAACTGCCAAAATGTTGAGCAATGCGGTTGGCGAACAAAGTCGCAAGGACGGTACCACTATTACCGGCTCCGGCAATTCCCATAGCCAAGCCTTGATGCTCTTTGGGGTACCATTGACCGGCTAACGGCAGCGCAGCTGCAAATGAAGCTCCAGCTACGCCCAGGAGTAGGGCAACAACGTATAATTGCTCCAGCGAATCAACCCACAGCCAGCCGAGCAAAAGCGGGATGATCGTGACAAGCATACCAATCTGTCCTGTGAGCTTGGGACCGATATAATCCGACATGAATCCGAGCACGAGCCGCAGCAGGGAACCACCGAGTATGGGTAGAGCGACAAGATTGGCTTTTTGTACAGGGTCCATTGGATAATCATTGGCAATTACAACGGCCAACGGTCCGATCATCCCCCATATCATAAAACTGATATCAAAATACAGAAAGGAACCAAATAAGGTGGGCTTGTGTCCGCTTTTCCAGAAACTTTTTTTGTTCATTCTCCATCTCTCCTGTTCTAATTGTTGTTCTTTGTCTGTAAAATGTAATTTGAACATGAAAAGCCGCAAATCGCCCCTACATGGTATCTAGGAAACGGTTTGCGGCTTCATTGCCGTGGTTGACACACTTCATTGTGAGTCGACTTGGTATGATCACGTTGGAGTGATTTTAATTCAAATTATAAAAAAGGATCTATTGTATGTCAATATACATAACACAAATGCGAGAAAAAAATTAAATAAAAGGTGAAAATATAGTTTTCATGTATTGAATGTTGACATGACATTCACAATTCAGTAATCTTAGATACATATCGGCACAACGATGTGCCGACTTTTACGGCAACGGTGCCCTTTTCCATTGAATGGAGAAGGGCTTTTTCTGTCTTATTTTATTCGGAGAATGGGGCTGGTTTAACATGATGAAAAAACTGGTCGTCGTCGGCAATGGTATGGCAGGCATCAAATGTGTGGAGGAAATACTCAATTTGGAGCCAGAGCGGTTCCAAATCACGATATTTGGTGCAGAGCCCCGTCCCGGGTACAACCGAGTGCTCCTGTCCAAAATGCTTCAGGAGGAGAGCTCATTTAAACATATCGTTACCCATGACTGGGACTGGTATGAAGAGAACGGGGTAAAGCTGTACGCGGGTGAACGCGTCTGTCGTATTGATGTTGCAGCCGGGATGGTGGAAACGGAATCCGGCATGAAAGAACCTTATGACATGCTCATATTGGCAACGGGCTCATTGCCTTTCATGCCGCCCATTCCTGGAGTGCGAAAACAGGGAGTAATTGCTTTTCGTGATGTGAATGATTGTGAAACCATGGCTAGATATGCCAAAACATACCGCAGGGCCACGGTTATCGGAGGGGGGCTGTTAGGACTTGAAGCTGCTCAAGGCCTGCTGAATCTAGGGATGGAAACTGAGGTTGTTCATAATGCGCAGTATCTTATGAACCGTCAGCTTGACCGGACGGCAGCTGTGCTTCTGCAGCGAAAGTTGGAGGAACAGGGCATGAGGTTTCATTTGGCGAAGGAAACGGTCAACATCATAGGCCGAAACAGGGCACAAGGCTTGATGTTTGCGGACGGGAACAGGCTGGACACGGATTTGGTTGTGCTGGCGGTTGGTATCCGACCGAATATCGAATTAGCTCAGGATAGCGGTCTGACTGTAAACCGCGCCATTGTCGTGGATGATTATATGCGCACGAGTATTCCTGGTATTTATGCCGTCGGCGAATGTGCTGAGCACCGCGGGATTTCATACGGACTGGTGGCGCCGCTATATGAGCAGGGCAAAGTGCTGGCAAAAGTTATTTGTGGTCGTGAAACGGCTCCCTATGAAGGGACGGTTCCGTATGCGCAGCTCAAGGTAGCGGGGATCCATGTGTTTTCCGCAGGAGACATTCGCGATGAGGGAAACGAGACAGCAGTTATGGAATATAACGGGATGCTGGAGGTTTATAAAAAAGTGATGATGCACGGCGGTGCTGTTACTGGCGCCATTTTGTACGGAGATACGGCGGAAAGTACCTCGTTGCTCGGAATGGTACGGCGCGGGGCGTCCGCTACAGAGCTTACATCCCGGGATAACAGCCGGAGCAAAGCAGAGGATGCGGCAGCCGCACTGCCGGAAGAAGAAACGGTATGTGCGTGCAACGGCGTGAGTAAGGGGGCTATTTTGCGAGCGATTGCCACGGATAGGCTGAAGACGGTGGAAGAGGTGAAGAGCCGGACCAAAGCGTCCGGTTCCTGTGGGGGCTGTCGGCCGCTGGTGGCTGCACTGGTCAAAAATAGTTTGTCCCGATCCACAGATTCCGGACCTGTAGTTACTCCAACCGCCCAAGAAATTGTCCCTGTGTGTGGATGTACGCATTACGATCATGATTCGCTTAAAACAGCTATGGTGGACGCAATCTGTCAGACTCCAGGTGAAGTAGTATCCCGTCTCGGTTGGACTAGACAGCAGGGGTGTGAATTGTGTCGTCCGGCTGTACTTTATTACTTGGAATCTCTCGGGTTGCGCGACAGATCTGCGACAAATCCATTAGGGGCTGGCGTTGCGGTTCAGGTCACACCGCAGTACGGAGGAGAGGCGCCCTCTGCGGGTCTGCGCTTTACGAACCTAAATGCCGAGGATCGGTCTTTTGTTGAGGCGGATCTGATGGATCAGGCATTTGTAGAAGTAGCCTGGCTAAGAGAGCGGTTGGCAACTTTATGGGCAAGTCTCGCATTGCCAGCGTTAGTTACAGTTGCTATTTGTCCTGGATCGGCATATCCCGGAGGTGTACTTGTCCACGATATTGGAATATCTCGTTCTCCAGCAGGCTGGGAGGTCTATGCGGGTGGCCATGCAGAGCATCCGGTTCGCCAGGGGCAGCTGCTTGGATTGGAGGAAGACCCGACAGAAGCGGTTCTGCTGACTGCAACTTGCTTGCAAATATACCGACATAGTGCCCGGTATGGGGAAAAAATGTGGGAGTGGATGGAAAGGACTGGTGTTCTGGCATTACGGGAAAGTGTGCTTGACGCTGCTCTTCGAAGTGGTCTAGCGGGTAGTCTGCGGACCACAATGCTGACAGGATGACGGGTTGAGTTGGAGTTATGGCGAATTATCTATCGTGCAGACGATAAAATTCCGAAAAATGGCGAAAGGGAGGTGGCTTTGATGTGTCAGTCAGGAGAAGGCAAACCGGAAGCTGGGCTACATGTACCGTCAGTAATGGATACGCAGTGCCCGTTTTGCAGCGTGCAATGTAAGATGACCGTTAGCACGGGTACAGAGACACTTGCGGGTATCATTCGTACAGTGTATAAGGCGGAAGGGAAGCATAATGCAGCCTCGCAGGGTAGGTTGTGCATCAAGGGAATGAATGCGCATCAGCATGCGACTCATGCGGAAAGGCTGGTACAGCCCCTCATTCGCAAAGAGGGCCAACTGGTTCCCGTCAAGTGGGAGGAGGCGTTGGATACTATAGCTAGCAGTTTCTCTACGCTACTGTCCACACAAGGTCCTGATGCAATCGGAATTTACGGTGGAGGTTCACTCTCCAATGAAACGGCTTATTTACTCGGCAAATTTGCAAGAGTGGCTGTAGGTACGCGTTATATCGACTATAACGGGCGCTTCTGCATGTCGGCAGCGGCATCCGCTGGCAGTAAAGTGTTTGGCATTGATCGCGGACTGACCTGCAGGCTGGCTGATATTCCGTTGGCTCGTTGTATTGTGCTCGCAGGTACGAATATCGCTGAATGCCAGCCGACCTTAATGCCTTACTTTCACCAGGCGAAGGAAAACGGCGCCTTTGTCATCGTAATTGACCCGCGCGCGACACCAACGGCGGCCGCCGCTGATTTGCACCTGCAAATCAAGCCGGGTACGGATGCTGTGCTGGCCAATGCCATGCTAAAGGTCATCGTGGATGAGGGATTTGCGAATGAAGAGTTTATCCGCAAGCGGACCAACGGCTATGACCAGCTGTTGACTCATTTGAAGGGTGTGGATCTGAGAGAATCGGCTGCGTTGTGCGGAATTGAAGTAGAAATGATCCAGCAGGCAGCACGTGCCTTTGGCAGTGTGGAGACTGGCATCGTTTTTACGGCCAGGGGTGTTGAACAGCAGACAGATGGACATATGGCGGTGCGTGCATTTCTTAATCTGGTGCTGGCCACTGGCAAGATTGGAAGGGAAGGATGCGGTTATGGAGCTATCACAGGTCAGGGAAACGGGCAAGGGGGACGAGAGCACGGCCAAAAGGCTGACCAGCTTCCTGGCTACAGATCGATTGAGGATGAAGAAGATCGAGCCTATGTGGCGTCCGTATGGGGAGTGAAACCAAGCAGTTTGCCAGGAAAAGGGGTGTCCGCCTATGAAATGATGGAGCTTGTCCATCAGAAACAAATCCAAGCTTTGTTCGTGATGGGCTCTAATCCTATTGTATCTAACCCGAATGTCCGGCTGGTGGAGAAAGCCCTCAAAAAGCTGAATCTGCTGGTTGTGGCGGATATGTTTCTCACGGAAACCGCGCGAATGGCTGACGTCGTTTTGCCTGTGACATCTTATTTGGAGAATACGGGGACGATGACCAATCTGGAGGGCCGCGTTCTGCTACGGGAAGCGGCGAGGCCCGCACCAGGCGAGGCTAGAGATGACTGGAACATTTTGTGTCAGGTGGCTGCAAAGCTAAACAAGGGCGGCTATTTCTCGTACAGGGATGCCGAGCATATCTTTGAAGAACTGCGGCTCGCCAGCCGGGGCGGTCCTTCCGATTACTACGGGATCACATACGACAGGCTGCGTCGTGAAGAAGGAGTATATTGGCCATGCCCGTCTACGGACAGAGCCGGTATGGATACAATGTTTCGGGAAACCTTTGCCCATTCTGATCAAAAGGCTGTTTTTACGGTGGTTGAAAGCTGTGGAGCAGGAGAGGAGATATCAGAGGAGTACCCGCTTATTTTGACGAACGGCCGTGTACTGGCTCACTATTTGACCGGTGCACAAACGCGCAGAAGTCCGTCGCTGGCCGCGCGAGAGATTGAGAATTATGTGGAAATTCATCCGCGGACAGCGCGACGCTGGCACATCAGGGACGGGGAGTGGGTAGAAATAGCATCACAGCGCGGCAGCTTCACTGTCCGCAGCCGGATCAAACCACATATCCGCGAAGATACGCTCTTCGTGCCCATGCATTGGGGTGGGATACAAAATGTTAATCGGGCGACCCGCCCTGATCTTGATCCGTTCTGTCGGATGCCTGGCTTCAAAACGGCAGCTGTACGCATCCGTCCCCTTCATCTGGCTGCAGCCGCAACCAGTGCAGATAACGGGGAGTGGTCTGAGCTCTAGAGCAGGACTGAGTAAGTGACTTTTTTTGCATAAAAGGCCAGCCCCCTTGTATAAGTGAGGGAGCTGGCCTTTTTGGATTGGACAGTTTAGGGCCCATAATCACTAGACTGCGTGACGCCAATAATTATAAATGCTATCGGGTTTCGGTTCTGTTTGCTCCTGTTTTTATTTCTTTTCTGAGCATAGCTTCCCGCCAGTGACAATACAAACCCCAGGCGTCCCCATTTTCTAGCAGCGGTTTGCAGGTATACAAACCTTCCTCTATGGAGTCGACTCGCCCTGCAACGAACAGTCGAACCGCACTGTTGAGTAACACTTGATTCGAAAAGGCTATAGAAGCTGTGCCTTGTAGCACTTCCTCCGTAATGCGCAGTTGTTCAGCGGGGGTCCAGTTATGCTCTGGTACCACTGAATCCAGTCCGTACATTTCCGGATCAATAACCTGTAATGATACCTCGCCGTTAGCAAGCAGGTAAGTCCGGGTCGGACGATCGATGAACAGATCCTCCGATCCTTCGCTCCCCTGGACGATCAGAGCTCTGTGGTAATTCAGATTTTGTATGAGTTTCGCCGTCTTTTCGAACACAGTATTGTGGAAAACGCCGAATACAATATATGGGGAAGAACCGTAATCAACCAGTTTCTCGGCAGTATTCAGCACTGTGCGAAGCCCCAGTTCTTCGCGAATGGGCCGCATATCTCGTAGGGGCACACACCACTGTTCGGAGGCTACGAACAGTACACCAGTCAGCTTCGCGGCATGAACGGCGATTTCACGCGTCATGTTCCGGGGCGTTACCCCCATTTCCTGCAATAAAAGCGGGAGCGTAACACCCCATTTGGGAGGGAGGGGTGCACTACCATGCATCGTTACAGGAATTCCGCATGAGGCGAGTAGAAAGGCCGTTGCGAAGGTGGCAATAAATGAAGACTTCCTGCCATCATACGGACCGGCGAAATCAATACCTTTATGCATCGGGTAGCGATGGGTATATTTACGGCAGACGTTTACGAATGCTTCCAGCTCGCCAACACTCTCCATTTTAATGCGCTCCGCGGCAAAGAAAGCTCCGATTTGAGCAGGGGTTGCTGACTGGGTCATAATAAGTTCGGCAGCAGCTTCGGCTTCGGCGTAATTCAGATCCCGGGCGCCCCTTTTGCCACGACCCACTTCTTTTAATATTTCTATGATATTCATGTTCAGGCCCCTTTCAGATTTATGCTTTTAGCATTTGCTGTGCTTTGACGATGGAAATGGCCACATCAACGATACGTTTGCGTTCGTTCATTGCTTTTCTCCGCAGCACATCATATGCTTCCGCTTCCGGGATACCGTTTACTTCTCCAAGTATTCCTTTCGCCATATCAATCCATTTGCGTTCTTCCAACCGAGCGGTCAGTTGCTTGCGTTCACTTTGCCAGTGCTGGCGTTCAAAAAAGCGTTTGGCACTAAAATGAAGAGCCCAATTCAGCTCATGGGCTGCCATAGAAGGGGTTAGAATGCCATCAACAGTGACATCAGCTTCACAAGCCTCTGTCGATGATAGCGCTGATTCTGCGCTGCACCACCAGAGCAACGGAACCGCTTTGGCTTGCTCCAGCCTGCCACCCCACATGCTAATCATGCCTACAGGGATGTTTAGTACCGCCGCATCTGCATTAAGGATTAGCTGTTTGATTTCAGATTCATTGCGGCAGGGCAGAGTTAGGTATCCGTTGGATTCTAAAAGGTGTTCAGGTCCTGCCTGCCATGAGGAAACGGCGTGTGTCTGCTCAGATACATGATCAGAATGTAAGTGAATTACCAACAAGGAACGCAAGCGGGCTCCTCCTCTCTGTAATATGAAGGGTAGTTAGCGATGGGGATGGTATTCATTGATAACAAATATGACATGTGATTTTATCCGTTTGCTTTATTTTTCCACCATCATCAAGTTGAAACGGACTTTTAAACCATTTTGGCGTGTTTTGGTCTGAAAATCAATCCTAATTTTGTAGGGGAGTGATATTTTATACGTCATAGACATGTTACATGGTGATAAAATATAATTTTTTATAAGTTTATGCGTTAGGAATGTTGACATATCATTTGAACCATTATATATTAGCTACAATACTTTTTAATTCCATACTCTGATGGATACAACGGCGTATTCGATGAAACGGCAATGGAGCCTGTTTTCTCATGTGGGGGGATATTTTGAATCCCCATATGTGAAGCGGGCTTTTTATGTTTTGAGGATACCAATGGAAGGGGAGTGACCTGATGAACAATATCCAAAAGTTAGTGTTGATCGGCAACGGAATGGCGGGGATACGCACTCTCGAACATTTGCTGAAGCTTGCACCAGGTAGCTATGAGATTACGGTATTCGGGGCCGAGCCCCATCCAAACTATAACCGGATCATGCTGTCTTCCGTTCTGGCGGGAGGGGCTGGTTTGCAGGATATTGTCATCAACGACTGGAGTTGGTATGAAGACAACAATATTCGATTGTATACCGATGATCCTGTCACAGCTATCGACACGGAAAAGCAGCAGGTGACATCACGCTCCGGCGTATGCATCTCTTATGATTTGTTGTTGTTGGCAACGGGGTCTAAAGCGTTTATTCTGCCGCTTCCAGGGGCCGACAAGGATGGTGTTATCGGTTTCCGGGATATTCGTGACTGTGAAACGATGATGGAGACGGCGAAGACGCACAAAAAAGCAGCCGTCATCGGTGGCGGATTGCTTGGACTAGAGGCAGCCAGGGGGCTGCTTAACTTGGGGATGGACGTCACAGTTATCCATATTAACGGATATATTATGGATCGGCAGCTGGATGAGGCTGCTTCCCTTATGCTACGGCGCGAGCTGGAAGAGCAGGGAATGACATTTCTGGTCAATAAGCGGACGGCGGCTATAACAGGACGTCGCCGCGTGGAAGGGTTGAAATTTGCCGATGGCAGCGAGTTGGAAGCGGATCTGATCGTTATGGCGGTAGGCATCAAACCAGACATTGAACTGGCGGTGTCGGCGGGAATCCCTGTAAACCGCGGGATCATCGTAAATGATCACATGGAAACGAATATCCCCGGCATCTACGCCGTTGGAGAATGTGCAGAACACCGGGGAATCACTTACGGGCTGGTTGCTCCATTATATGAGCAAGGTGGTGTACTGGCTCAGCGACTCGCGGGAATGGAGACTCCCGGCTACAGTGGTTCAGTTACCTCGACAAGGTTGAAGGTATCGGGTGTCGACGTGTTTTCAGCAGGGGATTACAAGGATGAACCGGGAACACGTTCCCTGCGGTATCAGGATGATATTGGTGGCGTCTACAAAAAAATCGTAATCAAGGAAGAAAAACTGATCGGAGCCGTTCTGTTTGGGGATACGTCTGACGGAGCCATGCTGTTTTCGTTGATCAAAAGTGGCGAGTCGGTGGTTGGCCGAGAGAAAGAGTTATTACTTGGCTTCAATCCTGGTCAACCAGAAGCTAGTGGCTCCATGATGCTGGAGCAGATGCCTGATGACGAAATTGTATGCGGATGTAATGGTGTATCCAAGGGTGACATTGGAGAGGCGGTTGCGGCTGGCTGCCGGAGTGTCGGGGAGATTAAGGCATGCACAAAAGCATCGGCATCATGTGGCGGCTGCAAGCCATTAGTGGAGGGACTCTTACAGCTATACGCAGGCGCAGAAGCCGGAGAAACGATGAAAGAGGGTATTTGTAGTTGTACGACGCTTGACCGGGAAGCGATCATTGATGGCATTCGGGAGATGGGATTGAAGAGTGTCAAAGAAGTGATGAATGTGCTGGGATGGAACGAACCGGAAGGTTGCACTAAATGTCGGCCGGCCCTCAATTATTATCTAGGTATGCTATGGCCACTAGATTATGAAGATGAGAAGGAATCCAGATTTACGAATGAACGGTACCATGCCAATATACAAAAAGATGGCACCTATTCTGTCGTGCCCCGCATATATGGAGGAGTTACTTCACCTGCCGACCTGAAGAAAATTGCTGCTGTCGCGGAGAAATACAATGTGCCTCTGGTTAAATTTACGGGTGGTCAACGTCTTGACCTGCTTGGTGTGAAAAAAGAGGATTTGCCAGGGATCTGGGCCGAGTTGGATATGCCGTCTGGATATGCCTATGGAAAGACGCTGCGAACGGTTAAGACGTGTGTAGGTAATACCTTTTGCCGCTTTGGCACGCAGGATGCTATGGGGATGGGCATCCGGTTGGAAAAGGCATTTGAACGTCTGAATGCTCCATCCAAAGTCAAACTGGCTGTGTCCGGTTGCCCGCGTAACTGCGCTGAAGCGACGATCAAGGATTTGGGCGTCGTTGCTATTGACGGTGGCTGGGGGATCTACGTTGGAGGTAACGGGGGTATCAAGGTTCGGGCAGCTGAACTACTTTGTACCGTTAGAACCGAGGATGAAGTGATGGAATGGACCGGTGCCTATCTGCAGTATTATCGTGAGCAGGCCAATTGGAACGAACGCACAGCCCATTGGTTGGAACGGGTCGGAGTGGAATCCATCAAACAGTCACTTTCGGATGCAGAGACGAGGAAGCAACTGGTGACCAGAATTGAAGAGACATTAAGCACGACGACTGATCCGTGGCACGAAATTATTCACAACGAAGAGCTGCGCAAAAATTTTGTGCAGCTGCCGGAACTTAAGCCAGTAATGGAATAGGGGGCTGACAAAATGGAGACCAATACGACAACCAACAGAATCAGAATAGCTAATTTGAACGAAATTGACCGACGTGGAGCAAGGACAGTTCGCATTCATGATACAGAAATAGCTGTATTCCGTCTGAGCGATGGCAGCGTGCATGCACTTGAGAATCGTTGTCCGCACAAAGGGGGACGGTTATCCGAAGGAATGATATGTGGCTCAGCAATCCATTGTCCGCTCCATGACTGGAAAGTTGACCTTTCCACTGGCCGGGTGCAAGAGCCAGATACTGGATGTGTGACTGCTTACCCGACGGAGATTGACGGTGAGAGCGGGGCGGTTTATATCGTAATCTAAGAGTTCTATGCGTATTGTGCTGAGGTCCTGTTTTTTTTCTTCTATATAAATAGAAGGATTAAGGTGAAAAGCTTTGCTGAAGAAAAAATGACATTGTTAAATTACAACGATCTGAGTATACAGAAAAGTCGACCCTATCTTTCCGGGCGGCTTTTTTATTCTTATAAGTATCATTTTGATTAAAAAACAGGATAACTGGATTTATCTCTAGACAAACAAAAAAGCCTTGAATATCAAGGCTTTTGACGAATAGGACGGATGGGGATCGAACCCATGACCCTTACCCTGTCAAGATAATGCTCTCCCGCTGAGCTACCGTCCTTCGGTTATTAGATAATATCATGTATTAACCATATATGTAAAGTGAAAAAATAGAAGTCAGCCTGTACTTCATGACCATTTATATATATAATTCGAATTTAGTGAGTTTACAAATTTGGAGTTAATGATAGGGGGAACAGGTGATGGCCGCAGAAATTATAAGTGTAACAACAGAGGAGCAGCTACAGGAGGCAATATCGATCCGTACCAAAGTGTTTGTCGATGAGCAAAAGGTTCCTCTCGATTTAGAAATTGACCATTATGACAAGCTGGGAGATACGGCCCATCATTTGCTAATTTGTGAACATGGTGAAATGGTGGCCACTGGTCGGTTGACATACTATGAGGAAGATACAGCTAAAATGCAACGTATTGCCGTTCTCAAGGAGCATCGTGCCGCAGGCTATGGACGTGTATTACTGCTAGCACTGGAGGAACGTGCACGTGAATTGGGGTTAAGATACTCGTTGCTAGATGCCCAATGTCAAGCCGAGAAGTTTTACGAAAAGCTTGGCTACGAGACGATCTCCGATGAACCTTTTGACGATGCGGGAATACCGCATGTTCGTATGCGCAAAAAGTTGTAGTCGGCAGCGGAAGGTGCATACAAATCTGTACAATGCGCATGCTAGTAAAAGTTCCTCCACTATATTATGGATAAGGAGCGATACAGCATGGCTAATACAGAACGGGAGCGAATTACAGCAGTACGTAAAAACGGGGATGGCGACCTTACGTCTTTTCAGACATCTACCGGTCGAATTTTAGATTATAGCCAAGCTTTGAATGAGATTGAGACAGGCTCAATAGCAGGCGTTAACGTTTTCAAGGCCAAGGATGGCAGCAAACGAATTCGGGGAGATGCCGACGGAGATCCTTCTAATAACCTGGATCAACTGCCATTGTTCTGACCTTAACTCGCAACACTAGCATTATATTTAAGAACAGCAAGCCGCCTGGCTTTCCTACAAAGGATAGCCAGGCGGCTTTTTGTTAATTGTTAAGCTGTATTTAGCATGCTACTCTGCACGTTCCAACTCTGCAAGTTGATATAATCGTTGCTGTTCCAGAAAGGACATGACGCCAGCTTTATCCCTGAATTGTTCCATATCATCACTATAGTGCATCAGACGAATCAACTCTTGAAGAGATGGCGCCAAGCTTAGCAGCTCGTCCAACGTCGTATGGACTTCTCCGGCACCTTGTAATTGAACCTCATGCAGAATACTCCGACATCCTCGTTCATGCACCAGATGATGAAGCAAATCAGGGTCAAAAACCATATCTGCACTATAAAAAAGGCGGTCATTTATGAATAAGGAATAACTGTTTTTACCAGGAATATGCCGTGTAGGGATCAGCTCCACCTGGATACCGGATACTAATGTAGTGGGCACGCCAGGCGTTATTACGTTTACCTCGAATACATCTTCAAGCTTGTCAATCATACCCTGCTGTGACATCCCGCCCTTGAGTGTATGCTCCCATAAAGGGTGGATTAGGGGTTCGGCGATATAAAGTAGAGGCTTGCGACGATGGAGAATGTTCATTTGAAAACCGAATTCCTCCAAACCTCCGACATGATCTGCGTGAATATGTGTGATTAAAATGGCGTCAATATCAGGCAAAGGGACGCGCATTTGGTGTAATGCTAACGAAGCGGTTGTACCACAATCGATTAGCAGTTTGCCTTCTCCGCTGTCCAGCAGCGCGTTGTTGTTGTAATAATGCTTGGCAAAGGCACTGCCTGTGCCAAGCATTTGTATCGTTAGGCTCATTATGGATTTATCCTCCAGACTTTGTGTACTAGAACATTCTACAGTCGTATTTTACCACCTATGCTGCTGGAACTAAAGATTTGGCTCCTTATGTAAAAACTTTGGACAATTTGTGAAACACAGCGCAACTTGTGCGGCTGAGCTAGGTATAAATGTACGACAGAAGGTTTTTAACAGATGACGATGGAGGGATTAGTAGTGATGAAATGGAGAAGAGTGATGGCCCTAATGATGGCCTTTTCAATAATGGGAGGAACCGCCATTTCGGCGGAATCCGCCAAGGAACAAGTGCAGTTGATTATTAATGGAGAGGTGTCAAAAGATGGTGCAGTTGTCATTGATGGGAAGACCTATGTGCCCATCCGTGATTTTAACGGACTTGTAAATTTTGATCCATCCGGTGGAAAAGTTGTTTTCGACCAGCCTAACGTGCATATGTTCCTGTTCAAGGGAGATACTGTGTTTGGTAACGTGAATAAAGGCAATAAAGTGAAATTTAATGTATTTAGTCAAATTGATACCTTGAAAACAGATATCTCCGGAGTGAAGGTAGCGATCACCGACCCTTCGGGCAACGTGAAGGATATTCAGTCCCAAGATATCAAAGGAGCACAAAAGGATAACTTCTGGTTCCGTACGAACGACTTTACGTATGATTTCAAAACAGCAGGGAATTACCGGGTTGGTTTCTACATTAAAGAGAGCAAAGATGGCAGCTATACCTTGGTGTCCGAAAAAGTCATTACAGCGATAAATTAGGCATACCACAAATTGACCTGCACCCTTGATCATGTTACGATACGGGGGAAAATAAAACAATTTGAAGGTAGGTATTTCCATGAGTGATCACAAACATGAACACGGTGAAGCCTGCAACCACGATCATGACCACGAACATGAAGAAATGGTTCTTACGCTAACTGATGAAAATGGTAAAGATGTAGAAATGGTGCTGGTAGAGACCTTTGATGTAGAAGATCACGTTTATGCTCTTCTGCTTGAGCGAGGCAATCCCGAAGCGGATGGCATTATTCTTCGTATGGAAGAAGAAAACGAAGAAATGGTGCTTTACAATATTGAGGACGAAGATGAGTGGAAACGTGTAGAAGCTGCATATAGTGAGCTTGTTGCCCAATACGAATAGAATTGGATGTAGTAGCTGTTATAGCTCTTTAAGAAAAAAAGCCCCCAAATGGAGGCTTTTTTTCTTGACTATCAACATATTTTGTAAGCATGTGTTGTCCGATCAATATTATGAAATAGCGTCAGTCTCGACGATAACCTTCACCTGATGTACTGTTCGGTCCTCGGGTCCTTTAACAGGCAGGCCTACTTCTACATGATCAACAATATAATCAATATTGTCCTGCGAAATAACTTCTCCTGGCAGTAAGATCGGAATACCCGGTGGATACACATAAATGAATTCTGCAATAATGCGACCAGCAGATTCCTTGAAGGGCACGATTTCCGTATCTCCATAAAAAGCGTCTCTTGGAATGAGGGAGAGCTGAGGGATATCTGGTATCTTTACAACCAGCTCATGCTCCTGACCTGTGGAATAGTGCAGAGAAGCCAGCTCACGCAGAGCTTTCAACAAAATTTCAATTTCCTCTTTGGTATCCCCAGGGGTCACCAAACAAAGAATATTGTACATATCGCTAAGTTCAACCTCGATATTATAGTGATCTCTCAGCCAATTTTCCACATCGTATCCGGTAAGGCCCAAATGGCGGATATGAACCGTAATTTTGGTTGGATCATAATCGTAGGTAGCTTCCGTGCCGAGAATTTCACTACCAAAGCAATATAGCCCTTCAATCTTGTTAACCTCTGAGCGGCAATATTCAGCCAAATCAAGGGCGCGTTGTGCTATTTCATGACCGTTAAGGGCCAGATTACGTCGGGATGTGTCTAACGAAGCCAACAGAATATACGAAGTCGACGTTGTTGTCAGCATACTGAAAATCGTTTGTACACGCTGCGGATTAACGAATCCGTTTTTCGTATTTACATTCAGGATTGAGCTTTGAGTCAAGGAACCACCCAGCTTGTGAACGCTTGTAGCTGACATGTCTGCTCCCGCCTCCATGGCGGACATCGGTAGATCAGAGTGAAAATGAATCAGTACTCCATGAGCCTCATCGACCAGGACCGGCACATTATAGCTGTGAGCGAGATCTACAATTTCCTTCAAATCGGCGCACACACCGTAATATGTCGGGTTGATAACAAGGACGCCCTTGGCGTCAGGGTGGCGTTCCAATGCCCGGCGTACGGACTTGGTTGTAACCCCGTGGTGAATACCGAGATTCTCATCACTGACTGGAGAAATGAATACCGGCTTCGCACCAGCGAAGATAATGGCAGACATTATAGATTTGTGTATGTTTCGGGGTACAATAATTTTATCACCAGGCATGCAAATCGACATAATCATGGTGATGATGGCTCCGCTTGTCCCCTGTACACTGTAATACGTATAATCAGCTCCGAAGGCCTCTGCTGCAAGCTTTTGAGCTTCTTCGATGACGCCTGAAGGCTGATGCAGATCGTCCAATGGAGCGATGTTGATCATATCTATGGAAAAGGCATTATCCCCCATAAATTCGCGAAATTCCGAATCTGCTCCCACTCCCTTTTTATGACCTGGGATGTGAAATTGAACCGGGTTGCTCTGAGCATGCTTTTTCAAAGCAGTAAAAAGCGGGGTGTTGCTTTGATTCATTAGTGTTGTCACAACCTTTCGTGCAGGATTTCGACAATCCTGTGCAAGTGATAATAGAACAAAATTGAGTATAGCAGTTTAAAGTAGGAATGCAAGCGATTGAGGGCGCATTTATTTGCGAAAGAGTGGAGTAGGCGGAGAACCCGGTCTTTATAGCCAAAAAATGAAGGTGGAGGATGTGGATTAGATGAGACAAATAGGACGAAAAAAAGCTCCGCAGCGGTTGTGGGTTCCTTTCTTTACTAAATTATGGGTTTTGGTATTTCTGGTCGAATTTATGAAAGGATCACTTCTGGTATCCATCCTGCCGGTATATATGGGAGAAACGCTTGGTTTGTCGGCCGGGATTATTGGTTTGGCCTTTTCACTTCAGTATTTTGGAGACAACGCGTTTCGGGCACCGGCGGGCTGGATGGCTGAACGACTCGGCTACCGTGGAACGATGTCGACCGCGCTGTTGTTTACGCTTGTAGCGATTATTATGCTGAGCGTACTGACAGAGCCTGTGTGGCTCGTCGTCGCGTGTCTGCTGCTCGGTCTAGGTACTTCTCCGCTCTGGCCTTGTGTTATGACCGGAACGACTGAAATGTCCGGGCCTAATAACAGCAATGGCGCGGCGATGGGTACACTGGAAATTGCGTCTATGGGCGGAACGGGATTGGGCCCGCTCATTATGAACTTCGCCATATCCCACTATGGACATTCTTACGGCATGGTGTTCATGATGTTGATAGGATGCAGTATTGTGTTGTTGTTGGTTGCTCTGATGCTGCCAGGACCGAAAAGGTCTGCTGACAAAGATGACCTCAAACAGAGCGCTCTAGTGTCGTCTGATGGGTACATAAAGCAGAAGCGGGGGACTCTAAGGGGAATCCAAGAGACGATCGGCGTACTCAAAACAAAGCTTAACGTCAATCCGTTAATTTACCCGGCGCTGTTTTTGCAGTCTTTTGTTATCGGTTTGATCAGCCCAGTACTTACGCTATACGCTCGGACGGACCTTGGGATTTCACCGAACTTGTACAGCGTGCTCCTGATTGCAGGCGGTGGGGTGACTGTGCTGGCACTGATCCCTTGCGGCAAATTGGTCGACCGACTTGGAACGGAGTATTTTCTACATGTTGGCTTTTTGTTAGCCGGAATTACGCTGTTTTTCTTCTCAATCGTTCGATCTATTCCGCTGGTGTTTGTATCCGTAGCGCTTATTGGTTTGGGATATGCGCTCATTTTGCCTGCATGGAACACGTTTCTTGCCCGACTGATTCCGGAAAACGAGCGAGCAACGGTATGGGGCTTTTTTTTAACACTTCAAGGCTCCGGCATGGTTATAGGCCCGCTCGTTTCAGGAGTGCTATGGGACCGTGCTGGACACACAGCTCCATTTATCATCAGTGGGGTCGTGATGCTGCTCATGTTTGGCTGCCACTTGGCTCTGGCGCGGAATCCACGCAGGAAGACTGTGGAGGCCTGAACAGCGCCTTGAAAAGCAGCGAGGGCTACTCTTTTGAGAAAGACATTCGGTACAGCGGCAGCAAATGCTCAAAGGTGGAACGCACCGTCTGCAGCAATGCTGCTCCGTCACTGGCGAGAGGGTCATTACGATCAATACGGAGCCCACACATGACCTCGGCTTTTTTTACCTGTTGCAGCTTGTGGATGATCGTTTGAAACTCTTCAGTGTCCATGTGCTGCTGTTCTGTACCTTCTGGAGCCATATGATCCATGGACCAGTAAAAATGGCCCGGTATGTTAGAGCGCACATCGCTCAGGTTGGCTTCAAGCGCCTGGGCAAACGTTATTTTATTGGGACTTTCATAAATGACTGCGAATATGACGAAAATATGGGAAGCAAACATACCTACCTCGAAATGGGGCAACGCCTTATACCCGCGCTTATTTGCCGCCCAGGCTACCCATGTATCTATCGGGGGATTGACTTTGCGTCGTGCATGCTTGGCAACGTGAACATACATAGGCTCCCCACATAAGTCTGTTAGAAATGGAGCTAATTCCTCGCCAATCGCTTCCAGCTTGGGCCGAATCTGCTGAATCAGCACTTCCATACGAGGCTCCAACCCCGGTATTTCAAAAACATCGAAGTCCTTTGCAGTAAATCCACTAAATGTCATTCCTTTTCCTCCTGTAAATGGGTTAAGCCATGTCGTGTGGCGTAATATGTCCGATTATAGCATAATGTCAGCGGGCTTGACCGACTTTAGGCCAGGCTCGGTACAAGCATATAAGGCAAAAGTAGGATTGTGCGCTGTTACTCATAAAAATAGGTCAAATAACCAAGTACCCTTACATAAAATGAAGTATAAAATAGAGCAAAGGAAGATCAAGCGGGAAAGCCGCAGGCTTGCTGTAGCCGGACTTCTTGAATCGGACTTGAAAAAGGAGGGAATGCCGTGAACAAGGGCTGTGAGGTAGAATATTGCAATCTAGAGCTCCGGTTTAGCCGTCGGCATATCCATAATCTGATCAAGGATTTGATATCGGAAGGGTATTCGCTGTACTGGAGCGAGGATGAGTCGTATCTGGTTTTGTCGGTGAGAACCGGGCGCAAGCTGGTGAAGCTCCGTTTTCAACAATTGCGCACAGGACACTACAAGCTGGCTGGAGATTATGTAATTCGCGATGCCAAGCTGGCTGAGTGGCTGGAGAAGCTGATTGGAAGCACCCGGGGCCATGCCATTGTCAAAAGAGTCAAGGACCATCATATTTTAGTAGAAAATATTTTGTTTGGTGAGGTCATTCGTCTGGTCGAGGTTACAGGCTTTAAGCAGCGTGTTATTTATCAGAAGGGACCGGTGCTGTCAGCACAGGAAATGGAGGATATGTACGCTTCCAATGAAGGAGAAACCCGACTGCTGCTGCTTAAAATGGAAGTGGACGATGCATTGGAGAAGCTGTTCACAGCGATGACAGATGGAGATAAGGCTGAAATCGGGAATTGCCATGAGCGCCTGCAAACGCTATCCCACCAACTGCTGATGATGGAAGCGTAGTACATCTGAACACCTCATGTAAATGGGGTGTTTTCATCTGTGAATAGACAGGGGTTCACTTCTTACACCAAAAACGTTAAAATAGAAGTGCACGTATTCCGATTCACATAAAGTGTAATGCGGTAAAGCGGCGATATAGAAGACAAAATATGTTGCAAAGGATGAGGAACCAGATGGCAAAACAGCAAATTGGTGTGATCGGCCTGGCGGTAATGGGTAAGAATTTAGCCCTTAATATTGAGAGCAGAGGCTTCACTGTCTCGGTTTTTAATCGTTCTCCAGAAAAAACGCACGATCTTATCAAAGAAGCAGAAGGTAAAAAACTGACGGGTACTTTCTCCATTGAAGAATTTGTGAACTCATTGGAATCGCCCCGTAAAATCCTGATCATGGTTCAAGCTGGTAAAGCTACAGATGCCACGATTGAACAGCTTGTGCCTCATCTGGACAAGGGCGACATTATTATAGACGGAGGCAATGCCTACTTCCCTGATACACAGCGCCGCAGCAAGGAGCTGGAGGAAAAAGGACTTCGCTTTATTGGTACAGGCGTGTCCGGTGGTGAAGAAGGTGCCTTGAATGGTCCTGCGATCATGCCGGGTGGACAAGAAAGTGCCTATAAACTGGTAGAGCCGATTCTAACGGCAATCTCTGCTAAAGTGGAAGGCGACCCATGCTGTACATATATCGGTCCCGACGGTGCTGGTCACTATGTAAAAATGGTGCATAACGGTATCGAATACGGTGACATGCAATTGATCGGTGAAGCGTATCACCTGTTAAAATCAGTCCTAAACGTGAATGCAGAAGAGCTGCATGAAATCTTCACGGAATGGAATAAAGGGGAACTGGACAGCTACCTGATCGAAATTACAGCTGACATCTTCTCCCAGTACGATGCTGAAACAGGCAAGCCAATGGTAGATGTTATCTTGGATGCTGCAGGTCAAAAAGGTACAGGTAAATGGACAAGCCAAAGCGCTTTGGATCTGGGTGTGCCATTGTCCATGATTACTGAATCTGTGTTTTCCCGCTTCTTGTCTGCTATGAAAGACGAGCGCATTGCGGCAAGCAAAGTGCTGAGCGGTCCTAATGCTGAGTCCTTCAGTGGCGACAAGAAAGAATTTATCGAAAGCGTACGTAAAGCACTGTTTGCAAGTAAAATTGTGTCCTATGCTCAAGGTTTTGCTCAAATGCGTGCAGCTTCCGATGAATATGATTGGGATTTGAAATACGGAAAAATTGCTATGATCTTCCGCGGCGGTTGCATTATCCGCTCGCAATTCCTGCAAAATATCAAGGATGCATATGACCGCGATCCTGCCTTGAAAAACCTGTTGCTGGATTCTTACTTCAAAAATGTAGTTGAAACGTATCAAGATGCATGGCGTCAAGTGATTTCCGTGGCTGTATCCCAAGGTATTCCAGTGCCTGGTTTCTCCAGCGCGCTTGCATACTATGACAGCTACCGCACTGAGCGTTTGCCAGCAAATCTGTTGCAAGCACAACGTGACTACTTTGGTGCCCATACGTTCAAACGTGTGGACAAAGAAGGCGTATTCCATCATCAATGGTTCTAATGAACGAACGGATATGTATGAATAGCATTATGTAATACAACGGAAGCTTTTTTGCCCTATGGGTAGAAGAAGCTTCCGTTTTTTAATTTATAATTATGGATACGATTATGATGGCAGTAGAGGATTGTGTAATCTTTTGGCGCTATGTTATGATAGGGACAAAATATTTTAATGCATTACCGCGTCTAAGCTTTGAGTTAAAACAAAAAAGACGGGAAGGTTCCCGTCTCTTTTGTGAAGTAGGTATTCTATTGCTCCTGTGACCATTGCAGCATGCCGCCAGTCATGTTAGTACAGCCTTCATAACCTAGCTGCTGTAGATATTCGCAGGCTCGTTCACTGCGATAACCGCTCCGGCAAATAAAGATAATTTCACCGGTGCGTTCAATTTCTTCAAGACGACCCGGAAGCTGTCCGAGCGGAATGTGCTTGGCACCTTCAATCATGCCTTCCGCTACTTCTTCCGCTTCGCGGACGTCAATTAGTTGCAATTGCTCTCCTGCTTGCAGACGTGCGCGCAACTCAGAAGGTTCAATCAGGGCGATTTGCGTCATGGCCGGACCTCTTTTCTGATATATAATGGGTGCTACGTATGTTTTTGACGTGTGCAAAATGTCACACACACTCTATGTATGATAGCTAAGCTATCTCTAGGCTGTCAATCGGCTTAATCCTGAAGGCAGGTATAGATTAAATAACCGACGGGATTCACTCGGGTGACCTAGATTAATATTTCTTATTTTTTTGGGTGGAGAAATGAGCTACAACTTGTATAATTAACGTATAATAGGATGGTTGAACCGAAAAGGAGCATGTACATTATGGATGTTATCGTTAGACCTACCCCTTCCTTGCAAGGAGAGATTGGGGCCCTGTCCTCTAAAAACTACACTACTCGTTATCTGCTCACTGCGGCACTTGCTGAGGGACAAAGTACCATTTATTATCCTGCCCATAGTGAAGACAGTGATGCTATGCGTCGTTGTATCGCCGATCTGGGTGCAGTACTGGAAGAGGATGATGAAAAAATAGTTATTACAGGTTTTGGTAGCCATCCTCAAGCTGTGAAGGAATTGAATGTGGGAAATGCAGGAGCGGTGCTCCGTTTTTTGATGGGTATTGCATCTCTATGTCCGGATGTTACATTTGTTAATACATATCCCGACTCATTGGGCAAAAGACCACATGATGATCTAATCGATGCACTGGGGCAATTGGGTGTGAAAGTAGACCATCGTGAAGGTAAGTTGCCAATTCGTATTCAGGGTGGTCAGGCGAAAGGCGGTAAAATTCAGGTGTCCGGCTCGGTTAGCTCACAATATTTGAGCGCCCTGCTATTCCTTACGCCTTTACTGGAGGAAGACAGTGAAATCGAAGTGCTGCATGATTTGAAATCCAAGGTGGTCATTGGGCAGACTCTGGAGGTATTGCAAGAGGCTGGTATTATCATTCATGCAAGCGATGATTATATGTTTTTCCGTGTCCCGGGACGGCAATCCTATCAGCCACGTACGTATACGGTACAGGGAGACTATCCAGGGAGTGCAGCGGTGCTGGCGGCTGCTGCAGTAACGAATTCCGATGTTACCATCCATCGTCTTAAGGAGCAGAGCAAACAGGGAGAACGCGCTATCGTAGATGTGCTGCGCATGATGGAAGTACCACTGACACATGAGAACGATACCGTCGTTGTGAAGGGCAATGGTCGATTGAAAGCAGTCGAATTTGACGGTGATGCTGCAACAGACGCTGTGCTTGCAATGGTGGCTGCGGCTGTATTTGCTGAAGGCACGTCCCGTTTTTATAACGTGGAAAATTTACGATATAAGGAATGTGACCGCATTACCGATTATTTGAATGAGCTGACCAAGGCTGGAGCTCAGGTAGAAGAACGCCAAGCGGAAATTATCGTACATGGCAGACCGGAGGGTGTCGAAGGTGGCGTGGAAATTAATGCGCATTTTGATCACCGTGTTATTATGGCCTTGACGATTGTTGGTTTGCGCGCACAGAAGCCGTTAGTGATTAAGGACGCACATCATGTCGCCAAATCGTATCCGCAGTATTTTGACCATCTAACGACGCTTGGTGCTTCTGTAGAATGGGTAAAATAAAAACAAACGAAGATGCGAATAGGAGGGAACAGGATGGCTTTTGAAAATCCGTCGAGAGAAGAGATTAAAACCATTTTGGAACAAGTAGGCAATATAGCGGTTGTTGGTTTGTCTGATAAATCAGATCGAACTTCTTATATGGTTTCTTATGCCATGCAGAAGCGGGGATACCGGATTATTCCGGTTAACCCTGCAGCGGCAGGGCAAACGATCCTTGGGGAGACTTGTTATGCCAGTCTTGCTGAAGTACCTGAGCCTGTGGAGCTGGTCAATGTATTCCGCCGCAGTGAATACTGTGCAGAGGTTGCGCGTGAAGCAGCTGCTATTGGAGCTAAGGTTTTGTGGCTTCAACAGGGAATTATAAGCCAGGAAGCCGCTGACATTGCGCAGGAGCATGGAATGACGGTTATTATGGACCGTTGCATTAAGGTGGAGGACTCAGTGACCCAGGCTGTGCGTAAAGGATAAACATGGATCAGTAATCTGTGCTATACGCAGATGAATAAAAACCTTCTTCCCTTGCTTCACAGGGTTGAAGGTTTTTGGTGCGAAATGAGGAATATGGTACAGTATATTATCCTCTCAGGAATTCATATAATGTATGTATGCCTTGTTGATGAAATGGATCTAAACGGATTCATAGTGTTATCTTGTGATGATAAAGCTTTGGACCTGTAGTAGTGTAAATAAATATTTTGGCAGATGGAATCATTGCTTTGACAAAAGTATTTATTCGGCTTACCATCAGGGATAGAAAGGAGAGGAATGCCATGAATTGGCTCGGATCCTTACAACAGCTCGGTCGTGCTGTCATGCTCCCGACGATGGTGCTACCAGCCGCTGCAATATTGCTAAGTCTCGGCAGCCTTCCTTGGTCGACATGGGGATTCCCCATGGTGTCTGATATGGCAAATGCGGCGGGACACGGGATTTTTTATTTTTTGCCATATTTATTTGCGGTTGGTGTTGCCCTGGGTATGTCGAATCAGGCAGGTCAGGCGGGACTGGCAGCATTGGCTGGTATGGCTATATACGATCAGGTCACATTGAGATTTGGAAACGGACTCATTCAACCGGCGACGCTCATTGGTATCATTTTGGGGGTCATTTCAGGGGTGGCCTATAATCGCTTCAAAAGCATCAAATTGCCCGAGGTGCTTCAATTTTTTGGAGGTACCCGATTTGTTCTGCTGCTTATTGGCCTCTTCTCGGCTGTGTTTGCAGGACTCATGCTAATTATTGCCCCACTCATACAGAGAGGGCTGCAATTTATAGTAGGTTTGGAATCGAGCTTGGGCGGCTTTGGACTGTTTATCTACGGTATTCTATACCGACTACTGGCGGCCTTTGGTCTTCACCATCTGCTTAATAATATTTTTTGGTTTCAACTGGGTACATATAAAACGCCGTCTGGTAACGTTGTGCAGGGAGATTTACCCCGGTTTTTTGCTGGCGATCCGACAGCGGGCTATTTCATGTCCGGGCTGTTCCCCATTATGATGTTTGCGATCCCTGCCATTGCGCTGGCGATCATTCAGGAAGCGCGTGAAGATTTGAAGCCAAAGGTGCAAAAAACATTTTTGACAGCTGCGCTTGTTTGCTTTTTTACTGGAGTGTCGGAACAGATTGAGTTTGCCTTTTTGTTTGCTGCTCCTTATTTGTTCCTCGTTCATGCAGTTATGTCTGGGCTGGCCATGTGGCTTACCTTTGAGCTGGATATTCATCACGGATTTTCCTATTCGGCGGGTTTTATAGATTATGTCCTTAATTTTCATCTCTCACATAACGCCTGGTTGTTAATTCCAGTGGGAGTCGCGTACGGGCTTGTGTATTATGTACTGTTTCGATGGGCTATCCGGCGGTTCCGTATTCCAACTCCTGGACGCGAGGAAGGTTCGGTTCTGGAGGATTGGGCCGGCAATATTCCTTATAGTGCTCCGCTTATTTTGGAAGCACTTGGCGGGAAGGAAAATATTGTGCAAGTAGAGGCCTGCATCACACGTTTGCGGCTGACCGTCCACAATGACAGGCTGATTGATACCGGAGCGATGAAGGCTTTGGGATCGGCTGGGCTTATCAATCTGGGTGGGGGTAATTTGCAGGTTGTATTCGGAACGTATTCAGAACTGATTCGTGAGGAAATCGCGAAGCTGATGGAGCGTGATCTCCCTCAAATTTTGTTCAACGCTCCTGTACATGGAAAAATGCTACCGATTCATGAAGTGCCTGACAAAATTTTTGCGACGAAGCTGGTTGGGGACGGTGTTGCTTTTGTTCCTGAACGCGGTGAACTTGTTTCTCCGGTGTATGGTACTGTGATGCATTTGTATCCGACCATGCACGCTTTAGGCATCTCCACACGAGAAGGACTTGAAGTTCTACTTCACATCGGGATTGATACTTCACAGCTAAAAGGGAATTTTACTGCTATGGTAGAAGCAGGCGATACGGTGGAACCGGGGCAATTGCTGATCAAATTTGATTTGCAGGCGCTACGAGAGCAAGCTCCATCGCTGGTGACTCCTATGGTCATCACGAATCCGGATCGCGTCAAGTCGTGGAGCTTTGCTCCGTTTAAAACAGTGAAAAAAGGTCAGGCCTCGGTAATGTCCGTTGTGCTGCATGACAGGAATGTTGGAGGGGTAGAAACATGATAGAAGGCATCGGCGCCGCAGCAGGTGTGGCAATCGGGAAGGCATTTGTCCTGCCGAGCTGGGAGTGGGATTTACCTGATCAAAAAATGGATGCGGTAGATCTTGCAAAGGAATTTGAACGTTTGTATGAAGGGATACGCACATCCAAAAGTGAAATCCAGTTTATTAAGGATGAGTTTCGAGAGATGGTGGGGCCAGAAGAATCCAGCATCTTTGATGCTCATCTTGCGATATTGGAAGATCCGGAATTCATGAATGAAATTCGTGGAATTATTGAGCGTCAGTACAAGGCGGCCGAGGTGGCCGTGAAGGAAGCCATTGATCATTTTGTGACAATGTTTGATTTACTGGACGATGAATATATGAAGGAGCGGGCAATCGATATCAAAGATGTGGGGAACCGGCTGCTCAAGCATTTGCTGGGTGCACCGGAGGTGACTCTTCCCAAGGACACACAGCCCTATATTCTGGTAGCCAAGGAGCTCTCACCCTCCCAGTCGGCACACTTGAATCCTAGCTATGTTTTAGGGATTGTAACTATGAATGGTGGTAAAACTTCGCATTCTGCGATCATGGCCCGTGCACTTGGGATTCCACTCGTTTCAGGACTGGAGAGCAATCTGAATTTGCCCGTTCAAACGGGAGACATAATGGTTGTGGACGGAGACCTGGGCAAAGTTTATGTGAATCCGGAAAAAACGGTAACTGATCATTATAAAATTTTGCGCGACGAGCAGCGACGTAGAAAAGAGCAGCTTCAGGTACTTGCTTCTGTAGATGCCGTGACTAAGGATGGAACCACCCTGAGGCTGGCGGCCAATATTAGTTCGATTAAAGAGCTGGAGGCAGCTTTGAAGCATGGCGCTCAAGGTGTAGGACTGTTCCGCACGGAATTTTTATACATGGATCGCAAATCTGCTCCAGATGAAGAGGAACAGTATGAAGTATATCGGCTGATAGCAGAAAAGGCAGGAAACCACTCTGTGGTCATCCGTACCTTGGATATCGGTGGAGATAAGCCGTTGGACTATCTTCAACTACCAGAGGAAGAAAATCCTTTTCTGGGTTACCGTGCTATACGGATCAGTCTGGATTGGAAAGAATTGTTTAAAACCCAGTTGACTGCAATTTTGCGAGCCAGTGCAATGGGAAATATCAAGGTAATGTATCCGATGATCTCATCTGTAGAGGAGGTCCGCCAGGCAGATGCTCTTTTGAAGGAGGCTATGGCGGATTTGGATGCAAGAGGGCTTGCCTATAATCCGAACATTCAGCGAGGAATTATGATTGAGGTACCGGCTGCAGCGATGATCGCTGATTTATTGGCAGCTGAAACCAATTTTTTTAGTATCGGAACGAATGATCTGGTTCAATATGTGCTGGCTGTAGACCGTATGAATGAGCAGATTGCACATATGTACCATCCATACCATCCAGCTGTACTTCGAATGCTGCGCATGACTGCACAAGCGGCACATCAAGCAGGAATTGATGTGAGTGTATGTGGTGAGATGGCTGGAGATGAACGGTCCGTTCCGCTTTGGCTGGAACTGGGGATACATCAACTCAGCATGTCTCCCCAATCTTTATTGCGGGTCAAGCATCGTGTGCTGAATACGACTGCATCTGAGGCAACGACGGTCGCTCAGGTTTGCTTTGGCATGTCCACTGGTGCAGCGATTGAAGACAAGCTGACTGCAGCTAATGTCAGCTGCACTCCGGCCGGGCCTGGACGGCAGTAATATGTAATGTCCGCAAAGCTTCGCAATTAGCATACACTTTTGGGGGGAGCCAAAAACTCCATACTGTTAGACTTGTCGTGACAAACCTTAATGGCGTAGCATGATTTGGACGAAAAAGAACCTTCAAAACCACCTCATTCATGGTTTTGAAGGTTCTTTTTTCATCTTGTTGACAGTCTGTTGTGATTACGGTTTAGGTGTTATCTGCTAACAAATCGCAGAACGCTTTTCCGTAAGGTGGAAGATCAGGCGGCCGACGAGCAGAAACAATATGTCCGTCCGTCACAACAGCTTCATCCTTCCAGGTAGCTCCTGCATTTTCCATATCATCACGAATACCTGGTGTGGAGGTTACCGTAACACCATCCAAAATTTTAGCAGAGATCAGTACCCAGCCTGCATGGCAGATTTGTCCAATTGGCTTATGAGCAGCATGAAACTCCTGTACGAGTTGAATGACCTTGGGATAGCGGCGCAGTTTATCAGGTGCCCAACCGCCAGGGACAAGAATCCCGTCATAATCACTGCTATTCAGTTCCTCAAAGGCATATTCCGCTTCGGCAGGTACGCCATATTTTCCAATATATTTTTTACCCTTTTCCGCACCGGCTAAATGCACTTCTGCGCCTTCTTCACGAACACGGTAAATCGGATACCACAGCTCCAGATCCTCGAATTCCTCATCCACTAGGGCGATAACCTTTTTTCCGGCAAGTCTTGACATCCAACCATCCTTTCGTGCGTCACATGATGACACCTCTGTTTTGTAATCTGTACTTTTACATCTTAAGAAAAAGAACGCCCGAAGTCCATTCCTTCGCAGATTCTTATGTTAGTAGTCTGCTCTTTGACGGCAATTGTCGTCATTTTCTGACCCGCCAAAGTTTTGGTAATTTGTTCATAGCAGCAACGTGTGGAAGGATTTGAAGTCCCAAAGTCGAAATAAAACAAGGTATGATAGATTTAATGGAGTTAACAAATATTTATTAGACTAGTAGATAGATATATTTGGATTCTGATGAGATCCTCGTATAGTTTGATCCTACGTAATGAGGTGGTTAAATGCATAAGCAATGTCAATGTGGCAAACCGATGGGACTGGAACTGCGAAAGGTAATCTATGCGGACAAGGTTGAAATTTTGCACGTCCCTGTATTCTCATGCTCGTCATGCTTTTCCAGTGAGGTTTTGCAGCATGTGACGAAGGACATTAAGGCACTATTACAAAGTCTAGGGAGCAAACCTACGGCGCGGAGAATTTCTTTTGCTCGCAACAATGAACTGGCAGAAATCATTCGCAAGCTTGTACTGGAGGAAGCGGACAATCCCAATGTAGATTGGCAATCTGCTTTGGAGGAGCGGATGGAGCTTCGAATTAATCTCTTACTGGATCTTTATCGCTATGCGAGAAGTCTGGGAGACGAAGATTGGATGAATGATGTAGAGAAAAAATTGGTCCAATTATCCGGTTTTACCAGTGAATCGGTATTTACAAATACAAAAAACTAAAAAATATGAAAATTTTCATGGTCACCATTGGATTTTACATGTTCTTTTTGTTACGATGGGAATAGGCCATACGACAAGACACAGAAAGGAATGTATATCCAATGGCGACGATGACAAAAATGACTACTGTTCAACAATTAGATACGGCTCTGGAAGCGTCATCAGACAAGCCGTTGCTTCTCTTTAAACATAGCACACGTTGTCCGATAAGTGCAGGCGCATATCAGGAAGTGGAGTCCTATTTGCATGACGCCCCCAACGAAAATATTGAATACGGTATCATTTATGTAGTAGAAGATCGGCCGGTGTCCAATGAAACCGCGGACAGGCTTCAGGTGAAGCATGAATCCCCGCAGGCCATTTTAATCAAGGGCGGAGAAGCTGTTTGGCATACATCCCATTCGAATATTACAGCCCGTGCACTCCACGATCATCTCACATAGATAGAATGTGTGCTGTCGTTGCATAAAGTAGTATTTTGTCGTATCATGGTTCTAATTAGTTGATCTAGGATTCGGTTGAAAATTTATTGGCAATGGAGAGAAGGAATGTGACGGTAACGATCTATGATGTAGCTCGCGAAGCTGGTGTCTCAATGGCCACAGTGTCCCGCGTAGTTAACAATAATCCTAATGTGAAACCTCAGACCCGCAAGAAAGTGTACGAAGCGATTGAACAATTGGGATATCGCCCAAATGCGGTCGCTAGAGGTCTGGCCAGCAAGAAGACAACGACCGTCGGCGTGGTTATACCGGATATATCGAACTCAATTTTTGCAGAAATTGCACGCGGTATTGAGGATATAGCGAATATGTATCACTATAATATTATTTTGTGTAATGCCGACAAGCGAAAAGAAAAAGAGATTCGTGTCATCAACACATTGCTTGAAAAGCAAGTGGATGGTCTTCTGTTCATGGGTGGTACAGTAACGGACGAGCATATTCAGGCGTTCCATACAGCTGCGGTCCCTATCGTTCTATGTGCAACGAGTGATGAAAAAGGAAGCTATCCTTCGGTCGATATTGACCATGAAGCGGCTGCTTTTGATGCAGTAAACACGTTGATCCGCCATGGACACCGTCAAATCGCAATGATCAGTGGTACGCTTCAAGACCCTGCAAACGGCTATGCACGTTTCCAAGGTTACAAGAGAGCATTGGAAGCAGCCGGAATTGATTATCAGGAGGATCTGGTGCGAATCGGGAACTACCGTTATGAATCTGGTGTTGAAGCCATGAAATATTTTCTCGGCCTGAAGAAGAAGCCAAGTGCGATTTTTGCTGCAACGGATGAAATGGCAATTGGTGCGATCCATAGTATTCAGGATGAGGGATTGAAAGTTCCTGATGATTTTTCGGTAATCAGTGTTGATAATATTCGTATGGCCTCTATGGTTCGTCCTCAGCTGACAACCGTCGCGCAACCGATGTACGATTTGGGTGCGGTAGCGATGCGTTTGCTGACCAAGCTGATGAAAAAGGAAAACGTGGAGAACCCTCGCGTTATTTTGCCGCATGAAACTATTTTGCGGTTGTCAGTTAATTATTTAGACTAGACGCAGTGCTGAATAGGATATACCTTCGATGAAAGCTCCTTTGATGGAGCTTTTTTCGTGGATATAAAGCTTCTTCTGGACATCATCATCAAACTAAGAATAGAGGGATGCGTAATGAGCCGACTTTATGGATTAATGGGTGCTATGGATGAAGAGATTGAATTGCTGCTGGCAGCGATGACGGAAGCGAGTAAGACGGTCAAGGCTGGAATCACTTACACTACAGGAATCATTCACGGGCAAAGAGTCGTCGTCTGTAAATCCGGTGTAGGCAAGGTTAATGCTGCGGTAACAACACAAATCCTGATTGATCATTTTGGTGTAGAACAGATTATATTCACGGGAGTGGCAGGGGCGGTTCATCCTGATTTAAACATTGGGGATATTGTCATCTCATCAACATGTATGCAGCATGATATGGATGTAACGCCTTTGGGTTATGCCAGAGGGGTCATTCCTTATCAGGACACCTCAGAGTTTGTGGCTGATCCCGAGCTTGTAAGTCTAGCTGAGCAAGCCTGCAAATCGTTTGGCGATCGGTATATTGTCGGCAAGGTACTTTCTGGCGATCAATTTGTTGCAAATCGTGAGTTAGTGACTGCATTGCATCAGGAAATGGACGGCGCTTGTACCGAAATGGAGGGTGCGGCTGTGGCTCAGACAGCTCATATGAACGCTGTGCCTTATGTTGTACTACGATCTATGTCAGATAAGGCTGATGGATCGGCCCACGTTAATTATGCTGAATTTACGGTAGAAGCTTCACATCGTTCGCATCGTATTGTGGAGTTCATGCTCAAGCATTTGGGCTAATGGTATAATTTTTTTAATACATGAATCTTCGGACAAATCGGATATGGTCAAACTGCTCTTGTGATGCGAGGGGCACATCCTTTCCCATTCGTACCATCAGACAGTTAGCAGGATGTGAGCATATTTCAGGATCATCCGTGGCGTACCAGACCATATCTACAGTTTTCATTAGACGCTCCATCATGCGGCGGTATTCCCATACGGAGAGACCGCTGCCTTTTAAATCCCAATGCCAATAGTATTCGGTCGTAAAAATAATATAGGATTCAAGCTGTCCATCCTCAAAGGCAATCCGAATCATTCGGCTACCCAGGCCTAGACCACGATAGTCATTGGCTACCTCAACAGCTCCGAGTTCCAGTAAATCCTTCATGCCAGCTTCCGACCAGCGCTCCATCTCATCTGGGTAATGAAAAGTGACATATCCCAAAAGGGTTTCCCCGTTGTGGGCAATGATAACTCTGCCTTCTGGCAGTTCCGAAATATCCACCAACGCGTCGAATTGCTCCTTTGGTTTGCGAAAGGCATCTAATTGCTTGTGCATTTGAAATGAACGCAGTTGATCCGCGGATACGGGGCCTTCTACATAGATTGTTTGTCCGTTATGATTCAGCGTATCCGAGTGGTACAGTTTTAAATGCTGCATACGTACGCCCTCCTTGTTCGCCATGAGCTCGTTCCTCATATCCCATACTTATAGCAAAAAAACAATTAAATGAAAAGGATGGTCGTCACATCGTGACCTATGATATACTGTTTTAGACATAAAATGTTCACAATTTAAATCAACCAGTAAACCAAAGGAATCTATCTGCTTTATTGATTTTTGTAAGCGTTATCTTGTCCTGTGTATTTCTCATTAATCCATTGTGAGGAGGCTGAACGCATGAAGATTGAAGAACTCCAGACTGTAGTTCCCACATCCAACATGGGTCCGTATGAACAAGCTTACAACAACTTTCAGTGGGAGGATGCAGAGCGTCATTTTACGTGGTATGAAACAGGCAAGGTAAATATGGCACATGAAGCCATTGATCGACATGTACAGGAAGGACGGGGTGAGAAAGCGGCACTATTGTATTGTGACGCAAACCGTCATGAAACCTACACCTTCTCTCAGCTTCGTGCTAGCTCTAACAGGTTCGGAAATGTGCTGCGCAAATACGGTATTGGTAAAGGGGAGCGGGTGTTTATTTTCATGCCACGTTCACCTGAGCTGGTTATTAGTTTACTTGGTGTTCTAAAGGTAGGGGCTGTTGTCGGTCCATTGTTTGAGGCGTTTATGGAAACTGCGGTTAAGGATCGATTGGAGGATAGTGGGGCAGTGGCATTAGTGACCACACCTGCGCTTCTGTCACGGGTAAAACGTGAGGAGCTTCCTGAGCTACGGCATATTTTTGTGGTTGGTGATATGGATGAACGCGAGCAGGGAATTATCGATTTTGAGACAGAAATGCTTACGTCCTCAGAGGAACTTGAGCCTGAATGGTTGGGTCGTGAAGATGGATTAATTATTCACTATACATCAGGCTCAACAGGCAAGCCCAAAGGCGTGTATCATGTGCAAAATGCAATGATTCAGCATTACTATACTGGCAAAATGGTGCTGGATTTGCGGGAAGATGATGTGTATTGGTGTACTGCTGATCCTGGCTGGGTCACGGGAACGTCATACGGTATTTTTGCTCCATGGCTAAATGGAGCGACGAATGTCATTCGTGGGGGGCGTTTCAGCCCGGAAGACTGGTACCGTACGATTGAGCGTCACGAAGTGACCATATGGTATAGTGCTCCTACAGCGTTTCGGATGCTGATGAGCGCAGGGGAGCAGGTTGTTTCCAAATATGATCTCAGCAGTCTGCGGCATGTATTATCCGTTGGGGAACCGCTGAATCCCGAAGTGGTGCGATGGGGATGGCAAGTATATACACAGCGCATTCATGATACTTGGTGGATGACGGAAACAGGAGCACAGCTGATCTGTAATTACCCTGAGCTGCCGATTAAGCCGGGTTCGATGGGAAAGCCACTCCCAGGTATTCAAGCTGCTATTTTGGACGACAGAGGGCAGGTGTTGCCTCCTAACCGGATGGGTCACTTGGCGATCCGTACACCATGGCCATCCATGATGAATCGTATATGGAACAATCCGAACAAGTTTCAGGAATATTTCCGCTTTCCCGGTTGGTATGTATCGGGTGATTCGGCTTACATGGATGAGGACGGATATTTCTGGTTTCAGGGTAGGATTGATGATGTCATTAACTCCTCTGGAGAGCGAATCGGCCCTTTTGAGGTGGAAAGCAAGCTTCTGGAGCATCCTGCTGTAGCGGAAGCCGGAGTCATTGGAAAACCAGATACCGTGCGGGGAGAGATTATCAAAGCTTTTGTTGCACTGCGTGAAGGCTATGCACCGTCTGAAGCTTTACAGCAGGACATCTATCGCTTCGTTAAGGAAGGGCTGTCTGCCCATGCTGCTCCACGCGAAATTGAATTTAAGGAAAAGTTACCCAAAACCCGCTCTGGTAAAATTATGAGACGCGTGTTGAAAGCCTGGGAGCTTAACCTTCCTACAGGTGACTTATCTACCATAGAGGATTGAAGTACTGTGTATATTAGAATTAAAAAAAGGAGTCTTCAAAGCCTTAATGGCTAAGGGGACTCCTATCACTTTCTACTCTTGTCTTCAGTTATGGACGGACGGCTCCGGAAGGAGCCGATTCCCCCATGGCATTCATGGAAGTGACACGAAACCAGCCTTTTGGCTTTTTCTTCGACTTATATTCAAAGCTGGTAGATGCGGTAGAGCCTATATTTGTAAAAGGCTCCGCACCGCTTTCGCTGTAATACACGTTATAGCCTGTAATAGCGTCCGCCGACTTACCTGCGCTCCATTGGAGCGCTACGGATGAGCCTGCGGCTTTAGCTTGAGGCTGTCCAGGGGCAGTAGGGACCTCTGTAGGCTGCTCACCTGTTCCATCTCCCTCGCCCGGAACGTCTGGAGACTCAGAATCTGCAGGTGGCACTACAGGTGTTGCGCTTGCTTTCGTGCTTGGACCGGACTCATGGCCGCCCACATCAACGGCGGTCACGTAGTAGCTAGAGCTGCTGCCCCCAGGGCTGTCAGAGAACACCTTGGAGCTGTCAGCCATAACGACCTTGCCAAGCCGTTGGAAGCTCCCCCCATCTGTAGAACGATACAGACGGTATCCTACGACGTCGCTGTTTCCGCTTGGGCTAAAGCTGATTATGGCTTTACCATCACTATAGCTTACGTTGACGCTAGATGGAGCGTTAGGAGCTGCTCCATCGTCCTTGCGTGGATCAATCTGAGTAGGAGCTTCCTTATCTGCATCCTGAGGCAGATAGTAGGACAACGAATTATGTCGTCTCATCACCTTAAAGGCTTGCTGAAGCTCTTTAATCAATTCTGAGATTGACTTTTCCCGTTTCCTAACGGTCCGTTCATATAACATATCATCCGGTGTACCATCGCGTGGAATATAATTCACACCTTGGTAGGTAATATATTTCGCACGACTCACACCATTTTCACTGTTTTTAGGTGGATACTTACTGTTATAAATGTCCGAACCATACGCGGATGCTGTACGGCTTACAATGCCGTCAGGTCTCTTGAAGCTGTCCGTTTGGAACAGCTGAGCATCTTTAGTTGTTACTTCATTCATGATTAGAGCCCATAAGCGGCGAGCCCGCTCTTTTTGGACTTTCGTTTCAAGCTTATTGACAGGTTGCTTGTAACCAACCCATACACCCAGTGTGACGTCAGGCGTAAAGCCCTCGAACCAAACATCAGTGTAGGATTGCGTAGTGCCTGTCTTGCCGGCAATCGGAATCTTACCGGATTGATCAAAGTTCCGCTTCACCAGTCTGCCTGTGCCCTCCGACACGGCTGTACGCAACATATCTGTCATCAGGTAGGCGGTTTGCGGTGAGAAGGCCTGCACAGGATTAGGCTGATGCTTGTATATAATATTGCCTTGCGAATCCACAATCTTTTCGATCATATAGGCGTCATTAAACACACCGCCATTTGGAATGGCTCCATATGCATTCGTAAGCTCCTCGACGGTCACCCCATGGGCCAAGCCGCCAAGTACACCCGTTTGGGCGTTGTTATCACTGGATTCCAAGGTGGTGATGCCCAGCTTCTTGGCAAAAGCCCAGGCTTTGCTGATCCCTACTTTTTCGTTAAACAGCTTGAGTGCTATCGTATTGAGCGATTGATTCAGTGCATAACGCGCCGTGACCAATCCTTGATAGCGGTTGTTAGAATTTTTCGGAATGTGATACCCATTACTGCCATCCTTCAAAATAATAGGGGCATCATCCACGATACTACCAGGCTGCACAAGACCGCTGTCCAAAGCAGGGAGATAGGCAGCAATCGGTTTCATTGCCGAACCCGGCTGACGAACCATCTGGGTGGCATAATTCATCTGCTCCTTTTGGAAGTCCCGACCTTCCATCATTCCAAGAATGGCGCCTGTTTTATGCTGAATCAGAATAGCCGCTGCTTGTTCGTCACCCTTGGTTTTACTAGTGGCAGAGAAGTTATTCTTATTTTCTGCAATTTGACGCATAGATTTGTATACGCTCTTATCAATGGTGGTGTACACCATATAACCGCCTGTGCGAAGCTGCTGTTCAGCTTCTTTGAGCAAATCGTTATCGTCCTTGGTCTTGGTATCTGCACTGGCATTAGCTGCTTGACCCGGATTGGTGACAGACATGAGTGCCTGCGCAGCTTGTCGTTCTGTTTCCATCATAAGGTATGGATAGGTGTTATAAGCCTTAACAGTACGTGGTGCGAGAGATTTTTTGATATCAAAAGCCATCGCTTCATCATACTGTGCTTTATTGATTTTGTTCTCCTCCAGCATTCGACTGAGCACCAGGTGCTGGCGGTTGATGGCTCTTTTAAAGCCAGCTTCATTAAACTCACCCTTACCGTTGTAAGCAGAATAGGAAGAAGGAAGCTGTGGCAAACCTGCCAGATAGGCAGCCTGGGCTATATTAAGCTCGTTCAGATCATTCTCATTAAAGATACCTTTGGCCGCTGCTTTAATGCCAAAGACGTTGTAACCGCTTGAACCGTTACCAAAAGGTACTTTATTAAGATAGGCCGTAATAATTTGTTGCTTGCTTAGGAAGCGCTCAAGGCGCAGAGACAGCAAAATTTCTTTGACCTTGCGATCATCCGTGCGATCGAGATTTAGAAAGACACGACGCGCAAGCTGCTGGGTGAGTGTACTACCCCCGGTTTGTACGGATTCATGCAGCGCCTTTTGCTTCACAGCACGCAGTGTTCCCGATAGATCGACACCTTTATGCTCGTAAAAATGATTATCTTCAATGGCAATGACTGCGTCAATGACGAGTTGTGGAATCTCCTTAAACGTGACAGGTCTTCGATCTTCTTCTGTCCGGAGTTGTCCGATGGGAGAGCCATCATTGAAATAAGCGAAGCCTGTAATTGCATTCTTATCTACTTCCTGTAGGATCATGGATCTGGAACGCACGGGTTCGCTTTTTACAATAGAAGCAACATAGCCGGCGGCCGCTCCTCCTGCAAATAGTGCCCCCATAAAACCGATGATGACGACCCACTTTATGACACGGCCGAGCCTTCGCATGGTTGTCCGCAAGCGGGAAGGCTTTGGCTCTGATACATTGTTTTTTTCTTCAACCATTAAGTCTTCCTCCTTTATAACAGCCATTATTATAGCATAAAATTACAAAATGAACCCATATGCTAAAAAGCCTGTCTTTTGGTGTCGTTGACTACATAAAAGCAGTGTGTTATAAATAGGTCAAAGTAAATATCGTGAAAAGCAGAGAAAGACTTCAGTAGAAGGCGGATTCACGTTGTACAGAGAGCCGATGGGTGGTGTGAATCGGTAGCGTCCCTCCTTTGAATTACCGTCTGGAGCTGTCTGGATGAATGGAAAGCTTTTGCAGGTTTGCGAAGCACCATAGTAATCCAGTACCGGGTGTAGGCCCGTTATAGGAATGAAGTGAAAGAAATGTCTGTCTTTGACATGCGTTTCTTTAATTAGGGTGGTAACGCGAGCAGCTCCTTCTCGTCCCTTGGGATGAAAGGGGCTTTTTGGTTTGTCTAATATGTAATATTTTGGATGGAAAATAGGAGGTATACAGGATGAAGTGGGAAGAATTGAAGCCAGAGCAGCAGGTAGAGGTAGAACGACAGCTAGAGGTGATACAGCGGGGTGTAGCGGAAATTGTACCGGAGGATGAGCTGAAGCGTAAGGTGATCAAATCGGTCGTTAGCGGCGAGCCACTCAAAATTAAGCTGGGCCTTGATCCATCTGCTCCCGACATTCACATCGGACATACGGTTGTTATGCACAAACTGCGACAGTTCCAGGAATTAGGCCATCAAGTACAACTGATTATCGGAGATTTTACAGGCAGAATTGGTGATCCGACAGGTAAATCGGAGACTCGTAAGCAACTGACTGAAGAAGATGTACAGCGCAATGCCCAAACATACAAGGAACAAATTTTTAAAATTCTCGATCCTGAAAAAACAAAGGTATTTTACAATTCCGAATGGTTAGGGCCAATGTCTTTTGCTGATGTAGTAACCCTGTCGGCCAAAGTAACGGTTGCCCGTATGTTGGAACGGGATGATTTTACAAAAAGGTACCAAAACGGATTGCCGATCAGCATCCATGAGTTCTTTTACCCGCTGATGCAGGGCATGGATTCCGTGGCTCTCCAAAGCGATATTGAATTAGGGGGAACGGATCAGAAGTTTAATCTTCTGATGGGTAGAACCCTGCAAAAAGAATACGGAGTTGAGCCACAGGCTACTATTACTTTACCATTGCTTGAAGGGCTGGATGGAGTTCAGAAGATGAGTAAAAGCTTGGGGAACTACATTGGTGTTGATGAGGAGCCGAACGAAATATACGGAAAATCCATGTCCGTTCCTGATGAGCTGATGCTGAAATATTTTGAGCTTGCAACGGATATCAACAACGAGGAGTTGGCAGAGCTGGCGAAAGGTGTTAAGGAAGGCTCAGTGCATCCACGTGATGCCAAAATGAAGCTGGCTGGAACGTTAGTGCGCATGTACCATGGTGAAGAAGCAGAGGAAGCAGCGAAGCAGCATTTTGTGACCGTATTCCAGCAGCGCGCGCTGCCTGACGATATTGAAGAGTTCACCTTGACGGCTGATCAGTTAGAAGAAGGTGGCATTCGTGTGATCCAGTTGCTGACTCATCTGGGCTTTGCAGCATCTAACGGTGAAGCCAAGCGCAGTATTCAGCAGGGTTCGGTCAAAATTAACGAAGAGAAATGGACCGATGTGAACGAAGCATACACGCCGAAGGAAGGCGACATTGTGCAGGTAGGTAAACGGAAATTTGCTAAAATCAAGCTTGGATAATGAAAATATATTCAAAAGCAGCGCTGAGATTGTCTCGATCTCAGCGTTGCTTTTTTATTTCTGCCAAGTGAAAAGTCATGGTAAACTTAGCACAAATAATCAAACATGTAGGTGAAGAGTTATACATAATGAAAACGTGGGTTGCACAATTTGGGTGTAGGATCGATAATCAGAACAATTACGAGTGTGGGGAAGGATTATATGGACTATTTTAAACGAATTCAGTGTGCGATTGAGTTTATTGAATTGAATCTGCGGGAGGATCTAAAAATTGCCGATATTGCTTCACAGGCATGCTTTTCAGCTTTTCATTTCCAGCGGGTTTTTCAGGCCATTTCGGGTTTTACGGTTCAACAGTATATAAGAAGGAGAAGATTGTCCGAGGCGGCTGAACAGCTAAAACAATCCAATCAAAAAGTGTTGGACATTGCTATTGAGTTTCAGTACAACTCGCAAGAAGCCTTTACCCGCGCTTTTGAAAAGAATTTTGGGATCACCCCTGGGAAATATCGTAACAGTGATATTGAGCTTCCTGGACAAAGCAAAATTAATTTTCTGGATTATCAAAAAAATACGAAGGGGGATTTGGATGTGAACAAGCCAGTGATATTGCAGCTCGAAACGACCAAAATTATAGGGTATGAATATAAAACAAATCTGAATAATGAGCAGCACTATAAAGAAATTCCAGGATTTTATGGGCACTTTGGAGCCAATGAATATTTTATGTGTATCCCGAACAAGATCGCACCGGGAATGTCATATGGGGTTGCCTGTCGATTTGAAGACAATGGTGCATTTTCATTTGTGGTGGGCGAGGCAGTTGAAAAAGAGTCAAATGAACTGGCAAAGGGTTTCATATATATGGAGATTCCAGCAGGGAAGTATGCTGAGTTTGACGCTTCGGGTTCAGATGGACGGGTTCAGAATATACGAGACTTTATCTATGGCACGTGGCTTCCTAATTCTAATTTTGAACGGAGGGAGGGACCAGATTTTGAAATTACGGACGTGATGAATTCCTCCTATCCAGATCATTTGAGCATGAAAGTATACATCCCCATTGAATAAAAGAACTCTCAGGCTCGATGCATAGGGAATATAAAAAAAGCACCCGAATTTATTCGGGTGCTTTTTGGTGCTAATGCAGGGATTAGCGGTTGTAGAATTCGACGATTTGTTTTTCATCGATATCTTGGGACAATTCGCCACGCTCAGGCAAACGAATGAATTTACCTTCCAGAGCTGCGTCATTGTACTCCAGGTAAGCTACCAAGTGGTTGCGGTTTTCCAAAGCTTCTTTGATGGAAGACAGGGAACGACTTCTTTCACGAAGACCGATCACGTCGCCAGGGCTTACTTGGTAAGAAGCGATGTCAACTTTTTTACCGTTCACAGTAACGTGACCGTGAGCTACCAATTGACGTGCGCCTGCACGGGAATTAGCAAAGCCAAGACGGAATACAAGGTTGTCCAGGCGGCTTTCCAGCAAGAACATAAAGTTTTCACCAGCGATACCGTGCATGTGTTGAGCTTTGTTGAACAGGGTACGGAATTGTTTTTCACCCAAGCCGTACATGTGACGCAACTTTTGTTTCTCTTGAAGCTGCATACCGTAGTTGCTGATTTTTCTCCGTTGGTTTGCACCATGTTGTCCCGGAGGGAAAGGGCGTTTCAATTCTTTACCTGTGCCGCTCAGGGAAATACCGAGACGACGGCTCAATTTAAATTTAGGACCAGTGTAACGTGCCATTATAGAGTTAACTCCTTCATAATTAAAATTTGAGTTGGGGCTCTCTTTGCGCTCCAATTTGTTCGGCGCTACCTATTAAGGTGAGACGCACTACTGACAGAAAAGTTCAGCCGCTGTCCTGTCAGCAACAAAAAAGATGAGGGTGACACAAACTGTTACGCCCAAAATTTAAGATCCGCACAGTAGATAGTTCTGCCGTACAGTCTTTTTCAATAATATATACTACATGTAAGAGTAGGTCAATGTCAAGAAGAGAAAAAGAATGAAAACGTCAAATTTTGTCGATAGGGCTTTAGAACTAAAAAAGTGGGACGAATTTCTGGAAAATGGATGCAAATTTCTAGAGTTGGGAGTAAAATAGATCATATTATGAGCTATAGTGGTGTATAGCCGCTGTCTTGGTACAGCTAATTTTGCTGTGAAGGAGCGCCTTAATATGTCGGAATTTTCAACAACGGATCAGCAAATGCTTGACAGTAAAACGGTCCAGGCTAGCGGTGCTCCGCTGTTTGATGATAAAGGATATACTTCTTTTGCCTGGCTCCAGAACATGGATATGACACCCTATGATTTCCCCTATATTAACCAGCTGCTTGTCCAAGGATATCGGAGTTGGTTACAACAGGGCAATGGTATATCCTGGATTAACGAAGAATATACTGCTGTTTTTAATTTTATAGGTGTTCGTGTTGCTGGTAAAAAAGAAGATGATGACGAGGATTTGGATTTGGTCGAACGTTGTTGCATATCTAGAGAGATGGAAGTGAGCCAGCGCAAACTTCGTGATGGAAGCCTTTCGTTTGTGTATATGGTTCCCATACTATGCCGTAATTACAAGAGCGAGCCCTTTGCCGCTCTTCGTTTTACACGGCCTGCTCAACATTCTGTCCCAAATCTGGACACATTGTTATCAGCTGCTTTACATTTTAAATCCTGCTTTTACACGAAGTTTGAGTACATATTTATGGAAGATGTCCTTGGGATGCGGAATCGAAGCGATCGTGAAGGTAGACGCCGTTCTATTTTATTTCAGATTGTAAAACGGATGCATGACAAAATTGACGTAGAAGGCGTGCTGGATGAGGTATTCGGGAGCATCGCCTATTTGTTTCCCCATGTAGATATCACCTTGTATATGAGTCAGGATCGACATAGTCGCAATCCGCAGGTCAAACCTTTACTGCTGCATGAACGGGACGAAGATGTATGCGTCCGTGCATTTATGAAAGGGCAAATGGCTGTGAATGAGCCTGTCGGTACACAAGATGAAATAACTGAAATCGGCATCCCATTACGTGGTAAGCAGGGCGTATACGGTGTTTTCCATATGATTCTTCCATCGGGCGCGGATAGTATGAAAAAAGTGGATGTAGAGCTGATTGCCATGATGGCGGATACGGCTGGCACCGCATTTGAAAATGCAAAGCTGCTTGAGCAATCGAATGTACTTATCCATGAATTGCGTCTCATTAATGAACTGGTTCAGCGCTTGAATCAGAGCCTGAAGTTAAATGAAATATTTGAATTTGCCGTGCAGGAGTTATTAAAAATGTTCATGGCGGACTTTTGTTGTATTGTACAGCTTGACCAGGATGGAAACTGTTTTAAGGTCATGTCGAGTAATGTGGAAAGCTTAAGACTGGAAAGTTACCCTCTTGAAGATGGATTTGCTGGACTAATACGCTTAACAGGGGAACCAGTGATTGTGTCGGACTATAGAAAGGATGGGAAGATATCCTCTCATTTTATGGATGCGACGCACTCCCAGTCTTTGATGGCTGTACCTATGAAGACCAGCGGTACTCCTAAAGGGGTTATACTATTGTCCAGCAAGCTTCCGCACTTTTTCTCTTACGATAATTACAAAATGTTGCAAATGCTAGCCCCTCATATCGGGTTGGCGGTAACCAATGCTATGCTGCACGCTGAGGTGCGGCGGTTGGCTAATATGGATATGTTAACAGGTCTGTATGTACGTCATTATGTGGACCAAATCATTCAGCAACATCAGGAAAAGGATTTCTGTGGATCTCTTATTTTGGTAGATATTGATCAATTCAAACAGGTGAATGATACGCATGGGCATCAGACGGGTGACGAAATTTTGAAAAGCGTCAGCAATATCGTTCGTTCGGCGACTCGCGATGAGGATGTATGTGCGAGATGGGGCGGCGAGGAGCTTGCCATTTATTTACCGCAGCTGGGGGTACAGCAAGCGCTCGGATATGCAGAAAAAATACGTTACCGCGTACAGCATGAAACTGAGCCTCAGGTGACTGTTTCTTGCGGGATTGCTGAATGGAACTGGCTGGACGAGCAGATCAGTATTGAATCTTTATTTTATAGGGCTGATATGGCCTTGTACGAAGCGAAAAATGAAGGACGCAATCGAATAGTTGTTGATCATGTAGCCAATGTGTAGAGAATATTCCTTAGGGAATGTTCTCTTTTTGTCTTGCATAACCCTTTGCAGACAGGTAATCCTAAACGCAGCTATATCGTGTGTATGATTGAACTATAGGGATAACGCGATGAAGTGAACCAGGTAGCATAACTGGCTTGAAGCAGGATTATTGCTCATGAGTACAGCTATGTTCAGGATAGGACGGATGATGGGATGCATTGGAAAAAGCAATGGATGATGAAGGTTTGTGGTGTGTTGCTTGTAATAGGTGTGTTAAGTGGTTGTGCACTGGATCGACAATATACGCCTGAGCAGATTTTTAAGAGAGCTGTTGCAGGAATGGCTGGCAAAGAGATGGTAACGTTTACTGGACGGACTGCAATTAGAGCAGACAGTGGTCTGCCAACGAATAAGCAGTTTGAATATCGCGGTAGGCTAAGAAATCACGATGAATTGACCATGCACTGGGGTTCTGCAGAGGCTTTCCGTAAGCAAGGTGGCTACACAGCTCTGAAACAAGGTAAGTCCGAGCATGATGTTACACAGGAACGTTTTATTCGTCAGAGTGGGAAATGGGTTTCGCTGACATCCGGTTATCCTCCTGTGGTTGGAAATGGTATGTTAAATCGCTTCAATCCGATTCAGGAGCTTGAGGAATTAAATACACTGAATAAGAGCATTCGTATGGAAACGGGAGCTGCCCGGGGAACTTGGGTGTTGAGGATTGAACCGGAATCTGCTTCGGCAAAGCGCTGGTTGAAAGATCGTTTAATAAAAGAAATGAATACGTTAAACCCTCAAATCGTGATATTAAAAACGCAGCAGACAGGAACGAATCGAGAGCTGCGAAAGAAGCTGAGCCAAATATGGGCGCAAAGTTGTGAGGATATGAATAACCAGCTGGAGCAATCCATTGTGCATACGGTGTATCATTTGACCATAGATCGCCAAACAGGTTTACCCTTAAAGCTTTCATCCGAATGCCAGATTACCCGACAGGGAGAAAATGAAGATCTGCATCAAGAGGCTTTGATAACCAGAGTTACTTTTGAGGACTACAAGTAACGTGGCGGGCGTGATACAATGAATTTTGAATTAACCATCGTTCAAAAAGAATGAAATAGAGAAGGAGAGACACTACATGAAAGATCCTAGAATACTTAAGCTGGCGGAAAATCTGGTAGGTTACTCTGTTGAAGTGCAGCCTGGAGAAAATGTATTAATCGAAATGATTGGTACAGAGCGCGACTTACTTAACGCCATCATTCATGAAGTTGGTAAAAAAGGTGGAAATGTTTTTGTACAACTTACAGACCGTAAGGTACAGAGCACCATGCTTCGTCACGCGACAAAGGAGATGCTGGAGACCTGGGCTGAGATTGACCTTAACCGGATGAAGCAAATGCACTGCTATATCGGAATTCGTGCAGGTGAAAATGTAAATGATTTGTCAGATGTGCCGGAAGATAAAATGAAATTGTATAATTCCATTTATCAGCATGCGGTACATAGCGAACAACGGGTGAAACACACCAAATGGGTAGTGCTGCGTTATCCGAATGACAGCATGGCTCAATTGGCGAATATCAGCACAGAAGCGTTCGAAGATTTTTATTTCGATGTGTGTAATCTGGATTATGCAAAAATGGACAAAGCTCAAGATGCATTGGCAGACCTGATGAATCGGACGGACAAGGTACGGATTAGTGGACCGGGTACGGATTTGAATTTCTCTATTAAGCAAATTGGAGCTATCAAGTGTTCAGGTCAATGTAATATCCCGGATGGCGAAGTATACAGCGCGCCTGTACGTGATTCCGTTAACGGAACGATCAGCTACAATGCACAAACCCTGTATAATGGCATTACTTTTGAAAATGTTAAATTCCGTTTTGAAAATGGTAAGATCGTGGAAGCAACGAGTAACGATACGAAGCGGCTGAATGATATTCTCGATTCTGACGAGGGAGCACGTTATATTGGCGAGTTTGCCATCGGGTTTAATCCGCACATCTTACATCCAATGAAGGATATTTTGTTTGACGAGAAAATCGCCGGCAGCTTACATTTTACACCGGGTCAAGCTTATGAAACAGCGGATAACGGTAATCGTTCATCGATCCACTGGGATTTGGTGTTGATTCAGCGTCCAGAATATGGCGGTGGTGAAATTTATTTTGACGATGTTTTGATTCGTAAAGATGGCATCTTTGTACTGCCTGAGCTGGAGCCATTAAACCCTGAAAATTTAAAATAACGATATCCGTTCTTGCTGAGAAAGCGATTTCAATGTATCATTATGGATGAGTAACGATACATGACAATTCAGTAAAGCGAGGGATTTCTATGTCCAATAATAACGCGGCGGTTGTTGAAATTGCACAGACGGCAAGCAAGTTCACCTCTTCCATCGTCCTTCATTCCGAAAATAAGTATATTGATGTGAAAAGTATACTGGGCTTGTTTACGACCCTAGTCAGCAGCCATAGCTATGAACTACACGTTCATGGACCAGATGCGGAGGAAGCCAAGAAAGCGATCATCGAGGTGTTCGAGAAGCACGGACTTCATATTTCAGTAGCCAGCTAACTTTATTCTTGAAGCAAAAGCATCCCTACCTGTAACTGTAGGGATGCTTTTTTTGTCAGGTTCTTGTATTAGCCTGCAATTTGGTCTAATATTAAGGATAGGACGTCTTGTGCGACATTGAGACATAGGGGGGAAGAATCCATGACTTCATCTGATTTGCAGGAACAATTGAATATCAAGGCTATTAATCTGCTTCAGGAAGATGCAGATAAAATAAAGAAGCTTATTGAAGTACAGATGGAGAATCTGGCAACCCGTTATTGCCCTCTCTATGAGGAAGTGCTGGATACTCAGATGTACGGATTTTCCAAGGAAGTGGATTTTGCGGTTCGCGCTGGACTTCTTCCGGAAATGGTAGGTAAACAGCTGGTCAGTGAGCTGGAACGCAATCTGGCTATTCTATATGAGGCCATGAATAATAAGGCCAATTAGGAAGACGGTTGAATTGATGAGAGCATGCGGAGCTTGAGAGCATGCTTTTTTTGATGCCTTTTTTTAAAAAAATGTTCTTTTAGGATGGTAAAAGCGCATCCCCTTCCACCATCCTAATGAACATTTTAAAACCTTAAAAAGCTACACAAGAAAGAAGGATACACCTAACAATACATACACTACCAATAGCATGAGCCCCTCATACCAGTTGGTTGAGCCGTCTTGGGTGATGGATTTGGCGATAAATACAGCGACAGCAATGGCGACCAGCTCAATAGTAGTGAAAACAATATTCATCGTGTTTCCCATAAAGTAACTGACAAATATCAGCACAGGGGCAACAAATAGCGCAATTTGCAAACTGCTGCCGACAGCTATTTCAACCGATGCACCGATTTTATTCTTCATCGCCAGTAAAATAGCAGCGCTGTGTTCGGCTGCATTACCAATAATAGCGACGAGGAAGGCACCTACGAACAATTCGCTGAGCCCAAATTGGGTCGTAAACACCTCCAGCGTACCTACCAGCCATTCGCTGACAAAAGCGACCATGACGGTAGCAAGTATCAAATAGGCAATGGATTTGTTTCTGGACCATACAGGGGCATGCTCATGTGGTAATTCTTCATCTTTTTGTTCGGTCACATCAGATAAATAGTCCTTATGCGTAATCATAGAAAAAATAAGCCACGCAATATACGCGACAATGAGCGTGCCTGCGACAATGAGGCTGAGCGTATCTGATTCGCTATCCGTGATAACGTGTGTGTTCAAAAAGACAGCTGGAACGAACAAGGCAATAACAGCCACAATCATCAGAGAACCACTTAATCCAGCCAGCGATATATTGAAATTTTGTACTTTGTACTTTAAACCGCCAGCGAACAGACTTGCTCCTAGCACCAACAGCAGATTGCCGATGATAGAACCAGTAAGACTAGCCTTTACCATATCGTAAAGACCTTCTTTAACAAGAAAGATGGCGATGATCAGTTCGGCTGCGTTACCAAAGGTGGCATTTAAGAATCCACCTAAACGTTGGCCAGCATAATGCGCGACGCTTTCGGTCGCCCTGCCGAGGAAACCGGCTACGAATACAACAGAAATTGCACAAATGACAAATTGGGCTATAGCGTTCCAATGCGTGTAATGGGCGACTGCGCTAAGAGCAAATGTCGCTATAAGCAAAGCGGGAGATAACCATTTTTTCAATGAAGAGCACCTCGATATCAATAAATGTGTACAAGTTTGGTGAAAGCTGTCACTTCAGCATTTTGCATAATTCGATTCCCATCGCACATAAGTACAATATATAGACGAACTAAAGCGTTTCGATCTATATATTGCTGATTGGAAAACACTCTTGGGGTTTATGCAAAATGCTCACTTGTATGGATTTTCTAAATTAATATACCCAAAATGATATAGGTTGTAAACGAAAGTTGTTTTTCATACGTAGAGTTTGCATTTGGAGTGGCTGAGGCTTTACAATACAAATAAAGGATGGATGAAGGGGGACATAGGTCATGGCAGAGCAAATTCAACAACTGGAAGCAGGAAACATCAAGATTTCCAACGATGTCGTAGGTAAAATTGCCGGGATGGCCGCATTAGAGACACCGGGCATTGCTGCAATGTCAGGCGGTTTATCGGAAGGCTGGGCCAAAAGGCTGAGCGGTAAAAATGTGCAAAAAGGCGTATCAGTGGAGGTTGGACAGCTGGAAGCTGCCATTGATCTACGTATTATCGTACTCTACGAAACACCTATTCATGAGGTGTCCCGAATTCTTCAGCAAAATGTGCGAGAAGCCGTCGAAAGTATGACAGGTTTGCGGGTCGTGGAAGTGAACGTAAAAGTGGAAGGTGTGGCGTTCAAGGACGACGCAGTGTAATAGAATCAAGGACCGATAATTCTACATTTTTAACCAATTGTATACATGCCGGGAATTCCGTAGGATAACCCGAATAAAAACACGAAAACTGGTGGTTATAGAATCGCCAGTTTTCGTTTTATGAATCAACAGCATAGCCATTTTTGCAGAGGGTTTCCGTATTTTTATACATAACCAAAAGAACTTCCAAAGCCACCGTTGTAAGTGGTCCTTGGAAGTTCTTTTTTTAGCGAAAACGGTTGGTTCTACGAGTTTGAAAGCGATTGGGTACTTCATTACGGACAGCTACCCCTGTGGTGCGTTCCTGCACCGCTTGTTTGGTGTTCTCACGAGAAATACTGAGCATAATGCCCATCGAAAACATCATGACAAGCAGGGAGGAGCCACCAAAGCTGATAAATGGAAGCGTTACGCCAGTGATTGGAATTGTTTGGGTTACACCGCCGATATTAATGAAGGCCTGAATGGCAATCAAACCCATGATACCGGTGCCTACCAACGTTCCGAACGGATCATGGCAACGCAGAGCAATGATCATGCCTCGCCAAATGAAATACAAATATAGCATCAGGAATATGGCTGTTCCGATAAATCCGAATTCTTCACCAATTACAGAAAAGATAAAATCATTAAATGGATTAGGAAGATAATGAAGCTTGATAATACCTTTACCAAATCCTGACCCGTTTAAGCCGCCTTCACCTATAGCTTGCAAGGACTGTACCAGATTGTATCCCGTTCCTTGTCTATATTTCACGGGATTAAGAAAGGCCTGAAAGCGTCCGATTTTGTAATCTTGCTTGGCAGCAGCTTGTCCATCTGTGGTTCCAGAATCTCCCCCAAACAACGACCCAATACCAAATACAATGGAGGCGCCTAGCACGAGCAGAACAATTGATGCTGTAATATGCTTGACACTGGCTCCCCCGGCATAAATAATCAGACCACTCGTAGCAACCAAAATGAAGCAGGAGCCTAAATCAGGTTGAAGCATGATGAGTCCTGCAACACAGCCTACAATGACTGTTACAGGTATGTAGCCAGTCCGCAGATCTCTAAAGCGATCTCCTTTTTTGACAATCAGTGCAGATAAGTAAAGAATGATGGAAATTTTCGCAAGCTCCGTTGGCTGGAAACCAACACTACCAAACCTGAGCCAGCTTTTTGCGCCGTTAAGTGAGCCTGTAAAAAGAACGATGATTAGCAGTAATATAGTTATGAAAAATAAAGGTACAAAAAGCTTTTTATATTTTTCCATCTTAATATTCATAGCTACCAACATAATAAAAAGTCCAAGTACAGCAAATGCAGATTGGCGCTTCACAAAATATAAAGAGTCAAAATTGTATTCTTTATTCAGCAAAGCTACGCTGGAGCTGGAGCTAAATACCATAATTACACCGAATCCAACCAGTAACAAAGTGAGGATCAGCAATTGGAAATCCGGTGTGCCTCTTCTTCGAGTCTCCGGCTTCGTATTTCTCATATCAGCTTCCCCCGGTATTCGCCACAAGGTATATTCCTCGCAGACGGTTATCATTTTATCGTTTACCCATTTTATCATATTATGTTTGATGGGCTTCTGCAACCTCCCTGAAGCAACAGATATCACAACAATTCCATATCTGCTACAATAGGATAAAAATGAAGACTTGAGAGCAGCGGTGCATACGTGGTGACGCTGCATGATGAATCGGGAACTTGCCCGGTGCTTTAAAAGGAGAGGTGGAGCATTATGACACAACATGCGCTAGACAAGACCTGGTTTGACCAGTTGCAAGAAAATATGGTGGAGTGGCGTAGACATTTACATAAGAATCCCGAAATTTCCTTTCAGGAAAGCAAAACCGCAGCTTTTGTAGCGGATAAGTTGGAGAGTTGGGGAATCGAGATTCGCCGTCAGGTAGGGGGACACGGTGTTGTAGGCACCATTCGTGGTGCTAAACCCGGGCCTGTCGTCTTGCTGCGTGCCGATATGGATGCTCTTCCTATTCAGGATGAAAAGGAATGTGAATATCGCTCCAACGTAGACGGAGCCATGCATGCTTGCGGCCATGATGGACATACATCCGCGCTACTTGGAACGGCTTACTATTTCAGTCTGAACCGGGACGAGCTGCAAGGAGAAATTCGGTTGTTGTTCCAACCTGCGGAGGAATTGCTGCCTGGCGGAGCGGTCAGTGTAATAAAGGATGGTATATTGGAAGGTGTGGACGTCATTTATGGTATCCATTTATGGACACCTTTTCCTGTCGGGACGGCTGCGAGTTGTGCAGGGCCGCTGATGGCGGCGGCAGATGATTTTTATATTGAAATCACAGGTAAGGGTGGGCATGGTGGGATGCCCCAGTCCACTAAGGATAGTGTCGTGGCGGGTTCAGCTCTTGTCATGCAATTGCAAAGTGTCGTAAGTCGTTCAGTCGACCCATTACGACCTGCCGTGCTGACGGTGGGAACCATCCAAGGGGGCTCTGCGCAAAATGTGATCGCAGAAACGTGTCGCTTGAGTGGAACGATTCGTACGTTTGATGAGGAGACACGAACGGTGATGAAGGAGCGACTGCATGAGGTAACAGAGCTCACAGCCGCAACATACGGTACAACAGCACAGGTTCGCTATATTATGGGATACCCACCAGTTGTCAATGACGCACATGAAGCATCTCGTTTCTTTAATGAAGCAAAATCTGTTTTCGGCAAGGAGAATGTACAGGAAGCGTCGAAGCTGATGCCTGCTGAAGATTTTGCGTATTATTTGGAACGTGTGCCAGGTTGCTTCATGTTCGTAGGAGCGGGTAACCCAGCTAAAGGAGCGGTTTATCCACACCATCATCCTAAATTTGATTTTGATGAGGATGCTATGATTAACGCGGTTCGTTTGTTTATTGCGATGTCTACGGGATACGCTGCGGAACGAAAAGCAGGGGCAATTAAGGGCTAAAATGAGTGGAATTGGGAACGGTTCAATCTGGAGTATGAGCTGAATGAAATGGGGTACCCTACTCTTGAAAAGGAGGGAGTACCCATGAAAAAAGTTCAGGAAGTTATGACTAAAAAATGCGTAACGGTTACCCCGCAGGACAATATTTATGAAATTGCGGTCAAAATGAAGGACAATGATACTGGTTTTATTCCGGTTGTGGAAAGCGAAGGCAGTGATAAGTTGATTGGCGTAGTAACGGACCGTGATCTTGTCGTTCGCGGTTATGCGGCTAAAAATTCGGGTTCGGGTTCAGTCGATACGGTTATGACGACAGGTATTCGTACAGCCAGTGCGGACATGTCGGTGGACCAAGCAGCTGAACTGATGGCGGAGCAGCAAATCCGTCGGTTGCCTGTGACGGAAGGAGACCGTCTGATCGGGATTGTCTCGATCGGGGATTTGGCTGTTCGTAATATTTTTGCAGACAACGCTGGAGAGGCGCTTAGTCATATTTCCGAGCAGGTCCACTAGAAGAATAATTAAGGTAGGCATTTGTTTGGGAGGTCTTTACCCCGGGCGTTAAATCAGGAGTTCAACCCGAATATGGGTTGGACTCCTTGCTATTCTGGTTGATATTCGAATAAACGGATAAGCTATTTATTATATAACTGAATCAATTTCATAATACCTTTAGCTGCTTCAATCAAAACTAGATATAGATCAAAATGATTCGATTTGTCTGTATCTAATTACAACCACCAAACTTTAATGAGTTATGAAATTGATTCAACTTTAAAATGATGTATGGTTAGATTATCAGGAGGTAGTCATGAATCCAGATCATCCTTGTATTGTACAACGTGATTTTACCGTTCTGCTGGAAATGGGCTTGCCCGGTTCGGAATGGGCTCGTTCACAGTTGCAGATTTATGCGGAGCTGGTTAAAAGTCCGTCCGCTTTTCATACGTACCACATCACTCCACTGTCTTTGTGGAATGCAGCTGCCCTCGGATGGAGTGCTGAGGACATTCAAAATAGTTTGTATTCCATGTCCCGTTGGGATATTCCACATGATTTGTTGAATGATATTGAACAGCTCGTTTCTCGCTATGGGACGTTGACGCTTTCACGAGGTACGAAAGAAAACGGAGGTATAAAGACAGGGAAAGCCAACAGCTATGCAATAGGTGATCGCTTGATCTTGGCAGCAGAGACCCCCGCTTTACTGGATGAGCTACTGACCAAGCAAGAGCTAATACAGCTTGGGTTACTTCGCGTTGATGAGGAAAGCGCATCGGTCCCGCCCGAAAATCGGGGCTTGCTCAAGCAGGAATTAACTCGCTTGGGATATCCCGTTGTGGATACGGCAGGCTATCTTGAAGGGAATCAGCTTAGTTTTACCTTGGGAAAGGGACAAACGAAGTTGCAGCTTCGTGATTATCAAGTAAAGGCCGCTGATGCGTTTGAAGGAGCGGACGGCTTAGGGGGTAGTGGTGTACTGGTGCTTCCATGCGGAGCTGGAAAAACAGTGATAGGCATGGCGGTGATGAATCGGCTTCAGTGTGAAGTGCTTATTCTAACATCTAATACTACTTCTGTACGGCAATGGGTAGAAGAATTAAAGCAAAAGACGGATATTTCTGCCGATTCCATCGGGGAATATAGTGGTCAGAAAAAAGAAGTGCGCCCGATTACGGTGGCAACATACCAAATTTTGACACACCGTCGCACCAAGGATGGGGATTTTGAGCATATGAAACTGCTGAGTGAGCGGAAGTGGGGACTCATTATATATGATGAGGTTCATTTGCTGCCCGCGCCAGTATTCCGGGCGACGGCTGACATTCAGGCTACCCGTCGTTTGGGGTTAACGGCCACGCTGGTTCGAGAGGATGGTTGTGAACGGGATGTGTTCTCTTTAATTGGGCCCAAACGGTATGATATGCCATGGAAGGAGCTGGAGCGACAGGGCTGGATCGCTCAGGTCGATTGTGTGGAGTTGCGGCTTCCAATGACAGCTGAACTTTTGGAGCGCAGTATGCGTGCTGAGGGCAGACAGCAGTACCGAATTGCAGCCGAAAATCCGATCAAACTGGAGGCGGTGCGTAGCCTGATGCAGCAGCACAGTGGTTTGCCCACGCTCATTATTGGTCAATATTTGGACCAGTTGCGTACATTGGCTCAGGAGCTCGGTGTCCCACTGATTACGGGTTCAATGAGCCAGACGGAGCGGGTGCGTTGGTTTGATGCATTCCGCAAGGGTGCAATTCGGACCCTATTGGTGTCCAAGGTTGCAAACTTTGCGGTGGATCTGCCGGATGCAGCAGTAGCCATAGAGGTATCGGGCAGCTTTGGCTCTCGCCAGGAAGAAGCGCAGCGACTGGGACGCATTTTGCGACCAAAGTCAGGCGAGAATAAAGCTTATTTTTATGCTCTAGTGACGGAGAATAGCAAGGAGATGGATTTTGCAGCTCGTCGTCAGCTGTTCCTGATTGAGCAAGGCTATGAATATGCGGTTCGCAGATTTAGTGTGACAGAGGCTATTGGAAGCAGGGATGCTAAGTCTGGAGATCGTGGAAAGAAAAAGGAGGCCTAATCAAGAATGGGCGTAACGAACACGCAAGACAGCTGGAATGAGCTTTCATCGGATGAGCTGCTGGTACTTAGACGATGCTTTATTCGGCACGCGGGACAGCCCATGAAGGAAGAAGAACCTATACAGCTTACCCGGGGATCGTTAAGCGGAGTCGAAACGAAACTGGCACTGCGTGGATTACGTGCCCGGGGCTGGCTGGAGGCTGTTACCAAATCGTGGGGCGAACGAATTTTATATATCCCGGTTTATCGACTACCGGATCTGTACGATATGTTGTTAGAGGAAAATCCAATGAACATGATGCATTCGGATCATCCGATAACGGTACATGAATCAATGACAGGCCTGGAGTCGGAATTGCTGCATGCGTTGTCACGTATTGCAGTACAGGGCGTCCCTTTGACGGCCAAAGGAACCATACATAAGCGATCATTGCAAAAATTGAATGAACTGACCCCCTTTCGCCCGGAGGACCTGATGGGTCTTGGGTTGCATTATGCGCATGCAGAGCTGTATCCTGTGCAAACGGTGGTCATGATGGATTTGCTACTCAGTTTGGGGCTGTTAGTAAAAGAAACGGTGTCTTTTCGCATTCAGGAAACGGAACTGGCGACTTGGATTCGTTTGTCTGCTTGGCAAATGCGCAAGCATATTTTTGCTACACTCATGGAAAGATACGGCAAGGCCGAAGCGTCCATGCAGCATTTTCGCTATATGCTGTGTGCCGTCTCCCAGTATATGGGAACAGGAGGGTGGATATCTATCAAGTGTCTGCTGCAATGGATGCTTCAAGTAGGCCTAATCCAGCAGGAGAGTACGAGCGGAGCTGATTCCAAGAACGGCGCCCTTTTAGACTTCATTCCTACATCCTCAAATCCGGAAGGGTTTGCGGGAGAAACGGGTTCTGATTTTAATTTTAATGGATCTTTCATGGAGGGATTGAAGGGTTGGCTGAAGGCCCTGACTGCGTTTGGAATGGGTGATTGGGGCCAGACTGCATCGGGTAAACTGTGTTTTCGCTGGAATGTATCTGTGTTAGACATGCTTCGTCCCAATAATTACGAGGATACAAATCAAGAACAAGGTACTTTTTATGTACAACCTGATTTTGAAATATTGGTTCCGCCAGATGTGGCATATGATGTGCGCTGGCGACTGGAATGCTGCTGTGAACGTGTGACAGGAGATCGGATGGCAATATACCGGATCACCAGAGAAAGTGTTACAGAGGCAATCGAGTTAGGGATGGAAGCTAAAGCAATTCCTGCTCTACTGGACAAGTTCAGCCGGACAGGCGTGCCTGATCATGTACGTATGGCGGTAGAACAGTGGGCAGGCGATGTCGGACGGACGGCATTTGCAACGGTAACACTTTTGCGATGTAGCACACAGGAGGATGCAGACATGGTTGCACGCCATCCCGCGCTGGAAGGATTGCTGGAACGGCTTGGCGACAAGGACTTTATTATTCCGGCGAGCTCTGTTGTCAAAATACGAAAAACGCTTGCTGCAATAGGATTAGGTCCACGTCGTGAACCCGAAGGTGTGGACGAGCCAGCTCATCATTATCCACTGATTTCGGAAACAGAGAACATAAATTCAGGCAGCCTCAACAGTGAAATGGAGTCCGAACCTATTCAAGCCCGTTCTATATTTTCCCAAGAGGGGAGAGCAGGTTTGGTTTATACAGGGCGAACGCTGCACTTTTACGAACAAGAGCATACACTGCCTGATCCGTCTGACTATTTTCCAGAAAGATCTACAGTCCCCTCCTCATGGACAAAAGAATGGAGGAGTTACCATACTTCCACTGCCCGGCAGTTGATCGAGCAAGCGATTCGTTGGCAGGCTGCTGTGGGGCTGCGAATCGGTGGGAAAGAGGTTAAATGGATACCGGAGGCGGTGGTTTCCGGTGCACCATGGAGTGTCACAGGCTGGTATGCCTCAGGAAGGGATGACGAAACACTTTCTCCTGCGACCTTACAGCCAAGTGAATGGTCAGACATGCGCTTGCTGGTTCCTTTTACATAGTAGGGCCAGGAAGTGCATGAAACTCCTTCTTCTCAAAAGAAGGATGTGGTATGATAAATGAGTCTACTTTTACAGGGTAGAACTTTATATAAAGTGAGATGAACATTCATGAGCGTAGCCGAATTGAACACGGTCAATATGGCAGAAGTGCTTATTAACGCCTATGAATTGGGCGATATGGTCAACCGATCCTTTGAGGTATCGGATTATTTATATTGGAAGCAGCGTGTGGAATTGAATCCGTCTATTCAGGCGTGTGTACGCAAGCTGGATGCCAAAAAGGAGCTATTCGCGGAAACGGAGCGTTTTGGGCATTTTCATCCGAACTATCATGAAGCGAAGGATGCAGTGCAGGTCGTTGAGCTGGAACTGGAACAATTCGTGGATGTTAAGGAGTTCAAACGAGCCGAAAAGGCGCTGGATGATATGCTTCATGCCATGTCTGAAACGATTGCATATTCCGTGTCCGAGACTATTAAGGTGCCGAGCAACGATCCGAATGTGAAAAAAGGCGGATGTGGCAGCGGAGGGAAATGCTCCTGTGGATAGGTCATAGGAATGATACCGAGTGGAGGGGAGATGAAGCGAATGTTTGCCGAGCGGACAGGGTACATCATTTGGGTAAGCGATATCAAGGCTGCCCGCAATCTGGAGAAATACGGAAATGTCCACTTTATTTCAAAGCGTATGCATTATGTAGTGATATATATGAATGCGGATCGGGCAGAAGACACCGTTAAAAATATTCGCAGACTTTCCTATGTGCGTAAGGTCGAGCGTTCTTTTCGAAATGAGATTAGGACGGATTACAACGACGATAAGGAAAAGATGAAAGAATATGAAATATAAGCTCAAATGTCTATAAATTGTAAACTTTTCTTGAAAGGTCAGCCTACAGGCTGGCTTTTTTTTGTGAAGTCAGGACTTTTGCATAATGGTCTTGATGCTGTTAGACCTAAAAAATCTTTAAAAACCGCCCATAAACTTCAATTTTGTAACTTGTAGTCCCGGGTCTGTTGAGGTAACATATGAATATATTGGTAGATATAAAGACCTATCTGGTGGGGAGAGTGATCCCGTGCGTGACAAAGCAATGCAGCGATGGAGTACATACGAACCGTTCTATGTGGAGATGGGCGATAAAAAAGTCGCCGATATCGTGATAACAAATCATGCGAAAACACGTTACTTAGATCGGGTAGAGCAGAAACAGTCCGAGACGAATCATATCGCCGCCTGGCTTTGGGAATGCCTGAAGCAAAACAGGATGGAGTCCTATTATCATAACGAAGAGGATGTATATTTAATTGATGGTGATCTGGTCGTCGTGGCCGAATTTGGAGAGTTGCCCGGCGAGATGGATATTGCGGGGAATCCGCTTCACAAAATGATTGTCATTACCTTTTTGGGACGGATGTCGGAGACCATTGAATTAAGGGATTTGAAGTCATACTATTCATGGTTACGCCATTCGCGGCGCATGACACTGATGAAAAGCACTCGCAAGCAAAAATAGACGGTCATTTGGAGAACGGCTTCAGATGAAAAAATCTCCAAACTTCTTGAATACCGTTAAGTTTAAGTAGAAAGTATGCAGTTATTAGCTGCATGCTTTTTTTATTTTCCAATAATAAAACTACCCAATTCAGTAAGTTTACTTGGAAATGCTTTCGACAGACGTTTTTCTTATGTTAAAATAGGGAGAACAGAGGGGAGAGGGCTGTCAGTATGAACTTTCATCAGTTGCACATTTTTTATACCGTAGCGGAACGCGGGAGCTTCTCGGCGGCGGCACAAGCGCTGCATATGACACAACCTGCGGTGACGATGCAAATTCAGTCTTTGGAAGATTATTTTGGCACAAAACTGCTGCAACGTTCGACTAAAAAAATCGAACTTTCAGAGGCGGGAGCGACACTCCTGCCTTTTGCGAAAAAAAGCATGCAACTGATCAGGGAAGCTGACGAGGCGATGTCTGCTTTTACTCACATGTTGGAGGGAAGATTGCATATTGGCGCCAGCCTAACGATTGGTGAGTATATTGTACCCAGAATGCTGGGACCGTTTGGTCAGGAATACCCTCATATACGCATGGCGATGAATGTGATGAATACAACTCAGATTATGGATGATATACTAAAACATCAGCTGAATTTAGGACTGATTGAGGCCCCAGTCCAGCATCCGGATATCGTGGTGGAACCTGTGATGCAGGACGAACTGAAACTGATTGTGCCTTCAGGACATGCGCTGGCCAAGGCTAAAAAAGTGGTTCTGGAAGATGTGTTCAAGCATCCTTTTGTAGCCAGAGAAAAGGGGTCTGGTACACGTCAAGTAATAGAAGATGAGCTGAAAAATCGTGGTATGGATGCCTCCCGACTTGGGATTGTAATGGAGATGGGGAGCACTGGAGCGGTTAAATCGGCGGTGGAGGCTGGACTGGGTATTACCATGCTATCACCTTCTTCGGTGAAGCATGAAGTTGCGCTCGGATTATTGAAAATTGTAAATATTTCAGATATCACGTTCAAACGAGAATTTTATGCAATTCATTTGAAGTCGGCGTTGTTGCCGATTCCGGTAGTAACCTTCCTGTCTTACTTGCGTCGTCATGATCAGGGAACGGACGTCCTGAGGGACTCGCAGGACGAGCTTGCAAAGGTGAAAGAGAAGGAGGATGTATAATGAAGGAGCAGATTAACGTAAAACGATATGATTTACACACACACACCCAAGCATCTGACGGAATGCAACCACCTGCAGATAATGTGCGCTGGGCCAAGGAAAAAGGACTGGCAGGTGTGGCCATTACAGATCATGATACGGTAGCTGGCCTGGAGGAAGCTCTGGAAGAGGGAAAACGCATAGGAATTACTGTGGTGCCAGGAGTGGAAATTAGTACTCGAGCTGGCGATAAGGATATTCATATACTCGGTTATTTTATGGATTACCGCAATAAAGTGTTTTTGGAACGGTTGGAAAAGCTTCGCCAGGCACGGGATACCCGTAATGATTTGATTTTGAGTCAATTGCGTAGTCTGGGTATGGAAATCACACTGGGTGAAGTGGTGGCTACGATGGGCAGACCGCTGGCACCAGATGAAAGCATTGGACGTCCGCATATGGCGGATACGCTGGTTCAAAAAGGATATGCGAAGGATATGCGGGACGCGTTTGACCGTTACTTGGCGGAAGGAGCGCCCGGATATGTGTCTGTACCCCGTGTAGAGCCTGCGGAGGCCATAAACTGGATTCGTGAAGCAGGAGGGGTACCCGTGGTGGCCCACCCTGGCTTGTACGGAAATGATGAGCTGGTTCGTTCTATTATAGAGGAGGCGAAGCCTGCGGGCTTGGAGGTGCGACATTCGGACCATGATGCTGAGGCTGAGAGCCGATATACTGCGATGGCGGCGCAATATGGCCTCATTGCAACTGGCGGCTCGGATTTTCACGGCGCGCGTCAAGGTGTTATTTTTCACGGTGATCTGGGTAGCCGTAGTGTGGAAGGGCAGGTAGTCGAGGAATTGAGGAAGGCTGCTATTGGACAAAAGTAAATAAAAAGCCCCTTGCCTTATGCATGGAACACAAGAAGTGTACCGTGCAAAGAACAAAGGGCTTTTTTTGTGGGTTCAACAGGCTAGTAAGATTTAACCGTTTTTGATGCGATTCGGCAGCTTTTTGACTAGTTCCTCATCGGGTGTAATGAAAAGCGTACGCTGATGGTCGTAGATGACAAAGCCAGGTTTGGCTCCGCTAGGCTTACGTACATGTCGAATCAGGGTGGCGTCCACAGGTACACTGCTGGACTGCTTGGCCTGACTAAAATAAGCAGCGAGTTGAGCTGCTTCCTCCAGCGTCGCATCTCCGAATTGCTCAGCACGTATAACGACGTGTGACCCCGGAATATCCTTTGTGTGCAGCCAGGTGTCATTTGGTCCGGCCAGTCGATTTGTTACATATTCATTTTGCAAGTTGTTTTTGCCAACCAGTAACTCGATACCTTCGGATGATGTATAGACGTGCAGGGTTGGACGGTCGTTTTTCTTCTTTTTCTTTCCTTTTTTGACCCGATCTCTGAGATAGCCCTGCTGAACCAGTTCTTCACGTATTTCCTCAATGTCATTCATAGAGGCATGGGCTAGCTGCTGAAGAAGACTGTCCATATAACGGATTTCTTCGTGCGTTTTCTCCAGTTGTTCGTCAATGACAGCTAGGCTGTTTTTATATTTGTTGTATTTTTTAAAATACCGTTGCGCATTATCCGACGGGTTGAGTAGTGGATCCAGTGGGATGGACATTGGACGCTGTTCCTCATCATAAAAGTTGATGATCGTCACTTCTTTGTCCCCTTTTTTCACCTCATGCAGCGAAGCGAACAGCAACTCTCCATAAATGCGAAATTGATCGGCATCTTCCGCCTCGGCCAAATCCTGTTGGAGATAGTCGAGTTTTTTTACGTTTTTGCTCCGCTCATTTTGCAGAAACCGCAGTAGGTCACTGACCTTTTGCTTAACCGTATCCCTTTCTGCTTTTTCACCGAAGAAGTCTTCCATACACTCACTGATCGTAGCGTACTCCTTACGTTCTCCTTGGATCAACGTCAGTGGAATGGCTGAGAATATCACTTTATCTTGTGCGTTTAGTCCAGATACCGGCTGAAAACGATGGTTCCGCACGTCATCCATGATGTGACTGAATGTACTCCATAGTGAACGATCACTATCACCAGATACTTCATTAGTTACTCGAGTTAGTATCTCTTCAGCAATGAGGGGACTGAGTCCAGTAAAAGTGTTCACGATCCAGCGTTTGGGAGCTTCTCCGGCCTCGAGTGCTGTTTGATACGAGGATATGAAAGCTGCCTCTTCTGTTTCTAGTGGATTTAGCTTGTTTTGTTCAGGAGGCTCCGTGTATTGAAAGCCGGGCATAATGACCCGATAGCTGCTAATAGACGGTGTGACATGATGAATGCCATCCAGCATCACGCCTGTTTCCGGGTCAAGCAAAATAATGTTGCTGTGTCTGCCCATCAGTTCAATGATAATTCGTTTGAGTGAAACATCTCCCAGTTCATCACGTTGACGTACATCCATGTGAATAATACGCTCCATGCCCACCTGCGTGATTTTCTCAATAACGCCTCCTTCGCAATGCTTGCGAAGAAGCATACAAAACATAGGGGCTTCTGTCGGATTAAGAAAGCTTTGTTCTGTAAAATGTACACGCGGGAAGGTCGGATTAGCTGACAGCAGCAGCTTTACGCTTCCGCCTTGTGCCCGCAGATTCAGCACGATATCGCGATCGTTTGGCTGATGTATTTTATTAATGCGCCCGCCTCGGATGCCTTGCAGTTCGTGTACGATAGCGCGGGTTACGATTCCGTCCAATGCCATAATTATGTTCTCCTTTGAAGCAAATGTATTTTCGCCTTCCTACTATGATACATAACTTTGGGACAAAACTTAAGCGGCTTTGTGATATTTCAGATCCTGTCCGAATAGATTGAATCTAGAAAGTCTGTCCAGCTTATCAGCAATCGCGGCACAAAAATATAATAACGGGCAGCCATCCTACGCACAACCGACGGAAGCGGACTATCTGACCGGGAGGGAATTGGGGAGAATGGAACAAGCACACTGGCACCAATTAAGCAATGAACAGCTTTCAACAAGTCTGGAAGTCGACCCGAAGCAGGGTCTTTCGGAGGAACAGCTTGCGGAACGAAGAGAAAGGTCAGGATGGAATGAGCTGAGCGAGGGGAAGCGAGTTTCGGCGATCTTGCTGCTGCTCAACCAGTTCAAGGATTTTATGATGCTTGTATTGATGGGAGCGACCCTGATATCCGGCCTGCTTGGCGAGTATTTGGACGCGATTACCATTATTGCTATTGTTGTACTGAATGGAATTCTTGGCTTTGTACAGGAATTCAGAGCTGAGCGTTCATTGCGAGCTTTGAGACAACTATCGGCTCCAACTGCCAAAGTGTTGCGGGGCGGAAAACGAATTCAAGTTCAAGCCAGAGAACTGGTACCGGGTGATATTGTGCTGCTGGAAAGTGGTGATCGCATTCCCGCAGATGTAAGGTGGTTGAGTACGAACGGCTGTGATGTAGAGGAGTCCGCCCTGACAGGTGAATCGGTTCCGGTGAGTAAGCATTGCCGCCCTATTCATGCCGCCGAGGTACCACTTGGGGATCAAAAAAACATCGGTTTTATGGGCACGATGATGACTAGAGGAACCGCACAAGGAATAGTTATACGTACAGGTATGAGTACCGAAATGGGTAAGATCGCAGACTTGATAGAAAATACGGAGTCGCAGGAGACACCGTTGCAGCACAGATTGGAGCAATTGGGCAAAATTTTGATTATCGTAGCGTTGGCGCTAACGGTGCTCGTTGTCGTAGCAGGCATTTTACATGGACAGCCAGCCATGAGCATGTTCTTGGCCGGAGTGAGCTTGGCTGTGGCGGCTATACCGGAAGGGTTGCCAGCTATTGTGACGATTGCGCTCGCATTGGGTGTGCAGCGTATGATTAAACGAAAGGCGATTGTGCGTAAGCTGCCTTCTGTTGAAACGCTCGGCTGTGCATCTGTCATTTGTTCCGACAAAACGGGTACCCTGACCCAAAATAAAATGACGGTTACCAAGCTATGGCTGGACGGCCGCTTCTGGGGAGTTACGGGAGAGGGCTATGACCCTCACGGGCATATTATGGATAGAGACCTTCCTGCCGATCTTAAAAACGGACAATCTCTGCGTAGACTGCTGCAAGCCAGTGTGCTTTGCAACAATGCGGAAATTGTTCAAGCCGATACAGAGGAGCTACGTTCGAAAAAGAAAACCAAAGAGCCGACGCCGTCCTCCGTTTGGGAGCTAAAGGGTGATCCGACGGAAGGAGCGCTGGTCACGTTAGCTGCCAAGGGCGGAGTCACGCGACAAGGGCTATATGAGCTATACACAAGGGAGCGAGAATTTCCTTTTGACTCGGATCGGAAGCGAATGTCGGTACTCGTACGCCACCAGGGAGGACACATTGTCTTTGCCAAAGGTGCACCGGATGTATTGCTGGGCCAGTGCTCCTACATTTTATGGGAAGGAAATGTCGTTCCGTTAACGGGTACGCTGCGCCAAAAGGTACTGGCAGCTAACGAAGGAATGGCCTCGGAGGCGCTACGTGTACTTGGTGTCGCTTACCGTGATATCCGCTCGCATGAGCGTGTCTCCACGGTTGAGGAGGCTGAAGCACAACTGATCTTTATCGGGCTGACAGGCATGATTGATCCGCCACGTCGCGAGGTTCGCGAAGCCATTGGCAAGTGTCGTCGTGCTGGCATTCGCACTGTGATGATTACCGGAGATCACGGTACAACTGCAGAGGCCATTGCACAGCAGCTGGGCATTTTTCAGCGCGGATCCCACGTGTTAACAGGACAGGAATTGTCTGCGATGGATGATGCGTCGCTGGACAAAGCCGTTGATACCGTCTCTGTATATGCACGGGTTTCGCCGGAGCACAAGCTACGGATCGTCAAGTCACTGCAAAGGCGCGGACATGTCGTAGCCATGACTGGAGATGGCGTCAATGACGCTCCAGCGATAAAGGCGTCGGACATCGGCATTGCAATGGGCATTACAGGGACGGACGTGACCAAAGAAGCGGCTGCGCTTGTTCTGAGTGATGATAATTTCTCTACGATTGTAGCCGCAATTGAGGAAGGACGGAATATTTACGAGAATATCCGTAAATTTATCCGTTATCTACTCGCCTCCAATGTGGGTGAAATTTTGACGATGTTTTTTGCCATGATGGCCGGGCTGCCATTACCTTTGTTACCGATCCAGATTTTATGGGTGAATCTGGTGACAGATGGCCTACCAGCGATGGCTCTGGGGGTGGACCAACCAGAAAAGGATCTCATGGAGCACAAACCTCGTGGCGCAAAGGAAAATATTTTTGCTCGTCGACTGGGCTGGAAAATCATTAGTCGTGGCTTGTTGATTGGTTTATGTACGCTAGCGGCCTTCTGGCTGACATTACGTATTGCACCGGATGACGCAGGACAACTGATCAAAGCACAGTCCGTTGCCTTTGCTACGCTAGTTCTGGCGCAGTTAATTCATGTGTTTGATTGCCGCAGTTCCCGTTCTATTTTCCATCGTAATCCGTTTCAAAATAGTTATCTTGTGCTTGCCGTGCTGTCTTCAATAGTACTAATGCTAGTGGTTATGTACGTGCCTATGCTGCAACCTATTTTCAAAACGGTACCGCTCGGTTTGCGTGAGTGGGCGCTATCCATTGTCGCAGCTGGGATTCCGACGTTTCTGATGGGAGCGGGAAGTGTGTGGGGCGGTCGACGCAACCGTCGTCGCGGCGGAAATACACACTTTTCAGCGGGACGTACGAAGTTTTCATCCTAGAAATCGGGTTATGCATATCGCATCGCTTTCCCACTATTGCCCTGTATGATATCATGGGATCAAAGCTTCATGAGGAACATGACATCAGCAGCAACGGCGGAGGTAAGCTATGGAATTCACAAAAATGAACGGTCTAGGTAATGATTTTATCGTTTGGTTTGGGCATCAGGAGTTGCCGTCTGACGCCTCGGAATTAGCTGTTCGGCTATGTGATCGACATTTTGGTGTTGGCGCCGATGGGTTGGTATATATATTGCCATCAGAAAAAGCGGATTTCTGCATGCGCATTATTAACTCGGACGGCTCAGAGGCCGAACAATGCGGTAATGCTATCCGTTGTGCTGCCAAATACGTATATGACCGTAAGTATATCAACCGTGAACAGATCACGATTGAGACCCTGGGTGCAGGTGTACAGCAGGTCGAACTAACTATAGAGAATGGACTTGTTCTTATGGTGAAGGTAGATATGGGAGAGCCAATTCTTGAGGGTTTGAAGATTCCAACTACACTGGATCTGACTAGCGTAATTAATGAGCCCATTGAAGCTGGAGGAAGTGGTTTTCGCTTTACGGCTGTATCTATGGGGAATCCGCACTGTGTCATTTATGTGGAGGATGCGCCAAGCTTTGATCTGGAAGCCTGGGGGCCAAAGCTGGAATGCCATCCGTTATTCCCTAAAAAAACAAATGTTGAGTTCGCCACGGTACGTAGCCGTAAGCATATAGATATGAGAGTATGGGAGAGAGGAGCCGGGCCGACGCTAGCTTGTGGAACCGGGGCCTGTGCTACGCTTGTTGCTTCTGTACTAAACGGATATAGCGACCGCCACGCCATTGTAAGCCTGAAGGGCGGCGATCTGGATATCGAATGGAGTGAGGAAGATAATCACATATATATGACGGGTCTGGCTGAGATCGTGTACGAAGGTCGTCTGTTCTGAATCAATCATGTGACTATAAAGATAACGTGCAACTACTTATGAATCGTATAGAAGTGAGTGAAAAGAAGACCTTAGTAGGTCTTCTTTTTTTGGACTTAGATGCCCCTGTATACAAGGAATATGATGAACAAAGCAACATTCTGTCTTTTTTTGGCGCCTGAACGATGTATAATATAGAAAATGAAAAACAATAAGGAGGCCGTTCATAGTGCGGAAATTTCGTTGGATTTCAGCAGTTACAGTCTTCATATTTGTAGCCACCGCGCTTCCGGTTCAGGCGGCGACCATTCCTGCCGCCGCGGAAACGACGGATAAGCAGGTTGGGTCGCTAACTCCGACAGTGGTAAGCCGTTTAGAAAAAGCGGTGCAAGAACTCATCGGCTCGAAGACAGCATTTCAATTTGACGATGTGACGGATATGGGGAAAACTTGGATTGTAGAGGGCGGACTAGAAGATGGAACTGCTACGTTGCAGACAGAATATAATAAAGAAAAAAATAGAGTAGATTCTACAACCATACGATATAAAATAAGCAGCTTGGGAAAAGCGATGAACGCGCCACTCAAGACGAAAGTGCTAAACAGCGCCAAAGCGTTTGACAGCAAGCGTCCTTTGCAATTTGAAGCATTTTGGCGGGTCAAATCCCCTTATCAGTCCAACAAGCCATCAAATTACTGGGTATTTTGGGGCGCAGGAGAACAGGCTTCCTCGTTGTATGTGGATGTGGATCGAAGTAACGCTATTACCATCAACGCGGACTATGCGCTGAAGCGGGTGGACCCTCTGATACTGAACCGTGCAATGAATACATTTAAGCGTGTGAGTGGACAGCCAATTAAGGTGCAGCACGCTTCACGGTACAAGGACGAAGCGAAGGGGCTTTCATATTGGTCGTTTGAGGATGCAAACGAGGCCAGTGAGGTCAAAATTAGCGCGGTAACCGGTAAAGTGCTGGCCGTATCCACCTATGGGGTGGACTGGAATGATGACGCAGATTTCAAAAAAACATTTGCAAGCCCGAAATATACTGCCTCAGAAGCTTTGAAGCTAGTCAAGCCCAAGGCTCAGATGTTATTTAATATCAATTTGACCGGCTATAAAGTGAAAGTTCAAGGGAATCAATATACGTTCTACAAGCAGCAAAAGGGAACGGATTCTATTGTGGCTAAAGTAAATAAAAAAGGGACTTTTTACGCTTACTCTCTCCATTCTTCCGTTGGGAAAATGTAGTAGGAAATAGAAAAGATGAATCAATCCGCTCCACTCCTGATATCATATTGTCGGGGAGTGGGGCGGCTTTTTTTGTTTTTGGCTTATGTTTGAAGTCTCTTTATGTTACATTAGTATGAAAATAAAGAGCGGGGTGGAGCAGAGGACATGAAACCGGATTTGCGTACTGTGCTGAATCGTGAAATTATTGTCGGAGACGGCGCAATGGGGACTTTTTTATATCAGCTAGGATTTCCAGTAAATACGTCTTTCGAAGAACTGAACATCACTTCGCCTGATGTTATATCAGACGTGCATGGTCAATATTTAAGTGCAGGAGCTCGATTGCTGGAGACTAATACATTTTCTGCAAATGATTATAAGTTAGCCCGGTTTGGACTGGAATCTAAGGTAGAAGAGATCAATCGTGCTGGTGTGAGAATTGCCAGAGATGCGGCCGGACCTGAACATTATGTGGTAGGTGCAGTGGGTTCCATATGTGGGGGAAAGCGGCTTAACATATCAAAGCTGGAGCTGGCAAGAAACTATGAACAGCAAATTGATGCCCTTCTCTCCGAAGGAGTCGACGGTATTTTGTGCGAAACGTTTTATTCGCTGGATGAAATACGCATAGCGCTTCACAGTGTACGTAAATATAGTGATATTCCGGTGATTTGTCAGTTTGCGGTCGATCAGGTTGGTCGTACTCAGGATGGTTTTTTAGTGGCGGAAGCTTTTTCGGTGCTGCGTAATGAGGGGGCAGACATCCTTGGATTTAACTGTCACTCGGGTCCGCAGGGAATTATGAGTGTAATGGAGCAGCTGGACGGCCCTTTGTCTGTACCGTTGTCCGTATATCCGAATGCGGGACTAGCAGATTATGTGGACGGTCACTATGTATACGGTGCATCACCTGAATATTTTGGAGAATGTGCCAAATCCTTTGTAGACCTGGGAACGAGGCTGCTCGGTGGTTGCTGCGGAACTACACCGGATCATATTGCTGCTATATCCAAAGCCTTGAACCGTTTGCAACCGCCTCCTCTTGCTTCAAAAGAAGCTTTGTCGAAAGAGTCCTTTCAAGTGGCGGAGCAGATTGCAGATGAAGGGGAACGAGGAAATGGCAGACATATCAGCGAGCCCAACATTGTGGATCTGGTTAAGGAACGACATACGGTCATTGTAGAACTGGATCCTCCGCGCGATCTGGACATTACGAGGTTTATGCAAGGTGCTCATGCGTTGAAGAAAGCCGGGGCCGACGCGCTTACACTGGCTGACAACTCGCTTGCAGTCACTCGCATGAGCAACATGGCGCTTGGACATTTGGTCAGTATTGAAACAGGCTTGCGTCCATTAATTCATATAGCATGTCGTGATCGCAATCTGATTGGTACTCAATCCCACATGATGGGTTTTGACGCGCTCGGTATTGACCATGTACTGGCGGTTACTGGAGATCCGGCGCGGTTTGGTGATTTGCCAGGCGCCAGTTCGGTGTATGATATGACCTCTTTTGAAATCATACGCATGATCAAGCAATTAAATGATGGTGTTGCATTTTCCGGTAAGCCACTGAAGCAGAAGGCTAATTTTGTGGTAGGTGCCGCATTTAATCCTAACGTCAAGCATTTGGGTAAAGCCGTACAGCGGTTGGAGAAGAAAATTGCCTCCGGAGCCGACTATGTTATGACTCAGCCCGTATACGACCACGAGTTGATTGCAGCCATCGCGGAAGCGACACGACATTTGGAAGTACCGATTTTTATCGGTATTATGCCGCTGGCTAGTGGGCGCAATGCAGAATACTTGCACAATGAAGTACCAGGCATTCAGTTATCCGATGAGGTGCGTGCACGTATGTCTGGCCTTGAGGGTCCGGAAGGACGAGCAATGGGCGTGTCTATTGCCAAGGAGTTACTCGATACGGCAATGGAACATTTTAATGGTATCTATTTTATGACTCCATTTATGTTCTATGAAATGACAGCTGAACTGACTTCTTACGTATGGCAAAAATCAGGCCGCGCACAGGCCCCCTTGTTTCGACTATAATAATCAATTACAATAGTATAATGGATGTGATGCCGATGTCATTGAGTATGACCGGATACGGTCAAGCCATCCTTCATTATGAGGGCTATAAAGTGCGCTTGGAATTGAAATCGGTGAATCACCGCTATTGCGAAGTGATGATGAGAATTCCGCGCGAATGGACTCGTTACGAAGATGGCTTGAGAAGAACGGTTCAACAGCAGATTAAACGCGGTCGTATCGATGTCTTTATCCACAGGGAACGTGATGAAGAACAGATGCCCGCCGCGCGGTTAAATGACACTGTGGTGCAGGCTTACCTGCATGCAGCGGAGCAGCTGGCGGATCGTTATGGAGTGAAAGGAACGTTAGGGATAAGCGATATTCTTGCTTTGCCTGACGTTCTGGGTGAGCCTGGAGAGGCTTTCCATGGAGACGAAGAGGACTGGGAAGAGCAACTACAGCGAGCTTTGAATGAAGCTTTGCAAGGTTTACTGGAGATGAGAAGGCGAGAAGGCGGGCATTTGGCGCAAGATGTGAAATCCCGTATTTTACGTCTGGAATCCCTGCATCATGAAATGACGGTGCTGGCTCCTCATGTTGTGAGCGACTACCGTAACAGGCTGAAACACAGGCTTAAAGAGCTTCAGGACGGTTCATTTACGCTTGATGAACATAAGTTCGGAATGGAGATTGCGTTATTCGCGGATCGCAGCAATATTGATGAGGAACTTACCCGGCTTCAAAGTCACTTTGGGCAGTGCAAGGGGTTGCTGCTATCGGACGAGCCGGCCGGTCGCAAATTAGATTTTTTAATCCAGGAAATGAACAGAGAAGTCAACACGATCGGCTCCAAGGCTAATCATCTCAACTTGGTTAATTTGGTCGTTGAGATGAAAGCAGAGCTTGAGAAAATTCGTGAGCAGGCTGCAAATATTGAGTAGCTACCTGGTAGCGGCACGGCTGCAAGAGTCACATGTATAGGGGGAAAGACCTGAATATGGCAATCAAATTGATCAATATTGGTTTCGGCAATATCGTGTCGGCCAACCGAATTATCTCCATCGTCAGTCCGGAGTCTGCTCCGATCAAGCGGATTATACAGGAAGCCAGGGACCGTCATATGCTAATTGATGCTACCTATGGCCGCCGGACGCGGGCTGTTATTATTACAGACAGTGATCATGTAATCCTGTCTGCGGTGCAGCCGGAGACGGTCGCTCATCGCCTATCCACTAAAGATGATGACAATGACGAATAAAAATGGAGTGTACTATGGCTAAGGGATTATTATTTGTAATATCTGGACCTTCGGGTGTCGGTAAAGGGACGGTAGGCAACGCATTGCGTGACAAGCTACCAGAGATAACGTACTCCGTTTCTGCTACAACTCGAACACCTCGTTCGGGTGAACAGGATGGAGTGACCTATTTTTTTAAAACGCGTGAAGAATTTTTGGGTATGATTGAACGAGATGAAATGCTGGAGTATGCTGAGTATGTAGGGAACTATTATGGTACTCCACGTGATTTTGTTGATCAGACGCTTGCGCAGGGAAAAGATATTTTTCTGGAGATTGAAGTTCAGGGAGCGCTAAAGGTTAAAGAAAAATTTCCAGAAGGCATATTCATTTTTCTGCTTCCGCCTTCGTTAGATGAATTAAAGGATAGAATCAGGGGACGGGGCACAGAAACTCAAGCGACCATAGACCACCGTATGTCGGTAGCTGTGGATGAAATGAATCTGTTGCGTCACTATGATTATGCGGTTGTCAATGATGAGATTGATTTCGCTTGTAAACGAATAGAATCCATTATTATCGCCGAACATTGTAAGGTTCATCCTTAAACGAGGGCTTTACATATGCCAAGCGTACCTAAAGAGAAATAATACTGTATAAGCTGAGCTTGAAGGTGTACACTGGAGTTCAGCTTATACAGTCCCAAAACTACATGAAGAGGTGTCTATTCGTGCTGTATCCTTCCATTGATGAAATGATGAAAAAGGCAGATAGTAAGTATTCGTTGGTTGTAGCGGCTTCACGTCGTGCCAGACAGTTGCGCGAGGGTGAAAAGACGACTCTCAAGAATCCTAAATCCCACAAACAGGTTGGAGTGGCGTTGGAAGAGATTTACGCGGATCATCTGCGTCTTGAAAGCGGCGAAGACGAGTAAGAATTATACACAACTATTATAACCGGGCGCAATGCCAATTCCTTTGACAACCGCAAGGTTGTTATTTTTTTAGGTCAGGGGGAGTTAACGATGTTGAAGGGGAAAGTTATTATTCTTGGTATAACCGGTGGAATTGCTGCTTACAAAGGGGCTGCGTTATGTAGTAGGTTGACACAAAAGGGCGCCGATGTTCATGTGATTATGACAGCCTCTGCTAAGGAGTTTATTACCGAGCTTACACTGCAGTCGCTCTCTCGTAATCCGGTGTACAGTGATACGTTTGATGAAAGAGAGCCGTCCGTCGTATCCCATATTCATCTGGCAGATGCGGCTGATTTGGTGCTTGTTGCACCTGCAACTGCGAATATTATTGGAAAAATGGCGCATGGCCTTGCTGATGATATGTTGTCTACAACGTTGTTGGCTACAACAGCGCCTATTATGGTGGCACCTGCGATGAATGTACATATGTACACTCATCCGGCAGTCATGCAAAATATGGAGACGCTTGTATCACGTGGTGTGAAGATGATTGAGCCTGGTGAAGGATTACTGGCTTGCGGTTACGTTGGCAAAGGACGTTTGGAAGAGCCGGACACAATTGTGCAAACGATAGAGCACTTTTTTGATCAGCAAGCCCAGGAACAAAAAAACAACATTAAGTCTGAATCCCGATGGTTTGGTGGCGAATCTGTGGAGGCTCAAGTGCCTGAGTCACCTGTGAATGAGAATGAATCGGTGTTTTCAGGTAAAAAAGTCATTGTAACGGCTGGAGGCACGATCGAGCGAATTGATCCAGTGCGTTATATCACAAATGATTCATCTGGAAAAATGGGCTTCGCCATTGCAAAAGTGGCTCAAAAGATGGGGGCAGAGGTGCACTTGATTGCTGCCAATACCAGTGCGGAACCGCCTGCTGGTATTATGCTTGAAAGAGTCCAGTCGGCTGAAGACATGTACGCAGCTGTATTAAAACAATGGGAAACGAGCGATATGGTCGTTATGGCTGCTGCAGTTGCAGATTATCGACCACGTGAGATAGCACAGACCAAGATCAAGAAAAAAGATAGTGTATTTACGCTAGAGTTAGTGAAGAACGTCGATATTCTAGAATCACTCGGACGGAGTAAGAAACATCAATTTTTAATTGGCTTTGCAGCTGAAACTGAACATTTGGAGACGTATGCGAAAGATAAATTAGAACGTAAAAATTGTGATTTGATCGCGGCAAACGATGTAACTGTGAATGGTGCTGGTTTTGGCGTCGATACGAATGCTGTTCAAATTTATGACCGAAGCGGGATCGTTGAGCGTATTCCTGTACAGTCAAAGGAAGAAGTTGCGCGTAAGTTGCTTACTATAGCCGCGGGACGCATGGGTGGGGTGCTGCATTAATGGAGACGGGCAATTTAGTTGCCAAGGTCATTGTCGATGTACCTGCCAAGGATACGGACCGCACCTTCGATTATCTGATACCGGATTCAATGAGACCTTGGATTGAGCCGGGTAGTCGGGTAGCTGTGCCATTTGGCAAACGGACGGTGCAGGCTTTCGTCATCTCGGTAGTCCCAGCTGAGGAACCACCGAAATACAGGATGAGAGCGATTCAGGAGTTGCTGGATTTGGTGCCACCTTTATCTGCCGACCTAGTCGAACTGGGCAAGTGGATGAGTGAACGTTATGCTTGTAATCAAATTATGGCATTGCAAGTGATGATTCCTACCGCGCTCAAAGGCAAAGCAGAACGTTATATCTCAATTGCGGAACAGCATGAGTTAACGCATCCACAGCGTAGTATACAACCGAATCAGGGCGATGAGCTCGAATGGGCACTTCTGACCGACGATGGTATGAGTGATCCGACAGAGCGTCGGATTGTCAGCTTCATTCAGGAGAAGGAGCAAGTCCCGTTGCAGCAACTCAGTCGACGTTTCCCTGAGGAAGCGGAGGTTATTAAATCACTGTTACGCCGGGGTGTGCTTCAGGAAAGTCAAGTTATTAAAGACAAGCTTGGCAAAAAGACCATGAAATCCGTTGATCTGGCTATCGGCATAGACGAGGCATCAACGGTACTGGAGCAATTTTCTGCCAAAGCACAGCGTCAGCGGGAGGTACTTGCTTTTTTGCTGGAACGTAGCGAGTTTTTGCCTCTGTCGCTCAAGGAAGTCATGACCTCATTGAGTGTGTCTGCTGCAACGGTTAAGGCGCTGGAAGATAAGGGCTATGTGTTGCTGGAGGATGTCGAAGTGTTCCGCGACCCGTACCGGGGCAGACACTTCAAGCCTACAGAGCCACTCCCTCTCACAGCAGAGCAGCAGTCGGTGTATGAACGGATTATTCGCCAGCTGGACACGCGTGAGCAAGGAGCTTATTTGTTGCATGGAGTCACGGGGAGCGGTAAGACGGAAATTTATCTACAGACGATTCAACGTTGTATCGAGCAGAATCGGCAGGCCATTGTGCTGGTACCTGAAATATCGTTAACCCCACAAATGGTTGAGCGTTTTAAAGGTCGGTTTGGCGATCAGGTAGCAGTGATGCACAGTAGGTTGTCTGGAGGAGAACGGTACGATGAGTGGCGCAAAATACGCGAAGGCCGTGTGAAAGTGGCGATTGGTGCTCGCTCGGCAGTATTTGCGCCTTTTCGTGAGTTAGGTCTTATTATTATGGATGAGGAGCACGAAACGTCCTATAAGCAGGAAGAGACACCTAAATACCATGCGCGTGATGTCGCCATTCGCAGAGCCCATCAGCATGGGGCTGTCGTTATTCTCGGCTCGGCTACACCGTCGCTGGAAAGCTACTATGCGGCTCGCTCACAAAGCAACGACGAGTTTGCGCCGTTGCTACTTGAAATGCCAACTCGCGCATTGGGGAACACGTTACCCGAAGTACATATCATGGATATGCGTGAGGAACTGCGTGCTGGCAACCGCTCTATGTTTAGCCGTGCGTTGCATAATGGGATTGCAGAGCGGTTAGAGCGTAAGGAGCAGACGGTGCTCCTGTTGAATCGGCGTGGACACTCCACATTCGTCATGTGCCGTAGCTGTGGCTATGTGGCGGGCTGTCCGCATTGTGATATTTCGCTTACGTATCATCAGCGGTCGAACAATTTACGTTGTCATTACTGTGGTTATTCCGAGCCTGTGCCTCAGACTTGCCCTGAATGCGGTAGTGAGCATATTCGCTATTTCGGTACAGGTACCCAGCGAGTGGAAGAAGAGCTGGCGAAGCTATTCCCCGGTATACGTGTTGTTCGAATGGATGTTGATACAACGACAGAAAAAAATGCCCACGAAAAGCTCCTCAAGCAATTTCGTGATAAAAAAGCGGACGTGCTGCTCGGTACTCAAATGGTTGCCAAAGGCCTGGACTTTCCCGATGTGACACTGGTTGGTGTCATTACTGCGGATTCAGCTCTCAATTTACCGGATTTTCGGGCTGCGGAAAAGACATTTCAGCTGTTAACACAAGTAGCTGGACGTGCTGGGAGACATCAATTGCCAGGGGAAGTATTCGTACAATCCTATACTCCAGAGCATTATTCGGTGATTCACGCAAGTCGCCATGATTATGCTTCTTTTGTGAGGGAAGAATTGAAACACCGCCGCAATTTGCACTATCCACCATATTGCCGTCTTATTTTGGTAACCTTTTCTCATGAACAACTCCCGGTGCTGGTCCGGCTGGCAGAGAATTATTCAGCAACACTACAGGGACGGGCCAGACAACGAGGCTGGTTCGGGAATATGGATCGTCTTACATCGGATGTACTCGACATTTTGGGGCCAGTAGCTTCTCCCATTTCGAGAATCAAGAATAGATACCGATTTCAATGTATGATAAAATGGCGTGGAAATATCGACGCGATTAGTTTGGCTCAGCAAGTAGCTGATGAAATGGCCGAATCCGCACAGGCGCAAAAGTTGCTGATTAGTCTGGATGTTGATCCACAAATGCTTATGTAGAGCGTTGCCACAAAAGTTATTAGCACAATTAATGCGGACAAGTCGTCCGTACATAGGATAATGTAGCAGTCGCGTTTGTGATGAATACAGTTAAGCCTAAACGAAGGAAAAAGGATAAAGAGGAAGGTGTTCTGTTGTCATGTCAATTAGAATTATAGTGTTGGAGCCGGATGATGTATTGCACAAAGTAGCAAAGGAAGTTACTAAAATTACACCTAACGTGCAAAAGCTGCTCGACGATATGGCAGATACGATGTATGAAGCGGAGGGTGTAGGTCTTGCTGCTCCGCAAGTAGGTATTTTGAAGCGTCTCATCGTTGTAGATGCTGGAGATGAACATGGTTTGATTAAAATGATCAACCCAGAAATCGTGGCCGAAGAAGGGGAGGAATTGGGTCCAGAAGGCTGCCTGAGTATACCAGGGTTGAACGGGGATGTGCGTCGTGCCGAGAAAGTTACAGTCAAGGGACTGGACCGCGAGGGTAAGGCCATTACCGTTACAGCGACAGGATTGCTTTCTCGTGCTTTTCAGCATGAAATCGACCATTTAAATGGAATTTTGTTCACGGATATTGCAGAAAAAGTATATGAGGTTGCGCTGGAACAGCCAGGACCGAACCGTCAGATAGGAGAGTGAGGTTCGATGAGTCAAGACATTCGTATTATCTTTATGGGTACGCCTGAGTTTGCAGTGCCTTCGTTGAACATGTTACTGGATAATGGTTATAACGTGGTCGGTGTGATTACACAGCCCGATAAGCCACAGGGACGGAAAAAAATATTAACGCCTACACCAGTTAAGGAAGCGGCAGAAAAACGCGGATTACCTGTACTGCAACCGACCCGCCTGCGCCAGCCAGAAGCGGTGGCTCAGGTGGCGGAGCTGCGTCCTGATCTGATCGTAACCGCAGCCTATGGGCAAATTTTGCCAAAATCCGTACTAGACCTGCCTCGTTTCGGCTGCCTGAATGTGCATGGTTCGTTACTTCCCCGTTATCGGGGAGGTGCACCGATCCAGCGTGCGATTATTAACGGTGAGACCGTGACGGGTGTGACGCTGATGTATATGGCGGAAGGACTGGATACTGGCGATATGATATCGCGAGTTGAGGTTGCTATAGAGCCAGAGGATACCTCCGGTACGATTTTTGAGAAGCTAAGCGTAGCTGGAGCAAAGCTTTTGCAGGGCGAGCTGCCTAAATTGCTGGCAGGCCAATCAGACCGTACGCCGCAAAACGAGGACGAGGCGACCTATGCTCCGAATCTGAACCGCGACGATGAGCGTATTTCGTGGAGTGACAATGCACAGCAGATATACAACCGGATTCGCGGCCTTGTACCTTTTTCCGGCGCGTTTACGCTTTGGGAGGAAAATGTTTTTAAAATATGGGCTGCTGAGCAGCCTTTCATAAATAATGAAGTGAGTGGCTCAAATGCTCCAGCACCCGGAACGGTTCTTCAATTGACCGCTCGTGGCATTGAGGTGCAGACAGGCGAAGGAACTCTTTGGCTGACTCAGGTTCAACCGGCTGGCAAAAAGGTTATGGATGCCGGAACCTTTGCGCGCGGCGGACAGATGAAGCCAGGCACGGTGCTCGGATGAGCGGGAGTCACTCCCGTCGGGGAGGCCAAGGCAAGGGAGTGGGTGCCAGATCCGGCAATACTCGCAAACAGACGGCGCGGGAAGTTGCACTTGATGTGTTGACCGGTGTGGAGCAAGAGGGTGCGTATAGCAATCTTGAATTGAATCGTCGACTTCAGCAGGCAGGTTTATCTGCAAGTGACGCTGGTTTGGCGACTGAACTTGTATACGGTACAGTCGCACGCCGAAATACACTAGATTATTTTTTGAATAAATTTGTTCAAAAAGGAACGGCCAAGCTTCAGGCTTGGGTACGTTCGTTGCTGCGGATGAGTGTGTATCAGGTGGTCTATCTGGATCGAGTTCCAGATCATGCAGTCGTTAGTGAAGCGGTGACCATTGCCAAGCGTCGTGGACATCAGGGGATTTCCGGTATGGTCAACGGCGTGCTCCGCAGCATGCTGCGTGAGCCGGACAAGCTGCGTATTCCTGACGATTTGTCACCAGAGGAACGGATTTCATTAGAACATTCTCATCCACAGTGGCTGGTTAAGCGTTGGATTAAGCAATACGGTGCAGATACTGCTGAGGCTATTTGTCAGGCTAATAATATGCCCCCTGCGGTCAGCGTACGGGTGAATACGACAATGACCAGCCGTGATCAGCTGCTGGACGAGATGCGCTCAAAAGGACTTGATGCCGTTCCTTCGGCAGTTAGTCCCTATGGCATTGTTGTTCGTAGCGGTGGCAATATGGCGCTTACCTCGTGGTATACGGACGGCTTGCTGTCCGTACAGGATGAAAGCTCTATGCTCGTTGCCGAAGCAGTTGCTCCTGAGCCCGGTATGCTGGTACTGGATTGCTGTGCCGCTCCAGGCGGCAAAACAGCTCATATGGCTGAGCTGATGAAGGATCGCGGCCAGATCATTGCAAATGATCTGCATGCCCATAAACATCAATTAATCCGTGAACAGGCTAAACGACTTGGCCTGGATGCCGTGGAAACAGTCACTGGTGATGCGCTAGAACTGAAGGAACGATATGCCCCAGCTTCTTTTGACCGTATTTTGCTGGATGCGCCATGCTCTGGCTTTGGAGTAATTCGTCGTAAACCGGACCTGCGTTGGAGTAAAACTGCGCAGGATGTTCGCGACATTACACAGCTTCAGCATGAGCTGCTGGATAGTGTAGCGGGACTGTTGAAGCCAGGTGGTATTCTGGTCTACAGCACATGCACGATTGAGCCGGACGAAAATGAAGGACAATTGACTCGGTTTTTAAGCGAACATCCAGAGTATGAATTGGCAGAGGGTCATTCCTTCCCGGACGTGAGCCGCGAAAAGGATAGTATACAGGGAGGCTCGGTACAGCTGTTACCGCAGCATTTCCACAGCGACGGATTTTATATCGCGCGCCTGCGTCGGGTGAAATAGCGCGGAAGAGAATTCCATGCAGCTGCCCACCAGCATTTCCACATTCCGCCGGAACATTTCCGGCGGTTTTTTGCATGAAGACGAAAAATTTTTACCCCCTCAGGGATTTGTGCTAAAATAGGAAGAATGAAAAATACGATCTGCGATCAAACAGAACTTAATGAAGAAGGAACGGGTGCAAACATTGATGAAACCTTTTATATATGATTTAACTTTGGAGGAGCTTCAGGACTGGGCCAAGAACAATGGCGAGCCTGCTTTTCGTGGAGGACAAATTTTTGACTGGCTGTATGTGAAGCGGGTCAATGATTTCAGCGAGATGACGAATTTGCCCAAGGCGCTGAGAGAGAAGCTTGAGGAGCAATTTAGTTTTGTGACGCTTAGTGAAATTACAAAGTTGGAATCAAAGGACGGTACAGTAAAATTCCTGTTCGGTTTGCATGATGATCATGCCATTGAAACGGTCATTATGAGACACAATTACGGAAACAGTATTTGTGTAACGACACAAGTGGGTTGCCGAATTGGTTGTACTTTCTGCGCTTCGACGCTTGGAGGCCTCAAACGAAACCTGACAGCTGGTGAAATTACTGCACAGGTAGTACAGGCTCAGAAAATTTTGGATAAAACGAATGAACGAGTGAGCAGCATCGTGATTATGGGCTCGGGCGAGCCTTTCGAAAACTATGAAGCGACCATGACGTTTTTGCGTACAATGGTTCATGAAAAAGGTCTGAACATTGGTCAACGTCATATCACAGTGTCGACCAGCGGTATTGTACCGAATATTTATAAATTTGCCGACGAGGATACCCAGATTAATCTGGCAATATCCATTCATGCGCCTAATGATGCACTTCGGTCGAAGCTAATGCCTGTAAATCGGCGTTATCCCTTTAAGGATGTTATGGATTCTCTACGTTACTATCTTGCTAAGACGGGGCGGAGAATTTCGTTTGAATATGCCCTGATTGGTGGGGTAAACGATCAGGCAGAACATGCTGAAGAGCTAGCGGATGTGTTAAAGGACATGCTGTGTCACGTTAATTTGATTCCAGTCAACCATGTGCCTGAGCGCAAGTATGTGCGCACATCGCGTAGCGATATTTTTAATTTTCAACGTATTCTTGCCGAAAAAGGCGTCAATGTGACGATCCGGCGTGAACAGGGTCACGATATTGCCGCTGCCTGCGGTCAGTTGCGTGCAAAGCATATGGAGTTGGGGTGAAACCATTTGATCAAAACAGTTCATGTCAGCCATGTCGGACGTGTACGTTCGGTGAATGAGGATTCTGCCTGGATCAGGCACTTAGAGCAAGGCTATATTCTTGGGATTGTTGCCGATGGTATGGGGGGGCATTTGGCCGGTGATACGGCCAGCCGCCTTGCGGTAGAGACACTTGCCGCTGATTTGGCGACGCTGGAGAGCGGATTATCCGCACATTCTTTGACGGCGGCGCTCAGCGACGCTATTTTGCATGCCAATGAAGTCATCTTCCAGACGGCTGCACGCGATGAGAAGTATCATAATATGGGAACGACAGTTGTTGCGGTTTTACTATACGACGCATCCGGAATTATCGGACATATCGGTGACAGTCGCGCCTATGTCATATCCAAAGGAGCGGTACGTCAGCTTACAGAAGACCATACTTTGGTTAACGAGCTGTTCAAAAACGGTCAGATCAGTAAGGAAGAACGGGAGAACCATCCTCGTCGCAATGTACTGACACGGGCGCTGGGCACTGATTCCGAGGTGAAAGTGGATATTGACTCCATTACGCTGGAAAAAGGCGATGTACTGTTACTGTGTAGCGACGGATTAAGCAATCTGGTAACGGAAGAACAAATCAGTAAAGTAGTAGGTGCCGCAGAGAATCCTTTGGAGGAGCGTGCGGATCGTCTGCTACATCTGGCGTTGCTTGCCGGAGGAGACGATAACATTACTGTAGCTTTGTTTGAATTGCCCGATGACACGGTTTCATTGAATGAAAAGGGGTGTGACGCATGATCGGGCACCTGCTAGGGGGAAGATACGAAATTATTGAGCGTATCGGTGGCGGCGGTATGGCTCTGGTGTACAAGGCTCAAGACATTTTGCTGAATCGCAATGTCGCAGTTAAAGTGTTGCGCCAGCAATTTGTTCATGACGAGGAATTTATTCGCCGGTTTCGGCGTGAGGCGCAGTCTGCGGCTTCGCTTTCGCATTCGAATGTGGTCAGTATTTATGATGTCGGCCAAGAGGATGAAATCCATTATATTGTAATGGAGTGCATCGAAGGTAAAAATTTGAATGAGATTATTAAAGAACGTGCGCCATTGCAAGTGGATGAAGCAGTACGGATTGCTTCCCAGATTTGTGATGCGCTGGAGCATGCTCACCAAAATCAGATCATTCACCGAGACATCAAGCCTCATAATATATTAATTGGACGTAATGGACGGGTTAAGGTAACCGATTTTGGGATTGCTAGAGCTGTTACGTCAACGACCATTACCCAGACGGGTTCTGTTGTAGGTTCTGTTCATTATTTTTCACCTGAGCATGCAAAGGGTGTCGTCACCGGCGAAAAATCGGACTTATATTCTTTAGGTATTGTCTTATATCAAATGCTGACGGCGCAGCTCCCTTTCCTCGGAGAAAGTCCAATTAGTGTAGCGCTCAAGCATTTGCAAGAGGAGTTTGAGGAACCGCGTAAAATTAATCCGTTGATTCCGCAAAGTGTGGAAAATGTCATTCTAAAATCCATGCGCAAAAATCCAGAAGAGCGTTATCAATCGGCAGATGAAATGCTAAAAGATTTGGAAACCTGTTTGCTGCCGGGACGGCGTAATGAATCCAAGCTGGAGTTTACACATTTGGATGATGAGGATCAAACACGGGTTATTCCGGCTATTAAGCCTCAACAATTAGGGATGTCTTCTAGCGGGGAAGATGTACCTGCCCAACCGCGTGAGTCTGAACAGCTTCCGAGCAAGCAATCGTCCAAGAAAAATAGAAAAAAAGCGATCTTGTGGGTAACACTAGTGTTGGTGTTACTTCTGTGCATGGGCGGAGTGGTGTACTATGTGCAAAGTGTACTTGTCGTGCCTGAGGTAAAAGTACCAGGTGTATTGACACAAACAGAAGACCAAGCGAAGGTTAATCTCAGTAAAGCGGGTTTACTCATTGAGGAGCCAATCCAGCATGAATACAAAGAGGGGATCGCGCCTGGAATTGTATTTTATCAAAGCTATCCTGCAGATTCTTTAGTCAAGGAAGGAACCAAGATTAGTCTGAAAGTCGGGATTGCCAAGCCGCTCACCCCAATGCCGGATGTAAAAGGCCAAAGCTACGAGAATGCTGTTAAGCTGCTGACCGCCCAGCAAATTAAGGAGACGCAGATTCAGCAAAATGAGCAGTTCAGTGATCAGGCCGTTGGGACCGTCCTTAGTCAGACTCCAGCTGCAAATGAGCCATTTGATAAGGATTCAGTCCAAGTTGTGCTCACAGTCAGCAAGGGCGCTGACACTGTAAAAATGCCAAGTCTCGTAGGGAAAACGCAGAACCAAGCGGAAAATGAGGTCAAAAAGGCAGGGCTGAAGGTTGGCTCGATTAAAGAAGAATTTAGCTATGAGCAGGAAAAAGGAAGAGTAACCAAACAATGGCCGTCCGAGGCAGGCAGTGAGTTGCCACCAAATACGGAAATTACGTTTTATGTAAGCACTGGTTACCCGCCAGAAGCGATTACGCTGCCATTTAATGTGCCTGTTGCACCGAAGGAAGAGGGTAAAAACAGCAAAATTCGTATTACTTATACGGATGCACGTGGAGAAAATCAGGAATGGGGAAGCCGTACAATTAATACGACACAGGTGTTCACTATCAACCTGCTAATGGCTCCGAACAAAGACAGTGTTGTCTCAGTATTTAGAGATGGTGACTTTATTGATACGTATCCGGTCTCTTATATTGATGCGAAAAATGGAACAGTGACGATGCCTCAAATTGCCCCACCTGCTGGAACTTCACCAACGGATACACCTGATGGTAATTCCTCGCAAAATGGAAGTGGAAACGGCGAGGAAGGTGATAACGGGGGATCTTCTAATGATAGTGGTGACGGTGGAGGCGACTCGAACAATCAGGAGGGCACAGGAGGTAATGGTGACCCTTCCGCCTTTGTTCCTGGAACGAATTCCACGGGGGCTACGCGCAGTGAGTTGGCAGTTAGCCATAAAAACAACCAAGGTCACGCTTCCCACAAAAAGAAGGAAAAAGTGATTGAGGCTGTTCAGCATCAGTAAACGTGCAATAGGAGATGCTTAACCTGCTATACGCAATAAAACTTAAACATTATGAAGGAGGACATCTTACACATGCCTGAAGGTCTGATCGTCAAGGCGCTTAGCGGATATTATTATGTCTCCAGCCTGGATCAGGATGGGCGTCCGGTATCTGGCGAAGCTACGGTACAATGCAGAGCACGCGGCATTTTTAAGAAAAAAGAGATCACGCCTCTTGTCGGTGATCGGGTCGTTTACGAACTGACTGAGAACGGGGAAGGTATGGTCAAGGAGATTAGAAAGCGTACAACGGAGCTGATTCGTCCTCCGGTAGCTAATACCACGCTTGCTGTGCTGCTGTTTTCCTTACGTGAGCCGGATTTAAACCTGCCTTTACTGGATAAATTTTTAGTCCATATTGAGCACGCCGGGCTGGATACGATTATCTGTCTGACTAAGCGCGATTTGTATGAAGGCAGCCCTTCAGAGGATGACACCGTGCTGACCGTTCAGGAAATGTACCGGAAGATCGGTTATGAAGTGCTGGTAACCAGTGCCCGTACCGGAGAAGGAACGGTTGAGCTTAAGAAGCTGTTGGCTGGTCAAATCAGCGTGTTTTCCGGGCAGTCAGGTGTAGGGAAGTCTTCCATGCTTAATGCTTTGGAGCCTGGGTTAACGCTCGAGACGAGCGCCATAAGCAATAAGCTGGGCCGAGGAAGACATACGACTCGTCATGTAGAGCTTATTCCTTTAGACAACGGAGGGTTTGTAGCAGATACGCCGGGGTTTAGCCAGTTGGATTTTCTGGAGCTGGGTGTGGATGAACTATCTCCCTGTTTTCGTGAATTCCAGCAGTATGCGGAAGGATGTAAATTTCGGGGGTGTACCCATATTCACGAGCCTGGCTGTAAAGTAAGAGAGGCCCTGGAAGAAGGACATATTTCACAGGGACGGTATGATAGCTATTTGCAGTTCTATCAGGAATTAAAAGAAAAAAAACGGAGGTACTAAGTTTATGTTAAAAATAGCACCGTCGATTTTATCCGCTGATTTTGCTCGCTTGGGCAGTGAAGTTGCGGAAGCTGCGGCAGGAGGGGCAGACTGGATTCATGTGGATGTAATGGATGGGCATTTTGTATCCAATATTACATTGGGGCCACCTATCGTTCAGGCTATTCGTCCGCATACGACTCTTCCCTTGGATGTTCATCTGATGATTGAGCATCCTGAACGTTATATTGGCGATTTCGTAAAAGCAGGAGCCGATATCATCACTGTTCATGCTGAGGCGTGTGTTCATTTGCATGGTGTCCTTCACTTGATCAAGCAGCAAGGCGCTCTGGCTGGAGTGGCTCTCAATCCGGGTACTTCACCATACGCGATCAAGGAAGTGCTGCCAAATGTAGATATGATTCTAGTGATGACGGTCAATCCTGGCTTTGGAGGACAGTCCTTCATTCCAGAGACGTTGAATAAAATCAGACAAATCCGTGCTTGGTTGAACGAATTGGGTCGTCCAGACGTACATATCGAGGTAGACGGAGGTATTGCGGAGGAGACGGCACCAGCCGTATTTGAAGCGGGGGCTAACGTGCTGGTGGCTGGTAGTGCGGTATTCGGCAGAGCAGACCGCGCAGCGGCTATTGCTACGATTCGGGACAGTGCAGCTCGTTTGTCCAAGTGAAGCTGACCGAAGCATTGTGGATGACTGTCGCGAGCATGGCGACGGGGTTGACCCTTAGCTGTTTCTCGCTTGTGAAGGCTCCTTGGAATGCCGTTCTTTCACTTTTGGCTGTTCTAGTTGTGCTGTTTTATTTTCGTAAAAATGAACGGCGTGGTTTACGAATAGGTTTTGTGGTGTGCAGCGTACTTTATTATATCCTGTTTATTTTCATACTCTCAGCATATCTCTATGTTCGCGGACTTGTCTGATGGTATAGCCTGGGATGGTTGTGCATAAATATGGTTACATGAGCGGGATTCTCATGTAGCCTTTTTTTGTGGGGTAACAACCCTTGACAGGTTGCATAAACTACAGAGAACGGATGCAGGAGGATGATGGGGAGGGTGAGGCATGAAGTTTTACACAATCAAGCTGCCAAAATTTCTGGGTGGATTCGTTAAAGCCATTTTGAATACATTCCAGAAAAACTGAATTCAACGTAATGTAAACACAGGATGTAGGATGAAAGCTAGAGGTACACAGGGCACGCTTCCCGGGCATAACAGATAGGTAGCTCGGTAGTAAAAGATAAGAACGCACGGGAAGGTGCCTGACATTTTGTTCTCCTGAACTAGGCGGATATTACTTTTCGAATAACCAAAAAAGCACCCGTTTAAAACGAGGTGCCTTTTGTTTATAACGATATTTTTTTACGACTACACGCGAGTCACTTTACCGGCTTTCAATGCACGAGTGCTGACATAAACGCGTTTCGGTTTACCGTTAACGAGAATGCGAACTTTTTGTACGTTGACGCCCCAAGTACGGCGATTACGGTTGTTAGCGTGAGATACGTGGTTACCGCTGCCAGGCTTTTTGCCTGTTACAGAACATTTACGAGACATGATTCCACCTCCTATTCTGAAAATAACCAAATTCCATATGGAACGGGTCTCTCTTCAGGCCGACTGGGTCAGCCGGACTTTGTAAGTCACTAACCTGAACAAAACAATACTTAAATATAATATCATAGTCAAAAAAGCTCCGTCAACTGATTCAAAAACTTTATTTATTTCTCTTTCGCATTATAGTACAATATGGGATAGTTATTGTTGCGATTATTTTGTATTTAAATGGAATGTGAATTCTTATTCCAGTCATGCCGGCGGTTCAGAGGCGGGACTATAGTTATCATTCCAGCCGATGATTTATTGTGGGGCAGTTGACTGGTTTTTCATTGTATATGACCTGTAGAAGAACGACCAGACGTGAGTACAAGAGCTTATGAAAGTGTGACATTCGTATTCGTCGTCTGGCTTTAGTATAATTTAATTGAACCTGTAGGCACAGTTGAATAAGGTGTGGTGAAGGTTGATAGTAAAACAAGTGTATTAAGCTAGGAAGGGGAATTCTCTTGAGTAATCGTTCTTTGAATGGAACAGATTTTACCGCAATGGTTTTAGCCGGGGCGGAACAATTACAGCAGCATGCGGAACATGTCAATTCACTAAATGTATTCCCGGTGCCAGACGGTGATACGGGAACCAACATGAATTTGACGATGAGCGCGGGCGTAACGGAATTAAAGAGGGGGGATTCTTCCTCCATCGGTGTCATGTCCGGCATATTATCCAAAGGTTTGCTGATGGGAGCCCGCGGCAATTCAGGGGTTATCCTGTCTCAGTTGTTTCGTGGCTTCAGCCGTTACGCTGCCCCATACGAGGAATTGAATACCCTTCAGTTCGCATCGGCATTGCAGAGCGGGGTGGATGCGGCCTACAAGGCGGTGGTTAAGCCGGTGGAGGGTACAATTCTTACCGTGGCGAAGGAAGCGGCTAGGCATGCTGTGTTTTTCTCGCGCCGGACGAACGATATCACGGAACTGATGGAAGAAGTGCTTGCCAAAGCGAAGGAAACGCTTGCCATGACGCAGGACATGCTCCCTGTACTGAAGCAAGTAGGAGTTGTAGATTCGGGTGGGCAAGGTCTTGTGTATATTTATGAAGGCTTTATGCAGCATCTTGGAAGCGGCTTGGTGACGTCTCCAATTGCAAAAAGTGATAATGCACGCCAGGTTTTTGCTCCTCACGTATCGGAGAGACCTACTGCTCCTGCAGTTGTTCCTTCCCCAGATGCGCCGATTTCTGCGCAAGCGAAGCTCGAAACGGATAATATTGAATTTTTGTATGATATGGAGTTTTTTATTAATCGACAACTGGGCGATGCGCAAGGTACCTATTTTGATGAGGAAGCCTTCCGGAAAGCGTTATCTGTAGATGGTGATTCTATTATCGTGATTTCAGACGATGATGTCATCAAGGTTCACGTGCATTCTAAGGCTCCTGGTGAAGTACTGAATTTGGCACTGCGTTACGGAGAAATTACACAGATTCGTATTTTAAATATGCGCGAGCAGCATCGTGATTTGTTGTCTGCGGGTATGGATGTTGCTCCTGAGCCTGAGTGGTTTGCTGAAATACCAACAGAGCCTGTACGTGAGGAAGAGCCGTCTGAGCCTCCCGCTCATGAACTGGCATCCTTTGGTTTTATAGCTGTGGCTTCCGGTGAAGGAATTGCTGATATTTTCAGAAGTTTAGGCGTCGATGTTGTCCTTGCTGGCGGCCAAACAATGAATCCGAGCACAGAGGACTTCGTTAATGCGGCCCGCTCGATTGCGGCTCAACATATTTTTATTCTTCCGAATAATTCCAATATTATTTTGGCGGCAGAACAAGCACGTGAACTGCTAGAGATGGAACGGTTGGTGTCGGTTATTCCGAGCAAAACAATTCCTCAGGGCATTGTGGCAGCATTTGCCTTCCAGGAGGAAGAGGCTTTTGAGGTAAATCAGGACAATATGCGTGACGCAGTCACCCGGGTGAAGTCTGGGCAAGTGACCTACGCGGTACGGGATACGACGCTTGATGATCTGCATATTACAGCAGGGCACTACATCGGTATTCAGGATTCCAAGATTGTTGCGACCGAGGAACACTTAATGGCAACGTCCCGTCTTTTGCTAGCGAAAATGCTGGTGAATGGCGATGAGATTGTTACGATTCTTACAGGTTCGGACGCGAATCAACAAGACACAGATCAGCTTGTTGCATGGATTGAAGAAAATTATGCGGATGCTGAAGTGGAAGTTCATGAAGGTGGTCAGCCGATTTATCCTTATTTGTTCTCAGTGGAAACCTGATGTGCTTTTGCGCCCCAAGGAAGTCCACTACAAAAGGAGGTCTGACTGATGAGTAGTACCATCATTTTGACGGATAGCACAGCTGATATTCCACCGGAATTAGCAGACCGTCTCGGTATAGTCGTTGTACCACTGACAGTGATGTTCGGCAGTACAGCTTACCTGGACGGCATTGAGATGTCAGCGGCGCAGTTTTACAGCGAACTGGTGCGGGCTGATGAGCTGCCTACGACTTCACAGCCTTCACCAGCCCGTTTTTTGGAGACGTACACGACACTGTTGGAGCAATACCCTGAGAGTCAGGTTATCTCTATCCATTTATCCTCGGGTGTGAGCGGAACGTATCAGTCTGCTTTGCTGGGCAAATCCATGCTAGAGAAGCATGAACATAGAGTGACTGTGGTGGATTCCAAATCAGCTTCATACGGATACGGTATGCTAGTGGTTTATGCGGCAGAGCTAGCGGCAGCCGGGCACTCCCCGGCTGATATTGTTCGGGCTGTGGAACGTCGTGGAGAGCGCCGTTGTTTGTATTTCCTGGTGGATACCCTGCAATACTTACAAAAAGGCGGACGTATTGGTAAGGCAGCGGCAATGGTGGGCACGTTGCTTAACATTAAGCCGATACTTTCGATTGACAAAGAAGGCATTATTTATTCGGTTGATAAGGCGAGAGGGCATAAAAAAGCGACAGCGAGAATTATTGAACTACTGGAGCGGGACTTAAAAGGCCAAAAAATTAATATTGCTGTGGGTCATACGGCAGATCGCTCAGCGGCAGAAGCGTTCGTGGCTCAGCTGGCAGAGCATTTTGAGCTAGGAGATCGAATATATACTGAACTTGGCGCTGTGATTGGGACCCACGTAGGGCCAGGGACGATTGGCATTTTTGTGTGGCCGGCCGGAGATGAGAGGTAATATGCTGCAATTGGATCAAATACCTTTAAAACAAATACATGGCGTGAGTGCTCTCAAAGAGGGAGAGCTTCACGCTTTTGGCATTTTTAACATACAGGATATGCTGGAATATTATCCGTTTCGGTATGAAGATTACCGACTGCGCTCGCTAAGCGAAGTGAAGGACGGAGATAAGATTACGGTACAAGCCAAAATTATGGGCATTCCGGTGCTTCAGCGTTACGGGCGCAAATCAAGGTTGACTTGTAAATTGATGGCCGAGGATTGGATGTTTACCGCAACGTGGTTTAATCGGCATTTCATGAAGGAGCAGCTAACCTCAGGTCGTGAAATTGTGGTGACTGGTAAATGGGACCTCAAACGTATGCAGATGACTGTTGCAGATTCTGAGTTTCCTGATAAAGGAGTAGCCCGCTCGGGGACACTTCAACCGGTGTACTCTATAGGCGGCAAGATCACCCAAAGCTGGATGCGAAAAATAATGAACCAGACGCTCCAGCAGTTTGGTGAAATGATCCCCGAAATATTGCCTGAGTTGCTTGTACGCAAATATAGTATGATGCCGCGCAAGCAGGCTATTGCGGGTATACACCAGCCTCAGGACAACCGCGAGGGGCAAGAGGCTCGTCGGCGGATGGTGTATGAGGAACTGTTTTTATTTCAGTTGAAAATGCAGGCATTCCGGGCGTTAAATCGCGGTCGTGCGGACGGGGTGGTACATACGGTGGATAACGCCACGATTCGTGAATTTGTAAGGGCTTTGCCTTTTGAATTAACGGATGCACAGAAGAAGGTAGAGCTTGAAATACTGCACGATCTACGCTCACCTTATTGTATGAACCGTCTGCTTCAGGGGGATGTTGGGTCAGGTAAAACAGTTGTTGCTGCCATCGGTTTATTTGCCACAGTACGTTCCGGTTTTCAGGGAGCGCTGATGGTGCCAACCGAAATATTGGCCGAGCAGCACATGCGATCGCTTCACAAGCTGTTTGAGCCCTTTGGAATCAGCGTTGGTCTACTGACTGGGAGTACAACCGGGAAGAAGCGTAAGGAACTGCTAGCTGCTCTCCAAATGGGTCTGCTGGACATTGTAGTAGGCACCCATGCTCTCATTCAGGAGGATGTATATTTTCGTCAGCTTGGGCTTGTTGTAACGGATGAGCAGCATAGATTCGGAGTGAACCAGCGAAGTGTACTGCGTCGCAAAGGCTATAATCCCGATGTGCTGACGATGACGGCCACACCGATCCCTCGTACGCTGGCCATCACTGCGTTTGGCGATATGGATGTTTCTACGTTGTCAGAGCGGCCGAAGGGGCGTATTCCAATTTCCACCTATTGGGTGAAGCACGAACTGATGGATCGGGTACTTGGTTTTATTTCCCGCGAGGTAGACCAGGGACGGCAGGCTTATCTGATTTGTCCGTTGATTGAAGAGTCGGAGAAGCTAGACGTACAGAATGCCATCGATTTGCATATTCAAATGCAACAGGCTTTTCCACATTACCGCGTTGGGCTATTACATGGACGAATGACTCCCGCAGAAAAGGAAGAAGTTATGCGTTCTTTCTATGCGAATGAAATTCAGTTGCTCGTTTCAACGACGGTTGTGGAGGTAGGGGTAGACGTTCCCAATGCGACGCTAATGATCATTATGGATGCGGATCGTTTTGGACTATCCCAGTTACATCAATTACGTGGACGAGTCGGACGGGGTGCACATGCCTCGTATTGCGTATTGATCGCTGACCCTAAGTCGGAGGTTGGTCAGGAGCGGATGAAGGTTATGACCGATACGGACGATGGTTTTGAGGTGGCTAGACGCGATCTGGATTTGAGGGGGCCGGGTGACTTTTTTGGTACCAAGCAGAGTGGGCTACCCGAGTTTCGTTTAGCAGATATGGTAGCGGATTTTGAGGTGCTGGAAAAGGCGCGTGAGGATGCAACTGATCTAATCAAGGATGCGTCCTTTTGGACATCTCCGCAGTATGAAGCATTGCGCGGTTATTTGCAAAAAGAGCAGATTTTTCAGGGGGATCTCATCGACTAATCCACCATGAATTATGAGATTGTTTTAAACGTTTTAAACAGATAGACACAATGGACAGGCTGGCCGTCATATATTTGGGAATGACCGAATGATATGGGAGGTGTGGCAACATTGAGCTATCAGCAATATGGAATCAGTCCGCAACTGGTGGAGCGGATTAAGTTGAAAATGAAGAATCGTGCGCTCAAGGAGCGGGTTAAGCAGCAGATTGAAGGTGTGACTAAAGCGGACCTGCAAAATAAAGCTAAGGTGCGTCATCTTGTGAAGTCCACTTCTGCTATTTTAAACGAGCGTTTGACGGCTGCGCAGGAGGAGCAATTGACCGCCTTCGTATTGGCACAAAAAATTGATCCGTCCAATACATTTCATCTAATCAAGCTGTGGGGAATGTTCCGTTGATTGCTATTTGAAGAGGTGCTTCAAAGCGTTCTCCATGTTTTTTTGTGAAGCACAGATAAAAAAAGGATTGCCTGATATCAGGCGATCCTTTTTGGTTTGTTTTAGTTCATTCCCCGGGCAATAGCTAGTGTGCACTTATCATGAGACTTTTTATTTGTAATGACCGCCAATTTTGATAGAGCGTTCCATGGCCTGCCCGGCATCTGTTAACGATGATGCTCGCATGATGATGGACTGACCATACCGATCCTTTAAAGTGTCCGTCACCTTTTCCAAAGCACGGGATCGCTCCTGATCCTCAAATAAATCCAACTGATATAGTTGATCATCCACCAATCCGCTTAAAGTAACCCCTGCGCGCTTCACGGGCATATGATTCCAAAAAGTATAAAAGATTTTTTTAACGGTTTCATATACTTTTTGGGTATGGTTTGTAGGATCGGGTATCTTCATTTGTCGGGAGAACCCAGTTGGTGCCTCGTAGGGACTGCATATACAATGAACAGTCACAACTGAGCCCATATATCCTTTGCGGCGGGCGTCCCGACACACCTCTTCTGTTAGTTCAAGCAGGATGGTTTCCACTTCCGCAGGCTGGAGATAGTCGCGGGGAAGAGTCATCATATGACCGATGGATTTGGGAGGTGTATTAAATGTTTCCGGCTTGACCGGGCTGTGATCGATCCCGTTAGCAGTCCGCCATATCACCTCTGCCTGAATATCGGACTGCTTGCCGAAATGAGACTGGAATCTGTCCTGTAGCCGGGGTAAGGGGGTACGTGCGATATCTCCAATGGTGTGTAGTCCAAGCTTCTCCAAATGCCGTTCCATACGCGAACCAATGCCGAACATAAGACGTACTGGCTGAGGCCACAGCAACGCTGCAATATCGGATGTAGGCAACAAGAAAATGCCACTGTCATTTTTTTTAGCCCATATATCTGTCGCGTAGACAAACTAATTATGCACGTAATTAGTTTGTACATAATTAATGCTTTTTTCTCTACGGAATGATGGCTTAGAGAGTTTTAGTCTTAGATTGATGTACATTATTCTTCGAGCAATTTCCTAGTTGTGTACAAAATCTGGAGATTGTATATTGAAAGAGAGCTGTTTTAGTAGGGGGAAATACTATTGGAATTGCACCATAAAATCGAAGAATTAGAATATGAGAATTTTTCTTTTGGTGTAGATGTAGCATTTGCAGAGTATTGGATAAAAAAAGAGAGAGCTACTAGAAAACATGCCGTTATTGTACTGAAAAATAAGCTTGATGGGAAAATGATTGTACATCCTCTAACAGCCTTTATTCAATGGAGGTGGAAATATAAGGAGTACAATACTCAAAGATTGCATGGTGTTCATCTGTCTCAATTCTTAAATTACGTACTTATCAAGAAAAAAAGAAAATATGAATTGAAATCTTTGTCTGAACTAACAAATAATCATGGAACTGACTTCTTGAATTATCTACTAAGCAAGGGGAATGCAAATGTCAGTGTTAAAAATGTGGAGCGTACATTAAGGTGTTTTTATAACTTCTTAGCTGAGAAAGATTGTTTAATTCATGATATTGTTCTGCATCCATTTAATCCAATGTATTCAAAAGAGTTTGCTTATGATATGGAGAGGGGGAAATTAGCAATCGAACATACGCTGCCCAATAAATATATATTCGTTTTTTTGAGGACTGCTTTATCGATATCTCCATCCATTGCATTTGCAATATACCTTTCTATTTTTGGGGGGCTTCGTGCAGGCGAAATCGTTAACATTAGGGTGAATGATCTGCGACCCTATGGTGATGAATATGGAAAAGGAGGACTGCTGATTCTTCTAAAAACGCAAAATCTGAGAACGGACATTAAAGATACTTCGGGAAGTTCCAGAGTGAAAAGAGATAGGAAGCAATTTGTTTATTCTGTAAAAAATATGCTCTCTGTTTTGTATAAGCTCCACTTAAATAATTTGCAAAGAAAACTAGGTAGTGAATTTAGTGGAAGTTCTCCTCTCTTTGTTAATGCTAATGGAAAAGCTTTAACAGGGAAAAGCTTACGAGATAGGTTTGGTAAAGTGAAGGAGGCTTTTCTTAAGAACCTCACTTCGTCAGAAAATCCAAATGATATGATTACTGCTATAAACCTGCAATCAACGAAATGGTCTTTTCATATAGGTAGAGGAACTTTTACTAATCTTTTGGCTAGAGCGGCTGTAAATCCTTACGATATTGCTTTGCCTAGAGGTGATAAAAATATTCCCTCCTCATTAACTTATATGAGTAACAGTGAGGAAATGAAACTAATCTTGGAGGATCTGATCGATAGTATATACAAAGAATAGTGAAGGTGAGAGCATGAAGTATTACACTATTGAACAAGCCTCAGAAAGGCTGAAGATTGAAAAGAAGAAGCTAGGATGGTGGTTCCAAAATAGGTATAATCCATTAGAAGTAATCTCTGGTACGAAAATTGAGAAAATTAATGGGAGATTGCTAATCAAGGAGACAATAATTGAAGCTTATGAAAATTTTCTGAGTTTTTACATAACAGTTGCAGAAGCTGCTGCTGATCTGGGATGGGAGCGTGGTGTATTAGAGAATTGGGTCACTCGTAATCGCAAAGAGATCAGAATTAAGAAGATAGGGGGTACCAATTATATATATAAGGATGATATTAAACCTCTTCGAAATCTTAGTTTTGACATAAGTGATTGTATGAATACCAAAGAGATTGCGGCTGAGTTAAAAATACATAGATGTACTGTCCTTGATGCCCTCCATAAAAACGAAATTGCTGGTGGTTTTATAGTTAAAGGTCATTTTTACGCACCAAGGGAATCTGTTGAAGAATATAAAAATAAGTATTTAAAAAATATTAGTGATTTAGATGATTATTATTCTATAGGCCAGGCAGCTGAAATATTAAATTATTCTCCTGATTCCGTACGTACAATGATAAGAAGTCCGAAGGTTGAACTCACTGGAATAAAAAATATGCGAAAAAACTCTTATTTCTTATTAAAAAGTGATGTCCATCAGTTTAATGATTTTATAAATGAAATACCTTACAAATACTATACAGTTAAACAAATTATAAAGAAGTTTAATCTCCATCGCTGTTTTGTAAACAGGTGTCTTAATGAAAATTTGCATGAGCAAACTAAATGGGTTGTACTTGTCCAACAAATCGAAAGAGTTATTTTAAAGTCTGATTTTGAAGCTTTATTTGAAAAGTTTGATAAATATAGATTGGAAAAAATGACAGATCCACATTTGATTTTTTTAAACGTTGCTTTGAAGATAGAAGTTCCTACCTATCTTACCCAAACTAAGAGTTTATATTTTGAATTTGTTAATTTGAAGCAAAATACTTCGAAAGCTAGTAAAGATTCGCAAAGAATGAAGGCAAGAGAATATGGTTTTTTACTTCAATACCTAATGAAGCTTGAAAAAGAACTTTCTTACTTTACAGATTCTGAACTTAAATGGCTATTGCGTACAACTGTAAATACAAATTTAAAAAGGAATTTAATTGGTTTTTTATTGTATTTACAAGAACAAACTTCGACAGTTTTTGTGGAGAAATACAGAATTTCAGAAAAACAATTGAAACCTAAAGAAAAAGATATTTATTCCTATGATGAATTCATTAGTATTCAGCAATATTCAAAAGACATAGAACATCATATTGGGCATGCATTGAGGAGCAGGAATTATGCGACTACCTGGCTTTACATTTCTTTACATTTAACTAATGCTTGGAGGTCTTCAGATTTTTTGAGGTTACCTACTGTAGATATTTCATTAATCGGTATTAATGATTTCAAATGGTTTTACGAAGGTAATCGCCTGTCGTCTGAGCAGTCTCAAAGAATTGTAAACCAATATGCCTATACTCGTTTAAAAGTTTCTAAAACCGGTGCTCTCAATCGTTTTCTTATAAATTTCGAAATGCTTATCCCGATTGCGACAATGATTGTTATTTGTGAGCTTCATCGAAGAAAAAAGAATGCCCGACATCTCCTTACATCAGGAAGAAGCATTAGTACATTAATTAAAGGAAACCTTCCCACTTTTCTACCCTATCCACTTCAGTTTGGAAGTATGAAAATGAATCGTTCCTTTATGACGTATTTATTTTATAAAGCAACAGAAAATACATTTACACAAGGAATTGCTCTAGAGTTAGTACAAAATAGTCGCCGTCATAAGAGAAATGACTCTACTGCTCTGTATGTTCAATCTGTAAATAAGGATGGAAACATATCAAATATAACAGTTAATTTGTGTAACAGAGGACATTTTGGTTATCTTTATAATTTGCTAATTGAAAGATCTTATATGCTTGCAAAAAAAGAAATCAATGATTCGCTAAATGAAAGATCCCTTAAAATTCAAGAATTCAAATCAATTTTTAGTACTCCATATGAATTGGAAAAATTCGGTGAATTATTAAAAGAACAATTTGAAGAAAGAGAATCTCTCGCTATAAGAGTATCTCTAATGACAACAGACGAAGCCAGTGAAATACTGAATAAAGTATATGAAGATAAAATGCCTGGTCATACGGAGCATACTCAATGTTTTGTACATCCTAATTGTATTCATCCAACTGCAATAACTTGTGTTGGATGTCCTAATATGATCCCCAAAAATTATTTGTTGATAAGTGTTTCAAATGAGTTGAAACGGCGGGTTGGAATACTTAAGTATACGGTTAAGTCCTCAATTGCTTGTCGGGAGAGAGCTTGGATAAACAAGTTGTTAATACTTTTACAAGAAGCAACTAACACGTTTGGTATAGAGTACACCAAGACATTTGTTGATTATGAAAACTTACTATTAGATATTGCAGAAGCTTACCATAATCAACATGGCTTATTAAAATAATAATTATAGGGTGATGTTTGTTGAATGTTCATGGGTATATTAAAGAAGAGTATGTCACAGATTTAGGCTATGAAAAGTTTGTGAATTCTTTCGAAAACATAACTTTTAAATTGGAAGATTTACAAATTTACATTGATAAATTTATAGAAATAAGATCCAGTGGAAGAATAATAAATACTAACTTTAAAGATGATGAATGGATTTTGAATGCTCAAAAAAACGAATCAAAATCTTTAATTAGATTCAATACTAAATTATCCACTGAAATGAAGCTGTTACTTAAATGTTTTACTATATTAGGGATCATTGAAGGACATGTTAATGCATATACGCAATTACGTATTAAATATTTAAATGAATGTTTACTGCAATGTTTTGGCTATCAAGCAGAGTCTGAAAAAAATGTCATAGCATTTGAAAGCTGGCTTCTTTCAAAAACCAAACCTTTACTTTCTAAATTAGGACCAATTCTCAATCAATTTTTAAACTTTTATAATCCCATTTTAAAAAAAGAACTTTTAGAAATATCAAATCAAATTTGTATATTTGTTGATGGTGTGCGAACTCTGCCTAATTTTAAAGATACCTTGATATTTGATCATATTATTACGGATTTCCAGAAGACATGGACCGATTACGAAAAACTGATTTTTTTCCCAATTATCTTGTGGTGGCGTGTTACTCTTGTTATTCCTATGAGAGTAATTGAATTCTGTTCACTTGCAAACGATTGTATTACTGTAGACTCTTCTAATCGATTTCTATTAAAAATTCCTAGGAAAAAAGTACGCGCTAAAAAACAAAACGAGATAAATATTGCCGATGTTCTTGAAATTAATGAAGATTTGTTCAATTTAATTTTAGAGTATAAGGAAACAACTCAGGATTTCAATAAAACCCCCTATTTGTTATCTTATGATGCCTACTGTGAATCTCTGAGAGTGAAGAAAAGCAACGGGAGACAACTTCGCAAGAATAATATTGATATGTTTGGAACTCAGCAACTATCTTCATTATTAGTATACTTCTATGAAGAAATTGTTGAAAAAAAGTACAATTTCACATTAGAAAAAATAAAACTTCTAGATACCCGCCATTATGCTTTTTGTAATATGATGCTACAAGGTTTTAATATGTTAACCATAGCTCGGATAGGCGGACATAAAACGCTTAATGCTCAAATGCATTATTTTAGTCATCTCGAAAATTTAAGTCAATCCTCGATTCAATTTTTAGCAGAACAACACAACAAATTTAGTTCTCTACCCGATCAAAGTTCACTAAGATCTGAAGAAAAGATTATTAAGGCTAAATCTTTGTTAAAAAGATATACAGAAGATGAAATAAAAAATTTCTTCTCTATGGAATTTGGTTACTGCACTTTTAATCCGGAAAAATGTCCAGTAGGTGACTGTAGACACTGTTCTCATTTATATATTCCAGCAGATCAGTTTAATTCTCAATTAATTTATTGGTTAAACGATGAATCAATTAGACTTACTAACTTGATCAAAGAACAATTGGAACTTATGAAAAGTATTACGTGTAACATGACATACAATTTTGGAACATTTGAGAGCGATCCTATCGCGCAGTCTGAGCTTAGTTTCTTAGCGGCAAATTCTAAGAAACTAAGAGAGCAAAAAGCTCAAAATGACGCTAAGCTCAATTTAATTTTCAGAGAAGGAGCATTACATGATGAAGAATAGAGTTGGTAAACCAAAGCAATATTCAATAGACCAGTTAGATTGTTTGCTACTAAAATATGTTGAAAATAATCCCTCAGCAACAATTACATATATCGATTTGGAGAGAGCTACTGGAGTAGGACGCAATACATGGTCTCGAAATATGAAAGAAAAAATAGAAAATCTCAATCGCCCGCCATCCATATTAGAAAAAGGAAATGAATCTTCTCTTCCTCTTCCTAATATGGATGAACTGGTTAAAAATAATATTGGTAATCAACAAAAATTAATTCAAGCGTTAAATCAAGTAAACAGTATTATTCAGAAACTATATGTTAAAGCTAAAAGTGTTCACATATTTGAGCAGGAGATTGAAGATTTGAATAACAAGATAATAAAAATTAATGAAGAACTTATTGTGGAAAAAAATAAATTATTGAGAGAACAAGTTGAGCATTTTAGCCAAGCCTATCGTAATATTGCTGTTACTTCTTCTTACCCCGATTCAGAATTAAAAAATGTATTTGACTTCAAAAAAGGGGATAAAAAGAATAAGGATAAAATTATGACTGATTTAATCGAACAATTTGATATGTTTGGGCCAAAATGAAAAAAAGTTATGAATTTATAGGAACCCATATTTTTATTTTTTCAAAATGTCTTAATGTATGGAGATAAAAAGTAATGGGTTCCAGCTGTTAAAAATAAGCGCGAGTGATAATTTTATGAGAATAAGTATTTGAGAAGAGGATAGTAGAAACTTGCATATTATAAGTAAGTAAGACCTTCTAAGAAAAGTCTCATTTCTACCAAGTTGATCAAGAAATTAGACGCTTTGTATGATGAGTTAATAAAACTAAAAAATGATAAAAAAATAGCCTATCTAGACTTTTGTCTTGTAGGCTATCTTTTTTCTATATGAGAATCTATTGTAACTAAAATATTGTATGCCAATTGTTGAATCAATTGAATATCATAAATAGATATCCTCGATAACAAGTCGTTTAAGCTGTCTATAACCTCTTCTTTTGCTCTTTCATCTTCAGAGAAGTACTTATCATTGTAGAATCTAAAAAACTCGTCAGGAGTGGATTCGAGAGCTTCTAAAATTCTTTCCAATGTTTCTAAGGAAATATTCCTTTCACCTCGTTCTATTCCTCCAATATAGGGCTGAGGCAAGCCGACTTTTTCACCCAGCTGCTCCTGGGTGTAATTTTTGCTTTTTCGGATAGCTCTAATTCGCTCTCCTACATAATCAGTAATATGAATCCCCACAGTAACCACCTCTCTTAACAGATTAGGTAAGTTTCAGTCAGGATTACAGATATTCATGTTATATATTGTTATTTGAAATTATACAGTTTAAGATCTATATTGTTTATGAGCAACTACGAAGAAATTAGAAAGAAAAGGTGATTAAACTTCTATGAATAGCTTGCCAAAGCCCATTGTTATTGAAAATGTTCTTCAATATAAAATGCGCGTTAAAGTAGCCTATCCAAAGCTACTTACCTGCTTCAACTGCACTAAATGTTACTTATGTTAAGCATTACGATCATCCTGCTGGTAAAGGCTATCAACGGCCTATAGATTCTAAAAGAAGTACTGATTTTGCAATATACTTATCTAAAGGTGACGATGCTTTATTTACACCTGTTTTGTTAAATGCTGCCGGGAATTGGGAATTTTCAGTTTACGATAATATAAGAACAAATTATGGAAGACTTGTGTGTAAAGGGAAAGCATCCCTTATGGATGGACAGCATCGTCTTGGTGGATTTGAGCGTTATATTCAAGAAACTAATGCTGAATTAAATATCCCTTTTCTAGCTTTCCATTATCTCGATGAAGATGAGGAAATACAATTATTTGATACTATTAATACTAAAGCTAAAGGTATTGGGACTTCTTTAAGTAAATATTTACGTCGAAATTCCGATGAATATAGCTGGATTGCAACAGAGCTAATCACACGTCCTGAGAGTCCCTTTCACAACATCGGCAGCATTGTTGGTAAACGTACACTTGGTCGCCATATTACTCTTCAAAATCTGTATCGAACACTCCAGTATCTATTTAAAGAACAAAAACTGGTAGCAATGAGCAACGAAGAAAAATATCAAATCGCTTTAAATTATTATCGTTACATTAAAGATATTTTTTCGAAAGAATGGATAGATTATGGGGACTATCGTATTACCCATATTGTTTGTCTTGATGCCCTTTCTATTGCCGGTGGCAAGATTTTGACCAAGAGTATAAATGAACGAGGTAGATTAGATTATAACCTGATGCACAAGCATGTAAAAAAACTTGTGTCAATGAACTGGTCCTCAGAAGGTCCTTTAAAATATGTTAAAGGTATTAGTGGATCTAAATCTTTGGCGATTGATTTAATTGATATGATGATGTTGTCTTCAAATTAATGAGTGTCCAAAGAAAATACTATATTTACATTAAACATGCTTTATGTTGGTTAGATAACGAGAGCAATCCCCTTTGATGGGGCTTGCTCTTTCATGAACTATATCAATTTTTCCATAATCATTATATCTACATATTGGCCATCTATAATCCCTTGTTTTTCAAAGATACCGACTTTACGGTAACCCATTTTTCGATAAAGCCTTTGGCCATTTTCATTAAAGGGGAAGGTAAACAAGACAATTTTATAAAAATTGCTTTTCCAAGCTTCTTTCTCTAACTCGGCATGAAGTGCGCTGCCAACGCCTTTACTGCGGAAGGTTCGGTCTACGTAAATCGATAGGTCTGCTACACCATCATAAGCACAACGATGAGAATAACGATTCAAAGAAGCCCAGCCAACCACGATCCCATCCGTTTCTGCGACCAATACGGTGTAACGATTTTGATGTTCTCTAAACCAGTTAACTATATAATCGAAGTCTTTGGCTTCCGTCTCTAGTGTAGCTATCCGATCTTCAATCCCCTGATTGTAAATGTCTAGAATACGGTCCAGATCTTCTGAGGTTGCTGTTCGAACGTTCAATATTGGCATGCTGATCCCCCACCCATAAGCACATTAGGCTTTCTTGGCCTTTATGATCGCAGAAACAATGTAATTATCCACGTTTGCACCAGGTACCCAATCTTTGATGAATGATTTGGACTCATCTTTAGGCTCGATGCTAATACTCGTAAATCCACTCTGCAGAAGCATGGACTTCACTTCTTCCAATGAAGACGCGCCGGAAATACAGCCGGAATACAACTCGCTCAGGTCATTTTTTATTTCAGAAGGAAGCTCTGCAGTAGTAATGATATCGGAAATTGCTAGTCTGCCGCCTGATTTTAGAACACGAAAGGCTTCTTTGAAGACCTGCTGTTTATCCGGTGAAAGGTTGATCACACAGTTGGAGATAATCACATCTACTGTGCCATCTGCTACTGGCAGATGTTCGATTTCTCCTAGACGAAAATCAGTGTTTGTGAAATTCCCTTTAACTGCGTTACTGCGGGCCCGGCTGACCATATCTGGGGTCATATCGACTCCGATGACTTTACCGTTCCCTCCTACTTGTCGTGAGGCCAAAAAGCAGTCAAATCCGCCGCCGCTGCCCAAATCCAAGACGATTTCACCAGTCTTTAATTCAGCAATAGCTTGCGGGTTACCACAGCCAAGCCCGAGATTTGCTCCTTGAGGAACAGCTGTTAACTCCTCTGTGGAATAACCCATTTGTGATGAGAGGGCATCCACATCAGATGGGGCTCCACAGCAGCTACCTGCTGCGGGGGGATTGACTTCCTTAACGGCAATTTGTTGGTAATGCTTCCGTACATTTTGGCGGATTTCATCATTCGTAGGTTTATTCATCGCAAAACACTCCTTTAAATTGGATAGATGGAACAGAATTTTAACAGCTATTATGTTTTAGTTAGCAGCAAGGCGCGCAGCAGATGGAGGATTGCACTGGCTTAGGAAGAATAAAGTCAAAAAACAACCGGCTTTTTTTAGAATTTGCATGTGACCATTTCCAAACAGATTGAGATCGGTGCTGCTTTTCCAGTTCATGAGCTTTCATCAGGTATTCTGCAACATAGATGTTTTCATTCATTTTTAATACCTCCAACGATATGAATTCGATAATTGTAATTTGCAAGTATAAGGAGTGAGTATTATCCTTTCACCGGAAAACAGCATTTGCTGGATCTAGCCATAGCATCATTAAAGAGTTTTACGGACCGTATCACCGTTTCTCGTTCAAAGTCGGTCAAATACGAAAAAACTTCGTTTAAGTAGTCATTCATTTGTGTGTCAATGGTGGTCGCTACATATTTACCTTCCACGGTGAGGGACAAGGTATAGACTCTACGATCACTAGGGTCCGGCGTTTTCTCAACCAGATTCATCTTGGTTAAGCTCTGAACCTGTCTACTAAACGTGGTGATATCGGTTCCAAGGGTTTCAGCAATTTGCTGCATGGAGGGTTTATGCTGGCGATCAATTTCATAAAGAATATGACTTTGAACCGGAGAAATGTCGTGCCCACCCACCGTACAACAGTTTTTGTTCAGTAAGCCTAAACGACGGGTCATGTTTTGAAATAACTCTCGTGTATTTTCCATGTATGTTTCACCTCATGTTTTAGTTATATATTATTAATTTGCAAATTGCAAGTAATATTCCTGGTTGATTTCAAAATGAATTTGAATTAGCATATAAGCATACAGTTATATTAATGGAAGGAGGCTACGCATTGGAGCAACTTGGTTATGTAGCCGATCATTTAAAGCTATTGGGGGATAAAACCCGGCTGGCGATGCTTTCTCTATTGAGAGAAAGAGAATGGTGCGTCTGCGAATTTGTAGATATCTTTGATATGTCGCAGCCTGCCATTAGCCAGCATTTGAGAAAATTAAAGTCGCAAGGGGTGGTAAAAGAAGAAAGACGAAGTCAGTGGGTATACTATTCCTTAAATGTAGACGACAAACCACACATTCAAGCTGTTCTTGAGTGTATGCCGGATTCAAAGCGGATTTTAAAATGGCTGAATAAAGAGGGACCCATAGCAACTTGTGAACCGGATTCCTCAGGCTGCTCTTCCTAAAAATCGTTCAGTTTGTCTCCTTGCGGGGATAAATGTTGCCTTCAATATAAGTATATGGTTATAAAATTATGGATTTCAAAGAGAGGTTTCAGCAAAACGAGAAGATGAGGACTATGGATATCACGGGTAATGGAGGTTTTGAACATTGGTTTGGTTGGCATGCATTATATTTTTAGCCACTTTAGTGTTGGTGATCTGGCAGCCTAAAAATTTGTCTATTGGCTGGTCTGCCTGCGGAGGAGCTGTACTTGCTCTACTGGTAGGTGTCGTCGATTTGCATGATGTTTGGGAAGTGACTCAGATTGTCTGGAATGCAACCCTAGCTTTTGTGGCCATCATTCTGATTTCGTTGGTTCTTGATAAAATCGGCTTTTTCGAATGGGCGGCGCTTCACATGGCACGAGCTGCACGGGGAAGCGGAACTCGAATGTTCGTGTATGTGACCATTCTTGGAGCTGTTGTCGCTGCTTTTTTTGCGAATGATGGTGCGGCCTTAATTCTGACACCCATTGTTCTAGCGATGGTTCGAGCACTTAAATTGGATGAGAAAATGGTTTTTCCGTTCATCATAGCGAGTGGTTTTATTGCAGATACGACGTCGCTTCCGCTTGTAGTCAGCAACCTGGTGAACATTGTATCGGCCGATTTTTTTGGCATCACGTTTATGGAATATGCGGGTCGTATGGTCGTACCTAATTTATTTTCCTTACTGGCTAGTATTATAGTACTGTATCTCTTTTTCCGCAAAAGGATCCCAAAAACGTTTGATGATGCACAATTAATGGCACCTACAGAAGCGATTAAAGATCCAAAAATGTTCCGTATGTCCTGGATTGTTCTTGTGGTGCTGTTGATTGGCTACTTTGCATGCGAATTTTTTAGTATTCCTGTCTCAGTCGTAGCCGGTATCATAGCCATCTTTTTCTTGCTGCTGGCGAGAAAAAGTCCTGCGGTACCGTTGAAAAAAGTCATCAAGGGTGCTCCATGGGCTATCGTATTTTTCTCTATCGGCATGTATGTAGTGGTGTATGGTCTGCGTAATGCCGGTTTGACGGATCTGCTGGCTCATGTGATTCAAGCGGCTGCCGATCAAGGTATGTTTGTAGGCACCATGGGCATGGGTTTTATCGCGGCGGTTATCTCGTCGTTGATGAATAACATGCCTACGGTCATGATTGATGCGCTTGCCATTAATGCCACCCATACGACTGGTATAGTCAAAGAAGCGCTGATTTACGCTAATGTAATTGGATCGGATTTGGGTCCGAAAATAACCCCGATTGGTTCATTGGCGACATTGCTATGGCTACATGTGCTTAGCTCTAAAGGTGTGAAAATATCTTGGGGAACTTATTTTAAAACAGGCATTGTTTTAACGATCCCTACTCTTTTTATTACGCTATTAGGCTTGTATCTGTGGTTAGTCATTTCATAATTGAATATTAAAGGAGACGTTTCCCATGGAGAAAAAGACAATTTACTTTTTGTGTACTGGTAATTCTTGCCGGAGTCAAATGGCAGAAGGATGGGCTAAAAAATATCTAGGAGACAATTGGAACGTATACAGTGCAGGCATTGAGGCGCACGGCCTTAATCCTAAAGCAGTGCAAGCGATGAGTGAAGTAGGTATCGATATCTCTGGTCAAACCTCGGATATTATTGATCCTGTCTTGCTGAACAGCGCCGATCTGGTTGTGACATTGTGCGGGGATGCGGCTGATAAATGCCCTATCACTCCTCCACAAGTTCGCCGTGAGCATTGGGGATTTGATGATCCGGCCAAAGCTGAAGGATCGGAAGAAGAGAAATGGGGCGTCTTTCAGCGGGTTCGTGAGCAGGTAGGAGAACGCATTAAACAATTTGCAGAAACCGGAGAATAGCAGTTCCTGCTATGAATTCGATAGAGGGAGAATGATTCAGATGAATTATCACGCACTTGTTGAGAACAAAGTATATATTGGTGGAGAGAGTGCATTGCTTCAAGTTCTTCGGGAGCAAGAGATCACAGATGTTTTTGATCTGCGAGATAACGGTACTGAGGCAGAAGGATTTCCGGCAAAGGTAACGCGTCATCATTATCCGATTGTGGAACATGAGACTGGGCAGGAGGCTTCTGTGCAAGCTGCTATTCAGGCGGTAAAAGAAGCGGTGAACAGCGGGAAGACCGTGTATTTCCATTGCGCCGGCGGACGGAATCGTACAGGAACCGTAGCAACTGGAGTGTTACTTGAGTTGGGTTTAGCTACCACAGTGGAAGAGGCGGAAGCCTTGGCCAAAGAAAAACGTCCGGATATCAATATCAAGCAAGAGATGCGTGATGTGTTGAAAGGTTTTTATCCATCCAAGTAATTAAATCTATACAGTAGAGGGACAATTTCCTATGGGAAATTGTCCTTATTTTCTTTCAAAAACATTGGATACCCAAAGGTGTAAATACAGCAAAATCATTTGTATAAATCAGGGGACGCTGTTTTGGTTCAAATAGAAAGCGGTATTATGGTAAAGAAATATTAGAAAAGTTAAGGACAAGAGAACATATTTATAAGGATTTAAAGTACATACTTTTATAATATTAATAAAAAATATAATCACAAATATTTGATTTTGGTACACAACTTTATTGTAAATCGTACAGGTGCAAATAATTGTATTTTACTCGCTAGGACACAACTTTATTGTCCTTAGAGAGATGTATAAGCCTGGAATCAGGAAAAATGTGTGGAACCGCCACATCAGATTTTATTAGCCTTAAGAAGGGTAACCCTAGTGAGGAGATTTCAAAGGGCTACCCTCTTTTAGTAATTACTTTTTTACTTTATGAAAATTAACCCTTGACATAAACCTGGTGCTCAACTAGACACAGAGCAATCTATAAATTAAAGGACGGTACTAATGGTACAAATGCCATCCCCCTTTCTAATCTTATAAAGTCAGGTAACAGCCAATCGAGTAGATTAGATAGTTATCCTTTACGGTCAAGATTTAGCTTTTATGTTGAAATGGGCACATTCCCTGTAAGTTGACATATACTGACTACATAAAATTTATAAAGGAATGGTGCAAAGTGTATTACTTTCCTACAGTGAAACACGGTGGTTACCCTCCATACTTCTCACCTCTACATTTGTATCCTGACTACACTATTGTTAATAAACAACCTTATCATTCAACATGTACAGCAAGAAACGATCAAGACAACTATCTCTCACTTAACAGTGTATCTCAAGCAGGTGCGGGGAATATCGGGCAACAAGCTATGTTGCAGGATTACGGGAAGAGACCATTAGTGGTTGATATTGAAAAGGTTACTAAGCTGAATCATACTTTTCGTACGGCCTTATGGACTGGAGAAAAATTTCAGGTTACTGTAATGAGCATAAATGTTGGTGAAGATATTGGATTAGAAGTTCATCCTACTACGGATCAGTTTATACGAATTGAAGAAGGTCAAGGACTGGTTCAAATGGGGGACAGCAAAGACAGACTCGATTTTGTTGTCAATGCGTATGAAGACTATGCAATAGTAGTGCCTGCTGGTAAGTGGCATAACTTAACTAACACGGGTAACAAGCCGCTTAAAGCGTATGTTATCTACGCGCCGCCAGAGCATCCATTTGGAACAGTTCATCGGACTAAATCTGATGCAATGGCTTCTGAATAAAGAACAATTAGTGGATATACGATTACAATTTTATAAGAGCCGCCTATTTAATAGAGCGGTTTTTTTTGTCTCGCGCTTGCTTATAGACGTTGACGAACATATTTAAGCCAGTCATAATACTGACCAACTTCAGTACAACATCCAAAAGCTTCAGACACAATTCAAGAGACGACATGGCAGCACCCCCTTTCGGGTAGCTTCGCCGTGTCATTCCTCACCGATTTACCTTGTTCAATCTATTATAACATTTTTTTGGAATCTAACAGAATCAATCAGTAGAGCTCGTAATCATTCAAGAATGTAACATTGAGGATTATTACTATGGCCTATGATAATTAGTGCACACTTACGCAGAACGCCTTTACCATCAAGTTCCGATTTTTTTATTGGAATTTAGTTATTTTTATACGAAAAGATAAATTTAACCATATTGGTTATGCTGACCCTATCATATATGTTCCGATACTGACGTTTATGATGAGAAAGATGAGCCGAAGGTCGCCCAAAAGTTTCAGCTCTCTACTAACAACCAATCAATCGCGAAGAACAGGCAATGGACGCCGAACTCCATTCTTTCTGACGGTAAAACTGCCTATGCAATCCCTTTCCCACATTCATATCATAGAAAATAAGCTTATGTGTGAAGGGGGAGAGAATTTGGCAATCATACGCCAGGGATCTTGTATCGGAGTGTTGTATCGACCGACAGCGGACGGCTGTGTAGCGTCACAATGCCAAACGTACTCAGGCGGGTGTCACTGCGTCCATAATGGCAGGTTGGTGGGGGCAGTAAAGAAATTGGGTAACACACTGATCCATATTTCCAGAACGTTAGATACGGCGAATTTGAAATCAATGGATGGGATTCTACTCCGGCACTGGAACATTCGTAACAGTAAAAACAAAAACTCGATCTTTCTTGAAAATTTATTTATTCCTATATCCCGATTGGAAGCAGTACAAGTAACGCCATTCAGAAATCTTGATCGTCCTGTGCCTAGTCCGGGCAACCCGTGTTCTCAACCGGCGCCTGGCACGGTACGCAAACCAAACACCATCTATCCGGGGGATTGTATCGGCATTCGTTTTCAAAAAGTCAACCATTTATGGGACATCAAGAATGGCAAGTTTCTCTTTTGGCAAAAGTCCGGCATTCCTCATTGCCAATGGAATACGAAACTGCAAAATAAATCAGACAGGGTGTGGTACGCTCACTGGATCGTCAGAAAAATGAGTCCTTACTTTCAATCCGTAGCCTCAAATCGTGGATCTGCATCAACTGGGAAGGAAACAAATATCACTCTCTACCCAATCACTGAATCTAACCCCAAGGAGGGAACGACTGTAAAAATTACTAGATTGGATCATACCTCCATAAAACGAATACTGACCTATCATTGACCGCCATTTGTGCAATTTGTTGTGCTTCAAAAACAATCGCAGAGCAGTTGATCAAAATCGATGACAAATGTGAGGGATTACATTGGCAGAAGCATAGATCGAGACACTAACAGACATTTCGCTAAAGGTTTTAAATAAGAGGCTTGCAAATCAGAAGAATCCAAACTTTCAATTTGTTTTTTTTGGTGACACGTGGTTTAACTGGGGAAACGCCATCGTGCAGCCATTCACGAAAGCCAAGCAGGATGCGATAAGAAGATACCAGATTTTTTTGTCTTGCTTGGACAAAGCGAGCAAGCAAACGCCAAAACCCCTGATTATCTTATATGGCGGAGATGGCGTATTTTCAGGATCTGCAGAACAACTGGTGTTCTTTAAAAATGTAGTGGAAAAATTCGTCAAGAAAACGAATATTGCATTTTTTTATGGTACCCGGGAATCACGAAAGAAATGGTGTCAATGGATCATTGGTTAATTATCAGAACATCATCGGTCCAAGAAAAGGCAAAAAGGCCGTGCAGGAAAATGGACTGAACTATATCATTAACACCCCAAAATTACGGATGGTTATGTTAAATGATGTTGGACCAGTCGCGAAACCGACCAGGTATGGAATTACCAATAGCGCCCTAGTTACCTTCAACAAGGGGATAAATACAAAAAAAGACGTGGTCGTGGTTATGTATGTTCCGCCAAAGGTAGGGTCGTTCAAAAAATTCCCTAGCAGTGAAGCATTTCCGGTCACAACACCGAATGATAAGGCGTTTATAGCCAATCTAGGCAAATCAAAAAGTGTAAAACTTACCCTGGTAAGCCATATACATGACGTCCTTTTAAAAGGAACAATTGCAGGGAAAACCGCTGTTTTAAATGGAAACGGAGGTGCAGGCACCGATACCCGCCCGACGCTAAATTCAATAATTTCATATTTTGCCTTTATATATAATAATAAGTGTATTAGATTTAACGGGCACAAATCTGTAACAGTAAAAACAAAATTAAGGCCATCAAAGGTATTTATTTTGACCAAAGACGGAATCATCAGCGTTCCCATCGTGTAATGAGCGCAATTCTTTTTTGGGTCCCCTAACATGACGTTGTGATTGTGACAATATTTATTATTGGATTTTTTGTTGGACACATCATGTATACTTGCTGGAAAAGTAGAAGGGGTACCGTCAAAAAAACGCCGAAAACATACGCTAAGAAATCTTTAAAACATCATACCAACTGGGCGAATGCGATAACTCAATTATCTATCATGTGAGGCAATCCACCCACTTGAGAGGGCTAGGTGGATTGCTTCTTTCCACTCCGGGTAGTATCTGCAAATCTGATACTACCCCATCTGATTAAGTGTAATGCCCCCCATTGTCAAGACATGGTTTTTTGAGGAATAAGTTATGTTCTCCTTTTTACACGTATGTCGGCCCTACATCGGCTCTTCATTCTTGTCGATTAAATGAGAGTTCTACAAGCAATAAAATTTTTACACTGTTATCTTACTTTCTGGTATTGGTACCACAGTTGCTTTACCATCTATAGACCCCTTAAGAAGACTTCTATTATCATTGGATTTTTCGAAATCCATTTGCTTATATTCATGTTTCCAAATAACTGGTGATGTAATGGATTCTTGAGTTGAATAAACATACTCTGTCGATCCATAAATAATATAGGTCTTTTGGTCCTCTGCAACAAATGTTTGCTGATATTCGCCACCTATACGTCCTGGTGATTTCTGTATCATTTTTATGTCGTAATTGCTACAAGATAAAATGTTAACTGGTCCGGAATAATGACCATATATGGTCACTATTGATTCGGACACATTTTCACTTTGTTTCCTCATTTGTACACTAGATACTAATGAACCAACAACTTTTTTGTTGGAATCTTCGATGACATAACTTCTTGTCGCTTGATAATTTCCGTTCGAAATTGTTGATAGATTTCTTGTCCTGGAAACCGCATCTGCGTTTGAGCCACAATTGATTGAAAACCCTGAACTACCTAATACTTTTGGGTGAAACGATGCGGGGATCTCTTCGAAGATTAGATTACCGTGGAAATTACCGTCAGATTCAATCATTAGCTTACCGTTTGCACTTAGCAGTTTACTATTAACCAACCCATTCATTTTAAGATCAATAGAAATTGTCATTTTTGTTCCTCCCATCATTATTGATTAAAGTGTTTGTAGTTATTTCATCTTTATTCATTCATTTGTAATGATCTGGTATGATTAGTAACTCCCCCGTAAAACCTTAATAAAGATTCCTTGAATATGATTTTCCGGCATTCGGATTATATGGTTGTGAAAAATCAACGATTACATTAGCATAAGGGTTGCCTGTCCATGCCCTAGAAGATATCAAGTAAATATTTGTCATATTCTTCAGACTCCTGTTTTTACTATCAGCCTTTTTGGATATGAAGCAACTTTTTCATGGATGATATTCAATTTAGTGTTATGTACCCAACGTTTCTTGGCAGTGTTATGGAAAACTTCATGTTCTAAGGCTTCATAATCAATCAAACTCACTAAGGTCAATTTTTAACGTCGATATATCGAGTTTCTGTATCTTGTTTATCTTTTTTCTTCATCCAGCTCATCGGTTACGACTATCTTAATCAGAAGTAGGCGATTATTGATATAAATAACAACATATGGAAGCATATTATTAATATCGTTTATTAGATGTTCGATATTGGCCTTATTAAATACAATTTCCTTTTTTGTGGCTATTGCCTAAAGCTTTGTATAACTGCCGAAACGTAAGACCAATTTAGGCACAGTTATTTTCCTATGTTTACTTTAGTATTTATTTCGTAGCCAAAATTAAAGCTGCTTCAAGTTCTCCGGCACATTAGATTGGTGAGCACAATGATGTATAGAATTTTCACCATTTCGTGCTATTAAACCATTTTACAGGAGGGACAAATAAATCCACTATTTTTTCTCAGAAATAACTAAGTTATCCCCTAAGCCAAATGGGAGTTAAACAGCTATTTTCCTCACCTCTATGTGAAGGGATCACATGGAGTAGCTGCCGACATATTCAGCGTAGGTCTGAATGACGCAAAAGCTTTAGGATTAGCAGTTAGAAGTTCCAAAGCAGCATTTATTTATTAATTTCACTGGTATATTACTCTAGTGTAGCGGGTAGTCTATATACTAATTATCTGCAATTTTTAAACAAGGAGGCTTTTGCATGAATGATCATATCGTTATTTTGATAAGAAGTTTTTCAGCATTCTTTATCCTAATGATAATTGGGAGAATATTAGGGAAGCAAACCCTTTCCAATATGAACTTTCATGAATTCGTAACGGCAGTTATATTAGGAGCTATGGCTGCTAACTTTGCATTTAACGAAAAAATAGAAGTTATCCACCTATTAATAGCCCTGTCCGTTTTTACAATTACTTCTTATGTTTTGGCCAAGCTTTTTTTGAAATTCAGAAACTTTAAGATGTGGACAGAAGGAACTCCCACCGTTCTCATAGAAGGAGGGCTCATTCTCGAAGATAACTTAAAAAAAAATAATATGACAGTGGATTCTTTAAACCAGCAACTTCGCGAGAAAGATATATTTAATATAGAAGAAGTGGAGTACGCCCTACTTGAGATTAACGGAAAACTATCTGCCCAAAAGAAAAAGGAACTGCAAGCCGTGACATTAAAAGATCTGCAGTTGAATGCAGGCAATGCCACACAGTTCCCAATTGAGCTTATAATTGACGGTCAGCTTTTGCATGGCAATTTAAACTCCAATCATATTCCCGAATCATGGCTGCTGTCTCAACTGAAGGCCCGCGACAAAAAGTTAGAGGACGTATTCTATGCCATTAAAGGCAGCAACGGCCAGCTCTATCTGGATGAATATAAGGATAAAATCCAGCAACCCATTGATGTGGAATAGGACTTTTGGTCAAAAAGTTACTTGAGGTTCAACGTAATCAGATAATTGTATTTGGCAGCGTGCTTAAGCTCATCCAAAATGATACCGTACACTGTGTCCTTATAGATGCCAGCAGGCAAACCAAACCAGATGTTGCGGTACCGTTCCACCGCACCCAACTCTCCCATCAAGGCGCGCTGTAGACCTTCTGTATAGGATTGCAGCCTCTCATATTTCTCACTACTGATGCCTGCAATTTCCTGTCCTGTCAAAACCCGATACATCTCTCTGAACATTTTATTGTGACCGCGCTCATCGTTACGGATACTTTCAATAATAGCCACCTGCTCTTGTGAGGGAGCCAAATTGATCAATTCATCGTAGAACAACTCATCGTTACGCTCCCCTTGTACCGCTTCCTTTATCATTTGTACTGC
>NZ_JAAMNQ010000132.1:0-233 GCF_011066155.1 Paenibacillus sp. EKM206P | reverse complement strand
CGGAGCTGACACCAAGCGACTTGTCCTTCCAAGGACTGACGGCTGGAGAGCTGGATCATATTGTAGAGCAGACGGCTAATGCGGGAGAACTGGAAAACATTTATTCGCTCACACCCATGCAAAAAGGCATTCTGTTCCACGGCTTAATGGAGCCGCAATCCGGGGCGTACTTTGAGCAGGCGACATTTGATCTGCAAGGCAGCTTTCAAGTGGAGGCTTTTGCCGAAAGCCTA
>NZ_JAAMNQ010000131.1:0-233 GCF_011066155.1 Paenibacillus sp. EKM206P | reverse complement strand
CCTTCGGAGTCCGCCCCTCTGTCGCCCCAAACGAAATCGTCCAATTCGAGGCGCGTTCCTGCGAAGTCGGTCTTCTCGTGCAGATGCTTTTGAATCAGCAATAACGGCGCGCCCGAATCCTCGATCATGAAGCGGATGCGCTCCTCCGGGTAGTCCGGATCGACAGGCACGTAGGCTCCGCCCGCTTTGAGAATCGCCAGAATGCCGACGACCATATCGAGCGAGCGTTCGGC
>NZ_JAAMNQ010000130.1:0-234 GCF_011066155.1 Paenibacillus sp. EKM206P | reverse complement strand
CATAAAGCATCTACCAGATTGCTAACACTGCCCTGCTCGATCATGACCCCTTTCGGCTGACCGGTGGTGCCTGACGTGTAAATCATATAGGCCAGGTTATGCGGGCCGGCGACAGGGATCAGGTTGCTCGCATCCTGTGCTCCCAGTTGAGCTTGAACGTCCTCGTCATCCAAGACTACAGCTCGAACTGTGGATGGCAAGCTGAGCGACAGGTTGGCAACTCTACTTGTAATC
>NZ_JAAMNQ010000129.1:0-238 GCF_011066155.1 Paenibacillus sp. EKM206P | reverse complement strand
AACGGACAAACGGCTCGCCTTCCGCACAAAACGGATTCGTTCCGCACCTGGGCGGATGGGCAGTCTCAATATGCGAATAGTCCGGCCATGGCAGCAGAACTTGCATTCTGGAAGGAAATGGAACATGGCGTATATCAGCCGCTTCCAAAAGACGAGTCCCCTTCTCATTCCTTGAATAGGGACAGCGAGAACATGACAGTTACGTGGACAGCTCAGGAAACGGAGCAGTTGTTAAAAC
>NZ_JAAMNQ010000128.1:0-238 GCF_011066155.1 Paenibacillus sp. EKM206P | reverse complement strand
CCGCTGCAGCTCAAGGGCTTCAAGACGAAGTACCCGGAGACGAAGCTGATCAATATGTACGGCATTACCGAGACGACTGTTCACGTTACATATAAGGAAATAACGTGGGTCGAAATGGAGGCGGCGAAGAGTAATATCGGCAAGCCGATCCCGACGCTGAAGGTGTACGTCCTGGATGAAAACCGCCGCCCTGTGCCGATCGGCGTAGCGGGCGAAATGTACGTGGCCGGGGAAGGCC
>NZ_JAAMNQ010000127.1:0-239 GCF_011066155.1 Paenibacillus sp. EKM206P | reverse complement strand
TTGTTCCACTGTGTAGATGGCGATCATTTGCTGATGGTGATTCACCATTTGGTGGTGGACGGGGTATCCTGGCGTATCTTGTTTGAGGATTTGGCTACTGCCTATGAACAGGCCATCCATGAAGAGGTGCTTCAGTTACCGGACAAAACGGATTCCTTCCGATCCTGGTCACAAAAACTTTCCGAGTATGCGAATAGCGCAGCCATGGACAGTGAACACGCCTACTGGGAACAATGGAA
>NZ_JAAMNQ010000126.1:0-239 GCF_011066155.1 Paenibacillus sp. EKM206P | reverse complement strand
TTCCATTGTTCCCAGTAGGCGTGTTCACTGTCCATGGCTGCGCTATTCGCATACTCGGAAAGTTTTTGTGACCAGGAACGGAATGAATCCGTTTTGTCCGGCAGCTGAAGCACTTTCTGATGAACGGCCTGTTCATAGGCAGTAGCCAAATCCTCAAACAAAATACGCCAGGATACCCCGTCCACCACCAAATGGTGAATCACCATCAGCAAATGATCGCCATCTACACAGTGGAACAA
>NZ_JAAMNQ010000125.1:0-242 GCF_011066155.1 Paenibacillus sp. EKM206P | reverse complement strand
TGCGTCAGGCGCTTGGCAAGCTGACAAAGCATCATGATGCTTTGCGAATGGTGTTCAGCAAGACCGCGCAAGGCTATCAAGCATGGAATCGCGGAATACAGGAAGGCGAGCTGTATCAGCTGGACGTGCTGGACTTTAGGGATATAACGGATGAAGCCATGCTCGGCGTGGCAATGGAGGCGAAAGCTACCGAAATTCAAAGCAGTATCCAACTGCAAGAAGGGCCGCTGTTTAAAGCAGGT
>NZ_JAAMNQ010000013.1:0-146820 GCF_011066155.1 Paenibacillus sp. EKM206P | reverse complement strand
GAGGACCCATTTTTATTTGATCAAAGTGGCCATTTTAAACCTGATTAAAAAACAGGGGGTTTCTCGACAGCCTGAGAGCCTGATCTCAGGCTCTTTTTCTTCACTGCAATCTTGATCTACAACTGGAGTTCTACCACTGTATAAGCCGCTTCCTGACCATTTACGAGCAACGCAATCCGATGCGTTCCCTCATAATGGCGACGAGTTGTCAGGTCTGCAAAACGGTGTGTCCGTGTACCTGTAAGATGGGTTCCTCCGGGGACCGTTTTGTCAGATAGCAAAAACAGTTTACGTGAGACTTGTCCCCTCGCCTTTACAAAGTCAATGCCGTACTCGATGCGGACTCGTACCGGGTCACCTTCACGAAGCTGAAGCGCGTAGCTCAACTCACAGCTATCACCAAGCTTTAGCACGGCAGGGTCTGTGGTGAAAGAGGCACCCGTGACCAACGGTGCCCCGTCTGTTTCATCCGCATAGCCGAACATTGCCATCACTTCGGGGATGGATTTGCGAATCAGGGTCCGGCAGCCATGACGCACAATCCAGTCGGTGTCAGGATGTGTCCCTTTCCACCGTTGAGCCGTAGCAATGACCACATCAGGATGATCCTTGGCAATATCGTTCAGGTTGTTGGCTACACTTTTACGTACATATAGTGATGGATCGGCTTTCAGTAATTCCAATACAGCCAATACTGGAGCAGGATCGCGCTTAAACACAGGCAACGCCTGTCCCCAGGGTAGCCGTGGACGGCAGCCTTCGCTGGCAAGACGGCGAACGTGCTCACTTTGATGTCCCGCCCAGGTCGTCATTTGCTGCATCATCCGTTCCGGTTCACGCAGGAGGAAGGGTCTTACGGCGAACTCCGCAGAGGACCTAGATGTGAATCGCTCCAGCGCCTTCATGGACAGGTCCCAATCCCCTTCTCCCTGCCCATACACCTCCACAAAATCGGGGAAAAACAAGTACGGAAAACCACTGCAATGCTCATCTATAGTAAAAAGAATACCCAGAGCTTCTTCATAATTACTGGGCAAAAATGCCCCTAATGTTAACGAAATACGCCGTATTCGTTCTTTCAGCTCCAGCTCATCCCATTTTTCATCCATCACTTGATGGATAAATCCGATGGTATCGAACGGCCTGTATGCAGACTGTACTTTTTCACCGAATTGTTGAAGAAAATTCTCCGTGTACATATTTTTTAAGGGCTCAGCCATTATATATCTCCTTTTGAATGAGGTTGAGAGAATTGTAGCAAGGCATACTAAAAATGCCAAGTCCTATGATGAGGACCTGACATTTTTACATCAACACAAGAAATCGATTTAACTTATAATTCGTGTTGGGCAAACCAATTGGTAATGCGTTGCAGTCGTTCCACGCGAAGCTGCGGGTGCCCTTTTCGTGAAAGCTCGTGACTTGAAGCTGGAAAACGGACAAATTGCGTAGGTTTCCCCAAACGACGCAATGCTGTAAACAGCTGTTCTCCCTGCTCTATAGGGCATCGCAGATCCTGCTCCCCGTGCAATATGAGCAGCGGTGTGTTAATTTGCTGCACATAAGCCAGCGGAGATTGCCTCCACAAGAGCTCGCAATCCTCCCACGGATTCCCGCCGACTTCATCTTCAGTAAACGAGTATCCTATATCACTCACTCCATACATTGACAGCCAATTAGATATGGAGCGCTGGGTTACAGCTGCGCGGAAACGATCGGTATGGCCGACAATCCAGTTTGTCATAAAGCCACCATAGCTGCCCCCTGTTACACTCAGCCTTTCCGGATTAATGAATGGAAACTGGCGTATAGCCTCATCCACTGCGCTCAGTAGATCAGTGTAATCGTGTCCGCCGTAATCTCCAAGGACGACATTGGTAAAAGACTGTCCGTACCCTCGGCTTCCTCCGGGATTCGTATAGATGACTGCATATCCCTGAGCGGCCAGCAACTGAAATTCATGAAAAAAAGAATTGGAATACATGGCATGAGGGCCACCGTGTATCTCCAAAATGGCAGGATAGGATACTCCCTCCTTAAACCCAGCAGGCTTCATTACCCATCCCTGCACCCGTCGGCCATCCTCAACCCCCGTCCAAAAGCACTCAGGCACACTGATCTCAATCTCATCAAGCAAAGAATCATTTACTCGTGTCAGCTGTTCCTCAGTTCCTGAATGAATCGCAATCCGGAACAAATCGCCTGGTAAAGTTACATCGGTGGAAGCGGCAATGATATGCTGCTCATCCGATGTAAGCTCGAATTGGTAAATTTCTCGTTCTCCTTGCGTTAAAATTTTAAAAGTTCCATCAAGCGCAAACTGATATACGTGTACATTGCCTTCAAGACTTACCAGCGTATACAGGGATTGACCGTCCGCACTGAAGCGTGGTGGTCCTATATGAAGATGTGAACGCATGTCGCTCATACCCGCATTACCAAGGTGAGCGTCAAGCGTCTCACTAACGCATACTGCCTTACCCCCACTGGAAGGAACCGTGTACAGTCGGGTCTGAGTAGCGCCTTTGGCATGTCGATCATGGCCGTAAAAGGCAATCGTTGAACCGTCGGGAGAATAAGCAGCACTCTCGATGTGCAGTTCAGAATGGGTCAGCTTAAGCGGTGCTGCGGCATCATCATTTGAAATCGCAGGAGTTATCGTAAACAAATCATTTAGTTCACGTAAATCCGTATCCTCTTTCGAATGTTCTGCTATTCTGGCGACGAATAAAATACGTTGAGCATCCGGTGACCACACAGGCTCTGCCACATCATAAGCGCCGGAAGTCAGTTGAACTGTGTGCCCCGAAGTCATATCCGTTACATACAAGTGATCACGAGTATCATCCCACAGTCCATAGCCGTCGGATTTAGCTTTCGTTCGATTAACAACTCGTCCCTTAAGTTGCGTCTCCTGAGTTCCTTCATCGGATATCGGGCTTGACGGGTTCTCGGCCGTTTTAGCTACAAACGATATGCAGGTCCCATTAGGAGACCAGGCTAATGAACGAACGTTGTTCTCTACGTATGTAAGCTGTCGTGCCTCTCCCCCGCGTTCTGGAATAATCCATACCTGGCGCTTGCCGTCTGTTGTACGGAGAAAAGCTAGTTGTGATCCGTCGGGTGACCAGACAGGCGTTTCATCTTTCGGTCCGTATGTAAAGGGTAATGCGCTAGCGCCATCGGACGATAATAGCCAAATTCCTGAGTTATAATCTGTCCGCTCTTTATTAATATACTGTTCTACGTAAGCGATCTCACCACTAATAGGATGAATAGCTGGATCGCTAACCCAGTGAAGTCGATATAAATCCTCGGCTGTTATACAGCGCTTGGTCGTGCTAAATTGCGAGTTGCCCAAAAAAATTCCTCCTTATATCATCAGATTCCACATATTCAAATTTTAATTAATCCGATTAATTTTATGTGATTATAATAATTATACAATTACGTTACTCTTTTAATTTATTTCTGTCAATTAGTCCAAAATTAAAAAGCCCCTCTCTCAGCCGCTATCGACCAGAAAGCACCGTTATTTCGGTTGCTTTCATGAGAGAGGGTAACGTTATTCATCAATCATAACTGAAAATTCATTCGCTCCAAGCCCCTTTCAGCGAACGAATCGGCTTCGTCTGTTCCGGGTGATCGGGTCTAATTTTGGTTGGCTGTCTCGGCTTCATTTTTTTCACGAATGTAAGTGGAGAATAATTCAGGATTCACCACTTTACGCAGTAAATGCATCGTCCCGTCCCCTGTTCCATGGTCAAAAGCATGGATACGTTCATATCCCCAACGCTCGTACATGGATAGCAAATAGGGATGCTTTTCTGCAGTCGCCAGTGTTACTGCAGGAGCTCCCACCTGATCACGTATAATCGTTTGCTCTACCCAATTCAACAATTTTTTCCCATATCCTTTGCCCTGGGTCGCCGGGTCTACAGCAAACCACATCACAAACGGTAGATCGGTTATAAAATTAAGGGCTCTATTTTTGAGATGGCTAACGGTAGCCTGAATGACACCGTCTACTTCCAGCACATAGCAATTATTATTTTTAATATTTTCTTGAATGAGAGCAACGTCTGCCTGAGCGGCAGGCCATCGAAGCCCCAACTGCCGAATTGTTTCATACGCCTCATACGTCACATACTGCAATCTTTCTGCGTCCTCTTGGAGTGCCAGACGATAGATTTCACTCATACTAACCCGCCTCCTTATAGTGTTTTTATAAAACGCGTGAACCACTATATAATTATTCCTATCTATTTAATCAGATATAAAAGTTAACATAACTGTAGCATGCTCACCATCCAGCGACAAATTAATTTTTTCTATAACTCCATTTAAAATAACAATATCCCCTCGAAAGAGGGGCATTCGGTAAATCAAAGTCAACGCAAAAAAGCCCGAAAGCCGGGCTCCTTTAATTTCTAGGCGAATAAAATGCTGTCCATGCCTCAGGCATTTTAAACACAACATGTTTGCAGTGTTACTCCGCAGGGGCAGTAAAGCTGCGTTTGGCAAACTCGCTGTCCAGCATATAAAAGGCGTTACTGTCTCTTTCAATGCGTTTAAGCTTCTGAATAACACTGTCGAACAGCGCTTCCTCCTCGACTTGCTCATCAATAAACCATTTCAAGAAATGGATCGTTGCATGCTCACGTGCATCGAGGGCCAAGTCAGCCAAATGATAAAATTTTTGCGTGTTTTGCTGCTCATGCTTGTAGCCATGCTCAAATACGTCCAGCATGGAATCGTAGCTATTTTTGGGCTCTGGTAATGCAGCCAATGTAGCGCGTCCTCTACGATCATTAATGTATTTATACAGTTTCATGGCATGAAACCGTTCCTCCTCAGCTTGTACTAGGAAGAAGTTTGCAAACCCATCCAGACTTTCACTGGAGCAATAAGCAGCCATCGCCAAATATACGTGAGCGGAGTAAAATTCAAAGTTCATTTGCTCATTCAGAGCCTGTGCCAAATTGTCATTCATGTCTCAGGTCACCTCGGTCATGTATGTAATGATGTAACGATCATAGTGTACCACGAATCCGATCACAAAAAAACGGACGGAAATGAATTCAGTTCAGTGCTCTCACATTCCGCCCGCGATTTCCACACTCAGTTCGCAATCAAGGCTCCAGGCCCCAAACACGTTTGTCGTTTATATACAAAGGTGCTTTGTCCCAATCCGTATAAGAGGTCTTGGTAGAATCATAGGAAAAATCATCACTTTCGTTATAGTCGCTCCAGTCCGTCTTGTTCATGCGAATTTGAATATCTCCTGTATTTTCCCCTGCTGCCAGACTTCCCGCACCAGCTCCAAAGGAGATCTCCAGATAATAATCTGCACCTGTAACGGCCTTATCCAGTTTCACAAAACGTCCCTGAACGTTACTACTACCCAACTGTGCATAGTCACAATGGAATTCCTGTGACTTGTCGCCATCTACGGTATAGTAGTATCTCAGCTTAACATTTTTCAGTTCGACAGCCTCTTTACCCTTGTTTACAACACGGAACAGTGGCCGAATCTGGTTATCTCCCGGATTAGTGTCGCCCACGCGGTATTGGACAATCACGTCTCCCGTTGCTGGAATGGGAGCTGCCGTAGGCTTAGCACTGACCTCGACAGAATCCGGGCTGGTTCCTAAAGAATTTGTTGCATTTGCTACATAATAATAAGTGGTTTCATTCAGCACTCCTGTATCCTTGTAAGTGCTGTCTGTTACCGTTGCTACTGTGGTATAAGGACCACCACTGGTTGTCGAGCGCTTGACCGTATAGCTATCGGCACCCGTCGCTTTGCTCCAAGTGAGTGTAACCTGAGCATCCCCTGCGTTTGCCTTCACATTTGCCGGAGCTTTGGGAGCTGTCGGCTCGGTTGGTCCACTACCGTTAATGAGACGGTCATACTCAGCATAAGCCGTTGCCATATCGACTTGGGACCAGAAACGGTGATACGTAAATTCTGGAGCACCTTTATCCCATTTTTTGGTCTGATTGTTCCAAGAAGTCGTGTATTTATCTTTAAGATAGGACCATTGCGGATCTTTAGTGATATTAGGCCGGATATCGCTATAGCTGGAATAGGTACCATTGCCGCCCTTGGACGGGTCAGAAAAGGTAGCGTCTGTGCCAGGGATCGTGTTGCCTTGTCCAGTCTTACCACTCCAGCCGTTCGGGATATACACTTCTTTAGTAAAATAACGATAATAATCCTCGCGAGCTTCCTTCGTTGTAATACCTATACCATCGTTATAACCCCATGCAGCATCAAGCAAAGCTTTAGACAGATCCTTAGCTTCCTTGCCTAACTCGGAATAGTCTCCTTTTTCAGCTTTCGTTCCAGCAGCAAAGAAAGTAAGTGCTTTAACATAGCTGCCCAGTACTCCGGCATCCTGCCCCGGATTCTTTGTTACCACATGGAGATTGGTATTCCCTTTATGATTGGCAAATCCGCTCCAGGTTTCAGGCTTTCCACTCCATTCCAGATTGCTCGGCAGCCAGAATTCGCCTTTAGCTGCTGTAGTAGCCATTTTCGGATTTTTGCCACCCAGAATACGCTTGCCTTGTGCATCCAAATAATATCCCTGCGCGTCAGTCACAGGCCGTTCGTTGGCAAATACATAGTTCTTGGACCATGCGATCCAGTTTTCCGTCACTTGTTTAGCCATTTTAAACTGCTCGGACGAAGTATCCCCTTTCTTGGCTAAAATGTAGTACAGCTCGGCAACTCGCTCGACAGGCCAAGCCTGCATCCCGAACCAATTGTTCGACGGTGGATCGTTATATACAGGAGCCCCTGTATAAGCCATGCCATAAAAGGTGCTCGTGCCAGATGGATAAGCCTTGTAGGCACCATCCCAGCTATTCGTCGCTCCGCCTGCAATGGCCCCCTCATCGGATTGCAGCCAAGTATAAAACTCCAGTTGGCGCTTCAGCGAGGTCGCCCAGTCCTGTCCCGCCGTTGGAGAATTCGGTATTAATCCACCATCTTGATCGGACAACGCATAAGCTGCGACGACATTTTGGTAGCCCTGATGTGCATGACTGGCGCCGATACGCCAAGCCCAGTTGCCGCTTTGGCCCAGTCCGCCTCCCCAAGCCGTATACCACGCCATCAGGTAAAGGCTGGCATCCTTGCCCGTACCAGCAATAGGGGCACCGTTGGAAGCGCTTCCGGTTTTCTGGAAGTATTTATCGTACATACCGTAACGCAAAAAGTCTCCCATCTTTTTGGCTTTATTTAAATATACGGAGTTATCATATCCCAATTCCTTAGCCCAGTACATCGCTTGAACCGCCCGTGCATCCGCATCGGTGGCATTCGTGTAGCGCCATTGCTGTGCAGGGGCATTATTTTCCTTGGTGAACAGGCTCATAAAGCCTTCATTAGACTTCCCAAACTTATGATTATCTTGTGATGGATGCGGTACAGCCTCCCAGACCGATTCCTGTTCCCCGCGCTGGAAGGTGTTTACATAGGCTGCTGTATGCGATGGATTCAGAAGATTTCCGAAACCGTACCAATTATCCACGTCCAGCAACCAGTGCATCAGATATGTCTGGTTGTTGCCATAGGTTGCCTTCAGCTCAGAGTCCAGCGGATCCTTGCCAGCACCATACTGACCACTCAGGCGGCTCGGGTACTGATCCGGCTGCGAATATTCTGCTGCATAAGTGGCGGGGCTGTTCGGGTTATAGTTACTCATTGTCGGTTGCTCTTCCTTACCGTCGCCTTCATTAACAGGAATGATATATTTCTCCATGTTGTCCCACGCGGATTCCAAATGCCCCCAATCCCCGGTATAATGACCATACAGTACTTCCAGCCACATCCAGTAGCTGTACGCTTCCGAAGTCGTTAAGTGTCCGTAATCCGGAGCCTCGCTCATGAGCGTTTCAACGGAATGATAAGGTATGCCTTCTTTTGAAAAGTATCCGCTAGCCGGATCCTTCAGCTGTTTATACAATTGTAGAAAGCGTGTCGATTCCGGTGTTGCAGCTGATGCACGGTCGGGTTCTGCCTGAAATAAGCCCAAGGTTAACGGAAGTACCAAAATAGCTGACATGACCATAGAGACAGATTTCCTGAACACGGATTTTCTGCTGATCACTTTGCATTCATCCTCTCCATTATCAATTTTGACTTTACACAAGATTTTATTCCGAAAAATGACAGCACAAAAAGACAGCACCATCACCTCACTTTCCCATAAAAAAGGTGGAGGACACGCTGTCTATTGCTCCAAATGCTTCGCATTGGCCCTGGAAAAAATATACCACACTAGGCGCCAAATGAGAGTCGGAAAATTATATATGTTTAGAGTTTCACAAGGAAAATTGACGAAATCGATTGGAATCGGTACTATTTCACAGGGAGGCGTTAAAACATGAAAATTTTGCTATTGCTTGGTTGTATCGTGATGTTTTTAGCCGTAGCGTTTGGAGCGTTCGGCGCACACGCATTGAAAAAGAGACTTTCCGCAGACATGATGAGCATATTCCAGACAGGAATTCAATATCAAATCGCTCATGGACTGGGTTTGCTACTGCTTGGAGTTCTTGCTGACAGACTTGTTCATTCTTCTCTCATCGTAACCGCAGGCTGGGTTATGCTGGTGGGTATTCTCCTGTTTTCCGGCAGTCTGTATGCCCTTAGTGTATCCGGTGTGAAAAAGCTTGGAGCAATCACCCCCATTGGCGGGTTGGCTTTTTTGGCAAGCTGGGTCATTGTGATCGTGGCGGTTGTGCAGGGTTAAACAAGGGTAAAGAAACAGAGACTTGGAAAAGGAGGCGCTTCCAAGTCTCTCGAATTATTAACGTAGCATTCCTGAGTATTATGAAAGAATACATTATTTCGTCTGCACTTGTTGCGCTTTCTGAGCGGCTATCCGATGACCTTCGATATAACGTTTGGATTCAGCCATCTCATGCTCCTGAGCAGCTTCCATAATAATATGAACCTCCGGCTTGTACTGCTCCAGCAGTTCCATGTAGAGGCCATAGTTCATGTCTCCAAAACCCGGCGGCACCGTCTCAATTTCACCTGACGATGACAAACGCCGGTCTTTGGCATGCGCAGCGATAATCCGGGGGCCCAGCAGTTGGAAAGCTTCCCGAATGATCTCATCCTGCTGCGCCATATTTTCCGTTTTCAGCAGATTACCAGGATCAATCACAACACCGATGTGTGAAGAGGGCACTTCCTCCAGAAAGGTAGCCAACTCTACGGCAGTTCCTACCAAGTGATCGTTTGCAGCTTCCAATCCTACGAATACGCCCCACTTCTCCGCTTCATCTGCTAATTCACGCACTACTTCCCTTACAACTCTCCAGTCACGTTCCGTATAGGCGGTACCATCCTCATTACGTCCCACTTCGGCTGCAACCATGGGTGCTCCTAACAGACCCGCATATCGGATCAGCTCTTTAAAGCGCTCTACATTTTCACGCAGCAATTCCTCATCCTGTACAAAAAAATGCAAATAGCACCCGAGCACCGATATGGAAACACCATGCTTACGAAATTCTTCTGCGATAGACAGTGCCAATCCCGGATTGAACTTACCCGGTTTATTAAAATCCACATCACTGATCGCTCTCCACGGAGCCAGCTGAACATGAGTAAAGCCCGCTGCGCCTACCTTTGCAGCCAATTCCCGATAAGGCAACTTGCCAAACAAATGTGCCAATACACCTACTGTCACTAAAATTCACCTCTTATTTTTATTTTTGTATGCTACTTGTTACCGTACTCTGCTCCAAGGTCTCATTGATGATGTGCGTAATCCGCTCCACTTCATCATGAATAAAAAAGTGTCCTCCCTCAAAGGTAAACATACGAAATTGCTGATCCGTATGCTGTGCCCATGCCTCCGCATCTTGTAAGGTCACCGTGTTATCGGTCATTCCTGTCAAAGCGGTGATAGGACAATGTAAAAGTGCGGCTTTAGCCGTGTACTTATACAACTCAACAGCTTTGAAATCCGCTCTTAACACGGGCATAAAATAGTCGTATAATTCCTGATTGTCAAAAATCGCTTCCGAAAGCTGACCGTACCGCTGCAAATGCGTCCTGAACTGATCTGCGGGCAGATCGTGTAACCACGGGGAATTTCTTGGGACATGCGGTGCCCGTCCACCCGAAACGAACAGATGAGCAGGCTTGCCATATCCACCGGCCACCAGCTTGTAGTACAGCTCGAATGAGATCATCGTCCCCATACTGTGGCCGTATATGGCATAAGGATTGCCGGGGGCTATCTCTTCGCTGATCTTGTGCAACAGATCCTCGCTCATCTCCTCAATGCTTTCCTTTAGCGGTTCCCCAGAACGAATACCCCTGCCCGCTAATTCCAGTGGAACAAGCTTAATCTGCGGAAGTAGCGACTTTTTCCATTTGAAGCTGACCGACGCCGATCCGCCTGCATATGGGATGAAAAATAATGTGATAGGTGTCATTCTTGCAACCTCCTGCCTTGCTAAGTTCTAACTTTTTCATTTTAGCATAAAAAGGTATATTTACCCATTTCAAATATTTTGCAAATCCCAGAAGAAAGGTTGAGAAAGTCAAGCGCATTTTACATAAAGAGGGGAATATCTTCCTAAAGGAAGAACGGCTTCATGTTTGAATATAATCATGTATTGGGCCTTTTATTTTTTCAAATCGAGAGGAGTTCTGCGCCGTGAAGTATGGTTTCTTCGATGATGTCAATCAAGAATATGTCATCCACACCCCTCAAACCCCTTATCCTTGGATTAATTATTTAGGTAATGAACGATTTTTTGGACTGATTTCCAATACAAGTGGCGGCTATGCATTTTACCGGGATGCTCGCTTACGTCGCTTAACACGTTACCGTTACAATAATATTCCTGTCGATAACGGTGGTCGTTATTTTTATATTTATGATGATGGGGATTATTGGACTCCAAGCTGGATGCCGGTTAAACGGGAGCTGGAGCAGTATGAATGCCGCCATGGACTTGGTTATACCTCAATTATGGGAGAACGCAACGGTATTCGAGCCACGCAGCTGGCTTTTGTACCCCTATCCTTTGACGGCGAAGTCCATCAGGTTAAGCTTCAGAACACATCGTTACAAACCAAAAAGATCAAACTCTTTTCGTTCGTGGAATTTTGTCTGTGGAACGCCTATGACGATATGACCAACTACCAGCGCAACTTGAACACGGGCGAGGTTGAGATACAGGACTCTGTCATTTATCACAAAACGGAATACCGTGAACGCCGCAATCACTATGCTTTTTTCTCTGCTAATCGTCCGCTAGCGGCTTATGATACAGATCGTGAAGCTTTTCTGGGACTCTACAATGGATTAGATCAGCCTCAAACGGTCGCTGCTGGGCAAGCCTCGAACTCTATTGCCAGCGGATGGTCCCCTGTCGGATCACATTGCATTGAGATCACGCTGGAGCCAGGCAAAGAAACAAGCTGTAACTTTATACTCGGTTATGTGGAAAATCCCGAGGAAGAGAAATGGGAGTCCCACGGTGTTATTAATAAAAAACAGGCACATGCCATGATTGCGCAGTTTGCGGATGAAGCCGATGTAAAACAAGCTTTGAGTGAACTCCGAGCCTATTGGAACAATCTGCTGTCCAAGTACACCCTTCAAAGCCACGACGACAAGCTGAACCGAATGGTAAACATATGGAACCCGTATCAATGCATGGTTACATTCAATATGTCACGTTCAGCTTCGTATTTTGAATCTGGTATCGGACGTGGTATGGGCTTCCGGGATTCAAATCAAGATTTGCTCGGCTTCGTCCACCAAATACCGGAGCGGGCACGGGAACGGATTATCGACATTGCCTCTACTCAATTTGAAAACGGCGGAGCTTATCATCAGTACCAACCGTTAACCAAAAAAGGAAACCACGAGGTTGGAGGTGGCTTTAACGACGATCCGTTGTGGCTTATTGTCGGTACCGCAGCGTATATCAAAGAAACGGGAGACTTTGGCATACTGGACGAACAAGTGCCCTTTGACGGAAATGTAGAGCGTGCGGCTACGCTGTTTGAACATTTGAAGCGTTCTTTTTACCATGTAATAAATAATCTTGGTCCACATGGTCTTCCACTCATTGGCCGAGCTGACTGGAACGATTGTCTGAATCTCAATTGTTTTTCCGCTACACCCGATGAGTCCTATCAGACAACACAGAATTTGGAGGGCCGAGTAGCTGAATCCGTGTTTATCGCCGGACTATTCGTATATACGGGACCGGATTTTATTGAGCTCTGCAAGCGCAGAGGTTTGGATGAAGAAGCATCCACAGCTCAAGCCCATGTGGATCGTATGCGAGCAGCTACATTGGAGCATGGTTTTGACGGGGAATGGTTCTTACGTGCGTATGACCATTATGGAGACAAAATCGGAAGCAAGGATTGTGAGGAAGGTCAAATTTTCATTGAACCTCAAGGTTTCTGTGTCATGGCAGGAATTGGTGTTGAAGAAGGCTTGGCACATAAAGCTCTCGATTCTACACGTGATCGACTGGAAACTCCCTACGGCATCGTGCTGCAACATCCATCTTATTCCCGTTACCACATCAATCTGGGCGAAATCTCATCTTACCCTCCCGGGTATAAGGAAAATGCCGGTATTTTCTGCCACAATAACCCGTGGATTATGATGGCGGAAGCCGTAATAGGACGTGGAGATCGCGCTTTTGAGCTATATAGCAAAATTGCACCTGCCTATCTGGAGGACATCAGCGACATTCACCGCACCGAGCCGTATGTGTATGCTCAAATGATTGCGGGCAAGGATGCTGTTCGTGAAGGCGAAGCCAAAAATTCCTGGCTGACGGGTACAGCGGCGTGGAATTTTATAGCTATTACTCAATCCATCCTCGGTATCCAGCCGGAATGGGACGGTCTGCGTATTGACCCGTGCATTCCTATAGCCTGGGACGAATTCACAGTCACCCGCGTCTTCCGTGGCGATACCTACGTGATCCATATCACGAATCCACAGCATGTCTCCAAGGGTGTAGCTACGGTTACTGTAGACGGTACCCTCCTTACGAATAATATTCTGCCGGTTGCAGCGGACGGGGCTATCCACCAAGTAAAAGTGTTACTAGGTTAACAAGTTCATGGCCTTCAAAAAAATTAGCTTCAACTTCATCACATAGTATCTTATAATACGAGAATGGCTAAAGATACATTAAGTGTGGTGACATCATGAACAAGACAAAACGGCTTACTCAAACCATGGATTACAAAACAAAGCAAGCCCACTGGGTACGCAAAATGTTATTACTGTATTGGATGATTATAGCTGTACATTTTATCGTCCAGCTGGGCAGCTACTTATTTCTTGATTACGCCGCTTCGCCTTATGAATTTTACGTCGGAACCCTGATTGTTCCTACGCTAATCATGAGTGGTTCCAACTTACTGGCAGAGTTGGCTCATTTTAAATTTAACAGGTATTCTTTTGCGATCCTGTTTATGGCAAGCACCGTCATTTGCTGGATGATTATTCGTCTAAATTATGATATCCGGATTATTCCTGCGCTATGTTTGTTGCCTATTTTCTCTTCTATTCTGTTCTTCAATCGTCGCTTAATATGGCTTTCCTTTGTATTGCAAGTGGTCGTCTTTTTTCTGTTGCTGGCAGCAGATGGATCATTCCGCAGCTATTTGTCAGACTTTGATATTGTGGCGATTCCAACCTTTTTGATTATGTCCACCTTTCTTGCTCTCATTATTCAGGCCAGCGGCCGCGATTTGTTAGTGGATTTGTATAAAACAAAGCGTGCCCAACAGGAATTAATGATCAGTAATGCGATTATCAGCAAAATGTCAATGACTGATGGTTTGACAAAGCTGTACAATCATTTGTCCTTTCAAAACTTTTATGAAAAAGCACTCGAATATGCCGAACAAGGAGCGATCATCCATCTGGCGTTAGTGGATATTGATAATTTCAAGAAGATCAATGACACTTACGGACACCAGTTCGGAGATAAAATTTTGGAAGGCATCTCGCAAATCATTACAGAGCAAATTACAGCGAATGACATTCCGGCCCGCTATGGCGGTGAAGAATTTGCTATTTTGATGTTTGAGCATACTTCTGAGGAAGCCTATCAGATCGTTGAGAATATCCGGCGTGAAGTAGAGAATATGACCTTTCAGGAGAAAATGCAAATCGTTTCCGTAACCGTTAGCATTGGATTAAAAGGCTATACCGAGGATATGAACAAAGACAAAGATGTATTTTTCCAGGAGACAGACAACTATTTGTATCAAGCCAAGCGCTCCGGGAAAAACAAAATTGTTGCTCTTAATCATACCGCTTAATGTAAAAACGCTTCATTTGATGAGACTCCGGCTTGCCGGAGTTTTCTTGTATATAGAGCTCAAAATTTAATAGAGTTGACAACTCCATAAGTTGAAACTAAAATAGTTACATATGTATTGGTTATTTACTTACTAAAAATAAGTCTAAGGAGATGATTTTTGTATGCCAACCCTCGTTATTGTCGTTCACCCTGATCTTGCGGAATCTCGAATTAACAAAAGATGGGTGCAAGAACTCAAGAAACAATCCGGCGTGACCGTTCACAACCTGTATGAAGTATATCCGGATGAGCAAATCAATGTCGCCCAGGAGCAGGAACTGCTAGAGCAGCATGACCGTATCGTTCTGCAATTTCCTTTTTACTGGTACAGCACTCCTTCCCTACTGAAAAAATGGCTGGATAAGGTTCTAACCTACGGCTGGGCTTATGGGAGCGAAGGTGGCAAGCTACAGGGCAAAGAGTTGTTGATTGCCTTGTCTGCTGCCAGTGTTGAGGAAAACTATCAACATAACGGACGGAATAGGTATACGATCGAAGAGCTACTGAGACCTCTGGAAGCTACAGGCCATATGATTGGTGTCAAATTGCTCCCTTATTTCGTACAATATGGTGCTGCAGTATTGACCGATGAGCAACTAGACCAATCCGCACAAAAATACGCGCAAACAGTTATTTCTTAATTTTTTACTAGAAAGCCCCTTGGACGGCGCCTGTCATACCTGCTTTACAGCAGACGGCAGCTCCAACCAAGGGGCTTTACTGATTGATTACATCGTAACCAAGGTACTGGTTACCTGTGCCATGCTTTCTTTAATAATGTCGCAGCCCTTACGCAAGTTTTCCAAGCTTATCGTTAACGCTGGCATAATTTTAATTACTGTATCGTTACGCCCAGCACGCTCAACAATGAGTCCCCTACTAAAGCAGAGAGTCGTTACCTCCTTGGCGAACGCTTCTCCCAGATGAGATACATCAATCCCCCAGATCAATCCCATGCCGCGAATTTCAATAAGAGGATCTATGGATTGGATTTGTTCACGCAAGAACTGCTGAACAAAAGCCTCTTTTTCCTTCACTTGTGCTTCCAGCCCTACCGTATCTCTGAACTCAAGCGCCGCCTTTGCCCCGACGAAAGCAAGCTGATTTCCACGGAAGGTGCCGTTATGCTCACCTGGACTCCATATATCCAATTCTGGCTTGAGCAGCAATAGAGACATGGGCAAACCGTATCCACTGATCGACTTGGACAAAACAACCATATCAGGAACGATTCCCGCCCGCTCGAATGAGAAGAACGAACCAACTCGACCGCAACCGACTTGAATATCGTCCACAATAAGCAAAATATCATGATCATCGCACAACTGTCGCAAATCACGCAGCCATTCGGTATCTGCAATATGAATGCCGCCTTCAGCCTGTACCGTTTCCAAAATGATCGCGGCAGGCTTTTCCACACCTGAATGGGTGTCTGTTAAAAGCTGCTCCATATACAAAATGGTATCCATTCCGTTAAATGTGCTGTTATAAGGTATAAAGGTAACATTGTTCAGGGGAACCCCTGCGCTCTCTCGCATGGAGGTGTTGCTGGTAATCGATAAACTACCCAGCGACATTCCGTGGAACGCACCCATAAAGGCAAAAATACCATTTCTGTTTTTCACCTTGCGTGCAAGTTTCAGTGCTGCTTCCACCGCATTGGTTCCGGTCGGTCCGCAAAATTGCAGCTTATAATTCAAGCCCTTGGGCTGGAGAATACGCTCTGAAAAAGACTCCATAAACTCTTGCTTGGCCGTCGTGTACATATCCAGACCATGCATAATCCGATCGGATGTTAAATAATCCAATAACCGGTTTTTCATAAAATCATTATTATGCCCATAGTTCAAAGCCCCTGCCCCGGCAAAAAAGTCAATGTAACCCTTGCCTGTCTCCGTGTACAGTACATCGTTTTTAGCTTTGTTGAATACAACTGGAAAACTTCTGCAATAGGATCTTACATTGGACTCCAGCGCTTCGAATGTGTTCATGATCTCTCGTCCTCCCGCTGACCTGATTTTAAAAACATACAAGCATGGAAAGCAAAAAAAGTGTAAATATGTAATCTAAATGAGAAGACAGTCTGAATTCACAATGGGATATCCACACCAAAGAATCATGAGTACGATTACAAGAACAATTAAAGTACTAAAATTAAATACAGAGATAGCACATGAGAGTAGATTAGTAGAAGATTAAATAGTGGGTTTTTCTAAGAGGCCTATCAGAGGATGTCAACTCCTATGTAATAAAATACCATAATTTTCATTTAAGTCAATGCATGTTTCTGAGGTGTTTTGTTAAATTTTTGTAATTTATCATCAGCTGCTTGTAGTATATTGTTAAAACAAAACGAAAAATGTCGTATTATAGTGATAAATCTCAAAAATAGTACATTTCCATATCAAATAGATATACATCTGGACTAATTGTCCACAGGATTGTCACAACAAACCTGATCTTTTGACAGACTGTCCAAAGGAGTTTACTCTATCAACAGAACCTGTCAAAACTTGTTGTAAACATTGCAGTTATCCTAACTATTTGGCTCGAATTTGATAGAAAGATAAGGAAATATGATCATGTCTAATGTTTTGATTATTGAAGATGACAATATGCTGGGAGATACCCTTTCCTTGTATTTAACAGGAGAAGACTACAACGTTACTCGAGTGGAACAAGCGTCTGAGGGTATTGCAAGGCTTAAGGTCGTACAGCCCGATATTATTTTGCTGGATCTGCTGCTTCCAGATTTGGATGGCGTGAATCCCTGCCCACTGATACGCAAGCATACGGACGTCCCCATCATCGTGATTTCTACAGAAAACAACATATCAGAGCGCATTCGTACACTTACGTTGGGAGCAGATGATTATATTTGCAAGCCTTTTAGTATGCAAGAGCTAAAAGCACGGATGGAGGCTCTTTTTCGTCGTATTGAAATCACGCGCTTACAAGGAAGAGGCAGAGCACCTGAACCTGAAACGGGCATTACTTTGGATCTAGCGAGAAGAATGATTACCGTTAACGGACAGAATGTGGAGACAACATATTCAGAATTTGAGCTTATGAAGCTTTTTTATTTGAACCGGGGAATTGTATTCAGCAGGTATGCTTTAATTCAGGCTCTCCGTGGCACAGACTCCTTTATTAACGAGAGGGCCGTGGACGTACATATTAACCATTTACGCAGAAAAATCGAAAAAGACCCTAAGAAACCGCAATTGATTAAGACCATCTGGGGAATCGGCTACAAATTTATGCAATAACACGGTCAGCTCCAAGGAAGTGATGACTTGATTTGGTTAATATCCTTCTGAACCGTGCTCAGATGCTCTTTCCAGTCTGGATACAGTTCTCCTGTTGAGGTTTCATTGCTGCGCTTCAATGCCTTTTCCAGCTCTATAACCTTTGCCAGCAACTCAGGCGCGCACAGGTTCCCCGTTCCTCCCTTAAGCGAGTGGATTAATCGAAGAGCAGAAGATAACTGTCCATTGTCCATTTTTCTCACAACTCTTTTATCGAGATACTGGTATTCCTGTATCCATTTGTAAAGGGCAAATTGAAAAATATACACCTTGCCATCCATACCTGCTATCGACTGCTCAGCGTGAATACCATGTAAATCTTGCAGCCACGCTAAATTAATCCAGCTAGTTAACACTCTAGCAGCGGTCAGTTCATGGACAGGCTTGAGCAACACGGCATTAATACCGGCACGAAGACAAACTTCCTGTTCATGCTGCACAGCATCAGCGGTAAAAGCGATAATGGGAAGCCTGTTAAAAGCTTTGTTTCTCCGAATATGTCTCGCCGTCTCAAAACCATCCATCTCTGGCATATGCAAATCAAGCAGCACCATATCCCAGTAACGCAGTTCAAGTAACGCTATTAGTTCCCTTCCGTTCGTGACCATCGTTACCTCAAAGTTACGCTCTGCTAAAAACTCGGTAATCACCACCTGGTTAATTTCGTTATCCTCTGCTATGAGAATTTGATACTTTTGTGTTGTATCCCCTATCTCATTGCGGGAACTCATCGTCGCATGAGTCTCCAGAGTATTACCATCTGCAGGCACTGAATCTTCCTTCTTCCAGCAGAGAACCTCCAGCAGAGCGTTCCGGGTAACGGGCTTGGACAAAAAGGCATCCACACTATGATCCATGTCCCCTGCAGCTATTTTTTCCATCTGAAACACGGTTGTAAGTCCAATGATCTGAGTTATCTGCTTATCCAGCATTTGAAGCCACTGCCTCCGGGAGTCCAGTTCTCTCAAACCTTCCATCCCCATATCAATGATAACATAATCAAAATGCTCACCCTTTTGAAAAGCATCCACACTTTCTTGGAAGGATGAAATAGTGAAAGGTTTTAATCCCAAGTCTTGCAGTAGTTCGTTCAAGCTGTATCTCACCAGTTCATGCTGCGCAACAATTAAGGCTTTGCCTTTGATTTGTTTTTCTATTCGTGTACTTCCTGCATTCAATTCCCCAGTTTCCAGCTCGACATTAAAGTGAAATTGACTGTACTCTCCTAATCGGCTTTTCACCTCTACTTTCCCCCCCATAGCTTCAGCCAAATGCTTGCTAATGGCCAAACCCAGCCCAGAGCCCCCATATCTGCGGCTGGTTGATGTACTCGCCTGGATAAAAGGGACGAATAGCTTGTCCATACACGTCTCGGAAATTCCTATGCCCGTATCTTCTACCATAAAAGAAACGCCTACTCGCCCTTCCTGCTGACTTAGCATTTTTACCTGTAACAATACATGTCCCTGATCCGTAAACTTGATGGCGTTGGTCAGAAGATTTGAAAGCACCTGCTCCATTCGAAGCGGGTCTCCCTTAAAGCTTTTCGGTAACGCCGGGTCCGTTATAAATACGACCTCTATTTCCTTATCTTCTAGCAAAGTTCCAACGGTATCTGCGAGATGCCGAAGCATTTTTTCCGGCTCGAATTCTACCTTTTCCAGTTCCAGACTGCCGGCTTCCATTTTGGAAAAGTCCAATACGTTACTGAGCATGGATGAAAGGGTACGAGAGGAAGTGAGAAGCTTGTGGAGGTAATCTCTTTGAACGGCAGTCAGTTCAGTCTTATTTAACAGCTTTGACAGACCGATGATTCCATTCAGCGGGGTGCGGATTTCGTGACTCATATGAGCCAAAAAAATGCTTTTCGCACGGTTAGCCTCGTCCACTTCCTTTCTCTTCTGCTCTGAGGCTTTACACTCCGTAATATCCAATGCGTGACCGATAACAGAGCTAGTAACCCCGTCCTCCATAACCGGATGTAAGGTAATGAGAGCCGAATATTCCCAAAACTCCAATTCAAATACGGTCCGATCACCGAACCAGGCCTGTTTGTAGTATTGGCAAAGCTGCTCCATCGTTTCAGAGGAAAGCTCCAAAATGTCCCCAAGACGCTTCACATGCTCCCTTTTATTGTAGTTGACTTGCATATTCAGACCCACGCGCTCCAGCAATTCACCTTCAAGCAGCCTATAATAAAATTCATTACCGCTTTTCTCCAGCTTGAAGGTAAAGCCAGGTTGAACACCTAGTAAATTCAGCAGATCACGGTCTTTGTTTAACAAACGTTGTCCATATGTATACTTAGCGGTGGTTAAAGTGTGCACAAACAGAGTCATGAACATTAGACCCATCCCTAACTCTAGCACGCAGGTCAACGGTGTTTTATCGCTTATGCCAAAACATAAGAACAAAATTCCCGCTCCTCCATAAAATACACCTGTGATCGCCTGACGAACAAGTTGACGCTGAAAAACCAAAACTAACAATAAAATCACGATAGCACATAGCACTAAATCTCGAACCAAGTGTTCACCACTCCTATAATCTTCCATTTTTAGAATATATCAAAAATACAAAAAAAACTCAGGACAGATTCCTTATGCCATAAGGCTTAAAGAACTGTCCCGAGCATTCATTGTACTATAGATTCCATAAGGTTCAAGCTCGTTTTAATATTTGAAACGACTGATCATCATCTTCAAATCAGCAGCCATCGTCGAAAGCAACTGTGCTGAAGCTGATATTTCCTCCATGGAAGCCAGTTGCTCTTGTGAGGAGGCAGCAACTTCCTCAGATGTGGCGGCATTACCGGTTGCAATCGTCACCAGCTCGTTGGCTGTCGCTGCGATTTCTTGTACACTGGCTGATATTTGCTCTGCAATCGCAGCGACCTCCTCTACCTGAGGTGTTGTCTCTCGAATGCCTTCCATCGCATAACCCAGCTTGACAATGGTTGCTTTGGAAATCTGTAGTCCATCCTGCACCTCAGTCGTGACCCTGTCCATCGTCTTCACTGTTGTTTCGGTTTCATGCTGAATTTCGGCAATCAAGGTGGCAATCTGTGTGGCGGATGTCTGAGACTGCTCTGCTAGCTTACGCACCTCATCAGCAACGACGGCAAAGCCTTTTCCATGATCGCCCGCTCTGGCTGCCTCAATAGCTGCATTCAATGCCAGCAGGTTTGTCTGATTGGAGATATCGCCGATAACCTTCGTAATTTCACCGATTTCATGAGAGCGGGCTTGCAAGGTTTGAATCATCTGGTTGGAACGCTCTACTGATTGATGAATGGAGTTCATTTGCTCGCCTGTCTGCTCAACAGACTTTCGTCCTTCCTCGGCTTGCAAGGCAGATCGTTTGGCCAAATCAGCTACCGAAATCGATCGTTCAGCAATTTGGGTGATCCCTTGTGCAATTTCATCCAGGGCCACCGAATTACTTTCCAGCCCTGTAGTCTGCTTCTCTGCACCACTGGCAATTTCTTGTACAGCCTGAGACACCTGCTCACTTGCAGCACTGGTTTGTTCCGCGCTTATTGTCAGTTCATTGGAAGAAATTGCGACATGATCTGCACTGTTCCCTACGTTCTGAATGACAGATCGCAAGTTATTCTGCATATTTTGAAAAGCCACTCCTAATTCTCCGATCTCGTCCTCGCTCTTTACTTGAATGTCCTGTGTGAGATCTCCGGCGCTCACATTTACCGCTTGTTCTTTTAACTTTAAAATCGGTTTGATGATGGAACGGATCAGGAAATAAACAATGATAATACCAATCACAAGACAACCGACAATGGTTAGTAAAGTGCTGATCAAAATCGGTCCTGCTGCTTCATCGACTTCAGACAAATACAGCGTTCCGCCTATCTTCCAGCCAGTCAGCTTGTTAGTCGCATAGTTCATATATTTGAGCTGGCCCTCATACTCATACTCGTATTCACCAGTATCACTCTGAAACATGCGTGATTCAATATCTGTAATCTTGGCGCCTACTTCCTTCGTCGGATGAACAATGTAAGTATGGTTGCTATCCAGCAAAATGGTATAACCCTCACGGCCTACTTTAATTTTATTCAATGTATCTTTAATACCACTGATTTTCAGGTCAATGCCAATAACACCTGATCCATCTGGGGTAGCTCTGGACACCGTAACCGTCATCTGCTTTGAGTCTGCCGAAAGATAAGGTGAACTAATCACTGTCTTTATATTTCCCTTTATTGCTTCTTCATACCATGATCTAATACGTGGATCATAATTATCTGGTAATTGCTTTGGTGGATAGGTTGTAACTTTGCCGTCCTTCGTACCATAATAAATGGATTCTGTTTCAGGATGGAGTGCAATATATTGCTTAAAGAATTCTTCCAAATTCGCCGCTTGTTCCTCCGTCTCTACCCGATTGCCTTTTAGTCTTTCTGCAAAATAGTCTGCGTCATGTACCTTGGGTTCAATAGTACTATCAATAATAAAATTAGTGCGGACAATGGCCTGCTCGGCACTTTCTTCAATCTGGTTTCGAATCTGCTGACTCGCGCTTATAAACGACAAAGCCCCCACGATCATGGACGGTAAAATCAAAAATGCAATAAAGGCGACCATTAGCTTCGTTTTAAAATTTTTGCTGAGCTTCCTTGCGACTAGCCACTTTTTCCCCGATAACTTCTTCATTAATAAACATCTCCATTTCATTACCTGTATTTCCCAACCTATAGCGAACCTCTTCGTCTTGCCGATGACGACAATCACCCGACAGACTCTCTTTCACATTTTTCACATCTGCTGCTAAAACGCTTGGACATAAAAGATATAAACACGCTAGTTAAATAGGTATATGTACTTATTTTCGAAAACAGCAAGGCTGGTCGGAACCGGTTCTTTGATATAATATACCTAAAAAATATTAAAAAAAATGCAGTATAGATGTTAAGAAAGTGTTAGTTTCATCTCACTATACCTACCACTTAACATGAAAATAATCCCCCTGAAGGTAGCAAACATAGGGTCATTTTTGAAAATCGCCATATATTTTCTACTCCCAAGGGGATTAGGTTCGATCGCTTTATTCAGTTCTAATCCAACAACACCTTCAGATCTTCGAGCCTGGTAACAGGTGCCTGACAGGTAAAATGCTCACACACATATACGGCTGATTTGCCTTCCACAAGATCATAATCACGGATATAAGGAGCCGTCTCTGCAATCTCCGACTGTCCTTCATCCTTCAAAATAACGACCGTATTCGGCCTGAACCCAGCTCGAACCGCCTGAATGAACTGTACGGTCTGCGGATCATCCCTGTGACCCACAATCACAATCTCCTTCGTCGTTCCCGTCGCATACAACAACGCGCTGAGCAACGCGGAGTGGCCTGACGGGTAATGAGCAACCATACCGCCAAAAGCCTTAAACTGCTTGGCTGCATAGTTCTCCAATCCAGATTCACCCGTTAGCCGCGCAAGCCGCACAAAATTATAGGCCGCAATGCTGTTACCTGACGGAATGGCTCCGTCATCAATTTCTTTAGGCTTGGCAATGAGCTGCTCACTATCTGACCCATAAAAGAATAATCCGTCCTGTTCCTCATCCCAGAACAAATCGATCATATTTTGATTGAGCGTCAATGCCCGTTGCAGATATTGTACATCGAAGGTCGCCTGATATAGCTCGATCAAGCCCCACACATAAAAAGCATAATCATCCACATAACCGGGATAAGCTGCCTCGCCGTCCCGATAACGCGCCAACAGCCGTCCGTCCTCCTGTCTCAAATGGTTCCACAAAAACGTCTCCGCTTTCTGAGCTTGCTCTGTATATCTCGTGTCTCCAAAAGCTTGTCCTGCCTTCGCCAGTGCAGCAATCATCAATCCGTTCCACGAGGTCAAAATCTTGTCATCTTTGTGAGGATGAACCCGTTGTTCTCTGGCAGCAAACAGCTTGGCCCGTAGCTCACTAACCCGCTGCTCCAGTTCCTGCTCAGTCAAGTCATGCTTGATCCTATAGGCTTCCAGATTGATATCAATCAGGTTTGGAATGTTGTGACCTTCAAAATTGCCGTAAGGTGTAATCCCATACAAATCGTTGAAAAAGGCGGCATCCTTATCGCCTAGTACAGCCTTTACCTCAGAGTCGTCCCAGACATAGAATCTCCCCTCTTCTCCTTCGGAATCCGCATCCTCCGCCGAATAAAAGGCACCACCTGCATCCGTCATGTCCCTTGCGATATATGTAAAGATTTGTTCTGTAATCCGTCGGTACAGTTCCTTGCCTGTCACCTGCCAAGCCTCTGTATACGCGATGGCCAACAGAGCATTGTCATATAGCATTTTTTCAAAATGCGGCACCAACCACTTCTCATCGACGGAGTATCGTGAGAACCCCATGCCTATATGGTCGTAGATTCCGCCCCGGGACATCGCATCCAGCGTCTTCTCTGCCATTTCCAGTGCCTGTTGATTCCCCGTATGCTGTGCATATCGCAGCAAAAAAGACAGGTTATGCGGAGAAGGAAACTTGGGTGCTTCCCCGAAGCCGCCATATTCCTTATCGAAGGTGTGGCTGTATTCATGGAAAGCTTTAGTCAAGCTCTGTTCATCCAGTTCACCCCGATAACCCGCAAGCAAGTCCTGCCGCTCATGCTCGATCAGTACCTGCTCACTCAACTCCACCAGCTCTTCCGGCTGTTCTTTCCACCGGGTACCCACCTTGCCAAGCAGCTCCAACAGTCCGACACGGCCAAACTTCTGCTCCTTGGGCAAATACGTCCCCGCAAAAAAAGGTTTCTGATCCGGCGTCATCAATATCGTCAGTGGCCAGCCTCCATGCCCCGTCATCGTCTGGCAGATGGACATATAGATATGATCCACATCTGGACGTTCTTCACGATCCACCTTAATGGATACGTAATCCCTGTTTAATACCTCAGCCACTTCTTCATCCTCGAAAGATTCTCTCCCCATTACATGGCACCAATGGCAAGTGGAATAGCCAACAGATAGGAAAATAGGCTTGTTATCACGTTTAGCCATTTCAAAAGCCTCATCTGACCAAGGGAACCAATTTACCGGATTGTGAGCATGCTGTAGCAAATACGGTGATTTTTCCTTGGATAGTCTATTCGGTTTGCTGCTCGTTGTCATGGGACATCACCACTTCCGTAGTTGAATTTTATACTTGGTACTATTTTACCCTAAATGGGTGGTAAAAGTCGGAAGAGATGAAAAAAGATAATGAATCTCAAGCATTATACTCATTAGAATTTATATCAAAGATCTCGAGAGCTTTCAGTAAGGCGTATTCACTTGTTCTGGCCCCTTCTTTTGAAAAATGTGCATCCGGAAACGCGGGCGACATATGATGGTACCCGGGATAGACATGTAATTCCACTAAGACTCCATCAAAGGCCAATTGTTTTGCAAAAAACAAGGATTCATCAATGAATAAATCAATGGTACCTATATTTATATAAGTCGGTGGTAATCCGGCCAATGACTTAGCACGAGCCGGCACATAATACTCACTTACCTCCTCCTGACCCGGTTCATCCCCCAATACAGATTTCCAGCCAAAATAATTACTTTGTTTTGTCCAAATAAACTCTCCTGCGTATGGGTGCTCTGGTGCGGTACTTGTGCGATCATCTAGCATTGGCCTCATTAATCTTAGATGATGGATTTCGAATTCCTTCTGATCACGAATGTACAAGGCTAGGCCAGCCGCCAAACCGCCGCCAGCGCTGCTGCCCCCTACGGCAACTTTCTGAGTATCTATCCCTAACTCTTCCGCATGTTCAATGCACCATTTTAGGCCCGAATAACAATCCTGTAACTGACTTGGCTGTACATGCTCTGGTGCTAGGCGATAGTACACGGATACGCAACAGAAACCATGTTGTGCCGCAAGAGATGCATTAGCAGGACGATCCACGACTGGATTTCCTAAGACCATCCCGCCTCCGTGTATCGAATAATATAGAGGCATCTTATGATGCTTTGATTGTTTGGGCTTAATGATTTCGATTTGAATATCTGGACCATTAAAATAACTTGGCACAATCTTTTTTTCTAATGTAATGGGGAACATCTGCGTTACATCTATTTGTTGCATCATTTGAGATTGATTTTTACGTGCTTCCATTAGTGTAGATTCGGTAAGATCGGTTGTTGGTATTAAATCAACTGCACTGATAATTTCTGGATCAATCAAATGTCTACTTCTACTTTTTTGTTCCCTCATAGTAATCTTTTCCTCACTTTCTTGTTTTAAAGACAATGAATCAATACATATTTCCCTTCAATTGTTGTTGTCGTTTATATTTATATTTTAAGTTTAAAATCAGCTTTATAAATGAAAACAACGAGTTAGAATCATTTTTGACATAAAAATTATAAAAAAAATGGAATGCCAAAAAAGTATTTCGGAATCTGGCTGTGGGAATGCGAAGGCACATCAAACCTTTTACCAAACAAAAAGACGCGACCGGATTGGTCGTTCATAGCGATTATCCGGTCGCGTCTTAAGCTATCACGTTATGTCCATCTACTTTTTATGTGAATAAACAATTTTCTTAATGGTTTCGGTAGAGAGGAAAAACTCATCAGCTAATTGCTCGATACTGCTTCTATTTTGAAAAGCATTTCTGATTGCGGCATTTCGCTGTTCTAGCAACCATCTCCCGCCACTCAAGCTTCCCCAATCCATATATTCCGTTTTTGGCTTAGGAATATACAGAGTCTCTCCTTGAACATATTTTTGGATTTCTATAATTAATTCTTGAGGTAAAACTTTGGAAGCATTCGTATATCTCAATTTTACTCGCCCCTTATTTTGATTTTTTAAAATAAGGGGCAAAGCCAAAAATATTAAAAAGCTTATTCAGCGTTAAAAATTGTTTCGCCCCATACAAAGTAACGCTTTCTTAATAATTGGCTTTGCATGAGTGTAAGAAGTCACAGACAATCCTAACAGATTCTCCATCAGTAGGCACCCCCTTTTACCTCGCAAGTATAGCATAACTTCTGCTCACCTGGGACCAGCTAAATGATATCAGCAAAAAGCAAGCGATTAAAAATTGAGCTGTTAGATAGCTGATTTTAAATACTAACCATGAATACGAACCACATAAATCTGTAGATTAATGCCACTAGCCCTACAATGCCCAACAAGCAGAAAAGTAAAAGCATAAGAACAAATTTTTTACCATCCATAACCGACTCCCCAATACTTTTTCCAGAGTGTGAGACACACTTTCTAACTTAGCTTCCGAATAAAAATTTGAAATTAAGTGCATTTATCCAGCTGAACAGGAGTCCCCGTTATCCTAAGAGCGGCTTCTAGATGTTACGGATTTACACTTTCTGCTTGGCTAGCCTGTCTTGCGTTTATTTTTTTCATTGCAAATCTTGCTATTGGCTGAGCATGGTAGGCTACACGAGTCGTGCCAATAATGATAATGTATAATCAAGCATAAGACTCATAAAGGAGCATATGAACCAGATGAACAATTTTTTGAATGAATTTGAGGAAAGATTTAGGGCAGGATTTTTGGATGATCTTAAAAGCACACTGAAAGAAGTGAAGAATGAGAAGGTTTACGCCTGTGCTTTTGGCACAGACAGCGATTTTGTCACCTTGTTTCTAGCTGTTAATACAGAGGAATCCCTTGTTAGACATATCACAAACATGAAAGCCGAAGGCCTGTGCGACAGCAAGGAAGATGAAAATTATTATAGATGGGGATTTTGCGAATATCAATATGGCGATGCAACACACTTGAATCATATTAGCAAATTTCTATATGCAACCGAAAATGTGTTTGATTATAAAGATGAAATGATAAAAATTATGGCCAAGGTAGTTAAGGAAACAGACGAGGTGCTTTTCAATCAATTTGGTCAAGCCAAAGAAGATATTATTTTTTTCGTGTCCATGACGGATGATGATATGGCCGAGGAACTCGAAGATCAGTCTGTAATTCAGATGACAAACGCCAAACTAGTTGATGGCTTCTTGCATCGTTATCAATAGAAATACAGTTTGAAATATTACACTCATTTCGTTCAGGTAGTTGCTTTAATTCGCAATTTGCTTGTCCCATGCATCGATTGATTACGTATCCTTTTCATTTGGTGTATCCCCATTAGATACGAATAAACCTATTTCTCCTCATGGTTCGAGTTGAAATAAGTTTATTTAAAGCTTTCATCCAGATGAACAGGAATTCTTACCATTCAACTTCTTCAAATAATCGGAAAACCATCTTTTTTTCAAATTCATCTAAAGTTCTAAATCCAGATATTTCTTCTTTCTTTTCTCCAAGTTTTATCAAGTCGCTATTGCTAGGTCTCCCACCTTATAATAACCTAATAGTTTATCTTGGGGTTCCCTTTTTAATGATAATTCACTTAATTTTTTTATCATTTTCTCTGTACGGAAGCCTTCTTTTCCTATCTGTGTCATTGCATGATATAAGACTATGGGGTTATTATCTTCTAACAAATTTTCTAATTCACCTATTTGAACCTTCCCCTTCCGCTATCTTCTTTAATATACTTCATTTTAATCCCGGCTAAGAGCTATAAATTGGAATGACCGGGAAAATGTTTTATCAGAAATAACCACTATGATGAGTTCCACATTTCTCTTCGCAAACTACGCCGCTATCATACTCATGGTATGGGAATCCGTTTGTTTTACTGAAGCGAGACTCCGGTGCAGCTTATGATTAACGATTCCGATTACCACGTCCGGCTCCATTACATCCTGATGGGAGAGCATAACCAATGTTGCAATATCCCCCCTATGATATGCCGCTGTCAACGTTCTCAGAAAAGTTTTCGAGTTTTCACTTTCCGGTAAGGATAACTCTCCTTTGAGGAGATCCTCCTTGACTGCTTCAAGCGATTTTCGTGCCCGGTGGAGTGCAACTTTTACCGCTCCCTCCGTTGTTTTGAGCATGTCGGATGTTTCACTAATCGAAAATGCGAACACATCTCGCAGCAAAAAGACAGTTCTCTGAAGCGGTGATAGATGATTCATTAAGGACTGCAACGCTATCTCAATTTCAAAAGTTCCATGATCCGGCACAGTTACTTTCGCTTGTTCTCTATTCAATACCCGACTGTAGACTGCTTTTCTCCGTATCTCATCAATCCAGGTGTTCTTCGCAATCCGCAGCAAAAGCGCTTTGGGGTTTGTATGTTCGAAATTGTTTAACTTTCCTAATGCTTTTACCCAAGTATCCTGAGCCAATTCTTCCGCATCCCAATTTGATTTCGTAAGCGACAGACAGTAACGCTTCAGGACTGCCTGTAATTCCTCCAAGTTCTCGATGTTTATTGTATTATCTGTCATTTGTATAGAATCATCTATGCGCATAGGTCCTCTCCTCCACGGTCTTATTCTGCCCTTTCCTAGAGCAAAGCCTTTGTTACCTCCAATGTAAACGAACAAGTGGTTGTAAAAGTTACACCATTTACGCAAATCGTTTTCCCATTGAAACCTCCGTATCTTTTTACGGCCTCGGTTCGTTTACAAGGAGAAATCAACTGAAAACAGGAAATTGGGGGTATCAAAATGAGTGTTTATGTTCCTTATGTTGTTGAGCAAACTGCTCAAGGTGAAAGATCGTACGATATCTATTCCAGACTATTAAAGGATCGTATTGTGTTTGTCGGGGCAGCCATCGATGATCATTTGGCTAACAGTATTATTGCTCAATTATTGTTCCTGGCGGCAGAAGATCCGGAAAAAGAAATTTACATGTATATCAACAGCCCGGGTGGCTCTACTTCCGCAGGATTTGCCATCTATGATACGATGCAGTACATCAAACCTGATGTACACACGATATGTACGGGATTCGCTGCTTCGTTTGGCGCGATCCTGTTGCTAGCGGGCGCCAAAGGGAAACGTTCGGCGTTGCCGAACAGTGAAATCATGATCCATCAGCCGCACGGCGGCGCACAAGGTCAGGCCAGCGATATTGCGATCAGCGCAAAACGAATTTTATGGACTCGTGAAAAGGCAACCCGTATCACAGCTGAACGGACCGGACAATCTTTTGAAAAAGTCGAAAAAGATATGGACCGGGATTTTTACATGTCCGCTCAGGAGGCACTGGAATATGGTGTTATTGATCAGGTGATCACTTCTTTATAGAGTATGCTCAAACCCTAATGATCCGCAAGAAACTTTAAGAAAATATGAGGTGATATCATGTTAGCAAGTTTACAAGGTAAGGAAGTAACTATTCATTTTATAGATGGGGCAAATGTATGCGACGGGATATTGGATCAGATTGACGACAAGTTCGTTAAATATCTTACGCAATATCAAACGCTTGTTATTCCTATCACATCTATTCGCACCGTATCCATTGACATTAAGGAACGGCAACGCCATAGAGTTGGATTCGCCCCTTGAACCTATTTTAGTATGGGTGTCAATTACATTGTACGGAGGCCCTATATTATGTAAATTTTACAGGGAGTAGAAATGCTTCAGCTAAGACGTGTCGTTCGACAAACTAAAAGCTGTGATTTTGACACATCATGATGTCGATCATATAGGTTGTCTTCCTGAGATTTTGCAGGAGTGTGGCGATCATATTAAAGTCTATGCACACGAACTGGATAAGCCGTATATTCAAGGGGAGATCCCACTTTTAAAAGATAGTCACCTTGTGCATCGCCCGAAGGGCAAAGTGGACGATACCTTAATAGATGGTCAGGAACTGCCGTTTTGCGGCAGGATTCACGTCATCCATACGCCTGGGCATACACCTGGTCATATCAGTCTTTATTTAAGGCAAAGTAAGACTCTTATAGCCGGGGATTCGATGTACAGTGTAAGCGGGGTTCTCGGGGGAATTCATGTTCCGACCACACCGGATATGGATGCAGCTCGTCTTTCATTGAAAAAGTATTTAGATCTCGATATTGCATCCGTAGTTTGTTATCACGGGGGATTAAGTAATGTACATGTGAATGATCAGATATTAGGACTTAGTGGCGAGTTAATTTATAGCGAATTGAAGCAACCCCGTAAATGACCGGGGTTGCTTTTATAATGTTCATATGAATTGTATCTAATGCCCACACTTTATTGATAGACACGCACGTAATCGACTAGCATTTGGGACGGGAACTGCGTCGAGTTATTGGGAGCACCAGGCCAGTTTCCGCCGACCGCTAGGTTCAGGAGAATAAAGAACGGCTGCTGAAATTCTTCGGTGTTCCCGGTTCCGTTCTCTATATAAAATTCATTGAACTGCTGTCCGTCGACAAACCAGCGGATATACTTGGAGTCCCACTCGATGCTATACACATGGTATTGGGAAAAATCCAGATTGCCCGATACCCGCCCAAAGTCAGCGTGGCCTCCCGCATCCCAATGCACAGTACCGTTCACAGAAGGATTGTTGTTTACACGTTCCATAATGTCGATTTCTCCGCATTTCGGCCAACCTACCGAGCTGATGTTGCTGCCTAACATCCAGAAAGCTGGCCATATCCCTTGACCGGACGGTAACTTGATGCGCGCTTCTACTTTCCCATAAGTAAATTTTTTCAAGTCTTGAGTTTTGATCCGGGCAGAGGTGTAATTCATTCCGCCATAAGCTTCTTTTTGTGCCGTAATCACCAGATTGCCTCCGGTAACCTGCAAATTCTGCGTACGGTTGGTATAGTACTGCAGTTCATTGTTTCCCCATCCGCCGCTTCCGGTACCGATTTCAGGGGTCCAATTGGACCGGTTTAACGAAGTTCCATTAAATTCGTCGCTCCACACAAGATTCGAGTTCGGTGCTGCGCTTGTATGCATTTCTGGAAGCAGAACGATTAGGAGACTGAGCAGCGCAACCGCACATAATCCTTTTCTTAGCATTAGTTCCCTCCTCAATAATAATAATCCAGGTTCTTAGACACTTCAGAAAAATAAGCCTTCAAGCGGTATTGACCATTGAAACGGGGATCACCTCTCTTTATATTTTTCTTCTTGGACAGCTCATAAGTTAGAATCGTAGATAGACGATTGAAAAAATATACCGCTCAAGCAGGAGTATAATGGAAACAAAATCCATATTCAACCTATATTTAAGTTTTTTTCACAAAAATCACTTCCCCATCTAGATAAAGTCGGTCTTTATAAATCAATAAGAAATTTAACAGCCATTAAAACAAACGTAGTAGCACGTATCGCACCGGACACGGTGTAGCGCTGGCGGTCATCTACGATTACCAGAAGACACGTGGCGGCGAGCATCCACAAATCTTCTTATCCGGAGGAAACCTTCCCCCTCAATTCCGTACAACTCATAGCGATGTCGCCACTTCACTAAGGTGGTAACGCTGTGTTATGTTTTTTTGCTACTTCCACACGGCTGCTCTGTCCTGCTTTTAACTCCTGTATGATGGCTAGTTTCTCAATCGCATTGTATTCGTTTTTCTTAGACAAAATAAAACTCCCCTTCAAGCAGCGGTTTATTTATTAAACCTGTCTACTTGAAGGGGAGCATATCAAAATCGGTACTCTGTTCCGTAATTTATAATAGCGAGGTTACGAACTTCACCTCCGGAAAGCGGTTATCCGGTCCTTTCATTAAGATTCCGCCTTGATTTTTCAGATACCTATCGAAGAAATCCAGCATATAGGCATTGATAACGGAGTTCGCTCTTTCGGGCGCAATCTTTCCTGTAATGCCCAGCATTTTGAAAATCGGAGAAATGAACTGTACGTCGGTAAAATTCAAATGCTCCGTATTTTCGATATAGAGGACTTGTCCTCCTTCGTCGACCGTTTCGCGCATCCGTTCAAGCTCCAACTTTTTATCTTCCGTTACTTGATCCTCCCACTCTCTTGTTGATCCCATACGGTTAAGCTCTGCATCCGTGTAGACCCGGTTATCCATCACCATTTTCAATTTTTCGAAATAGCTTTCCGAGTTGATGAACAAAAACGGCTTTCGTAGACCCTCTCTGTCACGCAGTCGATAAAGCCCTCCATCAAGGTCTATTCCAGCCGTGATTCGCGGATCATAAGAAGCGTCATAGGCCGTCGCTCCGCCGATGGAATGACCGAACGTCCCGACATGACCGAGATCAATCCTCCCTTTTAGATGACTTGGAATCAACCCCGATTGGATGAGCTCGAATTGGTCCAACGCAAACGCCACATCGCCGGTTAAAACTTTTCCCAACTTGTCGCGATTTCCTCTACTCGTCTGGTAATCATGGTCGGGCGAGAATAAGTCGTTGGTTGTGCTGGTCGTGATTCGCCCGTCCGGAAACTCGGTTGCAAATGTATTGTAGGTATGGTCGATCACTGCCACGATATATCCATGACTCGCGAGATTTTCGGCTTGCGACGTGTGAAGAAACCTGGAAGAGCCGTTGCCGGGATTCGCAAGGATCAGCGTGTATGAAGTCTGTGCCGAAGAGACTTCGGCCCCCGAATAAGCATGACTGGATACGTACTTCAGGTGTTGAAACGTAAACTCGGGAAGGCCATAGTTCGCGGCCATATAACGTAAAATCTGGGTATCGGGAATAAAGGGAGCGTACTTGCCGGTGCTAGCTTGAGCCGGATACCAGACCTGAACCATCAATTCTCTCTTACCCTCTCTGGCTTCGTCGAAAATCTCTTCCCTATTTGTATCCACGAAATGAAAAGTTTGCGTTCCTACCTTAAATTCGCCTGTCGGTTCAGGTAGTTTAAATACAGGAAAAGCATACATGAGACCCGCTGTTGCGACCAGCATTATTGCTATAGCGGTATAAGCTGAACCCAACATGAATCGTGGGATTTTTTTGGGACCGTTTTTTTTAAAATAGCTATAACCTGAAATGGCTAAAAAAATGATCGTTATGCAATATGGGAAAAATAGCTGAACTCTGTATCCTTCCACCGTCCAATGAATGACCAGTAAAAGTGTGGCAATCCCGCTTGCAACGAATACTGGAATTCTACGCCGTCCTTTTTTTAATAGTACGGTTAATGCAAATAAGCCGATGTTTGACAATAAAAGCAACAGTTCAAACAGCCTCATCTCGATTCTCCTTTCAAAAAATTTCTATTTTCGTTTGTTCTAATCTTATCCTGCCAGGCTGGCCTAAGCTATCGATTTGCCTTACATCAACCTAACAATTTTGTAATTCGATCTTGCGGTATTGGAAGACTCGTAAAACCAAGGATGAATCAGGAAATACCAATAAGTATGTGGTTAATACATCACAGACTTATAACGACTATGGTAGTATCACAAGCGCTGTTGACGTGTTGGGTGTACCAACAACGTACACCTATGATGCAACGTTGCATTTACTTGTTGGTGTTCTCGAAACCAATTTCTGTGACTCAAACACAATATACGGAATATGTACGTGATGCAGTTCACGGCAATGTGACAAAAATTCGTGTTCGTGAAGTCCGATATTATGGAAATTTCACAGGGAGTAGAAAATGCTTCAGCTAAGACGTGTCGTTCGGCCAACTAAAAGCTGTGATTTTGACGCATCAGGATGTCGATCATATAGGTTGTCTTCCTGAGATTTTGCAGGAGTGTGGCAATCATATCAAAGTCTATGCACACGAACTAGATAAGCCGTATATTCAGGGGGATATCCCCCTTTTAAAAGATAGTCACCTTGAGATCCCTCGAAAGGCAAAGTAAGACTCTTATTGCCGGGGATTCGATGTATAGTGTAAACGGGATTCTGGGGGGGGATTCATGTCCCGACCACACCGGATGTGGGTGCAGCTCGTCTCTCATTGAAAAAGTATTTAGATCTCGACATTACATCCGTAGTTTGTTATCACGGGGGATTAAGTAATGTACATGTGAATGATCAGATATTAGGACTTACCCAAGGATTATAAAGTTAAAGTTCCAGCAAGCTACCTTTTCGTGAAACGATGTTGTTAGCGTAGAAGAATTGAACCAGTGCTTCAATTCTCCTACTGTTTCCTCCCTTCAACCCCTTCTTTAAAGTTTATTTCTGCAACCCATTGATGATTTATCAGTCATAAAAACATCACTCCACGCGTGCTAACTTGTATATAGATCAGACTTTAACTGATTAAAAATGTATTCTTGCATTTGATCTAAAAGAAGAATGATGTTAGTATCTTTGCCATTTTTCAAAACCCACTGAATAGACGTCATTGAGTTAGCAGCATATAGTTCAGCTAAATACTCCAATGCGATCGAAGTTGAAGAATTCTGTTGCTTTAAATAATCTAAACAAGTCCGAAACAAAATTTGTTCAAATTCTTTACGTAAATCGGCGGATATTTCATGAACGGTTAACAATGTTGAAATTTCCATCTTATTTTTAATCATTTGATCGGTTACAAGTTCTATGGCGTTTGCCACCTTGCCATCTTCCATGGAATCAAAACGCTGCTCAATTTCAACTTTAAAATCAGAAGCATACTGTTTAACTATCTTTTCTAGCAAGTCGTACTTATCCAAATAATGACTATAAAACGTAGAACGTCCGATAAGGGATTGATCACAAATTTTTTTGATCGTAATATCTTTAAAATCATGTTGTTGGAGTAATTCAATGAAAGCTCGCTCAATAGCTATTTTTGTTTTATAAATTCTGATATCTTCATTCATTTAACCACTTGCTCCTTATGTGTAAGTTTTCGAACACTTCATATATACCGTGTAAGATATCTTACAGATTATGCGATACTAATTATTTTTTATGTAGTAACTATACTCTATAGTAAGCACATACCCAAATTGAAGGAGGACAATATATGTTTAAATCCTATGTCCATAACGAACAGTTCAATCTTCAAATTAATCGTTTTATCAATGATTATTGATCGAGCACAAGCTGACTTAGAAAAAATGATTCCGAAATTAAAAGACACCCATAGCTGGTATGAAGCTTGGCTCAATTTTGCAAGGGAACGCGAAGACAGCAAGGACTATCACTTAGCCTCAGTCTACTATCAAGCTGCAGAATTTTATCTTGCAACCACAGACCCCAATAAAGAAAAAATGTATCGAAAATATAGAGATACCTTCTATAAAGGCTTTCATGATTTTGATTATGAATCCTACAAGATTCCCTATGAAGACTCCTATCTTCCTGCTGTAAAATTGTTGGCGCCTGGAGCTACGAAGACATTACTTGTCTTTGGTGGGTATGATTCTTACATGGAAGAGATGCTTAAAATGATGAAATTCATGAGGATTCGATCGTTCTCCAGTCCTTCAGCTCCTTTAAAATACCCAATTGGACAACCAACCAGCCTAGGTTATAACCAAGTTTCTGAAAATCCCGATCTCAAAAGTACAAAAAAAACGCTTGAAAACCCAAGCGCTAGGTGTTATTCATGATAAAATGGCGGCGAAATCCCTTTAAGCACTCAGTTCCAGAAATACTGCATCCGCGTATACCCGACATCCCATGCTTTCATGTCGCCCTTAATCGTGATCTTCAGCTCATCCCCCGGCTCAAGCGGAATCTTGAATAGCGAAGGGAACAGATCAGGATTAGTACGCTGAAGTTCTCCAGAATTGCTCATGATCTCCTTGCTATCCCGAGTAACACTGATACTACCGGAATAATCCGTTGGTTCGGGGCATCCGTAATTGAAGGAGAAAATCGTCTGTCCCTCAGACTTGTACGTGAACGTTCTGGAATCTCCGCCTTCAGCGCTATATAGGTTATAGCGGAGCGGTATCTTCTGTCCGTTGATTTGAATACGGTCCGGTTTGTCTCCGGTGGATGAATTGCCCGAGTTGTCCGTCCATTCAGTGATCGCCACAAACGGACCTTCTACTTTAGTTGTTATTTTGTCTACCGCCACCCCTAATCCCCATAAAGCTATAAAAAGAACCATACCCGATATAGCCGTTGCCACCAGATTGCGCCCGAGACTCCGGTAACGGAAACCAAGCTTGCACGCCCCAAAACCGAGGACTGCTCCAATCGAATTCTGAAGAGCGTCGTTGATATCGAAGCTGCCCAGGAATGTAAGGGCCTGGATCGTTTCCAGCACAAGAATCGCGATGAAGAATAAGGTGATGAACCGGACGAAGCTGACCCGGTACAGCCATGGAATCAATATACCGAAAGGAATAAACGCAATAGTGTTCCCGAAAGCCACCATACTCATTAGGCTGGGATGCAGGAGATCAGCTGGAGACGGCAAACTAATGAAGTTCTCGGGCATAAAAATAAAGGTGTAGCTGGAAATTTGCTCCGAAGCCTCTCCTCTGCCGAAAGCGAAGAACATAAAATAAAGTACAATAATGGTATAGACTAAAGTTGCGGTTAGTAAAATCTTGCGTTGTTTGACCATACTTAACTCCTCCACTCTATTTTTCCATCTATCACTATAACCTACTTACCTGTTTCATGAACCCCCCACCCCTTAGCTTGATTAACTTTACTTGCCCAAAATCAGTTCTATGAAATGTAAAAAGAGACACCCTTGACTCTCTGCGTAAAATAGAAGTACCACCAACCACTCCACGCAGAGGAGAACAAGATATGTCTCATACGTATACTTTATCACAACAAAATCATTGGAACAATCGGTCGGAACAATGGAAACTTCCGCTGTATTTCTCAAAACTGGTGCTTCATCACATCAAGCACTTCGTAGACGGTATGCTTTCGACCGGATTTTCAGGTACCTTAACGGATATTCACCGAGAAAGTTTACAGGATCGAGACCGCAGAACCTTGATTCATTTCTTAACTCACGGAAACTGGAACGCGTCTTACCTGAAACGTATTATTCAACATGTCGCTTTCCAGCAGATGAGGGAAATCGCTCAACGAGGTCATGGCCCCTTTTTTGTCATCCTTGACGATACCGTATGTGAAAAACCAAGCCTTCGTCACAGGCTACGCATAGGATTCAAGGGGCTTCGTTTCAACATTCTCATCTCAAAGGTCAGTCCGTCTACGGGCATGTTGTTGTCCAAGCCTTGCTTCGTTCGGGTGACCGGGTTTTCCCCTTTGCCTCAGAACGTTACGATCCGGAAGCAAAAGCAAAATCGATTTGGCTTGTGAAATGATTCGGTCTGTTCCGATGTCGACGTGCCGAACTTATGTTCTAATGGACTCCTGGTATCCGTCTGCTTCAGTACTTCAAACGAGCGCGGAACGTGGCTTTCATGTGATTAGTGGTTTGAAAACGAACCGTATCTTCTACCCTCAAGGCATCCGGCAATCGCTCAAAAACTTTGCTTCCTATATCTCGAAATCGGATACCGTTCTGGTGACGATCGGCTCCTCCGCTTACCGAGTATATCGCTATGAAGGGAAGCTCAATCTCTTGGAAAATGCCGCCCTGCTCCTATGTTGGAAAGATGGAGATGGCTTTGAACCTAAGCAGATGAAGGCCTTTCTGAGCACGGATATTTCACTGAGCAATGAAGAGATTCTATGCTATTACAGCAAACGTTGGGACATTGAAGCGTATTTTCGAACTGCGAAAGTACAACTGGCCATGGATCGTTACCAGGTTCGATCTACTCAGGCGATTGACCGTTACTTGACCCTGCTCATGTTTTCTGCGTTGTATTGCCAGTATGACAGCCAAGGAAGTTTAAACGATGGGTTACATCACTACCGTATCCAGAAAAAGCATGACATGATTGATTATATTTACAACCAAGCCAAAAGCGGGGCAACATTAGACCAAATTAAAACATGGCTAAGCGTTGCATAGGGATACTTTCAGCTCTTAAAACTTACAAATTATTGAAGCGATTATTGGCAAGTACAGTTATTTAGCTATGCGTGCAGCAGCCTTCGAAAAGAGAATCGATAAAGTAGTTGCTTTTAACATTTTCTATTGTGGTTTAGATGCCTTAAAAATGGGAATGCCAGAAGAAACTTACCAGAGCATAGTGCAGTTAGTCGATTGTAATGAAGTAGATCAAGTGAATTCATTATTCGAACAGATGATGACTCACAATATTGATTTGCATTGGAAGATTACCAAAGGGATGGAAAACACCGGTGAAGCAACGCCTTTTGATCTCATTAAAAATTTCGAAAAGCACACGATGTAAGGCATTGGGGCGTTCATTAATCAAGATGTTCTTTTACTAGCTGGAGAAGATGATCAATACGTACCCATTAGCCGACTCGCTCAAATCCAACAAGAATTAATCAATGCTGCTTCCATTACAAGAAACAGGTGGTGAGCAACATTGCCAAGCAGGTCACAGGGAGTTAGCATTTAATGAAATGAAGAATTTCCTATAACAAAGAGGGATGAATATTTAGTTTTTACCATATGAGAATTTAGAACACTAACATTCCATCAATGAAATGTACGTGTGGTTCCCCAACCAGCTTTACTCAATAGGTAAAAAGATGGGTTTGTTATACGTTTGAAAGTGCTTTGGTATACTTAGATTCACAAAAAAAGCCAGAACGCATTTTGTTTACGTTCTGGCTTCGTTTATTTCAGTTAATGAATATTTTCACATCTATTTCATTTACATTCACTATCTAAATTATTCAAAGCTTTATCACTAATATCATTAATAGGAATGTTTAAATTACGCCAATAGTTCAAAGGATAAGCGGACTTACCCACAAGCATTTCACCTTGACGTATATAAAAACTCCCCCCCCTTTCAAGGAATTTAATTATCGGTTCATACAAATCTACATGGTCTAATGCTTCTTTGATTCCTTGATCAGCTAATGCGGAAATTTCCAAGTAACAGTAACTCAAAGCTTTGATATATATGTTCTCTAGCTTTTCAAGTTTGGGGCACACTTTAGATATATCAAGGTTAACTGTTTTTCCAAGCACACTAGCGATACTAAATATGGGATACTTATCGACAGAAACAGATGCAGATTCTATAAATGCATTGACTCTTCTGAAATATTCACTGACCAAAATATGGTGTGAATCACACAGCTGATCCCCTAAACTTTCAAAATGAATTGAAGACAAACGCTCTACAGCTTGATTAAGTATTCTTCCCAAATGGTTTAACCTCGCTTATTTAAACATATTTTTAAAGTAATAATCTTCATAGCCTGGAAAGGATTTATTGGGTTGAGAAGGGGCATTTTCGTGAGCACCGGGCGGATAACCTTCGTAGGTTCCCTTTTCTTGATTCCAAGATTCAAGCGTGCGGTACTTCTGCCCTTCTGCCATTAATTTACGTTCTGTTAGCTCATGTTCAGCCAATTGCTTGAACCATGTTTTTTGTTCAGGAGATAGCTCTCCTTTTTGGGCTGTTTTCCATGCAAAAGCAATCTCATCATCAGCAGTAAATCGTTCAAGCCTAAATTCTATTCCTCCCGGTTGAGGTACTTCATGCTTACCAAAAAATAAATGCTTTTTCATAGTTCTTATTTCATCAATACTAAGACTTGTATTACGAGCAACCTCCTCAATATCCTTCATCTTTAATTTTCTTATTGATTGGTACTCTGCTTCTGCAAATGTATCATAATCCTTTGAGCCAGCACCAGTAAAGCCTTTTCCATCTCTTGTCTCTGTGTTAAAAGTAGGGTGCTGTTCGCTTTCTTTTAAAATATTTGTACTTTTAGCACCTTCATACTTAACAGATCCCTCCAAAATATTCTTGGGCTTAATCAGCGCTTTAGTTGTCGTAGAACCTATCATCAAACTAGCCGTACCAATCAAATTTGCCATATGTTCTTTTGACCATGCATTTGTGGGATTAAATGCTCCCTGAATCATGCCCGTTACACCAAATGTACCGAAATTGAGCATATCATTCCATGAATCGTTTTGTTTAGCTGCCCGTTCCATGTACCCTTGATACATTCCCTTCGGAATGCCGTACGACATATAATCTAGGAAGCTCCATACTGAATCAAATTTTTTCTCATATCGTTCTGAATTAGCTGCTACAAAATCCTGACCAAGCTCCGTTAAGCTATCCGCCGATTTCTGGAGCGCATTTCGTGTATCTGCAACAGGAACTGCGCAAGTATTCGGTGGAGGTGGCAAGCAACCTGGGTCTAGATTCCCATCCTCCATCATATCTGCTAATCTAAATTTATTTGCATGCTGCCGTAGTTCTCTAGCAATCGAATCTGTTAGTGTAACAAAGTCAGCCATATTCTTCTGAGATGTTTGGAAACTATAATAGAATTGCTCCTTTGTTATCCCCTCCCAAAATCGTTCCATAAACGAAATTTGCTGCGATAACTGACTATTCATTTGCATCGCCGTTTGCTGCGCAAGCTCAAATTTCTTAGAGACAGTTATAAGTTGTTCAGGTGTCACTTTAATTGTTGTCATAATTTACCTCGGTTGAGTTCATTAAGACATAATAACATTATTCAAATTTATGGAAAACCATCTTTATTACTAATTGTTATATGAATTAGAAGACTTAATCCCTACGACCTCTGACTTATATTTATTAAATACAGCTCCTCCTCATTATAAAGAAGTACCTTTCTAATGCCTCATCTTCAGCAGAATATTCGAAATATATATCTTATTTTAGTCAATTTACATCAAGGTAATCTCCCTAAGGAGCAGCACGCTATGACTAAGGGTTATCGAAAATTTTTATTGGAATATGGTTACCAGGAGGACTTAGTCGACGAAAAAGCAACCATCCTTGCGGTGGAGGAATATTTGGAAACAGTTCGTCAGAATCGTCAGATTGGCTTTGTACGTCGGGAAGCAGCAATTACTTAGGCGTATTCATATAGAGAGCATCAATCGACAAATGAAATATCCAAGCAAACGGAGAACATCGCCACATGCAACGTGAACAGGGAGGCAAAGCTTCTGGCTAAAGATCGGCTGCTGGAGCTTGCAATGAGCAATTTGTCCAGTATACAACGAGAGGTTATCCAGCGCAGTTATTTGGATGATGAGGAGAGTTTGATTACATTAGTTGCGGGGAAATGGGGATTAGCGAGGGCACGTTTAGGAGGATCAAGATCGAGGTATTGAGTATTTTAGCTGCTGCATTGAGACTGGAAGTGATTAAATAACAAACAAACAATGGAAGTGAAGTTGTTTGCTAAGCCAATAGAAGCAGTGGTTATATCAACACGTACGACGAATAACTAAAAAGGGTGGAGTTGATATAGTTTATCAACTCCACCCTTTTTCTGTGTGTGACGAGTTCAGTCTCTTTTCTTGGTACCGCTTTTTACTGTAAAAAACAACAATGATAAAAAGAATAGAGCCTGTGAAGTTTTAACCATCAACCTGATTCCTTCACCGGAATCTTTTATATCAAACAAAATATCAGCTATGGATACCAAACCTGTAGTAATAAGTATAATCAATGCGAGTATGTACACGTTTAGTCCCCCTTTTTTCCGATTTTACAGCAAGAAGAAGACAATAGCTCTGGATGCGGGTTCGGCCAACCACGCAGGCAACCCAACATATTTTAAGGCGTAAGCAAGACCGTCCTCTGCTGTGCCTGTGAAATCTACCATGATATCCAAAGCTTGCATTATTACTTGATAACCAAGATAATATTTCAAAGTTTCTTTTGCACCGTCGGTCAAAAGTGGTATCTTATCTACATAAATTTTTATCTGTTCATTCCAAGCACGTGATCCAATATTTTTCAGTTTAGAAATTAATTCTAACGCTACTTCCTTTGCGAACTTTGATCTCCAGCCTTGTGTACTTACTTCCCCAGATGGACGTTGAGTATCGACCATTCCAAGATTAGTGCCTACAGTTTTGAAAAGGTCATCATAATCAACTTGTCTTAATTCTTGCTCTACTCTTTCATCAACAATTCCATTTTCCAAGTCTATCTTAGTCTCTGAAGTTATAGAAGATTCTACGGTGTTGGCAACTCTCTTCATATATTTGGTATTTTCATCAATATACTAACATGAATTATATATACTTGTAAAATAGAGGGATATAGTAGTTGTTTTTTCCTGTAATAATATCTATTCATAGTATTTGGACAATAAATGGTTATTATAACCTGTGAAAAGAGACTGTTTATTAAATAACTTTTGACCGAATGATGGCCGTTCGTTAGACTTTTAGCATGATATATTTATATCATGGAAAATTAAATAGTGGAAGAATTTCGTCGTTTTGTAGCTTACGATTATGGCAGGCTACCTGAACTCACTAAAAGGCATCTATCTTGGTACGAAGATAACCGGGAAAGGGACACTGCCATTGTAAGTCTCATATTAGGCTCAGGACTTCGCGTAAATGAAGTAGCTACATTAACCCTGACAGACATCGATTGGGATTCAAAACGCGTCCTTGTGGACCGTAAGGGCGAGAAAATGCAGTCCGTCCCCTTCTCTATACGTTCGAAGCTGGACCTCGAGGAGTACATGAGAATTCGCAATTCGAGATACCAACCACTTGCTTCAGAAACGGCTCTGTTTCTAACTAAAGGCGGTAAACCTATGACGAAAAACGCGATGCAAAAAATGGTGAATAAATATTCACATGCCTATGGAAAACCTTTGAGTGTTCATAAACTTCGACACACTTTTGGAACTCAACTGTATAAAACTAAAAAGGACCTAAGACTTGTTCAAGATATACTTGGTCATTCTGATCCCAAAACAACGACACTTTATACTCATATTGGAAACGACGAGCAAAATAATGCGGTTGATGAAATGGATTCTTTTGAATAAAGTGAGCATGTAGGCGGTCATTTAGACCGCCTCAGGCTGTCGAGTTTTCGTATTATCATGTTAGCCAGAATCTCTGGTTGGCATGTGGTCGTTTCACTAAGTCCGTATGAGTACCGGACTCAGGCTGCTTAGTGCTGCTTTTTTATTACTATCTACTTGACAGAGGTCAGTTCACTACAGAAACGACGTCTTTCTTATTTTCTTTACAGATTAATAGGAACCAACAAGGTAAGGAGTTCATAATTGTTTCTTAAATCATAGACATTAGTACAAAGGACACCCTGCAGGCGAAGAACGGCTTCTTTGTGATGCTCAATCCTCATTGCATCGCTCACTCCCATCTCTTTGCAATATGCCATTCATCTCCCAAAGCAATTCCTTTGCGCACTTCGTCCGGCCAAGCTTCCTCATCGCATCCGTGCTGTAAGAGAAAAGCGATCACCCACCGCTCCAGTCCGAACCCGATACAACCGGAAGCGGTGCGCTCCTTGCCGTTCACGCTGAATTGAAACGCTTGGGAAAAAGCAGGTCCATGCATATTTAGCGAAGCACAGGCGATTGATGAACTGTCATCCTTAACGATCTTACACTCATATTTTAACCTGTTTCTGGCTTGCACAGTTTTATATTTTTGCATCTCTGGAACGATAAAAGGGTCTGAGGCCACTCTTATTTCAAAATCGAGTTCCAGTTGCTCCAACAGCTGCAAGATCCTCCCCGTCATATCTTCTCTGAACTCATATACGGACTCATCATCTCCGATAAAAACCACTTCCCTGACCGTATAATCCCTCAGGCGGGTCAACTCTCCCCAATTAAACCTACCTTCGTTTCGAAACACATTTTGACGAAACGTGTAGATTGTGTTTCCTACAAGAGTTTCTCCCCTCAGTTCTTCGTACAAATGAAAGCAGGCTGAGGGCGAGAAAGCGTACTTAGGGCGATCTAACAAATCAGCAAAATCGCCGATGCCGACTTGCTTTTGCAGCATACTTATATCGTCCATAGATTCCTTGGCAGGGCAACAAAACATGGCATACTGAGGCGACGTAGCCAGGTATCTGGTGCTGGTATATGTTGTGAGAGGCAGCAGCACAGGGTATTTGCGCCGATTCGTCTCATATCCTTCGAGTAGCTGCAAGAAACAACGGTCCAAAAATTCATACAGCTTCAGTGCAGATCCGGCCAGACTTATTAACCCTTCCCCGTATCTTCGCACTAAACCGGCCTCCATCAGTTGATCCTCCTTGTAATACAATGCCCTACGCTTAACGGAGAAGAGTACTTCATCGCTGGAAATTACACGATCATACGCTGTTATCATCTTTCTAATACCATGTAGCAGCTTGTGCGGCTCCGCATCGTCCTTAAGGGTCAGCTCGATCCGATCGTGAGCATACTGGATATCAACAATTTTCTCACCGGCAAAACCCAGCATTCGTTTCAATTCCTCATCTGGCTCCTTCTCAACGGGAACAATCACTTGCTTCATAGGTGGCCTCCTTCCTGTTAATTGCCATGTCCGCCAAAGCAGAGAAAACCTTCTCAGCATCGTTGATGATACTGATATCTGAATAGTGGTGGATAAGCGCCCCGGGGTCTTTATTAACTGCAACAACTGTCTTGCATTGCGCCGTACCCAGCATATGCTGGGTAGCGCCCGAGATGCCCACCGCTATATATAAATCCGCACGAATAGACTGTCCGCTTTGCCCGATCTGCAAATCCAGCGGGAAGCGCTGATCCTCTACTAACGGCCTGGAGCACATCAACGGGATGCCAAAATGGTCTGTAAATCGACGAATGGAGGATAGCGCGCAGTTAGACACGCCTCGTCCAACACCAATGATAACTTTGCTGTAGGCATTGGTTCGTCCCAACCATGTTCTGGATAAAACCTCAATTCCATCCGTTGTGCCGGTTGAGACGGTATTGGCCGTCAGGCGCGAGGCCGGAATCGGAAGCAACGAACTCAATGACGGAAGTTCGGTGTATTTTGGCCGAACTGAGGCGATTTCGGGAAAACGATTAAATGCAATCGTCGACAGCAGCGAATCATTGTCCGTTGAACGTGTATAAACCAAATGCTCGGTAACCTCGTCATATCTGAATTCGATCGCATCGGCAACAACGCCGGTATCCAACTGAACCGACAGCCAGGAAGTGATCGTACGCCCCAATGTGCTTGATGCTGCAAAAATATAATCCGGCCTGATTGCCCCGATGACTTCGTAAATTTCGTGGCAATATCGTGGGAGCGACATTACTTCGAGTCCAGTAGGGCCAACGGCATGAACCTGATGAATATGCACGCCCCCTCCTTCCAGAAGAAAACGCTCCGCCAATGTACTCGGACCAACAACATGAATCTCCGGAAGACAGGAAAAGGCCAACCTTGGTACTGACTCATGGATGATGCGGGCAAACACAAGCTCGGTATGCACAGAATTATCAAGGCAATCGTATATAAAAAATACTTTGTTACGCGGCAATGCCCTCCCCCTTTCTACAAATCCAAAAGTTGTAACAACAATTTGCATTGTTCTTCTGTGTCCCCCACGCAGCTTCGATGCTCCTTAACCTTTTGAAAGGGGGCCTTCGTACCAGCCAGCATTCTTGTATTCGAACCAATCAATCCGCAATTCTTCGGCATCAGGTCAATATCGGCATGATTAAGCTCACAGACGGATTTCCTGCGGGCTTTTCTGACATCGATCAGATTAATCTGACATAGCCGCTCCTCAAAAGAAAAGTTGCGATGCAGCGAAATGACGGCCGGAAACGGTAGCTTGATGATCTCTGCATAATCGCCGTGGTCTTGAACCAGCACCATATAATCGGTGCAGCATTCACGCACCTCGATGACACCAACAGCGAACGGAAGCCCCAAACGGGACGCCAGGGAGCCCGCGATATGTCCGGTCTCCCCTTGAGACGATTGCATGGAGCAAACAACAAGATCGGCTCCCCCGACACAACGATTAATCGCCGTCGCCAATGCCAGTGAGGTCGCATAGGTATCCGCCCCTGCAAAACGCTTGTCGTTTAGCAGATAAACCTGTTCTGCACCGTATTCATAGCATATCTTTAAATAATCCGCATGCTTATGCGGAGCCATCGACAGGCAATCGAACCTGGAACCCGGATGGCTGCTGCTGAACATCTTCGCGAACTTAACGGGGTACAGACTATAGTCAGGATTTGTCAACAGGCCTGCGTTTGATTTATCCATTATTTCGGTCGACAGACGTACCAAAGAGCATATTTTCATTAGCGCGTGATCCTTTCTCGGCCATCGGCTGTTGGAACCTCGGCCTTTACGCCCATCAGACGAGCTAGAATATCCATTTGAACTTCTGATGTGCCTGAATAGATTTTGGCGGCCAACGCATCGCGAACCTGTCGCTCGACACCGCTCTCGGCGCTATAGCCATATGCGCCGAAGATTTGAAGGGCATCGAGAGCCGTTTGGGCGTAGGTTTCCCCAACATGATATTTGAACATGGATGATTCACGGTACGTATTTTTTCCTTTATCCCGCAGCTTTCCTATTTGCCCCATTAATAGCTGACCAAACTCCAAGGCGACTCCCATTTGCACTATTTTACTGGATGTCAGCTGATAAGACCCAATTGTTTTATCAAACTGTCTTCGCGAATTAACATATTTAACGCACTCTTCCATTATTCTCTGCATAGTCCCCAGGTGGCTGGCAAAGACATAAGTTCTCTCCCATTCCATTGCCAAATTTCCAATTATCACGCCATCGCCAACTGCACCCAACAGACGGCTGCCGGGAAGGAAGCAATCTTTCAGCACCAGTTCCCCCATTGGGCAGCCCTTTAAACCCATTTTGGTAATTTCCTTGCCAATTGTAACTCCCATATCTTCTTTATGAACAATAAATGCGGACAGTGCCCCAAGCGGACTTGATGCCTGCTCCGTTCTGGCAACAACAACAAATACATCCGCTATGGTTGCATTGGAGATGTAGAGCTTGCTTCCCTCAAGCACGAAGCCGTTGTTTACTTCTTTGGCGCGCATATTCAGCCCAAAGGAATCGCTGCCGTGATCAGCCTCCGTAATTGCATAAGATGCGATCAGCGAACCATCAATAAGCTTTTGTGAATATATGTTTTTTTGCTCTTGATCGGCCACTCTCGGGAAAATCCCCTCCGCTACAATCAAATGGTTGTTGACCGCAAAGGAAAATCCGTTATCGGCGCATCCGTAACCGAGGGCATAATGAGCTGTCAGTGAATCCGACGCCGACTCTGCTAGTCCTCCTTCACTTTCAGGAATACTGATCGCAAACAGGCCAAAGTCTGCGCACTTAACCCATTTATCGCGGCTGAAAACTTCGTTGCCATCATTACTCAACTCCTTGCGCGCAAACTCCACTATGTTGTGAAACATCCGTTTTTGGTCCGGTTCTAGAAACTGGCTCATAACGTCCTCCTTTAAACGCTGTGGTCCCTACTTAATTTCACGGGTTTCACGCTCAATAACTGCCGCCATAGCGGAAACAGACTCGAAATTTTTCAGTTCCAGATAATTGTCCAGACTGATCTGATACTCTTCCTCCAGAAAAACAATTAATCTTACGATGGACAGCGAATCCAGGATACCGCTCGCCAGCAAGTTCGTATGCTCATCCCAATCCAATCCTGGGTCTGAGGCCAGCTCCCGTCTCAAATAATCACTAATGGTTGTCAATACACTCATTGTTCATCTCTCCTCTTCACAAAATAACTCTGTGCTTAGATAGCGTTCTCCTGCATCCGGGGCTATAACGACAATGTTGCCTCCGGAGCATTCCTTGGACAATTCAAGCGCTGCATATACGGCTGCTCCTGAAGAAATGCCCACGAATAGCCCCTCCTGCCTTGCCAGCCGGCGGGTCGTTTCCAGCGCCGCTTCATCGCTGACCGGAACAATCCAGTCGAAATATTCCGTGCGGGTATTAGCGGGAATGAAACCGGGGCCTATTCCTTGCAATTTATGCGGTCCTGCTTTCCCTCCTGACAGCACCGGGGAGCCAGCTGGTTCAACACAAGCAACCTTTATTGCAGGATTTAGTTGCTTTAATTTTTCCGCTGTCCCACTGATAGTCCCTCCCGTTCCTGCTCCAGCTACCAGCATATCGACCTCCCCGTCCATGTCATTCCAAATCTCCAAAGCTGTCGTCTCTCTGTGAACGGCCGGATTGGCAGGATTGCTAATCTGCCTCGGTACAAATGAACCGGGATGCTTCACGTGTAGACGATCGGCCTCCTGGAAAGATTTAGTCATTCCAAACACACCAGGGGTCAATACCACCTCCGCTCCAAGCGCTTTGATGTGCTTTATTTTCTCGGAGCTCATCGTATCTGGAATAACTAGAATCAACGAGTATCCGCGAGCTGCACATATTGTTGCAAGAGCAATACCCAAATTGCCGCTTGTCGCTTCAATAATCAGCGAACCCGGAGTCAGCTTACCGGCCTTTTCGGCCTCCCTAAGCATGTGGAGTGCAGCACGGTCTTTAATGCTCCCCCCCGGGTTCATAAATTCCAGTTTTAAAAATACATTTACCGAAAGTCCTTGCGCCAATTTGCGGAGTCTGACAATCGGTGTGTTGCCGACCAGCTCAGTGATATCGTCAAATACGTTCATAGGCTCTCTTCTCCTCATCCATCGGCCCTGTAAAACTCAACACCTGACTCATCCGCTCAAGAATTGCCGTGTCTGTGACCCTGTGCCCCCAATTTCCCGCCATAAGAGTGGATGCATCCTTCAGCAAGACTTTGATCGACTCCATGGAGTACCCTTTGCTCATCAAATACGGCACTCCCTGAAAACCGAAGTTCTCGTTAGGAATCCAGATGGCATTCTTCACATTCAGACACAAGTAATCAGCCCAATCCGAGGCCTGCAAGCTGTCCATCGTGGCGTGCTTCCAGTTAAAATCCTTCCCCGACAGCCCGTACGATTCTTTCATCTGATAGACAGAGGTGCTTGTATCGGCATACCAAAGATTTGCCGTAAAAAAGGTGATCCCGGCGTTGTCTATGAATTCGGCGGTTCTTCGAACGCTTTCCTCCGTTTCACCGGGAAATCCAACAAGGAAAAAGGCGAAGCTAGTTATACCGTATTGATTCAACAACGCCAGCCCTTTCCGGTAATTCTCAAGACGAGCCCGCTTATTCATATTGCGAAGCACGGTGTCGTCTGCAGATTCGAGCCCGAGAAAAACACCTGTACAGCCGCTCTCCTTCATCAGCGCAACAGCCTCTTCGTCGCATTCCTTCAGTCGGAAATAGCTGAACCAGCGGAAGGAGAACCCTTTATCTATCATCATCCGACACAACGCCTTGAAACGGCCCAGAGGAACATTAAACGTATCATCATTAAAAAGGATGAATCGCACTCCTTGTCGCTCAAGCTGCTGCAGTTGCTTCTCCAGCGTGTCTACCGTAGCTGTTTGAAATAGGCGGTTCTTGATTGGAAAATTGCAGAAGGAACAGTGAAATGGACAGCCTTTACTGGTACTCATGGCCACAATCGGGCTTGCAATCTGCCCTCCAAGCCCCTCCCAGTCAATGCAGTATGAATCAAGCTCTGATTCGATATCCTCGAAGCCATTGCAGCATATTTCTCCGTCAGCGTAACTATACACATTGTGAACTCCACTTAAAAAAGCGCCGGCCTCAATGCCTTTAACCAGTTCACAGACTGTCCGCTCCCCGGGGATATGAATGACATAGAAGTCGGCGCCGATTACGCGTATGGTTCGAGTCCATTCCTCCTGTCCGGATGTAGCCCATTTATTGTAAACATACAGACCATTCACGATGATTTTGCTCTCCGGAGAGAGGCTCCGGACAAATTTAACAATTTTGATGAGCGGCAGTGGATTTACAGAAGGTCCGATGCTGATCGCCACCACCTTTGGTTTTTGCCCCAGCAATTCCACCACGCGTTCCTTCTCAATATCAAAATGATTAACGTATTCCGTGAGAATCCCGTGCTTGTATAAATAATTAGCCAGAAAGACGGCTGGATAATACGGGATTTCGTTGACCGTAAAATCTCCTTGGCGAAAGCCTTGCGGATTAAGGTCAAGCGCTTCCGTCGTGCGAAGCCGGGAAAAAAGCTGGTTGTAGTATAGCATCTGTCCCTTATACCTTATATATTGCCGTCTGCAGCAGCTTTGAGAGATGGGATCGGAGGTCAACAAGCGTTCTGGAACATTGTACTCCGAATTTCCAATGACTACGCAACCAAGTCGTGTGCTCATTGTGAAAGCCCCTCTTTCTCCGTCCGAGCGATCGATTTCCTTACTCCCATCAAATCCTGATTGTATGCGCTTTTACCTGCTTTGACCGACGTGAGAAAAGTAGAGAACTCCGTCTCTCTCCATTTATCTTCGTATAGAAATTTTTGAATATTGCCTACCCAGTTGCCCCCTTCCACAGTGAGCCTGATATAATCTTCGTCTTCTTCAAGGTAACCTGAGCGAATCAGTATATTGATCTTGTCGAGAAAATCCGTGCGGTCCGGGAGGTCCTCTTGTTTCATCCGGAGCAGCGTAGGGAACAGGACAATTCTTCTGGTGCTGATCTCCTCCTCTCCCAAGCTCAGACCTGTCTCGACCGGCAGACGATTCTCTTCCACTAATCCGATATATTGCTGAACTGAGCAGACATTCCGATACGATTTGTTGTACAAAAAGCTGCGTGCGGAGGCTCCGATTCCGAGCATGTCCGATCCTTGCAAAAACTGTTTTAAGCCGAAATGCGGCTCTCGCTCCCTCCGGGAGTACGTCACCGAACAGACTCTGTCGTAACCGCGGCGTGTCATATCCTCATGAATATGCTTGACCATCCGGTATTCATTCGCTTTACTGGGTTTGAGTTTGAAGACATCCTTCTGATACACGGTCTCATAAAAACGGGTATTTGGATAAATATTCAAATTAAAGAAGTCAATAAAGTGGGGATCAAGCTGAATAGCCTGTTCAATGTCTGAAGCCAAGTCATCTATGGTCTGGTCTGGAAGATTGTACATGAGGTCAAAGGTGTAATTTGAAAAATGAAAATCCTTGAATAATCCGATTAGATGGTGGATATCCGTCAGAGAAGGCTTTAGCAGCAGTTTCTTGCGGATTGATTCATTAAAGGTTTGGACTCCGAAGCTGATTCTGGATACTTTATGCTCCATATACATCGCCAGTCTGTGTCTATCCAGCAAAAACTTGACATTGCCTTCAACTGTAATGGAGACGTCCGACGTTACCCGGAAATCGCGCTTGATGGCAGCCATAATCTGTTCAAAGTACTCATATTTTAGGCACGAAGGGTCGCCCCCACCAAAATAAATGGAACTGACCGTCGCATCCGACATATAGCGTGTGCCCGCATAAAACTGCAATTCTTTTACCACAGCATCAACATATTGCCTCATCATCTCCTCGTTATTGCAAGGCTCTTTATAGAACTGACAAAACGAGCAGAAGGATTGGCAGAACGGGATATGGACATATAGCCGCATATCGCGGGTAAACGATTTGTTATCTGTGGACAAAAAAGCGAAATAATTCGGGTCCCGCTCCTTCTCGTTATTGTAGATGCTCAGCTTGGGGTAGTCCCATACATCCGTGACTCGGTTCGAGAAGATTACTTCCTTTGCCTGGTTCATGCTCTCCACTCCTTAGATAGTTTGGTTGAAGCATAGAGCGCCTTAAGCGCCGGCGCTATTATATTTGGTGAGTCCCCAATTCCATAACAGGACAGCAACGCCGAACAACAGCGCAGCCACAACGGGACTTCCAAACTGCAGATAGGGAGCAAACAGAGAATAACTCTCCTGTTTGTTGAGAAAGTAAATCGAAGGATAGTAATTGACAAAAGCAAAGGGCAGCATAAATGTAAAAATAACCTGGATGAAGGAAGGAAAAGCTGCCAACGGAAAATCAATCAACGTACGTATGCCATCATATGAAGCTATAAAATTTACGACATCCTCATTGCTTACAATCCAGAAGGCGGTAGTACTTATGATGATTAACAGCGCGCCGTGAATGAGTGCGCCGCTTACAATGACAATGAAAAAGAAGACGGCCTTGAAAAAAGTCCAGTTTAAACTTAAATGGGCGAGGCTATAGATCAAAAAAAACACAGCGATAAGGAGCCTGCCAATAAAGGTGTATTGGAACTGGCGGTATATATAAAATTTCAAGGGATGGATTGGTCTGACAAGCAGAGTATCGAATGTTCCTGTTCGGATCATCTCGCCGAGCCTGACGCTCGGAGCCCAGAAGAAAAAGCCGCTTATGGCGTTGCACAGCCAGTTGAGGCTGACAAGAAATAAAATGTCATAATATTCCCAACCTTTGATACTTTGCACCTGTGTAAAGATGACCGTCAAAAAAACATAAAACCCGCCGATATTGATAATATTGGCAAAGATTTCGACCACAATGGAAAACTTGTACTCCAGCTTAGATTTCATATATGTCTTGATAAACTGCAAATACAGTCCGAGTTCCTCCATATTATCCTCCCTGAATGACTAGCTTCTTTTGCCCGAAATACCAAACTACTCTTCCTAGGACGAACAAGATTAGAATCCATAAAAGTTGAACCGCAAACGTATTGCGTATTTCCAGACCAGATAGCTTATGTGTAAAGATGGACAACGGCGCAAAGTAAATCGTCTTGAATGGCAGAACGTTGGACAACTTCAGGAAAAAAGAGGAGAAAAACCACAGCGGAATCCATGCGCCGGAAAAAATCTTGATAATTCCGCTTAAAATGGTATCGATCGGACCGGTTTGAACGACCCAGAACGCAATAATACTACATAAAAAACTAAGCTGGAAAAATATAATAAAACCTCCGATGAGGGATAAAGCAAATAGGCCCAGTGTTGCCCAAGAACCTGCATGCAGGTTGAAAAACAATATACCGAACACAAGCAGCGGAATACCCTGAATCATACACGAAACCAAAGCTACCGCTACCGTCTCCGTGAACGTATAAGTCAAAAAGCTATAGGGTCTGATTAAATAAAGGGCAATATCACCGCTGTTAATCTTCTCATTGACTGATTTCAAGGACGTCGATTGTACAGCAATAAAAATAAAATGGCTTACAATCGTATAAGCAATCATATCCTTAAGTGATATGAGGCCGTAATCGGTTGAAATCCTTTTGGAAAAATCATATCCGTACACAATCTTCCATATCTCGATCTGCACAACCATAAAAATCAGTCTGTTGATCATTTTGAGTAAGCTGTTCATACGATAGGAGAAGGTCACCTTAAAGGTGTTGACGAAAAAGGTAAGATAAAAGAACACTTTTGCGCCTCCCTAAAAACCGATCTAGTTTGTGTAAATTTGCTTGATAATTTCCTCCAGGCTGGTTTCCTTCAGCGTGATGTCTAGAACATCGAAATGCTTTATTATTTCGCTGATTATCGCAACCTTCTGATGCTTCAGAGGGTTATACACCACCGTTAGCATTTCGCCAGTGCAGTTCATTTCCACCGCGCCGTCGAAGATCTTCCGCGCTTCATCCAGCTTCAAATTCCGACAGGTGAACAGAATGCTGGCTCTTGTGCTGTACTTACTTTTTAATTGCTGCAGATCCCCCTGATAGATCAGCTTTCCTTGTTCAATGATCATAACCTTGTTGCATAAATTCTCGATGTCAACAAGATCGTGGGAGGTGATAATAAACGTAGTATTAAATTCCTCATTAATATATTTTACAAAATTGCGCATGTTCTCTTTATTGATTACATCAAGACCAATGGTGGGCTCATCAAGAAAAATTACGTTAGGATTGTGCAACATTGCTGCACACAGATCTGCACACATCCGCTGCCCCAAACTTAGCTGTCTCACAGGCTTGTCAATATAAGAATCCATACTGAACATTTCACGGAAAAGCGCTACTCTTTTGTTATAATCCTTGTCGGTGATTTTATATAACCGTTTGAACAGTTCAAACGTATCGGCAACTGGAATATCCCACCATAGCTGCGTCCGTTGGCCGAAGACAACGCCGATGTTTTTTGCATTATGCTTTTTATTCTTGTAGGGCTCGATTTGCTCCACCAGCGCTTTGCCGGAAGTAGGATATAGAATGCCGGAGAGCATTTTAATCGTCGTCGACTTTCCCGCCCCGTTGCGACCGATAAATCCGACCACATCCCCATCTTCGATCGAGAAATCAATATGATCTACAGCGGTGACGGTATGATAAAGTGGTTTGAAGAAGGAACGGGTTTGATTAAGAAAGCCCTTTGACCTCGCTTTCACCTTGAATTCTTTGGTTAGTCCAGAAACCTCGATCATCTAAAATCACCTTCAACAGTATGAATTGGACATTTGTCCATGATGTCGTGCTATCCAGCAATAGATTCGCCTACGTTTAATGCCTCTTGCTCATAGGATTGCGCCTCTCGAAATTTGTTCATCAATCGGTTGAACATTGCTGCTCGATCAGTGGCATAGATCATTTTCAAAGCCATATTAGATATTATCTTCCAACTTTGTCCACTAAGACTGTATTTTTCAATTAAGTGCTGAACATTATGGTGATATGGGATTCCCTCTTTTAAAAACTCGCAGTACAAATATCGGCTGTTGGCCACAAAGTTAATGTAATGATGAATTCCCTGTAATTCCTCAGCATAAAGGTCTCTCGGGCTTCGGTCTATAGCATCCAAATCCTCCAGCAAGACACTAATGCTGTCCAGCCCACTCTGTTCATGGAAATCCGGTACATAGTCCAAGACCCCGTCGCTTCCACTTAATAAGCTTGTGTTATGGCGGACTACCCGTAAAAAATTTTCTCTGTTCATGTCTTTACTCGCGTTCTCGCAATAAATCCATCTTGCCTTGAAACTGCCGTGCTTGTTGTTGATGCTCTCATGATCCAGACACATTGCCGCTTTTAAAATCCCGTGGCTTAACTCGCTTTTGACTTGATGATGATCGTCAAGAAACAGAAACCCATCATTTCTGTAGTCCAGCAAGGTAATACAATGCTTGACATGGTTCTTATGGTAGCATAGATGGTAAGGCAGCTCATAAGCATCTACAAACACCAGTACTGGCTCGTTGTCCTCGATGATCCGAATTACGTTGCTGATAACCTCGTCAACATCATCGCTTGATAATGTGTACAGCTCGACACCGTGAATCAGACGCATTTCCTCCTGAATGGACAGGTCGCGGGGGCTGAGAATTCCAATCGCATGGCCCGGGTTGGCATCGTAAAACAAACCACATATCTTCCACAAGGATAAAAACTTGGAGAAACCTTTATAATCCAAAATATTGTTCAAGGCCATGATATAGCAATTCTCACCGGGCAGAGGATTCTTGCGGAATTCCATCTCAAACAAGCTCTTCCCCTCCTTCTAATGTTAATGAGAACATGTGCATGCACATGTTATCCGGTAGCAAAATCTCGTCAAAAACAAGCGGAGATTGAAAACGAATCACCTGCATCCATATCACTGGATTCAAGGTATTAATCATTTTATCGGATCTGCATAGCCCCGTGCACCGAAGCCCCTCCTTTTCTTCAAAGCGTGGGCTGTCCGCAATCCAGTCACTTAATCCCAGCCTATATTTCGCAGTTGCTTCCCCGAGTCTGTAGAAGGTTATGTATTCATAAAAAGACCCGTTATCGGAGGCTCCCAATACATTCATCGCATTATATACACGCTGAGGAACAGCAATCCGTTGACTGAAGAATTCCACATTGTTGGGCTGCCTCTCTCTAGCAAACAGAATAAAAGGAAAGCTTTGGACCTCAAAAACATGTTTGTCAAGCTGTGGAAATTGCTCACCTGGGTAACTAGAGCCAAAACCTGTAAAGTCACCTTGAGCATTAGGATAACTACATCCTATGTTGTTGTAATAAGGACTCAAATCAACAGTAAAATATTCCATTAATTCACCCCCTCGGTTGTAAATAACATCCTAATTATAGCACTATTATTCTATTTTGCATTCAATATTTACCTTATAATGGTAGTGAATTTGAATATTCTGTTAACTTTTCACTTAAATAGATAAATCGGAGGTTTGATTTATGATGTGTATTCAAACAACAAAACAAAGTTAAAGATGGTAAATTAAGAAGGATGAAGAGCAATCGGGTGGTGCTAAACGCGATGTTGTGGGTTACCTGGAACAGGAACATCATGGGGGATATTCTAGACTATTATCCTTCTTGGTCCTCGGCGTACAACCGGTTCCGCCGCTGGAAAATAGCTGGTATTTGTGATCGGGTGTTAAAGCATGTAGCGATTGAAACTGATTTCGAAGAGTGTAATGGTTAATGCGACCCTTTTTCGTTTTCATCAGCATAGAGCCGGGTCATTTCGAAGCCACTAGGTGCGCGAAGCGTAGCGCAGTGCGCCCTCACGCTTTTAGCCGGGCGGAGCTGAGGCAGGGCAATGTCCGGACTGGCTCTGCCCGGCTGCGGCCGCCAACTGGCCGCACCAGACGCTGCTGTAGGGGCATAGAAGATTAGAGCAATCCCTCTGTAAACTGTACCCTATAGAGTAGACACTTTAAAAAAGTCTCTCCGTAGGGTACTTTTTATATATTGAGAAAAATGGGAAGTGGAACTGGAATGAGTAAAAAGACATTTACAGAGAAAGAAATCGAACAGCTTTCTAACAATCTTTATGTTAAGTCAGTTACATCAAAAGGTATTACATATACGGATGAATTCAAGAAACTTTTTATTTCAGAAAATAAAAAGGGCAAGCTACCGAGGGCTATATTTGAGGAATGCGGATTTGATGTACATGTAATCGGACTTCAACGAGTACGATCCTCGGGAAAAAGATGGCGTGCGAGCTTCCGGGAAAACGGTGTCTTGGGTCTGCACGATACAAGGAGCCAATCATCTGGAAGACCCCTTAGAAGGGAACTGACACTGGAAGAAAAGAACGCCAGGCTCGAAGCGCAAAACGCCTTATTAAGAGCGGAGAACGAACTGTTAAAAAAGATCCGTATGGCGGAATGGGGGCTGAAAGACAAGTAGATTGGGCACCTTGCCAGAAATATATTTTGATCCATACCGTTATCCGGAAATACGACCTTCATCGAATGGTGAACCATTTATGCAGAATGGCCGGGGTCTCCAAGAGTGGCTATTACAAGTACTGGTCTTCCGAATCAGCGGAAAAGCGGAAGCAACGAGAACAGGATGATGAACAGGTAAAAGAAACGATCCTGAAGGCCTTCCGTTTCAAAAGACGCAAGAAAGGGGCCCGTTCTATCAAGATGATATTAGAGGGGCAGTTTAAGGTTGTCTACAATTTGAAACGGATCCGGAGAATTATGAAGAAATACGGCATTGTATGTCCTTTCCGGAAGGCAAATCCCTATAAAAGGATGATAAAGGCGACTCAGGAACATCGGGTTGTTCCTAACCTTTTGAATAGGGAATTTAAGCAGGACATCCCCGGCAAGGTGTTACTGACAGATATCACTTATTTATATTATGGCACAGGCAAGAAAGCTTATTTATCAACGATCAAGGCCAGTTCAACCAATGAAATACTGGCTTATCATGTCTCAGAGAGAATCACTATGGACCTTGCGACGGACACTCTTCTAAAGCTGAAGAAAAATCGAAGATTTAAAAAAGCAAAGGGTGCCTTTATTCATTCGGATCAGGGAACACATTACACACATCCTGATTTTCAAAAGATGGTTAAGAAAATGGGGTTAAACCAGTCGATGTCTAGACGAGGAAACTGTTGGGATAACGCCCCCCAAGAATCCTTCTTTGGTCATTTTAAGGATGAGGCCTCCATCAAACCCTGTGCGACTATGGAAGAGCTAAGACGTGAAATTGATGACTATATGACTTATTACAACCATTACAGATACCAATGGAATTTAAAAAAGATGACCCCTGTTCAATACAGAGATCATCTTCTTCAAGCAGCCTAAGCCCTTTTTAAAATGTCCTTTACAGAGGGTACAGTTTATTCTTGGATCAGCTTTATTTTTACCACTCTAACGATTGGAACTTCATCATTAAATTGTGAGATTTTTTCGGTAATTATCAATCCATTTAATCGCTTAAATTCACATTTACCCTTTTAATAACTTATCTTCTTTAATAGGAGCGGTAATTTCTTTGATCTCCACTTCATCATTCAACTTTTGTAGGTTCATTGGCATGGAGTTTAAATACTTATACTCCTCAACCCTAACGGAGTCTTCTGTCCAATTCCCCTCTTTATCCTTTACAAAGACTTCTCTTTTTACAGGAAGCCCTGTATTAGTATCAATGGTTACAGTCTCTTTTTTAAGACTGTCTTCGGCAACAACCTCTTGAAGTGATGCGTCATTAGATTGTGATTGCGGCCGTAAAGATTTCACCCAATGTTGATTTTTCATCTCTTTTTTCTGTTCTTCCATGAGAGAGATATTTAAAATTCTCTTATTTTCATTAGCCAGGTTAGCAGGCAATACCCAGGTGTTCCCTACAAGCTTTCCTCTTATGTGATCCCTTCCTATAGAGGTTACTCGTTTCCCCTCTTCAGAAACTATAATTTTATTTTGTAGGACTCCTCCCACATAATCTTCAGTAATTTCACTTAGGTTTTTTCGATCACGGATTCTTATTTGATAAGAACTATCGGAATAAGTGCTTGAAGAAACAGATATTTTGATATACTCCACCTGACTATTCGTGGCTTTGTCAGCAGCTGCAATTGTTTCATTCTGTGCACTGACAACTTTATCTGTGTTTAGATAGAAAAAACCTGAAGCAACCGCCACTACTAATGGAACTGCAAGGATACTAGTTAATGTTTTCTCTTTCATCATCTTCGCCTCCTTTACTCCGCTTTTAAATTCCAGCCATTCACATATCCGTCGGTATGGTAGTCCGTATCAAGAACCCTCCATGCATTTGGATTACATACCGTTGCTTTTAACTCATCATCATAAGCAGGGAGGTGCTTCCCTTTAGGTTCAGTAATACCACTACTGCCCCCAAGATTCGGACATGCATCCCTATAAAGCGTGCTCGATCGTGCTACCTTTGTTGTATGTGTATATACGTAATTAAAAGGCCCTTATTCTGCAGAAATAGAACTTTCAACACTAACCGTAAACGCACTACTTGAGTTTAAACTTGACTGATTATTTATGTATTAGAAAGTTTATCAAGAGTACGTCTATATTTTCGACTTCCTTTTTTTGAAATTTCAAGAATTTTATCCGTATTTATGATCGTATGTCCCCGATCCTGGTCTTGGTTTTGGCTTTTCTTGTCTTCTTTATTCTGGGTATTTTCATGACGATTATCATTTGGATTCATATAGTCCTCCCCGTGTTATGGATTATTATTAAATCAAATCCTCTTGGGTAACAGCAATTTCCTCTTGTAAACCTCCGTTTGTAAAATGAAAATGCTGACTGTACTGAACCACGACTTGTTCTATACCAAATCTTTTAGCAGCCAACAAATTCGTATATCCATCACGAACATACCACCTGGAATAATGAAATGAAACAACAATAGGCATGAAATGGCCGTGCAAGTCATAGTATTCGGCGGCTCGTTTTACTTTATCAAATGATGGTGGTGAAAAGTAAGAGGGAACATGAATGTCATGCACAGGAAGTATAATTTCGATGGGGTCTTTTTGTATGCTTTTGACAATGGCATCGTTAAGTATTGAAACAGCTGCTGATAGATGATAGATAGTGGACATGTATTCTTTTTTCTTATTTATATAATTAGCTTCTAATTGATTAAATATTTTTCTTTTTCTAGTACTCTTCTCTCTGAGCTCCTTCAGCTGCTCTATTGCTCGTTCGCCTTGGACTCTTTTTTTTGATCTTAGTTCAATGCTATTTTCGCTGCTACCTCTATTTACTTCCAAGGAATAAGCGAACACTCCTATATCACCATCAATTATTGACATCGGAAGATCTAAAGTAGGTATTCCAATGACGGTTATGGTATAACCAACAAGCTGCTCTTCGGTAATATCGGCTTCAATTTCTAAGTCAGCTTTAAATTTATTGAAGAGTTTTTCTCTAACCAATATAGAGTAGCTGATAGGCTCAGTTTTTGATGTTGGCATAACTGCCTTTAAGTTACTTTGCCCATTATTGCTACTATTGGTTTCGACTTCTAAACAAATAACATTTTTATTTTCTAGTTTTACTCGAGTAGTTTTTTTAACCGTAGCGGTTATCGCTATTTTTGCAGGCATATAATTAGCCTCCTTTGAAAAGAAAATTGTCGTCAAGGATAATTCTTTTTATCTCATTGTTATTACTGCATACTCCCTTTGTCTTTTGCACCGTCCTCTCCTTATCAGTTTGATTAGCATGATAACTTTACTTTGATATTAGCTGTCCATAAACTGTTCAGCTTACTTCTGCGATCATGCGCTGGAGTCAACACAAAGCCCTCCTTATGAAATATACCACGTCTCGAACTGTATGCACGCGCATTGCCTAAATAATGATTGGCTGGTTTTACGAAAGTAATAAATTCCCATGAATAAATTTTATAAAAACGTAGTATATTATTAAGAACATACGTTCTGTTTTTGAGGTTGAATTATGATTGACTACTCGAATCTTCCCCATAATGAGGTTGCTTGTTTAGATATGAAGTCCTTCTATGGTGCGACTTGTTCCTCTATAACTGCCTAGCAGGAAATGAGGGGACTCCATTGCGAGTCTAACTTATCACTTGAGGGCTGGAATGAAGAGAGCCATGTTTCTCTGAAACAGTCCCGTTAATACTCCTACATGCGCTGCGAAGCAGTAAGCAGGGTGTGAAGCTAGGTAAAGTCGGCAGAAGTTGGGCTAAGTCCTCTGGATATGCCTCATGATATGCCGGACGGCTGAAAAAATCATCTATGGTGAGAATGATCTTAACAATCTGACGAATCTCCGAATGTACGGGTCTATAAGGATCGGCATGAGGAAACTCATGTACCAGCACTGCTGGGGTGTGCGACGTTTAGTACGAATCGTAGATAGGAATGACGTTATACCGAACAATGGCGGTATATGCTCACAGGCTCAGAGGAGACACCTAAGGATGAAAAGGATAGCTAGAGTGATAGGAACAAGGAAAGCAAAGGACGCTGATCTAAGGGTCTGCTAACCCTAGTGGTTGATATAAGGCGCTCTTGCCGAAATTCATTTACCTTTGTGAGAGTAAGGACACGACCGATGAACATCCTGTAACGGGATCGGAGGAACAGTCCTGAGTCTTTTGAATTCAATGATTATTTTCCAACATGTGAACTGCATCGGTCAGGTAAGAATGTGGGTACACCTCATGGAGGTGCTACAATGCAGACTCTCCGGTACTGGGACTATTACGGCATGACAGATTGTTTTACCGAACTCTTTGAATCCTTCAAAAGCGGAAAGGTCTGTACGGACTTATACAGCCTGGTGATATCCAGGGCTAATATTCTATTAGCCTTCCGGACGATGAAATCCAACAAAGGATCGAACACACCAGGAACTGACGGTAAGAACATACAGTTTCTTAAATCACTGGAAGAGGATGAGATCATTCATCTCGTGAGAGAAAAACTAAGAAGATATCAGCCCAAATTAGTGAGACGGGTGACCATCCCTAAAGCCAATGGGAAAACAAGACCACTTGGTATACCTTGTATCGTGGACAGACTCATCCAACAATGCTTTAAGCAAATACTGGAGCCGATCGCTGAAGCCCAATTCTACAATCATAGTTATGGTTTCCGCCCTCTACGGTCTACGCAGCACGCGGTAGCACGAGTGCAGAGACTTGTTAATCAATCTAAGCTACACTTCGTGGTTGACATCGACATCAAAGGTTTTTTCGACAACATCAACCATAGGACACTGATGAAGCAGCTATGGAATCTGGGCATCAGAGATCGGAGAGTCCTGAGTATTATCCAGAAAATGCTCAAAGCCCCGATACAAGGCGAAGGTATTCCCACCAAGGGAACTCCACAAGGAGGTATACTCTCCCCTTTGCTATCGAACATTGTCCTCAATGATTTAGATCAATGGGTAGCTGGTCAATGGGAATTATTTAAGCCTAAACGCGACTACACATTCCTCAACAAGTATAGAGCCCTCAAAACAACAGGTTTAAAAGAAGGCTACATCGTGCGATACGCAGACGACTTCAAAATCCTTTGCCGGGATTATAAATCTGCGGAGAAATGGTTCTATGCCGTTAAGGAATACCTTAAAGTTCGTTTGGACTTAGATATCTCGTCTGAGAAATCAAGGATCGTCAACTTGCGTAAAAAGGCTTCCGACTTCCTCGGTTTCACCATCAAAGCGGTTAAAAAGCGAAATACGTATGTGGCGAATACAGGCATAAGTGACAAGAAAAAATCGGATATCAAGCTGAAAGTCAAACAACACATTCAAAATATCCGTGAGCATCCAATCGCCCATCATGTTCAGCTCTACAACAGCTTTGTATTAGGTCTTCACAATTACTTTAGGTATGCTACTCACGTGAACATCGAGTTCAAACGTCTTGCCTATGATTTGAGAGCGTTCATCTATAACCGTATGAAGAAAATTGGTAGGTATATGTATCCTAATAAAGCGCCTCCCTCCTACTCTGACTTATATTCAAGTAGCTATAGGACATTCAAAGTGGCAAGTGTATATCTCTTCCCTTTACCAGATGTGAGTACATCAAACAATCTAAACTTCACGCAAACCAAAACTCCCTACACTGCGGAAGGCAGAAAGTATATACACTCCAAAATGGACGCCGCTGTGGAATGGGAAATTGCACAGTTATTAAAATCAGCACTGCCTGATCGCACTGTGCAATACATGGACAATAGAATCAGCCGCTACAGCATGGTCAAAGGAAAATGTGAGATATCTGGTGTTTTCCTACATGCAGAACTGGTGCATTGCCATCACTATTTGCCCACATGTCTAGGTGGAGACGACAGCTTTAAAAACCTACGAATCATCCATAAGGACGTTCATAGGCTAGTGCATGCGACCACACAACATACGATTATACAACTCATAGAGGAATTAGATCTGGATCATCTTAGACTTAAAAAGGTGAACACATATCGCCGGATGAGTAACTTGGAACTTATAAGCATTTAAATTCAAAAGATGGAACGCCGTGTGCGGTGAAAGTCGCACGCACGGTGTGGAATGGGGGAAAAGGTAGAGATGAATATAAAATCAAAGCCTTACCTATCATTATCTTCCATTGAAGCGGTAGACAGAGGGCTAGACCCCCTTACTACACTTTTAGCGGTGGTAGGTGATAATAGACCCGGCTCTGTGGTTCTTGCGGCTTCGCCAGCTTTAAAAAAACAGTTCGGTATCCGGACGGGGAACCGACGATATGAAATCCCTTCCGATCCGCGTATTCGAATTGTAAACGCAAGGATGGGATTGTATCTGGCTACCTCAATGGCCATCGCAAAATTATTAAACCAATATGTACCATCAGAGGCAATACATACATATTCTGTGGATGAATCGTGGATAATTTTGGATGGAACGAAGGTTGATTACCGTAGTGGTCACTTCATATGCTCCCCCAGGTGTTCAGAATTATATTAAACATATTGCAACAAAAGTCCGGATAGCTTTCTTCGATCAAATTTTTATAGAAAAGCGATGGGAGAAGCCTGTTGTTCCTGAAGACGGAATTCGCTGGATCGAACAACACCTGTACTCGAAACAAAATGGCGGCAATACTTCGCACGACTTGATTTCTTAAGTAACAATGGATTGGGATTCCAAACGGTTTGCTTATACTAATCCATCTTGGAAGCCGATTTCAGTTTAGTAGAGTCTCCTATATAAAAAGGCGTTTCCAGAGCAATCCGGAAACGCCTTTATTATCGGAAATTGTATTAAGGTATTGGATGCCCATAATACATATCCACTCCACATACGGCAATATTATCCTTTAGTTTTTCGTTGTTTTCCATATTTTCTTTAAACTCTTTAATACTTTTTCAAAAGCCGTCTATATAAATATGAACATACTGCTTACTTTGGACAACCTTCTCACGTAATTCTGGCGTCGATAACACAATGGGGAGTCATAACAACTAGCTAATCAGGTTGCTCCGTGTTTCAAAAACAACACCTTCGCCTATTTTCGGTAATAAGTTTATTTATAGCAGTTAAAATCATAGAAACTGATTAGAACCAAATAAGAAGCACAAAGGTAATATTTACTGTGAAACGGTTCATATTGCACATCTTGTTCAAGTTCTTTAGATTTGGGATTATTGTTTCCATTTTACTTCTGTAATTTTTCATCATCATAAATAGACACACTTATAACTTTAGTATATAAACTTATTTCATCCGGCTCTCCAACTGGAATACTGTTTAATTCAACCCATGCATGTGCCCTAAAAGGTTCTAGGGCGTATCCAGTACACCAACTAACAGATCTTCGTTTTAACCACGTAGCTACTACAACCGCAAGTGAACGTCTAAGACAACCTCCTTGACTTCGACATCTCATACTTACTGTACATACTGCATCTCGAATAACCTGAATTTGTTCATTTGAAGCCGCTGGATATCTTCTCGTTAAACGAGAAAATATCTTTTCTATCATACTTGGAGGGAGCCAATTCAGAGGTACTGATAGAAGTAAAGCTAGTCTAGCATTCCATTTTGCCTGATTTGATACTTGTTCTGGCTTTTCTGGAAATAGTGGTATGTCCATTATGTTAGTCCCACCTCTCTAAGCATGGAAAGAAATTCATTAACATCTTTCTCTGCATTAGCACTCTCTAAACCGAAAGTCTTTTCTAATTCAGCCACTAATTCATTCTTAGATTTCCCTTCATCTAGCTTCTTAATTAAAAGTTTTCCAACGTGGTTTACTTGAAAATAAATTCCTCTACTTTTGTCAAAAATCATTGCCCCATTATCTTGTTCAATTATTTTAAGTTCTCTTTTTATTTTTTTCATATCATTGCCCCTTTTCTAAAATTTAATATTTTTCATGTATATGAAGGTTAACTCATTGCATTATGAAGCCATCGCTCAACAGCAGATAGTCTTTCAAAGGCTATAATTCGATCGCGTAAAGCAGTTGGCATAGATAATTCAGAAACTAGTATGTCTGGGTCAACAATTCCCAGTTCAACCACTTTGAAATCTCTAACTGCATGAACATTTTTCTTTACAGATTCCTTATATCCGTTGTATAAAAAAGTTGAATAATCTCCTTTAAACCCCCGAGTAAATACTTCGTGGGGAACAATTCCTTTTGTAGCTTGATACAGCATGGGTTTAGTAATCCCTGATTCTAAGTGATACCGGATGGGTATAGATAATGCAGACTCAATAATCTTTGAATCTAAAAATGGAGCTAGCCAAGTGAATCTACTTCCATAAATAACATTAACTTGGCTTAGTACACGCCTTTGAAAAAGCAATGACTCTAGTGCTTGATGTCTAGAACGGTCAGAATCAAGACCTCCAGAAATTTCTTTTAAAGTTTTCATAGCAATCTGATAACATGGAACATGATAATCTTTTGCAAGCCATGCTGGAATTGTAATTTTTCCAAACCAATTCAAAGCAGACTCTTTCTTCCGTGATTTAGCATAGCCAAATCCAATATCTATTTCCGTTTTTAGTGCTTCTTTAAATGATGTATTGTTCATAAGATTTGATGCACCTTTTAGGAGTGAAGTTCTCGTAAGTAAACAATATTGGAATCCAAACGATAAACTACGCATTCTGTTCTGCCTTACAATGGACCACGCATATGCTGGCATAGGTGTAAACAATTCATCACCACCAATACCTATGAAATGAACTGAGTCTCCATAGTTCTCATTTAAATTAATGATATTTTCAACATAGCCCTCTGTATCTGCCCAAAATACTGGGGAATCCGGAAGAGTAAATCCTGAGTATGACATGTCTGTTTCAAATCTCCGTCCAGACATACCGATTGATGGCAATGAATTTAGCGATTCATTCATATCATTTGCAATCATAGCGGCCCACTTAGAATCACTATTCCATTTACCATCTGTTTTTGCATGATATAGCTTAATGTCTGCATAATGTGCTTTTAAAGCATATGCAATTGCGGCTGAATCAACACCTCCAGAGAGATCAGCAGATATGCTAGCATATCTGCTAGTATAATTCCCTGGTAATTCAAAAAAACGCTCTCTTATATTTTGCAGTGTTAATTCTACATCATTACTTAGTGCTGGCAGCATCCAAATTTTGAGCTCTTCAAATTGTTGATTTTTTCCGTATTTCAAAACACAAAATGGGTGGATTTTATTTACACCTTCCCATAAAGGTATATTTTGAAAAGGATAATATGGTAGGCTGCTTATCAAGTTCAATGCAACTGCTGACTTTGATATATTTAAACCACAATACCTTGCAATATCACTGGCCGAATCACTAATAATTAAAATATCATCTAACATTTTCCATGATAGAGAAACATCAAATAACGCTCCACCTACAATAACTTCGTTATTATCAACTAGAACAAAGATTCCTTTAGAAACAATCTCCTGAAAAGTTACCGCTAATCCTGACATTTCAAATTCCTTAGTTACCTGTATCTGGTCTGCAACTTTTGTGTATTCACATGGTATACAATATATCTCTAGGTCGCCCTTAGAATGCTTAACATACTTATGTTGAGAAATAAGCAAAATACTTACTGAAGCTGTCTCTATATGTAATTGAAATGGTACTTTATCAGAACTTGATTTCGTTAAATTTTCTTTTAACTGAATGTTAATAATAGTAGTCTCCCCTCTCGCCTATTTTTCAATATATTTAATATCATATGAGTCTCAAAAATAATCGATTTTTACAAAAAGTGATCACTGGACATCTCAAAATTATCCAATGACCACTTTTCTCTCTCAATTACCAATGCCAGGGAGCTTTACCACCCCAAACATCAACATATTCACCAAACCAAAGCCCTTTGGTAGATTCTTTAAAACCAGCAACTATCTCAATTGTTGGTTTAGAGTAAACAACGTTCGTCATTGAATTTCACCTCCTTCAATATATGTTTACAGAAATACATAAGATTGCAAAATAGAAAACAATATTCTATTTGACTAGATAATAATCTATTTTTCGAATTTTTTTTATATCATGTAACAAAATACATTATAAATGCATATATTGACATTTCCTCTATTCTAGTATGATAATTGGCTATAGAGAACCGACATTTATGCTGATAAGATATGTGGTGGCCATCTTGGCAGGGTTCCTTGCAGCAGTAGGGATCGAGCGGTTACGAGCTTGGGCAGCATAATATACGGCTAGCCAAACTGATTCTCAAATAGAGCAGTTTGGGAAAGAAAAAGGTAAGGTCAGCATTTACAAATGTGGATACTCGAGGCTGAGAGTACTGTTGTTCTGGGGGGGGATGCTCATGATGGCGAAGAAGGTTGAGTTTAAGGTGCAGCGCCATAATTGACGACACGAAGTAAAATCCATTGAAAAAAGTAATCCCTGGAAACGACCCTATAAAGGCGCGGATAAGAGAAAATATTAAATTATAATGGGAGTGAAACAATGGTAATAAAAGTTGCTATTTGTGATGATGTTCCTGTTATTATAAAAGATATCGAGAATCTATTGTTAGAATATGACTCCTCGTTATTTGAAATTGATATATTCTATAATCCATTTCGTTTAATTGAATTACTTAAAGGTAATACATATGATTTGTTTATTTTAAATATTGAGTTTCCTAATCTATCGGGAATTGAGATTGCCAAGACCATTAGGAAGAATAATTATACTTGTCCAATTATCTTTATTTCGAGTTTCAAAGAATATATGGAACAGGCTTTTAAGGTTAACCCTTTTGATTACATTTTAAAACCAGTAACAAAGAACAAACTCTATCCTGCCTTGGATCGCGCTATTAAATATTTAGAATTTGATATTTCGAAATTTATGTTCACATTTAACAAAGTTTTTTACAGTCTTTCTTTTAATGAAATTATTTACTTTGAAAAAAATAAAAGGAGAGTACTTATTCACACACCCACTGATATATATATAACGCTTCTCCAAACAAGAGCCCTTTTATCCAAAATTAATGATAATTTTGTGCAGGTCCACACCTCGTTTATTGTTAATGTAAAATATGTAAAAAAACTTAGCAATAATACAATTATCGCTAAGTTAAACGATAAACAAATTGTTGAAATACCAATAAGTCGTAAATTTATAGATAGTGCCAGAAAACAAATTACAATGAAGTTAAGAGACTTAATATAATGAATGATACTATCGTTGCATTATTCAACTTTGTTGTTAATTTAGTGTTGGCTATTCATCGTTCCCTAAATATTCCCACCAAAACTGTTTCTTGACTATTTTTCTTACCGCATTTTATCTGTTTTTTAATCAACAATCATATATAACTTACGCACTAAATCTTCTTTTAACGCGAGTGATCTCAGGAAACTTATAGATTCGTTCGATCAGTGGATCGTTATCATATGTAACAATTAGGTTTGCACACGGAAACTCTTGATATAGTCCTTCCAGTAACAGTTGTAACTTTAGGTGATCCTCCTCTTCATATTAATGTAAATACAGATTCTTTCCCTGTTTCACGTAAGGGGCATCGATCAGGAGTGTAGCATTATCGTACCAATAATATTCCTCAATAAACTCTATAGCATCTTGGTTGTGAACAGTAAAGCGGTCACCCATGGCGTGAATAGTGTTAATTCGCTTACACAGGTCATCTGGATTCCACCGCGAAAGCAGTGTCTGTCGGCTCCCTCGTATTCCTCCTAGTGGATTGGCCTAGAAGATCCCTGAGAAAGCGAGGCGATTGACCAGAAGGAGGCTCCATGCAGCCTGGAACAGGTCACAACCTACATAATCACTCTTAATTATCTGCCGGGCTTGAATGTAGTCATCGTGCGTAGGTTTGGCGTGTTGAATCTCCATAGTCAGGGCTTCTGGAAATGTCTTAATTAATTGAAACAATGAATAAACGCCAAAATCTTTATCATTTAAAGCAAGCTTTTACGATTAGTTTAAAGTTGATGATCATCCTATTTCCGCTCCTTCTCCTTCAATCAGGCTGAATAATAAAGAGAAAATTTGTGTGTTTCTTCCCTGCTACAAGAAGCATAAACCTCTACATATTCGCCAGTGTCAAGAGAATCTAAGCATTCAATATCAGAAAGTTCAATTAAATGTCGCTTCTCTGATTCATCGTATACAGTTAAGTCAATTTTTCTATCTTTTTCCCAAACATGAAATTATGCTAACCGACAAAGCCGCACCTGATCTGAAGAGGTCGTCTCACTTAGGGCTAATTTTATTTGGGGCGTAGCTGTAGACATGGTTCGAAGAAAGTATCTATTTAGTACAGCAAAGCTGCTACCAGGAGTCAGTTCCTTTTGTGCATTTAACTCAAGCCGAACGTAAGCACCATTTATGATAAGAGATTTTAGGTTATTGTGAGCTGAGTCCTGGAACAAGCGACTTTCCATGAAAGTATTCTTGAGGTCTGTATCCTCTGTAGTTAATAGAAATGATGATAGCTCGCTCCATCTACGATGGTATTCTAGAATATGAAGAGCTTCCAATATGCTGTTCACTAAAGGTTGTTAAGTTTTTTACTCGTTCAACATAAAGACAAACACCCCGCCGCTTTCGAGCCTCGGTGAACCAGGTCGGCCAATGTGCCGGCCTTTTGATTTTTCAACAAACCAAATTAGGGAACATAAATCATGTCTACAGAAGCAAGCGCAGTAAGAAACGGTGGGTGCGCATATTTGGTAAAAATATTGAGTCTCAAAATCATATACTTCAAACAATAAATGGATGCACATACGTTTGTTCCCTTCATGCTCTAAACCTAAATGAAATCCTCTGACTAAATAGCGAAATATTCGCTAATAATAAATAGCGATTATTTCGCTGGGATATTCTTGGTTTGGAGGTGATAAGATGTACCAAAGAATCCGAGATTTGCGTGAAGATAGAGATTTGACTCAAACCCAAATGGCTGAATATTTGAATTGTAGTCAACGAATTTATAGCAATTACGAACGCGGCGATGTTGATATTCCTACAAGGATTCTAATCAAACTAGCTGATTTCCATAACACAAGCACAGACTACTTGTTAAACAGAACGAAACAAAAAAAACCTTATCCCGCAGGCTAGCTACTTTTAGAAATAAAAAAGGTAACTCCTCATAAAGGAGCTACCTTTCAAATTTTTTTATAATCGCCCCCTACAATCTTCTGAACTACCTATTTCAACTCTTCTTTCCCGTCAAATACTTCAATCATTATTAGTGCCCCCATTTTATAACCCTCAATATAAGCCGAAGCGGACAATAAGGAAATTAAAACATCTTGTAAATCCGAAAGCTCTTCAATTAATTTGTAATCTTGTTCTGGCAATTTTGTTTTGAGGGCTTCCTCAGCATCGGCTATTCTCTGAGAGACCAGTTCAAACTCAGTGTCTTTCGATTTGATTCGTTCACTTGGGTTACATTTTCCGTAATAAAAGTTCTCCAAGATACTCATGTTCTACTCCTTCATGATATGTATTATTAACCCTCTGACTAATTTTAGCGAATTATTCGCTAAAAATCAATAGCGATTATTTCGCTAAGATATTCTTAGTTCGAGGTGAATATGATGTATCAACGGATTCGAGATTTACGTGAAGATAAGGATTTGACTCAAACTCAAATGGCCGATTATCTGAATTGTAGCCAGCGGATATACAGCAATTATGAACGTGGGGAAATAGACATTCCAACGGAGATTTTAATTAGACTAGCTAATTTCCACCATACAAGCACAGACTATTTACTAAATAGAACAAACCAAATAAAGCCCTACCCGGCGGGATAACATTTCTAAGAAATAAATATTAGTCTTAATCTAATTGTGCATTATTTCAATAAATGTTTTTCAACCAACGTAAAATTCTCTTTTATTGTAGATTTCCCATCCACCGTAATCAGTTTTACACCAAGAGTATGGGTCATTTTATTGGCTTTACGAAGGAGCGCGGAGGGACCATCATAATATATCTATGTACCTACCCAACTTTCCTTAGGCGACAAGCCGTTCGCAGACACAGAGCATCATTTGCTCCTAGTTCTGAAGGATGGTGAAGTCGAACTTACAGGCTACCAGTCTGGTGCGGAATGCACTTCATTTTTATCGTATGTTCGAATGCAAACACAAGGAGCATTGCCCTGTCGACAACATCGGCTTGGACAATGCGCTTTATTTTATAGCAACTGCCCTTGGGACAGCATCTTCTGTGCATTAAAGTTAGAAGTCATAACAAGAAAATTTTTAAAAAAACCTTCACTAATTACTAGGTTAGTGTGGAGGGAACGAATACTTTTTGCCACCCCAAGCCACGAGAAGCGCAAGGAATAAGAGTATGAATAACGCCCATGAAAATGATCCCGCACCAAAAGTTTCAAGTAAAATACCCCCAGCCATCCCACCGCCAGCGATAGCCAGATTCCATACGGTCGTGTTAATCGGCATAACCATATCCACTTTGCTCTCCCCTGCAGCCTGAGCAAGCGCCGTTTGCAACAGCGTTGCTGCGCCACCGAAAGTTAAACCCCATACCGTAACAATGATATAGATCATAAGGACATTGGAGTTGCTAAAGCTCATGGCAATAGAAATTAAGACGAAGGAAATAAGACTAATCAAAACAAGCTTACGCAGCCAACGGTCGATGAATACGCCAGTTATCCATATACCTACGAGAGCAGCAATGCCAAAGAAAGCCAGCGCCAGACCCACTCTCTCACCCATCCCATTGGAGGCAAGGAATGGAGCAATATAAGTATAGAGAATATTATGGGCTGTCATCCAGGTCAGAACAACTAATAGTATGGGCCGAATCCCCGGTGTAAGGAAGACTGCATAGATCGAAGTTTGCTTATCGGAGGACTGTCCCGGATAGTCCGGCACCTTCCAAAGCACCCACACAATCAATATAACAGTCAGTAGTGACATAATTCCAAAAACAGAACGCCAACCCATGAGGTTCCCCAGAAACGTCCCCGCTGGGACACCAATAGCCAAGGCGATCGGCGTTCCAACCATGGCAACGGCCATCCCCCTCCCCTTCAATGTAGCAGATACCATGCGGAGAGCGTAACCGCCGATCATCCCCCATAGAACTCCAGCCGAAACTCCTGCCAGTAGACGGGCAGCCAGCGTCAGTATGTAGCTGGAAGAAATCGCGGTGACACTGTTAAAAACCAGGAACCCGCAAATAGCCAGAAGTAACAGCGGACGCCTCCGCCATTGGCGGGTAACTATAGCTACAGGGATGGCAGCCACTAGGGAACCGATGGCATAGACAGTGACCAGTTGACCCGCCATTGCCTCTGAAATATAAAGTCCCTTGCTTATTTGCGGAAGCAAACCAGCCGGAATCGTTTCCGTCATAATACAGATGAATCCTGTCATAGCCAAAGCAAGCAGACCAAGCCAGGGAAAGCGCTCAGAGGAGGCGGAAGAAGCAATCTTTACAGTAGTAGAAGAGTTATTGCTGGACATTAGCGCAGCTCCTTAAAATTGATTTCAAAACAAGTTCAAGCGAAAAATCAAGCATATATGCCAATGATTTGCTCTCCTTTTATTTTACTTATGGATCGATCAATCCACATTTTAAAGATACCTCTCTGTCTTGTCAATTACTTTTGGATCGATTAGTATATAAGTACAAGATATAAGGAGGCGACTCCATGGTTAGAATCGGAAGACCACGTAAATTCTGTCGCGACGAAGCGATCTCCCAAGCTATGATGTTGTTTTGGGAGCATGGATTTGAATCAACCTCTTTGGCTCAACTCAAAAAGGCGATGGGCGGCATCTCCTCAGCCAGCTTTTATGCAGCTTTTGAATCAAAAGACGCATTATTCAAAGAAGCGCTGGACCGGTATTTGGCTACATACGGACAAGTATCGACAAGCCTTACAAACTATTCACTTTCATCGCGCACAGCTATTGAATTAGCCTTAAGAAGTTCAGCAATCATGCAGACTGAGCAGACCCATCCCTTGGGTTGTTTAGTCATATTCTCTGCAAATACATGTTCCCCAGAGAACACTCATATTCGAGAACTATTGATCAGGCAAAGAGCAGTGACTAGGAACAAGTTCTATGCTCGTATTGAGCGAGCTACCAAGAATGGAGAACTTCAAGAATCCACAAATGTTAGCATGTTAACCACACTATTCGTTACCTTTCTGGAAGGTATATCTACGGAAGCCAGAGATGGTGTGTCCCTAGACAACATTGATACAGCCATAACTAAATTGATGGAGCTTTGGGATACTTGTGCCTGAGACTTGAGACTTGAGACTTGAGACTTGAGACTTGAGACTTGCCCAGTCTTCATGAAAATAAGGGCATACAAATAGCAAAAGGCAATCCCCTTAAAAAAGGAGATTGCCTTTTTATTCAGGAAGATTGTTTCTCTCGTAAACGGCTTTATTCAGCTATCCTACACATCAGCTGACCTAATTGAGTATCGAAGTGTGTTTTGAGATAGAATCGATTATTAAATCCCAGTCGTCATAGTGAAGCTCATGCCCGGCACCTTCCAATGTCAGTAAAACCGCACGCGGAATTGCGTTAGCAAGATTTATTCCGTGTTCATAAGGGATAATCGAATCTTCAGTACCGTGTATAACCAGTGTAGGAACGTTTATTTCCCCTGTTCTAGCCAAATAGGATTCTCCGCCTGACAGCATAGCGTGATTATTCATACTGGCCATATTGTTGCTTCTTTTCCATTCTTCTTTTGCTAATTGATAAACCTTTTTCTCATTGAAAGGATGCTTTGAACCGACTAAAATTCTTGATCTACCCACCACAAAATCGACCACCGATTGTTCGTTCGACCAATCTATTGCTCCCATATTCGAGAAATAGTCCATAACCTTTTTCTCCATCGGTGGAAGATCGGAAGCAAAATTTGACGTTGCTAAAAGAGTCACGGTTAATACTCTGTCTGGATGTCGTAGAGCTATCAACTGAGTCAGCATACCGCCCATAGACATCCCTACGATATGCGCTTGCTCAATCTTATAAGCATCTAATACTCGAATCGCATCATCTGCCATGTCTTCGAAGGTATAGTCCGGTTGACCAGGTTCATAGGTTGTAGAACGTCCAACATCTCGGTTATCATAGCGAATGACAAAGCGACCTGTCTCAGCTAAACGCTGACAAAATTCTTGCTCCCACCAGACCAATGAGGATTGAGCCCCCATAATCAGTAATATTGCCGGGTTAACTTGCTCGCCGAAACTCTCACTACAGATTTCTATTCCATCGCTTTTTATGAGTTGTTCGTTCATGTAGAATTCCTCCCCTCAATGATATATAACAAAAAAACACCGAATATTACCTTCATCACTTATCCCCATAAAGTACTTACGGTGCCCCGCCTTAGGCAGACAGAAATTACCGATCTACTCGGTCGCTAGTTTAAATTATTTTGTTGCAAGAAATTCAGAAAATCTCTTTGCATAGAGCCAAGAGTAAGAATTTTTTTGATTATCCTAAACCTACAATGCTGGCCTTTGATTTTAAATGACCATATTGCAGAAGACAGGTGTCCAGAATGATATTTTTGTTCTTGTAAATCAGCAACTTCATATTCAACTTTTTGTACTACTTTTGTGGAAAATAGATTGAGGAAAAGGATAATAATCCTATCATTATTTAAGAGTAATATGGCTCGACTTGTATAAGCCGAAAAGCTCTGTGGAGTTGAATAGCAGATAAGCATGTCAGATTCTCTATAAGGTTCTGCTAGCTTATTGATTGTTTTTTTTGTAATAAATAGCATGATCAAATACCTCTCTATTTGGATGTTTAAATGAATTGATAGAAAAGAATATCCTTCAAAAGTATTATACTACACAAGTAAACTATTCCAAAAAAGGATAGTCATCTGTAGCCTATTTAAACATACTCCCTCCTCCTCACTTTAGATGTGACATATACTCAAATGCTCCAAACGTATATTTCATTGCCTTTTTTGCTCCAAAATGATGCACTGGCGATAATATAACGATATTCGTAGGGCCTGGTGTGAAGGTAGCAATAAAACAATAAATTAAAATTAAAACTGATGTAATATTCATAAGGAAAACTCCTTTTAGCGTATTCTCATGAAATATTACATCTTAAGATAAATAGCATATAGTATGTTATTGCAGGTATTGTATCCTTCGTAGTCACCTTCTCCCTCCATTTTTGCTTTTACTCATCATACCAAGCCTTCAAAGAAAGAGAATAGCCTTTACCCTCCACCGTTGAAGATGTCATTGACCTTACCGACAACAAACGAAATTATGGATTATTGTGGTATTATTTATGATTATTGTTAATACTACGTATCTGAGGAGGGTGAAAATGAAGTTACATACCAAATTTTCAAGACAATTATGCCAGAATATTGATCTCATTTGTGACTTCATGGGAAACAGTTCGGATTTTGTTGTTCGTGAGATCACGACTGGCCATAAACACGCTGCTCTTTTTTATTTGGACGGCATGACTGACATGCAAAAGGTACAGGATAACGTGATCCGTCCGTTGCATGATCGTGTCTCCTCTGACGAGATCACTTTACCGTTATTGAAAAACGCAATTTTGGACATTGGTGAAGCAAGCTTCACTCAAAACTTTGAAGATGCCTTGGAACAGATCCTCTCCGGTGGTCTTCTCCTACTCCTGGACGATATGGATGAAGGATTGGTCATTTCTTTGCCTGGATGGGAAGAACGCAGCATTTCGGACTCAAAGACACAGCCAGTGGTCAGAGGTCCGCAAGAAGCGTTTACAGAAACTTTACGTACGAATACGACTATGGTTCGTCGAAGGGTGAAGGATACAAGAGTACGTCTAACTACCCTAAAAGTTGGCAAAAAAACTAAGACCGATATATCGATCATGTATTTACATGGGATCGCTGACCCAAAAAAGGTGCAGGACATGATATCCAAGTTAAAGAACATGCATGTGGAAGGCGTGCTTGAAAGCGAATATTTGGAAGAATGTCTCCATGAAGATAAACAATTCACGATATTTCCGCTCTTTTATAATTCTGATCGCCCAGACTCTATTGCAGCAGGAATTATGGAGGGGAAAATAGCGATATTTGTGGATGGATCTCCCTTCGCCATCCTTGCACCTGCGGTGTTTGCAGATTTCCTTCAATCCGCAGAAGACTATTATCAATCCTTTGTTTACAGTAGTATCATTCGAATATTAAGGTACATTTGCCTGGCAATCTGTATGTTGGCTCCGGCCATTTATGTCGCATTAACGACATTCCATCAGGATATGATTCCAACCGTTTTGTTATTAAGCTTATCCGCGCAACGTGAAGGAGTACCGTTTCCAGCATTTATTGAGGCGATGATCATGGAAGTGGTTTTTGAAATTCTGAGGGAGGCAGGTCTTCGTATGCCACGGACGGTCGGTCAAGCCGTTTCTATTGTCGGGTCAATAGTGATCGGCCAAGCAGCTGTAGAAGCAAACATCGTTTCGGCTGTTATGGTCATTGTTGTTGCAATAACTGCCATTTCGAGCTTTGTCATTCCCTCGTACACTTTTGCTATTCCAATCCGGATATTACGTTTCGCTTTCATAGGCATAGCCGCTATGTTTGGTGTGTACGGATTGACTGTTGGTATTCTCATGCTCTTTGTACATCTGAATGGGCTTCATTCATTCGGTGTACCGTATTTGAGCCCCTTTGCCAATTACAAATCGTCGGAGCAGAGGGACGCCATATTGCGTTTTCCATATAGAACTAAAAAACATCGTAAAAACTAAAGGAGTAAACCATCATGAACTCGTATCGATCCACCATTTTATTACTGTTTATGTGCATCTGGCTAATGGTGTTTCTTACGGGTTGCTGGAACAGTAAGGAATTGAGTGCAATTTCCGTCGTGATGGCTCTGGGCATTGATGCCGTTGATGACCAATATGAAGTCAGTTTACAAGTGGTTGACCCATCGAAAATGTCGCAGAATTCCCCCATGGAACGGACGCCAACGATCGTTTTTTCCAAGCGCGCCGATACCATATTTGAAGCTATTCGAAAATTAACAACGGAATCGTCCCGAAAAATGTATATGTCTCACTTAAAGTTTGTCATTTTTGATGAGAAAACGGCAAAAAAAGGAATCAAGGAGCCGCTGGACTTTCTGTTCCGTGATCATGAAGTTCGACCTGATTTCTATTTGGCCGTTGTCAGAGGAAACTCGGCAAAGGAGGCCGTTACTTTTGTAGCTCCAACCGAGATCTTGCCTGCAATGGATATGTATAAGGCATTAAGGCTTTCTGAAAAAGCATGGGCTCCAACTTCCGCGGTCAATGTGAAAGATATTTTAGAGAAATTTACAGAGGATGGCATTGAACCGGTTCTCACCGGTATTCGACTGACAAACGTAGAAAAAGGTCTAACTATTGATAATGTGACAAAGTCGCCCCAACATGTTAAATATTTTTTTACTGGAGTTGGTGTTTTCAAGGGCGACCGACTTATCAATTGGATGGATGATTCACAAAGTAAAGCCTTTACATATATATCCAACCGTGTTTCCAGCACCGTAGCTTCCATCGATTGTCCGAATTCCAAAGGGAAATTTGTTGTTGAAGTAATCCGTTCCAAAGTAAAGATGCATCCAGAAATAATAGACCATGAGCCGCACATTTCTCTTATTGTGGATACAGAATCCAATATCGGAACGATCTCGTGCAATGCCAACCCTAAGAATGAAGAGACATTTAGAGATCTTCAAGAATCAGCTAAAGAGCATCTGCAACAGTCTTTGAAGAAAGGCATTTCGCACGCACAACAAATCGGTTCCGATATATTCGGGTTTGGAGAAGCTTTTCACCGCAAGTTCCCACGTGAATGGCATAGATGGAAAGAGGATTGGCCACAAAAATTTCAAACGCTTAAAGTGGATATTCAGCTCAACTATCGTTTAGTCCGGTTCGGAGACATTACCAGTCCAATTGATATGGGAATACACAATCAGGAGTGAATGCATATGCTTTATGTGATTCTCGTAACTTCCATTTTAACATCGTTGTATGAGTTTAAAAAATTTAAGGCGAAACAATATGTGCGTGAAATTGTATTCAGCTCGATATTGTTGATTATAGGCGTTATATTGATTATCCTACGGATCGCCAATATTAAACTGCCGACTCCACTGACGGGCATCCAAATCCTATTTCAACCGATAAGCCGGTTACTTACTGAAATATTATCTTAAGGAGGCATTGGGATGAATTCCAACTTGACCGTTCGACAAGCTATTATGTGGTTTGCATTATATCAAATAGGAAGCGCATATCTGGTACTCCCAGCGGCAATTACCGCTGTCGCTAAACAAGATGCCTGGCTCTCCATTCCAGTCTCCTTAGGTTTCCATCTGTTATTGATACCTTTATATGCCTCCATCGCTAGGCAAATACAGGGGAAATCTTTTGTAGAGCATCTCCGTTGCCTCTTCGGTCCCTTGGGCGGGACGATCAGCATCGTTTTCATTTTTTTCTTTCCCTTTCTTGTGTTCATTATGACACTTCGAAATCTGGGCGACTTTATCACGATAGCTATTATGCCGGAAACTCCCTCCGAAGCGATATATTTCATCATGCTAATAGTCATTTATTTCGCCGTTCGATCAGGCCCTGCTGTAATTGGCCGTTGCGCGGAAATCCTGTTTTTCTTCCTTCTTGCTCTGTATCTTTTGGTCAGGATTACCCTCCTTCCTGATACCAACATAGATAATGTGCTCCCTATTTTCGAGTATGGTTTGAACCCTATCGTTCTCGCTTCGTTCAATTTGTTTGCCTTTCCCTACCTTGAAGCAATTCTGTATCTTTTTTTTGCACAGTACATCCCCGATCCAAAAAAGTGGAGAAAGACAGTGATTACCTCTGCATTGATTAGCGGCGGCATGTATTTTTTCATGGTTCTACAAATAATCGCCGTGATGAGTGAAGGTGTTGTATCTAATTTGACATTTCCCACTTATTTTATTAGCCGAACAATCAGTAACGGCGAGTTTCTTCAACGGTTTGAAATTGTTGTTGCAGTGTTCTGGTTTGTCACCATATTTTTTCGACTCACACTACTTTTATATGTTTCAGCGCAAGGGCTTGCAGATGCTTTTCGTCTTCGAAGCGCTAACTCTCTCTTAGTTCCTCTGATCCTAATCGCATTGGCAATGGTTCACTCTATTTGGCCAAATATGCAATTTTTAATCAAGTTTTTTTCAGTATGGCCTTTTTACGCCATGATTTTCGGTATCGTGTTTCCTATTGTGCTATGGCTGGTGGGTAAGAGGCGGCTCGCTAAAATTTCGTAAAAAGTATCACTAAAGTTGCGTTGGCCGTATGAACATACTGTCCTTCAAATAAACTTTTGTTGTACTTACTCATTATTGCAATTTAGCAAGAAGCAACTCCAGTTCCTCCCTCTCAAGATGTCTCCATTGCCCACGCTCCAGATGATCTAAGCTAATATTCATAATTCGAACACGTTCCAACTTGAGCACCCTGTACCCCAAGGCCTTACACATTCTGCGAATTTGCAAGTTCAGACCCTGCGTCAAAATAATGCGGAACTCGTATTTGCTTGTACGATCAACCTTGCACGGTTTGGTAATAACGTTCAATATTTCAACGCCACAAGACATAGCCTGCGTAAACTCGTTTGTAACAGGTTTGTCTACAGTTACTACATATTCCTTTTCATGACCATGCTCGGAACGCATCATTTGATTGACAATGCTTCCATCGTTGGTTAATAGAATGAGTCCCTCTGACGCTTTGTCCAGCCTGCCAATGGCAAAAATCCGCGAAGGGTAGTTAACATAACTAATAATATTACCAGCAACCTGTTCTGCTGCGGTACAAACAATGCCTATAGGCTTATTCAGAGCCAAATATACAGGTTCACTGGAATTATACGGAATAACTTCCCCATCAATCAGCACGATATCCTGTGGCTCTACTTCCGCGCCCGCTTTACAGACAATGCCATTAATCGTAATTCGTCCTGCTGCAATCAGTCTGTTGGTTTCCCGACGTGAGCAGAATCCTGTCTCACTGATGTACTTGTTAATTCTCACGATTCACCTGCTTCTGATTATAATATGTGAGTTTAAATAAAATAATTAAAAAAACACCTGATTGTTCTTGCTTAATCAGATGTTCGCCGTTTACGACAACTTATACTTTCCCGGCTTATTTGCTACTGTTGCCGCCGTTTTTATTCCTTGTTGGTTTGGCAGTGCCGCCTTTTGTGCCACCTGCCGCTTTGCTTCCCGGTGCGCTTGTAGAAGCGCTTTTTGTCCTTACTGGCTTCGCAGTTTTGTTCCAGCGTGTCCATCCCTTACTACCTGTGCCTCTACCGGTCCCGCCGCCCTTGCTTTTTCCACCCATATGATCACTCCATTACTAGTCGTTCAGATTTAACTAAGCTATCATACCATTACTTTGAATATAATGCCCATTTGTTTTAAAAATTGAACATGTTAAGCCGCAAATACTTTCGCAAAACGGATCTTACTGTATTTTTGTTAGTTTGCAGGTTAATAATGAAATAAGGCCATATAGTATGGAAAAATAATGATCCTTAAAGGAGTGAAACACATGTCTGTTGATGTTTATCTTAACTTTAATGGAAACTGTCGTGAAGCAGCGGAGTTTTACGCAGAGGCATTTGGGACTGAGAAACCACAAATTATGACGTTCGGTGAAGCACCGCCCAATCCCGATTATCCTCTACCAGAAGAAGCCAAAAATCTGGTCATGCACACGCGGCTTCAAATTGATGGTAGTAATGTCATGTTTTCAGACGTTTTTCCTGGTATGCCATTCGTAGCCGGAAACAACATCAGCCTCGCCATCGTCAATAAGGACGAAGAGAAAATTCGATCGTACTTTCATAAATTAAAAGAAGGAGGAACCGTAAACATGGAACTTCAAGAAACATTCTGGAGCAAATGTTACGGTAGCCTTAAAGATAAGTTTGGAATTGAGTGGCAATTGAGCTATGACAACGGAATGACCGACAGTTAGTCTGTTATATTACCCTGCGATAGTGAAGCCCTCGCAAGCTAATACTTTGTGAGGGCTTAATATCAGCTTAAAGTTACTCTATACAGCAGCCTTAGAATTCTTCCAAAACCTTGAATTTGTCTCCATGAATCTTATCCAGGTGATCCTCTCCCCAGTAGCATAAATGGTCTAGCGCGGGTTTTAATCCCCAGCCGTAGTCCGTTAACTCATACTCTACTTTAGGAGGGATTTCATTATAAACCTTTCGTGTAACGATCTCATCCTTTTCTAGGCCTCTGAGCTGAGTGGTCAGCATTTTTTGTGTAATGCCGGGTATTAACCGACGAAACTCAGACGTTCGTTTCCGTCCTGTCATCAGATGGTAGATAATTAAAGGCTTCCATTTCCCTCCCATCACCTCTAAAGCGGCTTCCACTCCAACTTGATACTTCTTTTGAACCCTATTTTTTGTCTGTTCAGTCATTTCTTAATCCTCCTTTAGAAGGCTTCGTTTGCTCAGAACAACCCATCACTTCAATTCATTACTCAGATCAGTTTCTAGGGAATCTACCTAGGGCACTTCCATGTTCCTATGGCACCTGTATCATCCTATAGAACTTAGAAGTGCGTACTTCCAGATTATTTTTCTACTGTATATAATAGCATCAAGCATTGAGCATTCCTAGAAGTAAGCTATTGAGAAAGGTAGTGAAGAAGCATGAAAGTATTAACCGTTGTTTCACACCCGAGAAAAGATTCCTTGACCTTTAAGGTTGCTGATCGTTTCGTACAGGGTCTTGCCGATGCAGGCCACGATTATGAGATATTAGATTTGCATGGGATTGGTTTTGATCCTATTTTAAAAGGAGTAGATGAACCGGATTTGACAGTTGCGGAACAGTCCTTTTCCCCTGAAGTAGAAATGGAAATAAGGCGGATGAAGGAGCATGATGCATTGGCATTTATTTTTCCACTTTGGTGGTGGAATTTGCCAGCTATGCTGAAGGGTTATATTGACCGTGTATGGAACAATGGGTTTGCGTACGGTTCGAATCACCTGCATCATCAGCATATCTTGTGGCTTGGCTTGGCCGGCGTTTCGAAAGAACAGTTGAAAAAGCGTAACTATGATGAAATGATTACTCATTTGCTGAATGTGGGAATTGCAGATTATTGCGGAGTTTCCAATTCCAGGGTTGAATTCTTAGATGAGACCCTGAGTTCAAATTCCGGTCATTTTGTAATGCTGCTGGACCAAGCTTATCACTTTGGTTTGAATTATGGCAAGGATTAGGCTTTATTTACAATCCCCTCCGACACGAAGGCCGGAAATCCTAACAGAATGCGAGAAAGAATTATCTTTCCGCAAGGAGACCTAAGTAGTAACGCGAAAAAAGACGTTAACCCAGCCATATTTTGCATGGACATGGGTTAGCGTCTTTTCATTATTCTGCATTTAACTAGCTTTCGACAGCAAGTAAAGGAAATAAGGGGTAACCAGTATGGTGATAATAATTCCGGTTGGAATATCTGCACCAAAGCTGATCGTCCGAGTAAGTGTGTCAGCAATCAAAATGACGAGTGCACCAACTAATGCTGTCGTAGGTAGCAATAGCTTATGATTGGGCCCTACTAGCTTGCGCGCTAGATGGGGACTGACCATGCCTACAAAAAAGAAATTCCCTCCAAGTGCCACGCTACCAGAAGCGAGCGCAACGGCAGCAATCGTCAAGCCGATAAACTCCCTTTTAATTGCTACACCGAGGCCCGATGCTGTCTGATTCCCCAAATTCAACGTATTGAGTGTGTTAGACCTGTAAAAAACGTAAAAACAGATGATAAACACCCACGGGAGCAGCACCATAATATAGCTCCAGTCGTCCCCCCACAGGTCTCCAGCCTGCCATCTCAGAGCAAAGTCATACTGTTGCTTGTCTAGCCGGAGTGTCAACATCAGAGATAATGCGCTGTAGCCACTCCCCATAGCGACACCGGTTAAAATTAGACCTGTAGGCGAGATGTCTCTTCCCCGCCTGAAAGCAAACATAAAAATCAAGAAAGCTGCCGTGAGGCCGCCTGCAAAAGCTAACCCTGGAAGAAGAATCGGCGATAGCAATCCTTCACTAGCGAACAACGTAATATACATAAGTACAAATAGCCCCGAGCCTGAGCTGATGCCGAGTGTCCCCGGACTGGCCATGTCGTTTTTGAGCAAGCTTTGCATGATACAGCCTGATATCCCCATGCCAATACCTACCAATATAGAAAGCACAATACGTGGCAGTCGAAAGTCAAACACGATCAGGTTCTGTTTGCTCGTTCCTTCGCCCATGATGACCTTGAAAACTTCGAGTGGAGAAAGGTTCATTTTCCCAACGTTCATACTGAGTATAGCCACTAACAGCGTCAGCACTACTAACAGTAAAATAATGCTAATACCCCTGCTATTGCGGGACAGCTTCAACTAAACTCCCTCCTTTGCTTGCGCACAAGGTAGAGAAAATAGGGTACGCCCACCAAGGCAAAAATAATGCCAAGGGGTGTTTCATGAGGGCGATTGATCAGTCGTCCAAGTAAATCCGCCCCCAACAGAAAGACTGCTCCATACAAAGCTGAGGCCGGGATAATATACCGATAATCCGTTCCGACCAGATGGCGCATAATGTGTGGCACGATCAAACCCACGAAGCCAACAGGACCGACGACAATAACCGATAACCCCGTCAGAATTAATACAATTAGGGTTGAAAACAACTTAATCCTATTGGCACGAATACCCAAGCCTGATGCTACATCCTCCCCGAAGCTCAAAATCGTAATTGAGGGAGAAAGCGCGATGGCACAGACCAAACCCACTACAAACAGTGGCGCAATGAAAGCTAATTCACCCCACTTGGCACTGGCTGTACCACCAGCAGACCAGTAATCAAGGGCTTGGCCAATCTCATACTTAATAGCGATAAACGTACTAAATGCACCAAAAAGCATGGAGATGGACATTCCTGCCAGTACCAGTCGCTGAGGCGTCATGCCTCGCTTGCCTATAGATGCGATGTAATACGTAATGCCCGTAGTGATTGCTGCACCTAGGCAAGAATACAGCATGGTTTCTCCGTAGGTGCGACCAGGCAAAAAGGCCATACATAACGCAATAGCAAATGTCGAGCCTGAGCTTATGCCAATGAGTCCCGAATCCGCTAGTGGATTACGAGTGGTTCCCTGCATAATCGCCCCACACACAGCCAAGCTACACCCTACAATGATATCTGCCACGGTGCGTGGAAACCGCAAGGTGTGAATAATCTGATGTTCCGTAATGTTGGGATCAAACTGAAATATAGCCCCCCACGCCAGCTTCAAGCTCATTTCAGCAGCACCAAAGGTAATGGATGCTGCGGTAACCACCAGAAGCAGGAACACGCCCACGATCATGCAGCCTATAAAATGAAATATTCCTTTTTTATTTGGTTCTTTGTGAGTAGACATCGATTACACCCTTAGTTGGTCAATTATGCATCGTTACTTCGTCTGTTCCAGCAATTTGCTAATCATATAATCTAGCTGTCCCGTCATACTAGCAACGTCCGAATAATAGAACAGTCCTGCATATTTCGCTGGAATTTCGATGATATGTCCGTTTTTAACGGCTGGAATGCTGCTCCAGATTTTTGTCTTCGCATATTCGGATTCCTTGCCTTCCTGCTTAAACCAAAGGACATAATCTCCAAAGTATTCAGCAGCTACCTCGTAGGATAAAGAACCACGATTCTCTCCGGAGTTTTTAACCAATGTGTTGAGCTTTTCCGGTTTGTGAAGTCCAAGATAATTGTAAAGCAACGTTCCTCCGCGTGAGCCTGTTTCATAATAAATTCCGTAGGAGCCACTGCCCCAGTCCTCGAAAATGCTAAACGTTTTGTCCTTGAATATGTCGGAATTTAGTTTTTCTTTGGCCTGACTCAGCTTGCTTTCAAACAGTGAAATCACTTTGTCCGCTTCTGCTTCATGTCCTGTGGCCTGACCAAGAAATTTCAAACGTTCTAGGGAGGTCATTTTATCCTCAGGTATCACAAGAACAGGCGCAATTTTAGACAGCTTATCATAATCCTTTGTATCATATGTAATGATGAGATCAGGATCATACTTCATAATTTCCTCAGTTTCCCACTTTTCAATATTGGGGACGTCGTTAAACTTATCGTAAAAAGGCATCGTTTCTTGTTTCCACCCCATGACTGCGGCCGGCTTAATCCCTAGTGTAAATACATCGCCAACATACCAGTTCACGACTACCCGTTGAGGATTAGCGGGCACCTTCACATCTCCTTTTACCGTAGAGACTGTACGTGTATCAGAATCACTGCTTACCTCTTCCTTCGTGGACGACGCGGATTTAGCAGATGAATCAGAGGAGCTGCCAGCATTCCCACAACCTGAAATAACGAAAATCACTACGAATAGTGCACATAAAATCATGTGAAACTTCTTGTTCATCATACGATGCATGTTGTAAATCTCCTTTGAAATATAGTAAGTGCAAAGCATACTTAAAATTAATAATAATGATATTGATAATCATTATCACTAATATAAAATTGTAAATTTTACCTCACTGATTGTCAACTGTTTCTTGTTTTGTTTTACTTTAATGGGTTCTCCAGTGTGGCTCTTCTATTCGCTTCATGCCATTCCTGATAGATTCCTCCAATTTCATAAAATGCTTTGTTCATTGAAGTTGTCAGCTCCTTCATGATCTCCTTTGTATATTTTAAATGAGTATTTATGTTATCCACTTTATATTTGCGAAGCAGATTCAGATGGGCAATGATGTGAATTGTATCTTCGATGATCCAATAAATCACATCCTCTTCCTCTTTCGTAAGCTTGTTCAGCATCTGTATGCCTCTTTCATACATTTGGAGCGTATAACCCCGCTTGCTCACTTGCACATACGGACTCAGATCATCATAAAAATCCGTACAGAAAGGTCGTCTTACATATTGCTCATACTGCTCTTCATATATTGAAGTTTGTTCAAGCAGTTTAATCGTCATATCTATGAGTTCTTGTTCGCTATATATTTTTTTCATCAGATTTTCCCTTCCCTCTCTCTACTAAATAAATTCAAGTCATATGGACGAAAGCATCGGCTATTCTATGGGTAGTGGTATCCCTGATGTTCAATGGAACGTACGCGCTCGCAGCTTCAGCAACATCAACGTTTATCGTTACGTTTCAACACGCAACCTTGGTATACAACGATCACGTAGGCACGATTAGGCCATTGCTGTCCAGGTGGCAGGTCAATCCATTAGTGAAGGTAACAGCGTAAAGGCCTCCTCCGTTTCTGCCAAAGGTTCTACCGTTAAGCTAAAAGTGACGATAATAGAATGCTAAAAATAGACCGTCACTCCCAGGAGCAGCGGTCTTCATATTTACAAGTCGCGGTAACTGGGCAGGTACCATTTCGGTATATAGGATTGAAAGTCATCATATGCCTCCAATACCTCTTCAGCTCGTTGCACCATATCGTCTACCTCTTCTTTGCCAAATGGAATGGCCCAGTGGATCGATGAAAGCTGATTGCTTGCAATATACAGAGCCATTAATCTAAAAAATAAATCAGGTACATTGTTATTAAAATAACCGTGGATTCGGCCCGAAGCGAATAAAGGACTTAATGCTGCACACCAGGTAATTCTATTGAATTCTTCCCAAGGATCACCATAGTCCATTCTATTAAAATCGATGATACCCAGTTCACCAGATGGGGTAACCACCATATTGCCCACATGATAATCCCCATGCTGAAATGTTTGAGGACGATTTTCTAATAGATGACGGTTTTGCTCAATAAAGCTTATGGCTTGATCTGCTCCCTTTAAGAAAATACCGCATGACTTATAGTTTGTAATATACCTGTTGATTTTGCCATTATAATGCTCAGCCCATGGGGCTCGATCTGGCTCTGCATGAATCTCATGCATTTTTTTCAATGCATCTCCCGCTTGAACTCCAAGTTGATACTGTTGTGCTGCAGCTAACGTGGGGATCATCTCTTCAGCATCTTTCCCTTCGATCCAGGTGAACAAGGAATATACAGATTGACCCTCATTACAAAACCCAAATTCAAGCGGCCGGGACATGAACAGATTCTCCACGTGATTCAGCTTTTTTACAGCTTCAAACTCGCGTTTCTTTTTATCATAATGAACCATATCCGCCATTCTTAGCAGCAAGTCTCTACCATCAGTGGTTCGAATATAATATTTTTTGTCACTGGACCAGCCTCTATGAATCTCTTCCACGTTGCTCCACTTGCTGGCACCCGGTATTTCACTAAAGAGTTGAGTCACGCTCATCCCCCCACGTTAAAATAGCCTTACTTACTAACTTACTATATGCTTTCCATAGTTTACCTTTGAAATGACAGAGGAATCAATCTTCTTCCAGAAAAAACTCAAATAAAAAAGGCTGAAAAGACAAGCTGTCTCTTCAACCTCAATATTCACTGAGTTGCCATCGTGAACACCCATCACTTATATTATAAAATCAGTAAGAATACGAAAACTCATGTTTAAATTCGTCTACCCGTTGAATGGTTTTGAGAATATTGCGACCTTCACGTGTACCATCAATAATACGACGAGCTTGTTTACTATCCCCAATATTAATAACTTCTACTTGATGTTTTTTACCATATTCGAGCAAGCTGTCCATCAGCGGACTGTATGAACGCATACCCAAGCATACGAATCCAAGATCAAAAGGAATCTCAAACTCCTGTTCTCCATGCTTTACTTTGAAACGGTCGCTACACACTTCTGTCAAAGCTGTTTCCGTATGGACGTTCACTTCCCGCTCCTCTACCATTTTCATCATGGAGATTCGGGTAATCATATCCAGATCTTTACCGAGTAGCGGCATCATCTCAATAATGGAAACCTCTTGTGCTCCACGCTCTGCGTAATATTCGACGACATCCAGTCCCACAGCCCCGCCACCAACTACAGCAATGCGTTTACCTTCAAACTCCTGGAATTTCTCCATGTTGTGCAAAAGATCAAAGATGGAGAACACTTTTGTCCCCGGTTTGCCCAGTTGCTCATGCAAACCTGCAATAGGCGGAAGAAGTGGTATGGCCCCCGTCGCATTGACAATAATATCAGGATTCAGGGCACTAATCATCGCCAAATCGGCTCGGCTCCCTGTTACAATGTTCAGATTGGTTAACTGTTTGGTGCGTTGAATCAGATAATCAGGGAAATCATTGATGCGTGTTTTGTCTGGCAAGCGGGCAATATCACGGGCCAAACCGCCCAACTCTGGTTTCTCCTCAAAGAGGGTTACTTTGCAGCCTACTTCGGCTGCCGTACATGCTGCTTCCATCCCAGCGGTACCCCCACCGATCACAACAACCTGAACATTGTTTTTAACACGTTGTTTCCGGTATTCAGCTTCCTTGAACAGATCCGGATTTACCGTACAGCAAATCGGTTTACTTTTGGAGATACGATGATCGGCACAACCAATGTTGCAAGAGATACATTTTCTAAGCAAATGTTCGTAGCCGTTTTGCACTTTAAGCACCCAGTTCGGTTCTGCAATCAAGCCTCTACCCATTGCCAGAAGATCCGCGTCACCTCTCACCAAAATATCCTGCGCAGCCTGTGGGCTCCGAATATTACCTGAGGTCATCGTTACCTTCCCGAATTTTTCTTTTACCGCTTTGGCCATATATGAGCGCCAACCATCTGGCAGGTTCATCCCGTCAATCTGGAACTGGATGGAATCATTCAGAGCAGCAGAAACATTCAAAATATCTACCTCATCATTAAGATACTCCAATAACTCGAGTGTATCTTCCAGTGTGTTCCCACCTTCTGTGAACTCTTCCGCGCTAAAACGTAAGCAAATAGGGAAGAATGGGCCTACCACTGAACGAATTTCATCAATGACTAATCTGGCAAAACGGGTACGGTTTTCTGCACTGCCGCCAAATTCATCCGTGCGTTTATTATACATCGGCGAAAGAAACTGACTCAGCAAGTAGGAGTGTCCCGCATGAATTTCAACACAGTCAAATCCTGCTCGTTGCGCTCTTCCCGCTGCTTCTCCGTATTTGCGCACAATGGCGTAAATTTCTTCTTTTTGCAAAGGTCTTGGAATCGCTCCGCCCTTTTTAGAAGGAATATTGGAAGAAGATACAGGCTGAATTCCGTTCAGTCGTCCCGCATAAGCTGAAGCACCCGCATGGTTAATTTGTACAGAAACACAAGCTCCATAAGAGTGTAGGGCTTCTGTTAATCTAAACAGTCCGGGAATAAACTGATCGTTATCCATACGCAGCTGGGTTGTTCCGTTTGTACCCATTGGGAAATCCAGACAAACATTTTCTACTGTTATCAAGCCGGTACCACCTTTGGCCCGTTGCACGTAATAGTCAATATGATCCTGAACAAAGCTTCCGTCCATGGCAGCAAAGTTAGTTCCCATTGGGGGCATAACAATCCGATTTTTCAAGGTCATGCGTCGTATGGTTAGAGGTTCAAAGATAGCAGGATAGTGGTTCATTGTTCTTCCTCCTTGCGAGTGTACAAATTTCATGTTCAAGCTTCCATTAAAGCATTCTCATATGTGATTTATTTCACTTTTGGGAATATCGAGATGTTATTGAGTACGATTATTCCTTATGACTTGATTTTATATCATCTAATCCATAAATTCTAATGCTATTTTATGTACTAAATCATAGTTTCAATCTATAGATTAACTGGAGTTATAAATAAAATAAAAAAGGAACAATCCTGTGAGGAATGTCCCTTTGGTGTGGAAAAATCATGCTTATATTCTGGTATCCATCTACCGAGCTGTTCTTTTAAAACCGTTGGGTACACGTACCAAAATCCCTTCCCTAACGTATCTGTCCAGCAGTCCACACATTGTGGTATATCCATTTACTTCGAATAAAGGTGCGTAGGCTGAGGCTTTAGGAGAGGTATTCAGATATTTAAGGAAAAATCCTTCGTCGATGACCTGGGTATCGTAAATATAAGCCTCAATAGATGTATGCCGTTCTGGGTGATGCTCCCCAATATTCATAAACAGACAATGATCACCATGCAAATCAGCTGACCATATTCCATCAATAATCAAGTCTGTTTCTTTCTGTTCCAGCCATTCAAACTGAGTTGGGAACGGGTCGAACTCAGAAGGTCTGAATTGGTGGGTTTCGGTAGCCATTCGTTCACATAAACGCTGAGCAGATAGTGTGTATTCGTCCCACAAGCCCAGAATAGCCATATCTCTTTCATTCGAGTATTCCCACTCTTGATCCTCTTCTGTCGAAGTTGAGAACTGTGCGAGTGATTGGTCTATCCCCTTATGTCTCATTGCTGTTTTCTTTCCTCCTATCCATCACTAGAAGTGCTCCATTCAGAAACCAAAAATCCCCTGCCCGAAAAGCCGGGTGAGTCCAATGAAAGGAAACACCCCGGCTTGATGTCAAGGGAGACTTGTCTATCCGTATCAAGATTATACTTTTAAATCACCATCATAGGTGGCAATCATATTGTACAGTTCAGGACGACGGTCACGGAAAATGCCCCATTCAATCCGTCCTACTTCCAGCTCATCCAGGTCAAATTCAGCAGTAAGCACTTCTTCATCGGTACGACCCGCTTCTGCGATCTTGTTACCTTGATGTCCGGCAATAAAGGATGAACCGTAGAATGTAATACTGGAGTCTTCGTCCGTTTCAGTTCCGATCCGATTGGAAGCTATGACTGGAATCAGGTTGGAAGCCGCATGACCCAGCATGCAAGTCTGCCAGTGATCCTTGGAATCAATGGCAGAATCCTGCGGTTCCGAGCCAATAGCTGTCGGATAGAACAAAAGTTCTGCGCCCATGAGCGCCATACAGCGGGCCGCCTCAGGATACCATTGGTCCCAGCACACGCCTACCCCAATTTTGGCATAACGTGTATTCCATACTTTAAAACCGGTATCGCCCGGATTAAAATAAAATTTTTCCTCATACCCAGGACCGTCCGGGATGTGGCTTTTGCGGTATTTACCTAACACTTCACCGTCTGCGTCAATGACGGCAAGACTGTTGTAGCGCGCGTAGTTTTTCTTTTCATAGAAGCTGATTGGCAGCACAACCTGTAATTCTTTGGCGATTTTCCTAAAATGGTTAACCGCTTTGTTGTGCTCCAGCTCAGTGGCATATGAATAATAATCAGACTTTTCCTTCTGGCAGAAATATGGAGTCTCGAACAACTCCTGTAGCAAAATAATTTGTGCGCCCTGCGCAGCCGCTTCACGTACTAACTTCTCTGCTTTACTAATATTTTCTTCGATATTGGTAGAACAGCTCATTTGAGTTGCTGCAACTTTTACTTTTCTCACTTTAGTCCTCCTTTTAGATGTTGTATCGTTCAACGCTTTACAGCAGGCATCTGCTGGGTCGTACAGTGCACGTTACCGCCTTCACGGATGACCGCCATACCGTCTACAGTACGAATGGTGCGATCTGGGAATACATTTGCCAGCACTTGCTCAGCTGCAAGATCACTCTCAGCGGCAGTGCCGCCGAACACTGGCAAAATAATACCGCCATTCACAAAATAGAAGTTAATATAACTCAGTGTCAATCGGCTGTCTTCATAATCCACACGCGGCGGCTGACCGATTCGAATCACTTCCAGCTTACGGCCTTTGGCATCCGTTGCTTGCTCCAGAATGCGCAGGTTTTCCTGCGTGATTTCGTAATTTTCATCCTCAGGATCATCACACACTTGCATAATGACCTTGCCAGGAGCTGCAAAACAAGCAATATTGTCCACATGACCGTCTGTTTCGTCGCCACTAAGACCACGTTTTAGCCATATTATCTTCTCGGCACCTGTATACTCACATACATGCCGTTCAATTTCTTCTCTGCTTAATTCCGGATTTCGGTTGGAATTGAGCAAACACTCTTCGGTTGTAATCAGTGTGCCTTCGCCATCTACGTGCAGTGAGCCGCCTTCCATCACAACCGGTGCATCAAACCGTGGAACTCCAAGTTTGTCCAAAATTTGCGGTGCAACCTGGTCATCCAGGTCCCATGGGGCGTATTTGCCACCCCAGGCGTTAAACTTCCAGTTAACACCTGCCAACTGACCATGCTCGTCTGTGAGAAAAGTAGGGCCGTTATCACGCAGCCACGCATCGCTGTGCTCAATCGACAGCAGTTCTACCCGTTCCCCAAGTTCAAGCGCCTTAACGCTCTCCAAATCTTCCGGATTTACGACCACAGTAACTGGTTCAAATTCCGCCATGGCGCGTACAATTCCGGCATAGCCCTTGCATACATCAGCATGCATATCCGGGTAAACCATTGAAGATTTTACAGGCCAAGAAATATACGTGCGTTCATGTGGCGCCCATTCAGGCGGCATCTTATAATGTGAATCCTTAATTTGCATGTATTGAAGCTCTCTTTCTTTTTCATAATGTAGACTCCGCTCCTATCATACAATAATATGATCTTTGTCTCAATCGAAGCGGAAAACTTTCAATAATTTACATTCACATTGGAGTAAATTACTTTGAAAATGTGATTGCTTTCACTGTATTCCCATCAAAATCCTTCACAGTGAATTGTGCCCCCTCCAACACACCGTAAGAGGATGGATAGTTTTCTTTTGGCAGCGAGATCGAACCGGGGTTCAGTATAAAGATCCCATTTTCCACATCCGCTACCGGAATATGAGTATGTCCCTGGATAAACACATCTCCCGCTTCTAGTGGTGGTAAATTTCCGATACTAAAGCCATGTCCGTGCGTGACATAGATTCTCCGTCCTTCATGGTATAGCAAAGCATAATCACCCATCATAGGAAACTCCAGCAGCATCTGATCCACCTCTGCATCGCAATTTCCGCGCACAGAAACCGCAATATGGGACTTGTGCTTATTCAGCAGTGCGGCGACTTCTGCCGGATTATACCCTTCTGGTAACGGATTACGTGGTCCGTGGTACATATAATCTCCGAGCAGGACAAGACGATCGGCTTTCTCCTCCCTGAACTTTTCCAGTGCCAATTGCAACCAATGCAGTGAGCCGTGAATATCTGATATAAACATCAATTTCATAATTATTCTTTCCTTTCTGAATAGGCTGAAAATATTCCACTTAAGCACATTATTGCATTATTCCCTAAACAAATCTGTGCAAAAATGTTCTTTCGTTTGGTCATACTCTTTTTAAGACAATAAACTACAGCTCCGAGTGAGCTGTAGTTTATTGTTATTCCTTTTATATTTGTACTTATCATCTTCGGTGATTTTACGGGTGACCTTGCAAGGGTTTTCAACCGCAATCACACCAGAAGGCACATTACCACCGATCCATCCTCGCTTCGCTTATTTAGATACAGAAGTCAGATTTCTTTTAAAGCTTCATTGTAGGATTCCACATGCTCACTCTTCAGAACTGAAAAGCTACTCACATTGAAATTTCCACTAAATTACCTTCTGGATCTTTAATTACGCTTTCATAATAGCCGTCACCTGTCAATCTTGGCTGACCCACTACTTCATATCCTGCAAGCATGAGCTGCTCTGTCTTTTCATTCACCAGTGCTTTACTTCCAACGGAAAATGCCACATGAGCCCAGCCCGTAATATTGATCTGTGGAGAATGATCTACTCCCGTTTTGCGCATAACTTCTAACCTTGCTCCATCCTCAAAAGTGATAAAATAGGACTCAAACCCTTTTGTCGCATTATAATATTTATCATTAGATTTCCCATCAAAGTATTGCTCGTAAAAACTCTTCATCTTTTCTAAGTCTCTCACCCAGATCGCTACATGCTCAATCTTCATTATTTTCCTCCTTCTGTAGCCCTCATCATTAAAAATCATTAATTTATACTGGACTCTATTTTCTGTATAGTTATTATTATCGTTTTAATAAGTCTTAATATATATTAGTAATTAATTTTTGTCCAATTCTAACACCCCTAAAAAATTAGCGACCGCTTCGTAAAAGAAAAAAGCGGTCGCTATCTATAAGCCTTCATTTATATATTGTACTTAATCACTTGTTTTTATAAATTAACGTTTCAAGCTTTCACCATTCGTAGCAATAACTTCTTTATACCAATGGAACGATTTCTTCGGATATCTTTCAAGTGTACCGCTGCCATCATCATGACGATCTACGTAAATGTAGCCATAACGTTTCTTAAGCTGAGCGGTCGATGCGCTAACAAGGTCAATACATCCCCAAGACGTATAGCCCAAAACCTCTACTCCGTCCTCAATAGCTTCTCCAACTTGAACCAAATGATCATTCAGGTAGTTGATCCGGTAGTCATCTTCAACCGTTTTTTCGCCTTTTTCATTTGTAATCAGTTCATCAACGGCGCCCAGACCATTTTCAACGATGAATAGTGGTTTTTGGAAGCGATCATAGAACGTATTCAGGACATAACGTAAACCTTGCGGATCAATTTGCCAGCCCCACTCACTTGCCTCAAGATGCGGATTGATGACACCACCAAGGATATTACCTTCACCTTTGACTTTTTTAGCTTCGTCAGCTGTCTCACAAGTACTCATATAATAGCTGAACGAGATAAAATCAACGGTATGCTTCAAATCTGCGGCATCACTTGGTTCAAAGTGAATAGTGATTCCGTTTTCTTTAAAGAAACGTTTCATGTAACCTGGGTATTGACCTCTTGCGTGAATATCGGCAAATGCCATGTTTCTGTGATCAAATTCCATTGCAGCAATGACATCGTCTGGATTTGGTGTCAGCGGATAAGTAGGCATACTCAGCACCATACAGCCAATTTTGAAATCAGGGTTGATCTGATGACCGATTTTTACCGCTCTTGCACTCGCTACAAGCTCATGGTGAATAGCCTGATAAAGATCTTGCTCACTAAGTTGATCTTTTGGTGTGCTAATTCCTCCACTCATGAATGGTGCTTCAAGAATGGAGTTGATTTCATTGAAAGTCAACCAGTATTTAACTTTATCTTTGTAGCGATTAAATACAGTTGTAGCATAGCGCTCATAAAAATCAACAAGCTTACGGTTTACCCAACCATCGTATTCTCTGGACAAATGTAAAGGTGTTTCATAGTGAGATAGTGTAACGAGTGGCTCAATTCCATATTTGTGAAGTTCATCAAACAAATCATCATAAAATTGCAAGCCTTTTTCGTTTGGCTCCAGTTCGTCACCTTTAGGGAAAATACGTGACCATGCGATAGAAGTACGGAATACTTTGAAGCCCATTTCCACGAAAAGTTTGATATCTTCTTTATAATGATGATAAAAATCAATACCGATCAATTTCATGTTATCTTCTGTGGGTACATCCGTAACGGGCCCCCAACCACCACGAGGAGTTACATCCTGAATGGACCAGCCTTTTCCATCTTCTTGATAAGCGCCTTCGAGCTGATTAGCAGCAACTGCTCCGCCCCACAGGAAATCTTTTGGAAACTGTGTACTCATATTTTCTCCGCCTTTGCTGATGTTTTTTATTAACTAGGATAGAAACACGTTACCCCTATGCAAATGTGTTATAAAGTACTTCTAATTGAATCTTAAGGTTTGTAACGCGTTTCATGTCAAGTTTTATTTTAAAAACATCCAGAGCTTATCATAGTATTATCTCCAATAATTATTCCCATATTTATAACTCTTCTATTATTGAGTAAAATGACTATTCTTCAAATGGCGGATCTACATGAATATCTCTATCTGGTTCAGTACTTACCCAGCGTGTAAAGATAACCTGAAAGCCGGCTCGAGTCGGCGCGCAGGCAAAAGGACCTGCCTGTTGTCCCGTTTCATAAGGAAAACGTGCTACACGTACAGTGCGCCAGCTTTGATTTTCGGTTCGGGCTCTAATGATAACCGCGTCCTGTAGTTGTGAAGCACGGATCGTGACATTTTTCCCTACCCAATCGGGTACAGGAGCTAATGACCAATCGGAATAGCCATCTGTGACTACGACTGCCAGCTGAGGAATTCCGTCATTTAATTCGATTCCGGCTTTAATCCACTTTTGTTGTCCTTGATACAGCATTATACCGGCCTGATCGTAAAGCTCCGTAAATGAGCCTAATTGAAACGTGACTTCGATGGCAGAGCCTTCTTCCCAGTCTGTAAGCAGGGAATGTCCGCTACTGCGTTCAAACCCATACAAAGTTTTTTCCCAGTAGTCGCTTCCTTCTCTGGTTTCAACTTTAAGGAACTGGTCTTCTTCTATGGATGATACAGGATGATTAGTCCATGTCCCTGTAGTCCATGCAATCGATTTTTGATTCATTAATCTCATCCTCTCATGCTTTATTGAACGATGTCTTATTTCCTTTTCTCCACCAATTGCAAATTGTACGTCAGACTTTCAAGGGTCACCGAAATCAAGCCATACATGTATTCATCATGCGTATCGTTTTTCACAAAAATCTCGGGCATATGTTCTTTGGGTATATCTTTTAGACAGCCGCTATAAATATCGTCCAACAGATTCGGCTTGGATAACTCTCCAGTCAAAGCGATAGATACAGGGTTTATAATCGCAATAATGGAAGTTATCGTTTGGATCGCCAGAGGAACAAAGCCCTCTATGCTATTTAACTGTTTAAGCTGTTCCTCTCTTGTTAAATCAAAAGGTAAGAAGGAAACTTCCCCCGCAAATTTGGTATTTCCTTTTAACAAATGTCCATCGACAATAAAACCCGCTCCGGGGAAATTGTCTTTTGGAAACGTAACAATAGCAAAGGTTTTATCCTCATCATAATTCTGCATGTTATAAAATCCGTAGACTGTTAAATGCATATCATTTTCAATGGTAACTTCTAATCCGTATTTATCTTGAAGCTGTGGACCTACAGGGACTCCTATGAGCAGGTCGAGATCACAAACATCGATAATTCCTTGATGAACAACCCCGGGGATGCCAATTCCAATGGCTTTGACGTTTCCATAGTTATTAATCAGCTCTCCAATTTTGGTTTCTATGACCTCATAATCAATATGAGGCACAATGGAAGTATTCTCGATGATGATATCACCAAGCAAATTAGCAACAGCATAAGTAAGAGAATGTATACCGCCTTCCGTTTTCACATTTAAACAGATAATATAAGAATAATCAGCGTTATATTTGTAACGTCTAGCCGGACGTCCGCCGTTCGACTCTTCCAATTCCGTCTCTAATACTTCCCCGGTTTGAAGAAGCTCATTCAGAATATTTCCGCAGGTTGCCACACTAAGACCTGTGATACTGGCTATCGATGACTTGGTTGCATATTCCTTGGATTTCAGTGTGTTTTTAACTAACTCTACATTAATTTGTTTAACCCGAATGGTGTTATTGGAGACTGGTTGTATTTGAATACACTCCTTTTCCAGTATTTATTAAAAGGTTTATAATAAGTTGTAATATAACGCTCTGCCTGTAAAAAGTCAATTTGTACGCCTTTTCCTCTTCTCCTCTATCATCATGCTATACTATAAATAAGAAATAAATTTTTAGTGCAGCATTTCTGCGTTGAAAGTCACTTAAATAGGGGGGAATTCTGTTGTCAACTATTGAGTATATAGCAATCATCGCATTGCTCCTCTCCGTCATACTTTTAATTAAGGTCTACAGCCTTCAATCTCGGCTTAATGACTTGAAATCCGACGTGGAGCGTCTAGAAAATCGTTCAGGAATACAAGGAACATCGCTGTCAGGCACCATCGCTGCCTCTCCTCCACATATTCTAGACGCAGGAGCTTCAGAAGATATCAATGAAAGGTTGCTCCTGCTCATTAGGGAAGGAAAAAAGATTCAAGCCATAAAAGAACTGAGAACGGCTAAGGATCTTTCCCTTAAGGATGCAAAGGATTATGTGGATCACTTGGAAAAACTCTAAAGAAAGGAAGAAATAAGATGAGTGCCAGCAAAACAAACGCCATGCGCATATTGGACGGGCAACATATACAATACAATATTTTGAGTTATGATCATCAAGATGGAAAAATAGACGGTATGAATGTGGCTGAGAAAATCGATAGAGCCCCGGAGATAGTTTTCAAAACTTTGGTTGCACACAGCAAACAAAATCTGTTTGTTTTTGTAATTCCTGTACATAAAGAGCTTGATCTCAAAAAAGCAGCCAAATCCGCGGGAGAGAAAAAAATTGAAATGCTTCCAGTTAAGGATTTGCAAAAGTTTACGGGATATATTCGCGGTGGCTGCTCCCCCATTGGAATGAAAAAGCTCTACCCCACTTTTATCGACCAGCCTGCATTGGAACTGGAAGCCATCGTTGTAAGCGGTGGGAAAATTGGGACCCAACTGGAGTTAAGTCCGCACGATTTAGCTCAAATCATTCAGGCTCAGTTTACAGATCTAACGCATACAGCATAAAACTCACTACATGATCATAAAATCTTTATGCGTATTTTCTTATCCCATACTTCATCAAGCTTCAACCTGGAGAGGAAGATTTAATGATGCATAATGATTGCCCTAAAAATGCAAGAATCCCCCAACCCATCAGATGTGATGGTGCTGGGGGCATCGACAAGGGTCCACGTGATGTGATGAGGGATCTACAGAATCCCGATATGCTGGTTCCCCCCGTAACGGACAATGGTCTCATTCCAAATATGAGATTTTCTTTTTCTGATGCCCATATGCAGCTTAATCACGGTGGGTGGTCAAGAGAAGTAACGGTAAGGGAATTACCTATTGCTACAACCCTTGCCGGGGTGAATATGAGTTTGACACCGGGTGGTGTACGTGAGCTTCACTGGCATCAGCAAGCGGAATGGTCATATATGCTGTTGGGAAGTGCTCGCATTACGGCAGTAGACCAAAATGGACGTAATTTTATTGCTGATGTGGGTCCCGGAGATCTCTGGTATTTCCCTCCTGGCATTCCGCACTCTATACAGGGACTTGAGGATGGGTGCGAATTTTTGCTGGTTTTTGATGATGGTAGTTTCTCCGATCTGAACACCCTATCCATCTCCGATTGGTTTGCACATACTCCCAAAGACGTACTTTCTGCAAATTTTGGTGTACCAGAAGCTGATTTTGCAGCAATTCCTCAAGACCAAGTATATATCTATCAGGATTCCGTTCCCGGTTCTCTTCAAAGCCAAGCGGTTTCCTCTCCCTATGGTACGATACCTCAGTCCTTCAAGCATGAATTACTAGCCCAGCCCCCAATCAAAACGCCGGGCGGAAGCGTACGAATCGTCGACTCCTCCAATTTTCCGATATCCAAAACCATCGCAGCTGCTCTTGTTGAGATTGAACCCGGTGCCATGCGGGAAATGCACTGGCATCCTAATAATGACGAATGGCAATACTATCTTGCCGGGCAAGGACGGATGACTGTCTTTGGCGGTAATGGTGCAGCCCGTACGTTTGATTTTAGAGCCGGAGATGTTGGATATGTGCCCTTTGCTTACGGTCATTACATTCAAAATACAGGCTCCAGCACACTTTGGTTTCTTGAAATGTTTAAAAGTGACCGTTTTGCAGATGTTTCCTTGAATCAATGGATGGCCCTTACGCCTACAGAACTGATTCAGAGTAATTTACATGTAGGTACTGATGTGATATCTAATTTACGAAAGGTAAAATGGCCTGTCGTTAAGTATCCCGGGTATTCTTTTTACCCAAAGGATGGGCTCTGAAGAATCCGCTGAACGTGTGTCTTGTCCGTGCTCTCATTAAAAAAACATAATCTCATGCGCATTTCTTACTGCTTTAGGTAATTTTTTAGCGGATAGTTTCGGCCTTAAGGATTGGATTTGTATGCAAAGATATAGGCATCCCACTTTAGCCAGTAGCCTATATCTTTTGTAGCATTATAACTGGGGCAGACTCAATCCCTCCCCTTCTGGCATTTGAACATCCATCAACACTACATGTGGATTGATACGCTTCTCCATCTAATGCAATATTTTCATAATATAATATAGTAAATTACTGAAATTAATAGACAAATTCCTTATAATTACAAAAACAATCTCTTCTAACAATTATTCATACTATTTTCGCGTTATTATTCTATGATTAGGGATGTGGCTGTAATTATGTTTAAAAATGAGATTTTAACAAGCTCACTACAGGAGCGCAAACAGATCGTAATCGATGATGTAGCAGCATTGGGCTATCCTTACAATGAGTACGATCAGGGGCGAAAGGTCGGTGGTTATGCGGCTATGGCCCAATTTTCAAAAGGAGATATCAGCACTGGACTTGCCTACGTCAACATTCATTTGGATCGGAACAAAGACATGTTCTGGGGAATTAACGTAATGGAAGCTTATATGAAGTTTAAAGAGTATTACACATCTGAGTTAAAGAATAAAGTAAAAGCAAAAATGCTCAGTTTTAACATTTTGAATGCTGATGGGACGGCTCTGTCGGGAAATACAGAAAATCAACGGCTCATGTACGCAGCGGTCGGGGTTGTCGGAGCGGAAGAATGGCCAGAATATCCGGTGAATTATGCTACCATCGCCAGAAGCTATCTGCTATCCGAACTTCCCACAATTACAAAGCAGGGGTACTTTGAATACGACTCTCCGACATATTTTATCCATCATGTGGGACCGCTATTGTTCATTACCGAACACTTGAAAGATGCGACATTGCGGAATATGGCCAAACTGACGTTGGAGTGGTATTTTTCCAGTATTGTAGGAGAGTGGCTGCATGGGTACTGGGTGACCAGTCAGGCCAGAACATATAATGCGCAGCAAGAGCCGGGATATACACTTGATGAGAGTGCAGTACTGCTGTGGATGTTGTTTGGAGACAGTCGTAAGCCGATATATCTCGGCAATGAAACCAATCTGAAATTTACCACGATTCCATTTGCGGTTGCGGACTACGAGTTACCAGACATTTTCAAGCGTATAGCAACAGCCCGTTCTACAACTTACACACATAAGGAACGGATGTCTAGAAACAGTAACAAACCGTATAAGACAAGCTACATCACCCCGAATTATGCCGTATTCAGTCAAAAGGACAATCGGCTCGCACAAAATCAGCTTCATCGTTGGGGCATCAAATGGGTGGGGGATACATACAGTGACGAACCAAATACGTTCTTCATGAAGCAACACTTCAGTGAGCCGATTAACTTGAATCCGTCCAACTCAGAATATTGGATTGGCGGAACGAATATGGAGGAAGTACTTCAGGACGATGGTGCACTCATTGCAGTATACAATATCACAAATTCAAATACATGGATCGACGGCCCTGTTTCATACAACGGAATTAAAGCAACGATCGAACAGGACCCATTCAACAGGAACGGCTGGGTATTCTTTCACACAGGTAAAATGCTGATGGCTGTCAGGACGGCACAACCTTACGTTTGGCCTTATGACACGGAATCGTGGAAATATGGAGGTTATCAGAGATCGTTGCGGAGTGACGGGGCAAAAAATGCAGTCATCGTTGAAACAGCACCTCTTATGGACTATGCAGGAGGTACTTGTATTAGAGAGCTTGACTGCTTTGCTGAGGCTATACTGACGAAAACCGTAGTGGATTTCAGCGGTGTTAACGATATGAATCCCCGGGTCTATTACAAAGGATTAACAGGTAAAGAGATGGAAATCGTATATGCCACCTCACGTAAAATTCAGGGTGCAGAAGTCAATTATGCTAATTGGCCTCTGCTGGATGATCCGTGGATGCATCAGGATTATAATGGAAATAAACTCGATTTGGTTCATGATAGTGAGAGACGGACCTATGATTTCAATAACTGGAAGGTAACATCAAGCATTATGTAAGTGTCTGTCTCCAACTGACAAGGGCGTCGCAACCAGGCCATCAGGATCTGTTTGCGACGCCTTAAGCGTTCATAGAGATCAATCCAAAATCGATAGTGTCGTACGCACGATATCTCTAAGCTACCTCAGTGCTTGCGCCTGTCTTAGCAGTAAATGTCAACGATAGTCGGGCATGATTTAGAAATCTGGCGATTGACAATAGCTCAGATTCCGTAAAATAAATCTCCCCCTCTTTTTGGGCGCGGACTAGGGCGTTGTAATAAGCTAGCTCAAGCTTTTCAGTGTTCTCAGAAATAAAAGCTTTGATTTCATGATGATGCGGTACCTGTTCAATAGCACTGTTCATAATAAAGCATTCCTTGGACAGCCTCTTATCCGTCAAAATCCTGACAGATTCATTAAAAATTATCGCTATTGCATCCTTACCTTTCAGTATCGAATTCTTTAGCTCTTCCCAAACCTCATTTTCACCTTCCTGCCTATGATTATAATTTTTACAGACCGATCAGTCAAAAAAGTTAAAGCGATCTTATGTAGATGTTGATTCACAAAAAAAAACCATCGTACCGAAATACGATGGTTTAGGGATATCTATTCTATCAAAACGCTCAGATGTAAATGATGCAATCCGATTATTCCTCAGAGTCTACATTGTGGTAAACCTGCTGAACATCCTCCAAATCTTCTAATGCATCAATCAGTTTATCGAATTGAACCTGTGCATCTTCTGGAAGAGAAATATCATTTTGGGCAAGCATGGTGAGCTCCGCAACGGTAAACTCAGTTACTCCTGCTTGTTTGAAAGCTTCCTGCACAGCATGGAATTGATCAGGCTCTGCATATACGATGACGGCTTCATCTTCTTCAATGATGTCACGTACCTCTACATCTGCCTCCATCAGTAGCTCCAGCACTTCATCTGCGGTTTTACCCACCAGACCAATAACTGCTGTTGAATCAAACATGTAGGCTACAGATCCGCTCACACCCAGGCTACCACCATTTTTAGTAAAAGCAGAACGAACATCCGATGCTGTACGGTTAACGTTATTGGTCAGCGCATCTACAATGACCATGGAACCGTTCGGTCCGAAACCTTCATAACGAAGCTCTACGTAGTTTTCATCGCCAGCACCTTTTGCTTTTTCAATAGCACGGTCAATGATTGCTTTGGGTACATTGTACGTTTTTGCACGTTCTAGAACTACTCTTAGTACCCGATTGGATTCAGGATCAGGTTCGCCTTGTTTGGCTGCCACATAAATTTCCACGCCAAATTTAGCATATATACGACTCGTATTAGCATCCTTGGATGCCTTCTTTTCTTTAATGTTATTCCACTTACGTCCCATAATATCCCGCTCTCTTCCTGTATGAATATACACAACGAACTTCATTATATCCTTGTATATTATATCTCCTAAAGGACATACGAACAAGTTTAAACAACTCTGTTATGGAAAAATAAACAATTCTACCTAATTAGGGATGCTTGAAAATGTGTACTTTCATTTCTCCTCATCTATGGACAATCTCCCTATCCATGTCTAAGATGAAGAGGAAGTCTGACTTGAAGGAGATCATTCACTTGGATGTCTTGTACAAAAAGTTGAGCCATAATCATGAAATCACAGTATACGAAACCACCGAGCTGTATGGTGAAAAGGGATTATTTCGGGTGATGCAGTTTTCAAATACAGCCGTCCAAGGCGCGGTGGACTTGAATCATCCACAACGCATTTTGTTCGAATATCCGAGAGCAATTATCCATCTTATGGAGCTGAACGATCCATCATTTGAAGATGTATTTGTTATCGGGCACGGTATAGGTACAATAGCGGGTCATTTTACAGATAAACGTTTTAAGATTGCCGAGCTGGATGCACAAGTTGTAGAGTTCAGCCGAACATTCTTTGGATACGATCAGGATAATGTGACTGTTGGCGATGGACGACGCCTTCTGGAGAAGGAAGCGCCGGATGCTTATGACTATGTTATTTTAGACGCCTTCACGGAGCTGGGTACGCCCTTGCATTTAGTATCCTGGGAATTTTTCAAGATGGCCAAAGAAAAGCTGGATTCCGAAGGCTCCCTGATCATGAATTTAATGGGCAAAAGTGAACACGACCATTTGATCCATGCCATTCATACAACGTTGCGTGAAGAATTTGCCTATGTCTCAACTTTCTCGCTCCCCTCGGAAGGCGCTGCCGACGTTCAAAATATCATTATGATAGGTCGGGACAAGCCAATCCGGTTTCAGGCACGTCAGATGGCGGACTTTCATGAGATTACACTCGTAGAAGGCCATATTCTACGGGATATAGATGCTTAGTGTAGTTCCAATATTCGTCTCTCTACATCTTCAATACGAATCGTCTCTTTGTTGCAGCTTTTTCGTTCCACTAACTCTACTTTCCCGTGTTCGGCATCTTTACCTACGATGATGCGCACGGAAATACCTACTAAATCGGAGTCTTTGAATTTAACCCCAGGCCGTTCCTCCCGATCATCCAGCAGCACCTCCACACCGCGATCCTGCAGCTGGTTGTATAATTTCTCGGCTATTTGCATCTGAAGCCTGTCTTTCACAGAAATCGGAATAATATGAACTTGAAACGGGGCTAGTGCATAAGGCCATATCATTCCGTTCTGATCGTGATTTTGCTCTACAATGGCAGAAAGGATCCGGGATACGCCAATGCCATAGCAGCCCATAATCATCGCTTGCTCAGCTCCAGACGCATCCAGAAAGGTCGCACCCAGCTTCTCACTATATTTGGTGCCCAATTTAAATACGTGTCCGATCTCAATTCCACGATGAAGTTTCAATTCCCCTTCGTCACATCGAGGACATCTATCCCCTTCTATGACATTGCGCAAGTCAGCCACATGCCGAAGATCTATATCGCGCCTTGGGTTCACATGTCGATAATGGTAATCCAGCTCGTTCGCGCCTGCGATACCGCTGGACATTTGGACAACGGCGTAATCCACCCACACAGGGATTGTCAATCCGCATGGGCCTATGAACCCCGAGGGGGTTCCAGTCGCCTTTGACACGATGTCTGTACTTGCTATTTCGAATTTTTCACTACCTAAAATATGTTTAATTTTCACTTCGTTAACCTCATGATCCCCCCTAACAACTACAGCAATAGGTTGATCGTCAGCCATATAAATCAGTGTTTTGATGATTTCTTTGGGCTCTATGTGAAGCGATTCAACCAGTTGATCTATTGTACACAGGCCTGGAGTATGGAATTTTTCCATTTTAGCTGTATCAAAAGAAGGAGGGCTGACTTGTTCATTTTTATATGAGACAGGAGATATTTCTATTTTTCCCGTCGACCGCGCCACGGATTTTTCAAGATTAGCTGCATATTCACAGCAGGTACATGCTACAATGGTGTCCTCTCCAATATCAGCTAGAGCCATAAATTCATGGGTTTCACCTTCGCCACCAATGGCACCCGCATCTGCTTCTACTGCACGAAAGTTTAGACCACAGCGAGTGAAAATGCGATGATATGCCTGGAACATGGTCGAATAGGTATGATCTAGTCCTTCCCAATGTGCATCAAACGAATAGGCATCCTTCATCAAAAATTCTCTACTGCGAAGCAGGCCAAATCGCGGACGTCGTTCATCCCGAAATTTGGTTTGAATTTGATACAACGTTACAGGCAATTTGCGATAAGAATTCACTTCATTTCGTATTAAAGACGTAATGACCTCTTCATGTGTAGGCCCCAAAGCAAACTCCCGACCATGCCGATCTTGCAAACGCATCAACTCAGGACCATAAACATCGTATCTTCCTGATTCTTGCCACAGCTCCGTTGGCTGCAATACAGGCATCAGCAGCTCCCCAGCCCCTACGCGATCCATTTCATCCCGTACGATTTGCTCTACTTTTCTGAGCACCCGTCTGCCCAGGGGCATATAGGTGTACATTCCAGCCGCCAGTTGGCGGATAAATCCTCCCCGCAGCATAAGCTGATGACTGATCACTTCAGCTTCTGCGGGTGCTTCACGCAAGGTTGTCAGTAATAATTGGCTTTGGCGCATGTGTAGCTTCCTCCTTGTATGGACGATAAAATGTACGCAAAAAGACACATCCGTCAGGGACGAATGTGTCGTGGTACCACCCTTCATTTGACCGTAGCCATACACGGAACGGTCCTTCATTAGATAACGGCGTCTAGCCGGTAACGGTTTATCATACAAACCGCTACAGCTCGCAAGGCAGGGAAACGTTCATTCGCGGCGAGAAACCTTTCAGCCCATGAGTTTCTTCTCTGTATAGCGAGTATTGAACCTTTGATCCTTGGTCTACACTATTCCTATATATTACAATTTTCACCACTTTACACGAAATGTAATTTCTAGTCAAGGAGATAATCTTCTGCTACACAGCAAGAAACTCGTTACCCTGCTCTGCCTGTAAGGGCCGCATAGAATAGATCAGTCTGTCCATCATACAACATGCTCCTTTTACAAATTCAATAATTGAGGCCATTACATACGTGAAGCTCCAAATATGCGCTGTTGTAGGTTAGAGTTCTCTTGATTAATTATGTATCATTCTTTTTAAAATACACGCCCTTGAAAAACACAAAATTTTGCGTATGTGTGCCATACAGCTCCTGAAACCTAGAATGAAGTTTATTCATAGAAAGAGTCTCTGAGACCGTCCGATCCGTTTGCAGGGTCAAGTCGACACAGCTAATTCCAAATTGGCACACTTGCTCCATAGGATAACCTTGGGTAATTCCATATATCATCCCGGCAATAAAAGCATCATCTGCGCCTGTGACATCAATGACCTCTTGAACGGGATGAATGGGAATTTGGCCATGAGTTCCATCCTGAGAGGCGTACAAAACACGATCAGCACCGCAGATAAAAATGACATTCTGAACTCCAAGTTTGTGAAAAATTCGGGTGGCATCCAACATATGCTGATCATCTGTAAGTTCTAGCTCCAAATAGGCTTCAGCCTCCACCGGTTTACATACCAGCCACTCCACTCCATGCAAATTTCGGGGAAGCTTTCTCATCTTCGAGGCCGATACCGAAGAAACGACAATCGGAATCCGATGCTCATGACAGACATGTATGGTGGCTGCAATTACGTTCATAGAGAAATTAGTGTCCAGCAGAACGAGTCGGGATGAGGCAATTAAAGGAGCATTTTCAAAAATTACTGAAGGACGAATCTGATCATAAATCTCCATTTCTGCTGTCGCTACAATCAGTTCACCACGCTCGTTCAGCAAGGCAGTATAAACCCCAGTTGACGGTTCACCTTGGACTTGCAGAGGAACCACGTGCATGTAACGGCTGGACTGTTCGATAATAAATTCACCTTCCGCATCGTCCCCAACTGCGGTCAGCAGGCTGACCCGCTGGCTCAACCTCCCTAAATTTTCGGCTACATTTCGTGCTACCCCACCGCAAGATTGCAGTCTTGTACTGCTCGGATTGGAGGTATGAAGCTGAAATGTACCTTTAATCATGATTTTACGATCCAAATTGGCCCCCCCGATACATAGTATTGGTTTGCTAGAGGGCCAAGGCTCGTCCTGTTCATTTTGGTGGATTTTTTTTAATTTCATCATTTGACTCCTTTCTCGAGTCTATTCGTTAAAATGATTTAAATTTGTACAGAAATAGGCACTATATAAAATTAACACGTTCCAAATGTCATATTCCCAAGAATAATGTCGAGTTCGTTAAAATATCCTAAAGTTACACATGCAAAAAAACACCCTATTGTAAAGATATCTTTCACTTTTACGATAGGGTGATTGGGTTGGAACTACAGCATAGTTCTTCCTTACATTATGTTATTCAGGATTTTTGCAAAATCCTCTATTTCAAAATAAATAGAGCTGCTCCGTGAGGAGGTAAATCTGTGGACAGCTCTTGTGCTAAAACACCTAAATCTACATGGTTCCATAAATCTCTGGCATTTGCCTGACCTTCAATACCAAGGTCTTTTAAGGATACACGCACCTTTGAAGATTCATCCCCAGCATTAAACAAAGCTGCATATACATGCCCTTTCCCGTTATGTGAAGTCCAAACGATATGTTCATCCTTTCTATACACCTGCCGTGCATTCAAACCGTTGCGATGAGCATTTAACACTTCTTCATTAGTCAGCAAAGAAAGAGTCCATGCATCATTATCCCGCAGTTCGCCCCCGAACATCAGGGGAGACCGGAAAATGCTCCACAAGGTCATCATCGTTAGCTGCTCATCCTTAGTAAAGCGTGTCCATCTGTCATGGCTGCCGGAATCTACCGAATCTACCGAACGAATACCCAGATGACCCAGTGGCAGCATGTCGCAATCCGGCCAGTGACCTGGACCTACATGTTCTGCCCATTTCTCGCAGCGCTCAAACATACCATACAGTAAAGGCCATACATCCCAGAAGTCATCAGTCATACGCCACATATTCGCGTTTGAGATTAAATCAGATGCATACTCCAGCGGTGCAGGACCAGGCGATAGACTCAACACCATCGGACGTCCGCATTGGGCGATAGCCCGCCTAATCAATTCAATTTCCGCCAAATGAATACCATAGAGACGTGATGCAGCAATGTCATCTACTTTGACAAAATCCACACCCCATTCCGCATACAGATCAAACAACGAATTATAGTACTCCTGTGCGCCTTCCTTGGATGCATCTACCCCATACATATCTGTGTTCCAGGGACAAATAGAGTTGGGATGCGCAATTTGTCTCGCCGTGGCTGTGGTTCCCAAAATCGGGGTATCCTGATGCACCGCCTGGCGGGAGATGCCTCTCATAATATGTATACCAAATTTCAATCCCAGACCGTGTACATATTCCGCAAGAGCTTGGAAGCCTCGTCCATCTGCTGCCGAAGGAAACCGATTCACCGCTGGAATAAGACGTGAAAATGAATCCATTGCCAATGGGACAAACGGGCGATACTGTGAAGATACTGCTCCTGACTCATACCACTGAATATCTACCACGACATATTCCCAACCATATTCCTTCAGATGCTCCGCCATATATTGAGCATTTCCCCGTACTTCCTCTTCCCGTACTGCTGCACCGTAGCAATCCCAGCTATTCCACCCCATAGGTGGTGTATGCGCTGTCAAATGATGCTTCATTTCATTCATCCTTTCATCCAGTAGATCTCATCCTGCTACCAAAAATCCCCTCATCAGTACGTAACTATTATAATGTAAACCCTTACTTTTGTCGCTCGTCTCCTTTTTCATTTCCACTTTTTATACATTTAAGTTGACTAACTAAAAGAATGTGGTACATTTAAAATTGCTTTTAAAAAACTTTGACTTGAATCAGAGGGTGATTTTACATGTGTGAACATACTTATCGAATTTTGTTGTTTTACAAATATGTCAACATTGAAGATCCTGCCACCTTTACGGCAGAGCATCTGGCTTACTGCAAGGAGCTGGGCGTCAAGGGAAGAATCTTGATTGCTGCGGAAGGAATCAACGGAACACTGTCTGGTACAGTAGAGCAAACGGAGCAATATATGCGTGATTTGCGCGCCAATCCGAAATTCCACGATATCGTTATTAAAATAGATGAGTCTGACGGTCATGCGTTCAAGAAAATATTTGTACGCCATCGTCAGGAGCTTGTTACGCTGCGTCATGAAGATGAGCTGGACCCTAATGAAATTAGCGGTAAGCGTCTGTCACCAAAGGAGTTTTATGAACAGCTTCAAGAAGAAGATGTAGTTGTTCTGGACGGACGTAATGACTATGAATATGACATCGGTCATTTCCGCGGGGCGATTCGCCCCGAAGTCGAATCGTTCCGTGAATTTCCACAATGGATTCGCGACAATATGACTCAGTTCAAGGGCAAGAAAATCCTGACGTACTGCACCGGAGGTATCCGTTGCGAAAAGTTATCGGGTCTTCTGATCAAAGAAGGATTTAACGATGTAGGCCAGCTGGATGGCGGCATTGTGACTTATAGCAAGGACCCGGAAGTACAAGGACGTTTGTTTGACGGTAAATGTTACGTATTTGACGAACGAATCTCGATACCGATCAATCATACGGATGAGGACGTCATTGTCGGCAAGTGCTTCCATTGTGAAACGCCGAGCGATCATTATATCAACTGCCCAGTGTGCAATCTCCAGCATATTGCATGTCCGGATTGCGAAGAACAGCATCAGCACTATTGCTCTGACGATTGCCGAACCAAAGCGGAAACCATGGCTACTGCATAAACCAGCAGTATTATTGGTTCATTATAACAAAAGGGATGCCCTATTAGCCGTTCATCATGGCTGTGGGCATCCCTTTTGTTATTTTCACAATAAGTGCCGCAGGCTTTATAGTATATACCTATGGCCTTGATTGTATTTTCATCTTGGACGGGCTCGAAAGTAGCATCTTATAATGGAAAATGCCATTACAGAAAGGATGGGTGGAATTCATGATTCAAATCGTACTTTCAACTCTATTATCGGTTATCGTTCCGCTGTCCATTCCGGTGATCGCCGGATTTTTACTTGGAAAATTCATGAAGCTGGAAACGAAACCGCTCTCGACTTTGTATTTATATTTTTTAAGCCCCGCCATGATTCTGGACACGCTACTCAAAGCACAGCTTACCTGGCATGATGTGGCGCAGACTGCCGCTTTTTCAATATTAAACCTGCTGCTGTTGTGGGGAATTGCACAATTAGCAGGGAAAATCTTTAGACTGGGCACTCCGGAAACGGCTGGACTTACCTTAATCTCCACACTCACCAATAGTGCAAATTATGGCCTGCCCCTAATTTTACTTGCCTTTGGGCAGCTCGGTCTGGATAAAGCCTCCGTGTATGTCGTCATCCAGATAATTATGGTCAATACCATTGGCGTTTATTTTGCAGCCCGCTCTGAATTTTCTGTTCAAAGTGCTGTTAAGTCGGTGTTTTCACTTCCTGCGATCTATGCAGCTCTACTCGCCATGGGACTGCGGCTACTGGACTGGCATCTTCCCTCAGGGATTCAATCAGGCGTCTCGATGATTGCTGCTGCCTATTCTCCGGTCGTGCTGGCGATTCTGGGTACCCAGATGGCTTATGTAAAAATATTCAAGCTGGAGTCGTCTATTAAAAAAGCCAGCTACGTCGGACTAACAATTCGGCTTCTACTCTCCCCGCTTGCGGCTTGTCTTGCTATGCTGATACTGGGAATTTCAGGTCTTTTGTTCTCCGTTCTCTTCATTCTGGCCTCAATGCCGGTTGCTGTAAATGCTGTCATTTTAGCAGAAAAATTTAATGCATCGCCAAAACTGGTTTCCACCTGCATCCTGTGGAGCACGCTTGCCTCATTCCTGATATTGCCTATTCTGATTATGTTGGTGGCAGGCTAGCGAGAAAAAAAAGACTCTCTACACCATAGAGAGCCATGCGCGATTCTGTCTCCATTCTACTTGCACAGGCGTTTCAAAAAAAGCACTAAGCGTTTCACTGCTTAGAATATCAGTCGTTTTACCTTTAGCAAATACCGTGCCCCGGCGGATTAAAATCGTATGCGTGTACATCGGTAGAATTTCTTCGATATGATGTGTAACATACAGTAAATTCGGCGAAGCCGGCGACTCCGATAACTGGCGAATGCTATCCAGCAATGCTTCCCGGGAAAAAAAGTCCAAACCATTACACGCCTCGTCCAAAATCAGTAGCTTGGGCGAGGCCATTAATGCGCGGGCGATAAGCACTTTCTGCTTTTCTCCCTGTGAGCATCCCTGATACAACCGATCCACGAGATGAGCACACCCCAGTTGCGTCATAAGCTGAACGGCCTGTTCATAATCTGTATCCGTCGTCTGATCATAAAGTCCAATGGAGGCAAATTTGCCACTAATAACAACATCCTGCGTACGCTGACTCCCATTAATTCTTTCCTGTAAAGAGGAACTGACCCAACCAATAGATTTGCGCAGCTCCCTCAGATCCACATCCCCAAAGGTATGGCCCAATACACCAACACTACCTGTGGTTGGCCATATGTAACCGTTAATCATATTGAGCATCGTTGTTTTACCTGACCCATTCAAGCCGAGTACAGCCCAGTGCTCTCCTTCAGCTACCTGCCAATTGATTTGATCTAGTATGGTGCGGTTATCTCTCTTCCAGCTTACATTGTTAAGTTCAATGACAGAATTCATGGCTGTACATCCTTTCTATTCGTCGTATCATCAGATGTTTATACGCATAGTAAAGATCATCATTAGTACGTCTAGCTTCTCTTTCATGTAAGCATAGCACAGGGTCACAGGTTGTTCAATTTTAAATAACCCACTCCATTGTTCATATAGGAGTGGGCTGGCAATGAAGCAATCCACTAATCAAGATACTTTTTCTTTTTTAGAATCCTTAATTACATTCTTATCTTTTTTCTTATCTTTGTTCTTATCTTTATTTGTATCTTCGCTTGGGACCCTAACCTTCCTTCTTTCATTAGCCAGCCGCCAATAGCTTAATACTTTACGGTACATGGACTTATCTGATAATTGGTTAAAAATATATGGGTCCGGCTTCGTATTCACCTCAATAATCCATGGGGTAAAGCGATGATCCAGTCCAATATCCACACCAATTTGCCGGAAATTTGGATAGGTTTTTTGCAGTTGTTTGGCGATGGTAAGACCCAGTTCATTTAGTTTCTTGACCAGCTCCGCCTGTTTGCTTTGCGATAAATGGGATTTTAGTAACTGCTCCAAGGCCATCGGCTTGCCACCACTATGATAGTTAGTCACGATTTTACGGGGATGACCCAGACGTCCAATAATTCCAGTAGACTCCCATAGCCCTTTTTCATTACGCTGCACCATGACCCGAATATCAAAATAACGCATTTGATGGCGTAGTAAATGGATTCCCTTTTGAATAAGATAACTTTTCTTCCCCGTATGTTTCGATAGGCTGGTATATAGTGCATCCAAATGTTTAAATTCTTGACGCGCTTCCTCAAATTGATAGGCGAAACGCTGGCCAGCCTCCTGCTCTACTCTCATTACACCTTTACCAAAGGTACCTCGCTCGGGTTTTACATAGACCATACCGTACTTCTCCAGCATTGACTTCAAATTTGCTTTGTTATATTTCCGAGTTTCAGGTACATAAGGTTTGATGCTGCCATGCTGGAGCAACAATTGGGTTTTATGCCATTTGCTGCGCAACGCCTGCGCTTGTGAAGAATTCACTTGCCCCTCTCCTCTCTACTCTCAGGTAGAACGCTCCTGTTAAAAAAGATCAATCTATCGTATGCGCTAACTCCCCATTCGAAGCTTCATCAGCCCTGTCCTGCATAGAAATGGACGTTTGACCTTGCCCGGTCGAAAGCGCCTGTCCAAGCATACGATATTGGGAGACGCTGGGAGCGTATATTTGCACATATAGGGAGTGAATAACATGTCAGCGCAATCGGATGGTCCACGGAAGGGTTCCCTTACGATCGATGTTCTGATTCCCGCAATTGATAAAGATATTGCCACACTACCGCTGGTAATTGACAGTCTGCGCCGTCACGTGCAGCACCGAATTGGAAATATTTATATCGTTTCACCGCAAAGCACCGGGATTCGCCGTCTGTGCGTAAACAAGAAATGTACATTTATAGACGAAAAAACGGTGCTGCCCATTACCAAAAAACATATCCATTACGGAACAACGCGCTGGGACCGTTCAGGCTGGCTGTATCAACAATTGCTCAAAATGAATGGCGACAAAATCAGTAAAGCCTCTTTTTTCCTCGTCATTGACGCGGACACGGTTTTGATTCGTCCACATACGTTCCGTAAAGACGGAAAAACGATTTTTTACTACCGCAGCTGGAGCCAGCCTGAGTATTTTCGCACCCATCACAAGCTGATGGGCGTTAAAGCTCCCTCACCAAAGTCCTTTGTTACTCATTATATGCTTTTTGAAAAAGCGCGGCTTACCCAGCTCAAGCAAGTTATCGAGGCCCGTCATGGAAAACCTTGGTACAACGCAATTATCCACAGTATAGACCGGACAAAACAGTTTGGGTTTTCCGAATATGAAACGTATGCCAACTATTTATACAGTAATCAGCCCTCTCGGATGATTTTGCGCAAGTCATTGAATAAAGCGCTTCATCGTCGGGCTTCTTCCCTGTCGCAAAAACAATTGGATGTCTTGGCCAAGAGCTATCGCTCCTTATCTTTTCATCAACGCAAGGTGTACCAGCTTACTCCAAAAACAAAGATTGAATCATCGCTAAAATAGTTTTTAAAATCCTGCAAAATGATGCAGTCCAAAATAGATCTGCATTGAAGGAGGAAACGTCCGTGCGCATCGTATTATTATGCGGTGGTGCCGGAAAACGGCTATGGCCACTATCCAACGAAATCCGGTCGAAGCTGTTTCTCCGGTTGTTGTCCGCTCCTGACGGGCATAAGGAATCTATGCTCGGTCGGGTGTACCGTCAGCTTACCTTAACCGGGCTGGATTCCTCTGCCCTGCTTCTGGCTCATCGGAGTCAGGTAAATCTAGCCTTTCGCCATACAGAAGGTCGTCTGCCCGTTCTGGGCGAGCCTGCCAAACGTGGAACCTTCACCGCTGCTGCACTGGCAGCTGCTTATTTTCACACCAGAGGCACAGGGCTGGATGAAGTTCTCTGCATTGCCCCAGCGGACATGTTTGCAGGAGAGGATTTCTTCCATAGCATAGCAGCGCTCTCCGGCATATTGTTTGAGAGCGGAGCCGATCTGGCTATGCTTGGGACAAGGCCCACTCATCCCTCCGACCAATACGGCTACGTCGTTCCGGGTCTGCAAATGATACGGGAAGGGAAAACTTCCTATGCGCAAGTTGCTCGCTTCACAGAAAAGCCGGATCTCCCCGGAGCACAACAGCTTATTCATCAGGGCGCGCTCTGGAACTGTGGTGTTTACGCTTTTACATTACGGTATATGTTGTCCTGTATGGAGCGAAGTGATCTGCCGCTGAACGATAAAGCATTATGCGCGATGTATGATAGCCTCCCCGTTCGCAGTTTCGACGAAGAGATTGCAGAGCGTGCCGAACATGCCATCGTCCTGCCCTACGATGGCGAATGGCACGACATCGGCAACTGGCAGGCTCTAACAGAGCAGCTAAACAGTCAAGTAATCGGGCGTGGACAGATTAGTGGGCAGACTCACGGCACGCATATCGTTAATGAGCTGCCCTATCCACTTCATGTCATTGGTGTGGAAGATATTATTGCTGCCGCGAGTCCCGATGGCATTCTCATTGCGTCCAAGAGCCATGCCCACGTAATCAAGGAGCAGCTAGGTAAACTTCAACTTCACCCCATGCATGGTGAAACCTCTTGGGGCAGTTACCGAGTGCTGGACGAATTTGATCATCGGAGTCTGAGCGATATACTGGCCATACGGCTGACGGTACTGCCAGATCAACGTTTGAATGGCCGTATTCACGGCAGTGGACTTAAAGTATGGACGATCGTGTCCGGCCGGGGAGAGGTCATGCTGAACGGAGAACGTTTTGCTGCGGCAAGCGGTTCTGTATTTAGCATTCCGGTCGATACGCATCACACAATCCGTGCCGATCTGGATACACCACTGGAGCTAATTGAGGTACGTCTGGGAAACAGCTTGGTGAACGCCTTCTATAAATCCGAGTCCTGACAACACATAGATCAGGATTTTGCAAAATTTGATTCCAGTCGCTCCAAAGTGCAATATATAGACGAACTAGACCATTTCGATCTATATATTGTTCATTGGAAGTCGCTTATTGGATTTTTGCAAAATCCTCAGATATAATGCACGCTACGGATTCTGAACGAAGGTCGCAGGTCGCACATAAAAAATCGCTCCTGAGCAAGGTGAAAAAGTCCTTGCTCCAGAAGCGATTTTATTTTGTGATGCAGTTACCTTTGACTATTCCGGCTTCTTTTAAAAAATGCTGAACGATCTCCAACTGATAGTGTATGCGTACTTTCTTGGGCAGGCTCCAACCCGTTTCCACGGTAACCGCGCGTGCACCTAAAATACGGGCTACAGCGGTGCGGGAGGAACCTGGAAGCTCATGCAGCCGAATGTTGAAATGTCGGTCGCTCACCTGGATGGAGCGATTCATTCGCTTAATAATCCGACGAACCGTAGGAACCACCGGATTACCCTTGTTGGAGATCAGCGTTTGACCAAGCACCTTGGCATCCTTTTGTGACAATCCGTTAGCCTCATGCAAGTCGAGGTACCATTCAGGTTGATGCTTTTGTGTTAATTTGAATAGAGCAGCGGAAAGCGGTTGTGTTGCTAGCTGCTTTTTTTTGCGCGGAAAGGTTCGATTAAGATCAGGTATTCCTCTAATCCGTTTGCGGTAAGCCTCTTGATTTACAATCGGTACAATTATAAGCTTACCCTGGCTAATTCGCAGCTTTTGCTGATTCAAAAGCTTCACCAATTTCTCAGCAGCTCGTATGCTTGCTATTTCCTTACCATGTATCCCCGCGACCACCATCACACACGGACCTTTCTGCCCCCCTGTGACTATATAATAAGGAGTTGCCCAAGAGCCATTTCCGAGCATATATCGTTTGACCTGCATCCCCTTCACCTCCGTATAGGCTGTCGTTGTCCTCTCTTCTGTTCTCGCCGACGGATGATTTCACGGTATAGTCTTAAGTAGTTACTGGTCATCTGTTTGTTGGTAAATCTTTGGTTGACATATGAACGAAGCTGCGCTGGTGACGGATAATTTTTTTGCTGTGCCTTTCCTGCCATTTGGCTAACTGATTTGCAAATCAACTGTGGAAAGCCCAAGAGTACCTCGGGAACGGAGCCATTTTTTAATGCCAGCACCGGTGTTCCACAAGCCATGGCCTCGACCATTACGAGTCCAAATGGCTCTTCCCACAGTGTCGGAAACAGCAGACACTCTGCATGTTTCAGCAGCTTCTGTTTCTGAGCACCTCCAACTGCACCTACATAGCGTATATTCGGATTACGCTGAATTCGTTTCTGAATCTCTTTACGGAAAAATTCTGGAGCTTTGATAGGACCTGCAATAAGCAGTTTTTTTCCTGTTCGTTCTGCAACCTGAATGGCCTGCAATACACCTTTATCTCGTATGATTCTGCCCATAAACAGCAAGTAGCCACGCTTCTCACTGCTGAACTCGTATTCATGGGTGTTGATACCATTATAGATATAAAAACCTTTGCCCCTGCCCATCAGCTGACGCGCTCGTTTACTGACATATACCGGGTTTTTACCGTGTCTCTTCACTGGAAGATGAACGGTGCATACTGATGGACAAGGCAGCTTCCTACGTCCCACAGAAGAACGAAAAGTATGATCATGAATGATATGTGTGTTGGAAGGCATATGCCGGAGTACATATTGGGGGATCTGACTTTGTTTCAAACCCTTGGGGTAGGTAATCAACCGCGCACTGCTCCTGCTCCCACGGGCGGCAAACAGCGATACATGATGCCCTCGTCTCACCAATTCCTCAGTTAATTCATGCACGACCTTTTCCGTTCCGCCTTTGTTAGAGGGTACCGGCTGTGCATCGGGATAGTTGGAAATGACCTGAACAATGGTTAGACGCCGTTTTTTGAGTGCTTTATTCTGCCTTGAAGCCATACGAATTCCCCTTCCTGACCGGAAATACGGTGTGATCCTTACGATGTCAACGGGAATCAGAGCATACTCCCGTACAAGTTATAAATTGTAGTATATAGGTATGTATATTTTGCGTGATTGCTTGTGCCAATCGTCTGCAAGTCGTTTTTTGCCATACGAGCCTATCTATAAGGGGAGTCTATACAATTTGTCAAGCTAAAATTAAGGAGAAAATTCTCATCGTTTTCTAATAAATGAGGACAAAGCGTTGGGGTAACAGGTTTGTAACCATGAGTGGTAAATTCCGGACATTTTATTTGTGTTATTGTCATTTCAGGACATCAACACAATACGAATAACGGAGGAATTTATATATGAAACGTACTTCTAAAAAATTGTGGATGGGTATTTGCTTTACTATGACTTTGGCATTGAGCGCAGGGAGCTTCGTCGTTGGGCCAGCCACCACTCATGCCGCTTCGGCAAGTAAAGCTGATCAGATTATTTCTAAAGGTTCCCAGTTTATGGGTGTGCGTTATGAGCATGGAGCCCCAGCAGGCAATACAAGATCTTTTGACTGCTCTTCGTTCACTCAATATGTATTTGCACAAAATGGCATCAAGCTTCCACGTTCGTCCAGACAGCAATCAACTGTTGGCACTTTCGTACCGCGTAGTCAGCTGAAAAAAGGCGATTTGGTCTTTTTCTATGCGCCAATTCATCATGTAGCCATTTACATGGGGAACGGCAAAATTCTGCATACGTATGGTAAAGGCGGCGTAACGGTTACAGATCTAAATTCGGGCTGGTGGAGCCGCAATTACACAACAGCACGTCGTGTCCTCTAGGATAAATTTTAGTTGATTCCCATCCACCGAATGCTTAACTTACAAATAACAATAAAAGGGCTGTTCCGCGAGTAGATATTTCTACTGGAGGGACAGCCTTTCCTTTTGTCTTTGGGGCAGCGTGACGATGACTACCGTTCCTTCTCCTTCTACGCTCTCCATACGTATCGTACCCTGATGAGCATCTGTAATTGCCTTGGCAATCGGCAACCCCAGCCCGGTCCCTCCAGTTTTACGATGCCTGGAGCTATCTACCCGATAAAATCGTTCGAAGACCCGCTTGATCTCGCCCTCAGGTATTCCGATCCCATAATCCTTAACCCGGATATAGACATCCTTTTTATCTTTAGATAACCCTATTTCAATCTCATCCGAGCTGTATTTTAATGCATTATCCAGTAGGATCACTAGCAATTGCTTCATTTTTGTCAGGTTGGCATCCAGCCAAATTTCTTTCTCTTCGGTTAAAATAGAAATTTGACGATCATGTACAGGCTTGAGATGCGCTACTACCTGTTGACAACAACCGATCATTTCTATCCGCTCATGCGGCTCAGGGTCTTTCTGCTGTGAGGAGGCAAGAGTCAGCAACTGCTGTGTCATCGTACGCATTCGCTGAGTTTCTTCATAGATCGATTCAATGGATTCCTTATGAATGTCCTCATCACGCGTGCCCCACCGCCGCAGCATGTTGGCATAGCCCTCAATAATCATAAGTGTGGTATTCAGTTCATGTGAGGCATCTGAAACAAACTGCTGCTGGCTCTGAAAGCTTTCTTCTAATCTCTCCATCATTCGGTTAAAAGTAGCGGTCATTTGGGACAATTCATCTTGATTATGACTGCCAGCGGGGATTTTTTTAAATTTTAAGCTTCTCTCAATTTCCTGCATCGTTTGAATACTACTGGAAATCGGCAGCAATATGGCATTCGCCAAAATCGTGCTCCCTACCAAACTTAGCATCATTGCTCCTACAGTCGAAGTGATGAGAATCGTATTTAAAATATCGAGATTGGTTTCGAGTGCATCCCATTTTTCCACGATCTCCAGCGTTCCCTTCTGATTGCCCTCCGGAGAAAGCACGGGGAGATGGATTACCAGAATTTTATGACCCTGTACATCAGTCAATTGAGAGCTTTGAGAAGTGTTAAAACGAATATCGCCCAGCTTAAAGCGTGACTGGCGACTTACTTCATACAGAAGTCGGGATTGCTGATCAAACACCCTCAGAATAGTATCTCCGGAAAGCTCATCTTTCAATTTTGGACTCCATGCATTCTTCAGAATCATGGTATGTCCGGTTTCGGCAATGATTTCAGTCCACTTATTTTGCAGCACTTCTCTTTCATTTCGCGTAGCGATTTTGACGAACAACAAATGAACCGTGACATCCACAAACAGGAGTATTATCATCACTAAAATAGAACTGAGCAGGGTGATTTTGGTCCGCAGCTTCAATGTTCTTCCTCCCTGATGCAGTACCCCACACCACGTACGGTTTTAATTAATTTCTTTTTGTATCCATGATCAATTTTTTTGCGAACATACCGGATATACACATCTACGACATTCGTATCACCAACAAAATCAAACCCCCACACGTTCTGAATCAATTCATCCCGCTGCAATACCTGATTTTTGTGCTCCATCAGATAGAGAAGCAGATCATATTCTTTGGGCGTCAGTTCGATTCGGTTTCCTTCCCGCACCACTGACCTAGTCTTGCGTTCCAACACCAAGCTATCCACTTGGAGCCTGGACGACAACTTGTCCTCTTTTTGTGAAGCGGTAGCTGTTGACCCCATTTGATGCCTCATACTGGCCCGCATCCGCGCTAATAACTCCTCGATCTCAAAAGGCTTCGTAATGTAATCATTGGCACCTTCATCCAGACCTGAAACCTTATCAGGAGTCGTGTTACGTGCAGTGACCATAATTACTGGTGTATGATTGTCCACTTTTCGAATCTGCTTCAGCACCTCGACCCCGTTCATCTCCGGCAGCATGACATCCAGAATGATGATATCCCATTTACCAGTTAGAGCTTTTTCCAATCCTTCTCTGCCCGTTTGTGCGATTTCAACTGCATATCCTTCATGGGATAACTCTAACTGAAGCAATCTGGATATCTTCTCTTCATCATCAATGACCAGCACCGACTTTTCCATCGCAAAACCACCTATTTCTATAGAAAAAACAAATGAGTAACGGAAATGACATTCATTTTTTATTTGATTTTAAGCTTTTATCCGTGTAGTCGCTCTATAATATAACTTTGTTATTCAATTTTTTGATGTTAAGGAGTAATTTATTCATGTTAATTAATGTAGACTATGCTTTATTTCACTGGATCAATGAACTCGCTAATTCCCTCGCCTTTTTGAATGGAACCATGCGTTTCTTGGCGCAATATGCACCGTATTTATTCGGAGTGGCTTTGCTGATTTACTGGTTCACCTTTAAAATGCCGCATCGAATGATGGTTTTAGAAGCCGTTATAACGGTTTGTATCGGCTTTGTAATTAGTTGGGGTCTTGGACATTTGTTTTACAGAGATCGGCCTTTTGTCGGACATTCAGTCATTCAGCTTATTCATCATGATCCCAATGCTTCATTCCCGAGTAACCATGCACTTGGAGCGTTTTCTCTGGCTGCCATTTTATGGCTTCATCATCAAAAATTTCGTGTTCTCTGGGTTATTTTAGCTGTACTCATCGCAGTATCCCGCGTATGGACCGGAGTGCATTATCCCTCGGATATTTTGGCAGGTGCGCTTATTGGTGCAGGTTGTGCCATCGGCGTTCATCAATTCATTCGAAGTCGGAAGCTACCTGGCATCTTTATGCAGGCGGCTATTATATTTTATGAAAAATGGGAGCAGAAGCTGGGGCTCAAGCCTGGTGAACAGGCCAGAACCAAGATGACTGAACACACTTCCTCTGTCCAAATGAAAAGCAGACGCTAAAGCGTCTGCTTTATTTAGAAACTTCATTATTTATGCAACCCGTTATGCTGTGATTTAGAGCGAAGTGACAACATTCGTCGTTCTTCGTACCGCTGATAAAACCAAATACAAGCCGCCATCCAGCAGCCACTCATAAAATAGCCACCCACAACGTCGCTCGGATAATGTACGCCCAAATAAATGCGGCTCGTGCCGATTGCTACAATCAGCAGGCTGCTGAGTACAATAAGAAGGATACGCCCCAGCCTAGAAGGAACATGCTTCCACACTAAAAATGTCAGCGCCGCATACATGCTGAAAGCTGTCATGGAATGTCCGCTCGGAAAACTGTATCCATTCTCTTCAATAATACGGTTAATCTCCGGTCTCGCACGCTGAAAAAGCAATTTTAGTATCGTGTTCAGCATTACCGATCCCAATACACCCGCCGCCAAAAAAAGCAGTTCTCTGCGGTGTCCCAATACTCTATAGAGCACGAACATGGCAATTAAAATGATGATCACAACTGGAATACCACTGCCGATCATGGTAAAAAATTTCATTAGACGGGTCATGGCGGGCGACTCCAGTTGTCCAATAGCCGAAATAATTTCCTGGTCAAAATGCCGAACTTGATGGTCACTCACCCATAATGCGACTAAGCCAAAACCGAATGCACATACTATACATGTGAGCAGAGCCAAGGAAATGGGCAGCTTTGTTGATGTTTGCTTCATTTTCTGTAGTTCCTCCATAATATTCATTGCGTGATAAAACAAAGTGCAGCATTAGCTTAGATATAGGTCTTACTTTGCCCACTTTTCCCTTATCATTTCATTAAAAGAATTAGTTGCATCCTCCACATAATGAAACCCGTTTTCAAAAAATATCACTTTCAGAATCATTTTATAATATAAGAAATTCATATTGACTACAAAATCGCAAGCGGACTGTAGCGAAAAAAGCAACAACAAAAAAGGACGCCATTCAAGCCTTATAAACGGCTCGAATGACATCCTATGATTACACGTGGCATACTACAAACGTAATTCCCAAGTTAAACAAGCATCATCTACTAATTAGGTTGGTGTGACTTCTCCAAGTTTAACCTTACTCTCTGCTTCCTCTATTGGATAGCGTCTGCGGAACCACAGCGACTGAAGCAGCAAGAAGGTGCCGCTTACTGTCCAATATAATGGCATGGCAGCAGGGGCATTAAAGGAAAAGACCGCCATCATAATCGGTGAAAGATAGCCCATGATCGCAAATTGCTTGCGCTGGTCAGGCGTCATCTGAAACTGAGAAAGCTTGGCCTGTGCCAAGTATACAATTGCGACGACGATTGACAAAATCCAGTCCGGCTGTCCGAGCCGGAACCATAGGAAAGAGTGAGATGCGAGCTCCGGGGTTAAGCGGATTGCTGTATACATACCGCTCAAGATCGGGAGCTGAATGAGAATAGGCAGACAACCGATATTAAGCGGATTGAATTGATGTTCTTTGTAAAGCGACATCATTTCCTGCTGCATACTCTGCTGGCTGGTGGTATCTTTCTTGTTTTCATACTTCTTCTTAATTCGGTCCAAGTCGGGCTGCATAGCGCTCATCTTGCGCTTCATACCCTGCTGGGCACGCGTTTGACGCATCATAAGAGGCAGTAAGGCCAGACGGACAATGAATGTCAATGTCATAATCGCCAGCCCAAAGCTTCCACCAAACCATTGCGCCAATTGCTGAATAAGCCAAGAAAGCGGGAACACCACGTAATGATTAAAAAATCCGGGTGTCTGTGCATTTATCTCCGCAGCATTCGCACCACAACCAGACAGTAGCATGACCACCGCCAACGCTACCATTAATCCAAATATCCGTTCTTTTTTACCCCAAAAGGTGAATCCCTTGAATCGTTTCATATGTTCCTCCTCGTTGATTGGCTGTGCCATCGTTCAACGAGGGAGAACAATCGGATGCATCTTCATCCGGCGCTTCTTTACGCCGGATATGTCGGGCCAGCCGGACAGGCATGTCCTGTCCACGGGCAGACATCGGCATCTGCGGAGAGGCATGAGACCTCACGGGCCCACCTTCGACCCAGCATTCGGGTACATTGCCGTGCAAATGAGCGAGATACGTATAAGTCACTGTGCACAGCAAGCCGATTGTAAATAAATAAGGGAGTAGGTCTTGAAGCTCAAACAAGGGATTCACCTCCTTCGGTTTGTTGCTACAATTATAGCACGAAACCGGACAAGCGACTAATCTTTAATTAGAGATACGGGTTGGATCACAAGCAACTGAAATAATTATTTCTGCTCCTTCGGTCTAATGCTCAAATCCGGTGGAAGGACGCTCTATATTACGGTAAAAACTTAACGGATAGCAAGCATACGATTCAATGCTAGTACAGCATCCTGTCTGATCTGAGCATCCACACGAATCACACCCACAGGCTCACCCCGGTCAAACTGTTCCATTGCCCACAGCAAATGGGGAAGATCGATCCGGTTCATGGTCAGGCAGGGACACATATCTGGATTGAGCGATTCAATGTGCTGTTCAGGGTACTGCTGCTTGATTCGTTGCACGAGATTCATTTCTGTGCCAACAGCCCATTGGGTCCCTGGCTCTGCCGCACGGATGGTATCGATGATGAATTTTGTGGAGCCCGCGCAATCTGCGAGCTGTACGACTTCATAAGAGCATTCGGGGTGAACGATGACCCGGACGTTCTTATCACGCTCGCGAACGTTGCGAATATGATCTACTGTAAACTTTTCATGAACGGAGCAATGCCCTTTCCATAAAATAATTTTTACGGTTGCTGGGTCCTGTTCAGTCTCAAGCTGATCTGTCATTGGATTCCACACGGCCATTTCATTTAGCGGAATTCCAAGATCGTAAGCTGTATTGCGACCTAAATGCTGATCCGGCAAAAACAAAATACGTTCCTTTTGCTTCAGCGCCCACTCCAGCACTTGCTTAGCATTCGAAGAAGTCACGGTAGCCCCACCATGCCGTCCTACAAAGGCTTTGATCTCTGCTGTGGAATTTACATACGTTAACGGAATGATCGTATCTCCTACCAACTCCTGTAAATGCTTCCATGCTCGTTCTGTCTGTTCCACATTCGCCATATCTGCCATCGAGCAACCTGCACGCATATCCGGCAGGACAACAGTCTGTCGATCGGTAGTTAGCATATCCGCTGTCTCCGCCATAAAATGGACCCCACAAAATACAATGAACTCCGCTTCCTGATTTTGTGCAGCCATTTGAGCAAGCTGTAGAGAATCTCCTGTTATATCAGCAAACTGAATAACCTCGTCCTTCTGATAGTGGTGGCCCGGTATAAGCAGCTTGGGTCCCCATTTTTGTTTCAGTTCGGCCACTCGCTGCTCCATTTCAGCAACCGTCAGTGTCTTATAATGCTCTGGCATAAGCCCTCGATTTCCTTGTAAAACGTCAAGCATAGACATTAGAATCCCTCCATATCGATGCGGCTGATCGTTCCGCTCTCAGTGAACAGATAACCGCTTTGTGTACATTCATATTTACAAGTGTCTTGACACTTATATTTACACATGCCTACAATAATCTCAAGAGTTTTTGAATGGAATTATTTTTAAGCAGGGAGGATTTGGTGTGATTTATCTCGACTATGCCGCTTCTACACCCATGTGTGGTGAAGCTTTAAATATGTATAACGTATTAAATAAGGAAATGTTCGGAAATGCCAGCAGCCTTCATGATGCGGGCGGTCAAGCAGCCTACACGCTGGATTACAGCAGGCAACGAATAGCAAATATGATTGGCGGGCAAAAGGAAGGCATCTATTTTACAACAGGGGGAACAGAATCCAATATGTTGATTGTGCAATCGATCCTGAACGGGTTGCCGCAGCATAAAAAGCATTGGATCATGAGCGCTTTGGAGCATCACTCGATGTACAATCTTGCTACTTTGCTGGAACGTCAGGGCTATGAACTGACCATTGTGCAACCGGATCGGGAAGGACGAATGTCTCGCGAAGCTCTTTTACCTCACCTGAGAGAAAACACCGGACTTGTCTCCGTACAACACGCCAATTCGGAAACGGGACTAGTTCAGGACCTTGCTGCCTTATCTCCCCTGCTACGCGAACGGGGTATTTTGCTGCACAGTGATGCGGTACAGACATTTGGGAATATTCTCGTAGATGTAGAAGCCATGGGAGTAGATGCACTCTCTGTATCGAGCCATAAAGTGTATGGCCCCAAAGGCGTCGGTGCTGCATATCTCAAACCCGGAACCCCATGGCGTCCCGTGTACCCTGATACACTACATGAAAACGGATTTCGTCCTGGATCGGTTAATGTTCCCGGGATTGCAGCCTTTGTCGCGGCGGCAGAAATGATGACCGAACAGATGGAGTCGCATCAGGAGCGATATGCTACCCTGAGAAGACACTTTATTACGAAAATTCAGGAAAGATCCATTCCGTTACGTTGGGTGGTACAGGAAAGCGAGAATAAAGCAGCGCTTCATCATATAGTAGGCTGTTTTTTTCACGGTTACGAGGGACAATATGTTATGCTGGAATGTAATCGCAGAGGTGTCTGTATATCCACTGGAAGCGCATGTGCTGCCGGACACCACGATCCTTCGCCTGCCTTACAGGCGCTTGGAGCATCCGGCCGTGAAGCGTTACAATTTATCCGTGTTTCTTTCGGAAGAACGACCACCATCGAGGAATTGAATGTATTGGTAGATATTTTGACAGACCTGACGCATCGAAAAGAAAGGAGCTTATCCCGTTGACTGAATCTTTAAAACGGTCAGGTACGGATCGCCGCGAACAGCTACTATTGTGGCTCAAGAGCGAATCACCACTGACCGGGAGCGAACTGGCGCGCAGATCCTCCGTCTCCCGACAAGTAATTGTACAGGATATTTCCCTGTTAAAAGCAAGCCAAGAGCCTATCCTTGCAACGAGTCAAGGATACATTTATATGGAGCCTGCGGGTCAGGCAACTCCCTTAGCCTCACGTATTATTGTGTGTAAACATCGACCTGAACAGACAGAAGAGGAACTAAAGCTGATTGTGGACTACGGTGTAAGTGTGCAGGATGTTATTGTTGAGCATCCGGTATACGGGGATCTGACTGCTCCGATACGGGTTGGAACTCGCAAGGAAGTGGACGATTTTATCCGTAAAATCAGCTCCACCCAGGCCACTTATTTGTCCCAGCTGACGGGAGGCATCCACCTGCACACCTTGAATGCCTCGGATGAAGATAAAATTAATGATGCCTGCGCTGCATTGGAGCAAGCAGGCTTCCTAATGACGGACTAACTTAGTGCGCTTAGCGGAGTAAAGAAAATCCTGTCCAGTGTATGTGGAGTGCAACTGTGCTCCACATGGACGGTATGTAAGCAGCGAGAAATAAAAAAATCCCGGCCCCCTCATATAAGGGAATCGGGAATGAACTATGTGAGCTTAATTTCAAGCAGCTCATATTTAATTACAGCCATGGGTGCATCCACATGAATGATACTGCCCACTTCTTTTCCCAAAAGTGCCTTGCCTAAAGGACTCTCATAGGAAATTTTGTTATCAAGAACATCCGCCTCAGCAGGACTTACAATTTTGTATTCCATCTTTTCTGAAAATTCGATGTCATTCAAAATGACAGTCGATCCAATACTAACGGTTCTAAGGTCTAAATTACTCTCATCCACGACCCGGGCTTTGGTCAGCATCTTCTCCAATATGAGAATGCGGGTTTCCATAAACGCTTGGTCGTCCTTGGCTGAGTGATACTCACTATTTTCTTTCAAATCGCCGTAGCTGATAGCCAACTTAAGGCGTTCGGCTAGCTCCTTGCGTTTTACGGTCTTCAGTTCCTTTAGCTCATCCTCCAGCTTGGCCAATCCCTCTTTAGTTAACAATACTTCTTCATTCGACATATTTTATCTACAACTCCTATTTCAGCATTTTGCTTAATTCCAATTCAACGCTCAAAAATACAATAAACGAACTAAACCGTTTTAGTCTAAACATTGCTGATTGAAAACGCTCTGGGATTTATGCAATTGATCATTTGGCTTGCTTTATTGTAGTTTACTCTAAATCGGACCAACATGCGAAATAAATTACTGGATAACAGTAGCCAACTGCCTTCAGCCAGGGTGATTCTTATAGTAACCAATGCTCTCTTATTCGCATATCGTATGATCATAACGTATTTTGATGAGCACTGTAGTGCCGCTGTCCTTGTCCCGAATTTTCATAAAAACCAGGCAAGAACAGTATATGGCGGGAGGAAGATTCAATGGCTTCCTTAGGAAAGAACGGCAATGGGAATGGCAATGGAAACGGGAATCGTAAATCCAAATCCCCACCTAACGGTCAAAAGAAAAATGGATTAAACAGTAATTCGGCTATCTTTTCCGCGCTTCAAGGAAAAAATGTGGAGGTCCTTGTGGCAGCCCTCCTACTAACAGGAAAACTAAACGTCGATTCGGTGACTTTATACAGACAAGCAACATTGTTTTTAGGACTCACAGGAAAATACAAAACACTAGCATCCACTCCATCCAATGTCGATAATATGGTGAAATTTTTAAATGATAACGGGAATATGACACTGGACCAGGTGATACAAGCCTTTTCACAGAAAATAAATAATTAACAAGTGGCGAAAGGAGACTTATGTGGTGAGTGAGTTTGATGGAGAATATTTTGCAGAGGTTGTCATTATTGTGATTCTAGTTGCCATGTTCTTCTATGGCTCCTCAGATATAGAGGGACTTTCCGCTTCGCCAACCCAATCCTAAAATGATAATTCCCGCTTCGTAAAAAATAAAAAAGCATCTATAGACTCTCACGAGGTCAATAGATGCTCTTACTTTTTAACGGCCCATCATTTCTACTTCATGGCCCTTTACTTCTACACTTATCGTTTGACTAGAAACTTCTCCTGAAGCATTGACTAACTCGGCCCGGTACTCATATGTACCCGGCTTTTGATTTTGGATGCTGGTCACTGCACTTTGGGCCTGCGGACTTTGGCTCAGCAGATCCTGCGCGTCGATCAGCTTTCCGTTTTCATACAAGTTGTATTTCGTCGCATTTGTGCCCCACCACATGTTCATAGCAAGAGTATAGGCACCATCACCATCCCAATTGTCATGAGACAGCACTGGAATGCCAGGAGAAGCATCGGTCACTTCGACAGTTAACGGGTCGCTGGTCGTTTTACCAGAAGCGTTGATCAGTTCTGCAGTATACGTGTAGGTACCGTTGGTCTTACCTGTAACAGGAATGACTGCATGCTGTGCTCCAGGAGAAGCCGCTTGCAACGATTGAGTGCCAATCAGCTTGTCATTTTCGTACAACTTGAGTTCATCACCATTCGTACCCCACCACAGATCCATAGTGATGTTGTAATTGCCATCCTTCAGCCCAGTGTCCTGCCCGTTATCATGCGACAGCACAGGTTTACTCGGCACTTCACCTACACCAGTCTTTTCGACTCTAACAGTTACAGGATTGGATACGACCGTTTTACCATCCAAGGTAACGCTGGCTGTAATCTCCGCGCTCCCCTCTTTTAGGGCCTTAAGTTCTCCATACGTATCCAGCGAAACGGATTCATGACTGCTGACATACTGAACAGAAGCGCGGTTTAAATCTGCTTCGCTGCCATCTGTCAGCGTACCCTTGAGATGTGTCACTGCCGTATCCCCAATGTTGAGGGTCGTTTGATCCAGTGAAAGCTCTACTTCTTGCAACTCTGCACCTGCCTGAGCTGAAAAATCATCCAGTCCACGCGGTTTCAACTGATAATTCCCTTTGAAAATCGCCGAAATTCCTTTTAGCTTCACGTGCTGTCCTTCTTGATATGGAAAAGTTGTCCGTGTTAAGCCTGTACGTGCATCGACACGCACATGGTGACTTACTTCACCTGATACTGCATCAAATTCAAACGAACCTACGGGAGTCGCGTCTATCACATTACGAATCATTGCCGTAGGAAGCTCAACCAACTGTCCTTGGCTCGCATCACTGAGTTGGGTGACTTGTACAGCTTCTGGAAGTTGTCCTTCTCCCGTTTTTTCAATTGCCACTGGATCGGTTAACTCTAGCTCACTATTAAACAGTGCCAAGCTTGCTGTAAGCTTTACTCGATCCCCTTGGTGAAAGCCGCTTTGGTTCTGATATACATAAATACCGCCACTTTCATCCTGCATGTAAAAGGCTTGACCACCGAATACACCTGGTTCTGTCGTCACAACACCCTCTAAGGTCACGACTTTACCAGCCGGGAGACTCCGTGCTTCTGCGACACTGATACGAGCTGGAACCGTATTGCCTTCCTCAGGCAACGGCTGGGCCGGGACATCAGCCAACACGACGGATTGAGTCAGCAGATTGCTGCCGTTTTGCCTCAGTCTAAGATTAGCTGAACCACTGGTTCCCGGCTTGATTCGCACCGTCAAGTCCTTATAGGCATGCCCTTTGCCGTTGGACTCCAGACTAAATGTTCCGCTATAGCCGTAAGAGGTTGGCCAGCTTCCATCCGGATTTTGAATCTGGGCTACTTGATTGCCGCCCTCTATATAAATACCTGTGCTGAATCCGCTAATCGTACTATTGGGAGCCAGCTGATCGGCAGTAACTCGAATTTGAAAAGGCTGTGCATTGGGCAGCTGCTCTTGACGAACGATGTTGTACACAGGCTGCGCACTGGCTGTAGGTCCGCCATAGGACCCTGCTTTGAAGGTTCGCTGATCCCACCATTTGTAGCCAGCTGCGGGAGCGGACCAAGGCTCGGCTTGTGGTTCCGTGGAAGCCTGTGGCTCTTCAAAAGGCAGTAATGCCGTCGGCTGGTCCAGCTGTAAGCTTTTCACTTCCGTCAGGCTGGTATACTCCTCCTTCTTGGACAACCAGTCTACGATATTGACCAGTAACTCGGCGTCATCCTGCTCCTTAAAGCCGTCATACGTTGTCTTCTTGGTTCCTGTCTCTTCGCGCAAATATTTTGGCGTTGCATCTTCGACAGGAGACGAGTCCCCAATGAAAGCAGCTTTGCCTAGTCCTACTTTCGATACAGCTGCATAAGGTCCTTCCGGAATGCCGCCTCCATTATACACGCCCTGATCTACCGCGTTGCCCCAAGCCTGATTGGTTTTAGGAAGATATACGATTCCCTTGGCTTTCGCTGGGTCGATAATTGCGAGTGTTGATCCTGCATGCATTGCCACATTACTCACTCCAGCTGTAATGCCGAACGCCTGTGCTGGCTCGACAATCTGATTGGCCGTGATATCGCCTAATGCATTGTAGCGAAAGCGCACACCAAACTGGCTGCCCAGCCAATCTGAGCTGACTACGCCCTGCATTGCTGCCGAGCTTTTTTCTTCCGCACTCATTCCCTTCGCAGGGTCTTCCCATGCACCACGACGATAGCCATTAATGCTCTCCGATCCGTCCCAGCGATTCTTGTTGCGGTCCGCGTTATAATGATCTCCAATGAAAAAAATACTATTGCCTGCTTTTACATACTGCTCCATTGCAGCCTGTTCGCTCTGTTTAAAAGGAATATTCGGCTCTGCTGTAACAAATACATCATAATTCTTTAGATCATTGTAAGTAATGGGCGTAGATTGGCGAAGCTCGTGTACATCATAGCCATCGCTCGCGAGGGCTTGGCCGAAGTCTGAAAATCCACCATCAATCACCCAATCTGCTGCGCCAGCTGTCTGTCCATGAGTATTATCAAACAGCACTTTTTTACCAGCGTTCTCATTGACCACTTTCGCTGCAATGAAGGGGGCTGGGTCCGCCGGACCTTCTGCCCGTACCGGTTGCATGCTGCCCGCAACACCAGCATACAACGATAAAGTGAAAACCATAGCAGTTGCATATTTGAAGCTACGGGATGTAAAACGACGAAAGATTCCCATTCTTTCCCTCCTGTTTGTTGGTTTAAAGCCCTTCTGGGGGCATCAGATACAAATTTTAGCATTCATTTATGTTCGAATATGCATTGTTTTGTAAATCTTTAGGAATAATGGATAGGAAGGAAATTCCAATAAAAGAGATACACTGTATGCAGCAATGTGAGCACCGCAAATAGGATTTTCCCGGCAGCCCGGGTTCTTCTTTCCCCTGTAATCAGCTTTGCGCCATTCACGATCAATACCCACACGGCAATGAGTGCTGAAATGAGTGGCAGTGTGCAAATTCCCCAGATATACCACGCGGAATAGCCATACACGATCTGATTGTTACCATAGACGACCTGCACTCCGAGAAAAATCGTGTTTAGTGACGCAATGAATGCAAGGTTGGACGAAATGTGATTATTCGTTTTACGGATAGCTTTGATCACATATCTTACGATCCAAATCAGCAAGGTTGTGATGAAAAATAAGGAGGCGGCTGCATAGCTGACAAGCAGAGTCCAGGTGCGGTGCCAAAGTGTCGTTTGCTTCATGGTTTTACTATCCGGGGCAACCATCATCCACGTACCGTTTTCCTGATACAGCAAAATTTTAAGCTGGCCCTCCTTTTCCACAAACAATCCATCGCCTGCTGCTTGAAAAACTTTGTCTGTTGCTTCATTCTCATTTGGGTATTTTCCTTTAACAATTAACGTATGATCATCTTGAATTCGCACGGTGTATGTAATGTTTCCCAGTATTCGAATCCATTTTCCCCACCCATGAACAGGATTAGAATCCACCTGATATACGCCCTCAATCTCTGGCGAAAGCTTCACTTGCGTGGTAGAACGAGCCAGTAACTGAGAAGCGGCCTGCGGATTTGCGGGCAGCATTTGGGCTATCGCATCGATGACTTTTCCATGAAGCAGAGTGTCCGTGTCAGCTGAATTAATGATCACAAAAATACCGATCTTTTGTGACGGAATCAGTACCATTTCGGAAATAAAATCATCAATTTCCCCGGTAGCCCACAGCATAGGTACTCCTGTCTCCAAATGACCACGAAAAAATCCGTAGCCCACGCCATCCAGGCGTGCATCGACTGCAAATTGCTGCGCATGCATCACTTTTACCGTATGTGGTTGGAGCACCACTTTGCCCTCATACTTGCCTTGGTTTAAATGAGTGATCAAGTAATGGGAAAACTCGTTGGGTGTGACGTTCAACGCTCCTGCTCCGGGCAGATTGATATACGACAAAGGCTGTTTCAAATACGCTCCATCCTTCCACTGATACGACTGGGCCTGTGCAGGATGATTTAACGGCAATTCCAGTGTCGCGCTGGGCATATTCATCGGCTGGAACAGATGTGTACGAAGGTAATCATTCAGTCCCTGACCGCTTACTTGCTCCACGATATTACCGATCAGACCGAAGGCGACATTACTGTATTCATACTGAATTCCAGGTTTGCGGATAGGTGGCTGATTTTGAAAATACGTGCTGAGATACTGTTCTGTGGGTAAAACGCCTGCCCGAGTCGAGCTGTTAATGTCGTACAGCGCTTCATCCAATCCTGAGGTATGTGTCAAAAGCTGATGCAAATTGAAAGGCTGATTCTGGTATTGCGTAGCTTTATAGCTGTGGAGATAGTTATTCACGTCTTCATTCAAATCAAGCTTGTTTTGCTCAACCAGCTGCATCGTGGCGCTTGCACTAAATGATTTGGTTAGAGAGCCGACACGAACAATGGTCTTTGCTGGATCGAATGCCATTTTCCGCTCCAGATCTGCATATCCGTAGCCTTTACTAAAAAGAATTTGGGTTCCCTGAGTCACGACGACCGCAGCCCCCGGAATATGCAATTTTTCCAATTTTGTAACCATGATATCGTCCACTTTTTTTTCCAATGAATTAGGTGTTATGCTGTCTATTGCCCATGCCGGAGCAATGAGCAGGTTCCAGAGAAACAACGCTGCTAAAAATGCGGATAGGTAGCAAATGCCTTTACTCTTCATATTGAAGTACCATCCTTACGTATGAAGTTGATTTAATGATTTGAACCGTGCGGTGATTGCATAGCGAGCAGATATTTATACTCCGTATGGAAGCCATCAGCATGGCGCTATGGAATCATCGCACTTCCCATCGCGGGAGTGCACATAATAAAGCGAATCCTGATCGAGTCGTGTAAGCAGACGGCATCTTACCTGTCGATCAGGATTCATGTGTTACAGATTAAAAAATTAGTGATTCAGTTCTTAAAATCATCAACCGTAGATTTTCAAGATTTATGATGTGCTAAATCTTGTGTCATGTCTTTGTCCGTGTTCCGAGTTATCTTTTGTATTGCGGCACGGATACTTTTTACATTTTTCTCGATAAATCCGGGTTCCAGTAGTTCATAATGATTACCAATCAAGCTATGCTCTTCATAGCTACCTTGTGTAGCGTCTTTCCATAAAAGTCGATTATCTCCTGTACCCCTCACCGTTTCCGATCCAACGGCGACAAAGCCGTGAATATTCGCCTGAACGCTCTCTGTATTCACAAGCTGGTTGCCATACACCGCGTAAGCGATCATTTTACGTTGGTACGTTTCATTCAACAGCTCACGGTAGGAGTCGGGAACCTGTTCCAGCATGTCATGAATTTCATGCTCTGTTTCTTCAGCTGTGAAGGGCAGGGCTTCCGCCCTTTTGACCGAATCGAGCATAAAAATATCTGATACGGTATGACCTTGACGTTCCAGTGTGTCAGCAACCTTATGCGCCAGATTACCACCTATGGAATAACCAAGCAGTACATACGGACCTTGCGCTTGCGTGCTGACGATCAAATCAACGTAACGTGCCAGCATGGCCTGCTCATCGGCAGCATCATCCACGAACTCCAATCCATACACGACTGCGTCCTGATCCAGTTGTTTGGCCAGCTCCGCGAACGACAGCCCGTATCCAAGCATAGGAGGAAAGCAGAAGATGGAGATCGGACCGTGTTCATTCAACCGTATGATTGGACTATCGGCCTTGTATTCCAGATCCGCTTTCAATAATGTGAGCGCCTGCTCTTCTATAGTCGGGAAGTCCATAACACTACGGATGGGGAGCTCAATGTCTGTGGCAAGGTGAACTTTGCGTATAAGCTCCAGTACTTTCAAGGAATGTCCACCCAACGTGAAAAAGTCATCATGGATACCCACTTGTGGAATTTCAAGCACTTCCTGCCAAATGGATGCCAGCAACTGCTCCACATCGGTTCGCGGGGCGACATATTCTATACCCGTGTGCAGCCCTTTGTCCGGCACAGGTAAAGCTTTGCGATCGATTTTGCCGTTTGTCGTCAGCGGAAGCCGATCCAGTTGTACAAATGCGGATGGAATCATATAGCTCGGCAGACTGGCCGACATCGCAGCTCGAATCTCACGGACGGTCAGCTGTTCATCGGCAGTGAAGTAAGCACATAATTGCTGTTGACCCGTTCCATCCCGCAAAGCGATAACGACGCTATCCCGCACGGACGGTACACTTGCCAGCCGCGCCTCCACTTCGCCCAGCTCAATCCGGTAACCGCGAATTTTAACCTGTTGATCAATCCGTCCGGCGTATTCCAATATGCCGTCTTCACGCCAGCGAACAAGATCTCCTGTACAGTACAGGCGATCTCCGTCCACCCACGGGTTAGCAAGAAATCTCTCAGCCGTCAGCTCAGAACGATTTAAATAACCACGTGCAACTCCGTCTCCGCCGACAACCAGCTCACCCCAGGCTCCGACCGGTTGCAGGTTAAATGACGAATCCACAACATACGCCGTCGAATTGCAGATGGGACGTCCGATCGGCACAGAATCCAGCTGTTCTTCCGTAATGTGATACGTCGTCGAAAAGGTTGTATTTTCCGTTGGTCCATAGCCGTTAATGATGTTCATGTCCGGATTATCACGCAGAACCCGGTTAATATGGGGTGCAGACAAAACATCACCACCAACCAGCAAATACTTCACATCGCCGAAAAGTTTACTATCCTGCTGTGAAAGCTGATTAAATAACGGTGTGGTCAGCCACATCATGGTGATGCTATGATCCCGTATCGTCTCTTTAAGCTTGGCCGCGTCCAATAGATCATCCTTATGCACAAGAACAAGCTGACCGCCGTTCAGCAGCGCGCCCCAAATTTCAAACGTAGATACATCAAATACAAACGCGCAAGTCTGCAGCATTCGAGTCGATTCATCAAATGGCACATAATCGGTATTGCGGACAAGGCGCACGACACTTTGATGCTCAACAACGACACCCTTAGGCTTACCTGTTGAGCCTGAGGTATAAATAACATAAGCAGCATGATTACCCGCTCCATCTATACCCAGATTGGAAGCATCTGCACTGTAGGACGTATCCTCATTCAGATTAACAATCTGTCCGTCAAAATAGCAACGATCCAGCAAATCTTGTTGAGCCAGCAGCAGTTTGGCTCCCGAGTCCTCCAGCATATAACGGATACGGTCCTCCGGATATTGTGGATCTACCGGCACATACGCGCCACCAGCCTTCAAAATAGCGAGTGTTCCCGTAATCATATCCAGCGAGCGCTCCGTCAAAATGCCAACAGGTTCATCGGGTTTCACCCCTGCATCACACAGCGTATGCGCTAATCGGTTGGCTGTCTCATTGAGCTCCCGGTAGGTCAATGATTGATGACCCAAAGCGACGGCAATATGATCCGGCGTACGCTCTGCCTGCTCCTCAAACAATTTTTGGATCGTGTGATTGCTTGGATATGCAGAGGCAGTGTTATTAAACTCTCCTGTAATTTGTTGTTTTTCCGCCGCTGTAACCAGTTCCAGCTCTTCTATGCAAACATTCGGGTTAAGCAAAACTTGCTCCAACAGATTCACAAAATGTCCATGCAGACGCTTAATGCCTGTTTGATCATAACTTAACGCATTATACATAAAACGAATCTTGATGCATTCTCCTGGCATAACGACTAAGCTCAGATCATAGTTAGTCTGCTCTGCAGCCACCACGTTGGAAATCGGGAATAGTTCCTGCCCGTCACTTCCCAGTTCTTCGACCTGCTCATCTACCGGATAATTTTCAAATACCATAATATGGTTAATTAAATCCTGTTTCTGATCGGTCAATGCCTGAATCTCAAACAGTGGATACGTATCATACGCATGAGAAGCCAGAGCCTGCTCCTGCGTTTTCTTCATAACTTCTGCAAAAGATTCCCCTGCCTCACTAAGGATGCGAACAGGAATGGTATTAATGAACAAGCCGATAATATCCTCTACCCCGATAATATCCGATGGACGGCCTGAGACGACACTGCCAAATACGACGTCACTGTGGTTGTTATATTTTTGCAGCACAATCCCCCAGACGGTTTGTAATAACGTATTCATGGTCACTTGATATCGCTTAGCCGTCTCCTCCACCCGGAGGGTCAACTCACGTTCCAAAACCGTCACCCAATCACTAGCCGTGTTGCCTCCACTCTTGCGACCGGATTTTACAGCTGGTAATGCTGTTTGCTGCTCATATCCGGATAAATAGCTGCTCCAGTAGTCGGTTGCCGCCTTGCGATCCTGTGCTTCGAGCCATTCAATAAAGCGGCTGTACGGCACTGCGGGTGCTAGCTCTGGTACTCTGCCCTCCTGAAGTGCTGCATAGCTTTCAAACACTTCTTTATTTATAAGGGACAGACACCAGCCGTCCATGACGATATGATGGAAGCTCCATACAAAATGATAGCTGTCTTCTCCGGTACGTAAAATCGCTACACGCAGCAGAACATCCCTACGCAGATCAAAGCCTCGTGCTTTATCTTGTAGCTTGAAATTTTTCACCCGGGTATCTATTTCATCCTTCTCCAGATGGTGTAAATCTTCATATTGAAAGCCGCAATCCTGATTTCGATACACCACCTGCAACGGTTCCGTATCTCTGCCAAAATAAAAATGTGTACGCAGCGCCTCATGTCGCCGAACCAGAATATTCAGGCTTTCTGCAAAAGCCCGAATGTCCATCTGACCTCGCATATCATAAGAAACCTGCTCAAAATACGCGTCATTCGCGGCTGCTTGACTATCTAGCTGGCTGTGAAACAGCATCCCTTTCTGCATCGGGGTCAGTGCATATACATTGTCGATCTCACCTGCAGCACCCATTTCAGATAAGAGGCTGTCCAAGCCCTCCACACTCATTCCTTTATAGGAAATATCACTTGGGGTAAGCTCCGGGTGTTCTTTATGGATGCAATGCACCAAAATTTCGCGCAGGCTCGATTCCAGTAATTTCGCCAATCGCTCGATCGTCTCCGGTCTATAGCTGGTACGGCTATAGCTAATCGTCAGACCCAGTTGACCTCCCGAAATGATGCCACCAAAATCCAGCGTATACGTTCGAGCCATGGTCGGGCTCAGCGGCATCCCACCCTCATATGAGGATGATTGCAAGTCGTTCCCTTTCATATCCTGATCGAACTGTCCCAAATAGTTAAAGCTGATTTCGGGGTCTGTCGTAAATAGGGCTGGAGATGCCTCCGGTGCCTGTGTCTGATGATCGGCTAAGTATTTCAGTACACCGTAGCCAATCCCTTTTTGCGGGATGCCGCGCAGTCCTTCCTTCACCCGCTTAATCCGTTGCGAAAGTGCCAGTTCTTCAGGCATATCGAGCAAAACAGGATATTGGCTTGTAAACCACCCTATCGTCCGGGTAATGTCCACCTCTGGTAAAATGGCTTCACGTCCATGTCCCTCCAGATTAATCAGGAACCGATCATTTCCACTCCATGCTTGCAATGCCATTCCTACCGCCGTTAGCAACAGGTCATTAATTTCTGTACGGTAGGCACGATTGGCCTGTTTGAGCAGCTGCTCTGTCTCTGCGTGTGTCCACAAAGCAGTAACCGATTCACTATCGCCAATCAATGGCTTTTCGTGCTCATTATACCCGTAATCCTGCGGCAAAGGAGTCCGTTCCGCTTGTGCAAGTTTCCCCCAATACGCTTGCTCACGTTCCATAGCTGGGCTGTTGGCATAAGCGTGCAGCTGCTCGGCCCATGTTTGGAACGAATCTGTTTTATGAGGCAGCTGAATCACCTGTTCACCCTTGGAAGCTTGATCATAGGCAGTCGCCAAATCCTCGAATAAAATGCGCCAAGATACCCCGTCCACCGCCAAATGATGAATCACGACCAGCAGATGATCTCCATCCGGGCAACGGAACAGCCCCAGTCTCATCAGCGGACCTTCACTTAGAGAAATACCAGATTGAATTTCATTGCACTTCGCTTCAATTATCTTCGCCAAATCTTGCTGGTTTACATCGCTGTCATTATAATCAAAGCACTCTAGATGGTACGGTTCGCCTTCCTCTACACTGCGGTTCCATGCTGTACATCCGTTCTCCGACAAACTAAAAACCATACGCAGTGCATCATGGTGCGATGTAATCTGATGGAGCGCCCGCCGTAGTGCCTGTTCGTCATAGCCTTCCTGACGATAGAGCATGACAGATTGGTTAAAATAGTGTGGTTCTCCCGTTGGCTGTTCAAAAAACCAGCGCTGAATCGGTGTAAGCACTACATTTCCTGTAACCTCGCCCTGCTCGGCTATTCGGTTAACAGGCTGAATATATGTGCTTAGTCCTGCAATTGTCGGGTATTTGAACAAGTCCTTCATTTCCAGCTTGTATCCAGCCTGAAATAAGCGGGACGATACTTGAATGGCCTTGATGGAGTCACCACCCAAATGGAAAAAGTTATCCTGTATTCCGACTTTCGGGATACCAAGAATGGCTCCCCAAGCTGTAGCCAGTGCCTGTTGGACATCCGTCTCGGGTGCCACATAGTCCATACCTGTATCGAGATTGTGCTCAGGTGCGGGCAGTGCCCTGCGGTCTACTTTGCCATTCAGCGTCAAAGGCAGTCTGGAGAGCTGCACAAAGTAGGACGGCACCATATAGCCAGGCAGATCCTGCGACAAAATGTTACGTAAGTCGCTGGCGCTCAGTTCGCTATCTGTTACAAAATAGGCACATAGCTGTTTTTGTCCGTGATCGTCCTGCCGCACGGTAACAACTGATTCCTTCACACCTGGAATCGTGGACAAACGGGTTTCAATTTCACCCAGTTCAATGCGGTAGCCGCGAATTTTGACCTGTTCATCCATTCTTCCCTTGTACTCCAGTACACCATCAGCACGCCAACGCACTAAGTCCCCTGTACGATAGCAATATTCTCCAGACCGGAATGGACTTTCAATAAATTTTTCCGCCGTAAGCTCGGGCCGATTCAGATATCCACGCCCAACACCATCACCACCGACGATCAGTTCCCCCCAGGCCCCGATAGGTTGCAGCTTCAACGAACGATTGACCACATAAGCGGTCGAGTGATCAATTGGACGTCCAATGGGAATAGCCTGGGTTTGCGGTTCTGTAATGTCATAGATGGTGGAAAAGGTGGTGTTCTCAGTCGGCCCATAAATATTGGCTAGGCGAAGCTGCGAGTACTCCTTCAACACACGATTGACGTGCGGTAAAGACAACACATCACCACCCACGAGCAACTCCTTCAAGGACGCAAACACTCCGATTTCTTGCTGCGAATATTGATTGAATAAAGCCGTGGTCATGAACATCGTGTTAACACGATACTTGTCAATTGCCTGTTTGAGCTTGGAGGCATCCAGAATAGTGTCATGACTTACCACATACAGTTGTCCCCCGTTCAGCAGCGTTCCCCAGATTTCAAATGTGGAGGCATCGAACACAACTGCGCCCAATTGCAGCATACGTGTATTTTCATCAAGCGTGGCATAGCTTTTGTTTTTCACTAGGCGCACGACATTACGGTGCTCAATCATCACGCCCTTCGGCTTGCCTGTCGTACCAGAGGTGTAGATCACATACGCAAGATCCGAGGAAGATCCCCCTGTTGTAATCGGAAGTGTTCCATCCGTATGAGCGTCAAATTCAGATTTGGTACTCCATCGTTGTTCATCACTCAAATCGATGACCGGAATGCCTGGTTCAAAAGGCATCTGCTCACGTCGTTGTAACAGTAACAGCCCCGCACCGGAATCCTCCAGTAAATAACGGATACGCTCTTCAGGATAATCAGGATCAATGGGAACGTAAGCCCCTCCGACCTTCAAAATCGCCAGCATACCGACGACCATTTCAATGGAGCGTTCAGCCATAATTGCTACTCGCTGTGTCTCTGGCTCGGACCCGCGCCGTATCCCATGGGAAGCGAGAATGCGTGCCAGACGGTCGGCACGTTCATTCAGCTCACGGTAGGTAAGCTGCATGTCCGCAAAGGTGATGGCCAGCCGATCAGGTGATTGTGCTACCTGTTCCTCGAACAGCACATGCAGTGCTTGATCTCGTGGATACGGATAGTCTGCTACCGTATCATTGAATCTCTGCACAAGCAGCTCTTTTTCTTGGGCCGAAACCATTTCTATAGCCGAAAGAGCGATATCCGGCTGTTGAGTAACCGCATTGATAAGCTGCTGCAAATGTTCAGTCAGTCGTTCAATGGTTTCTCGTTTGTACAGCCGAGTTCCGTATTGAAGAGCACAGGAAATTTGTTCTCCATCCTCCACTGCGAACAGACTCAAATCAAATTTGGCCGTCGTTTGCTCACTTGGATAAGATGCCAATTGCAGCCCCGCCAGCTGCTGCTCTTTTTGCTCTATGTTTTGTAGTGCAAACATGGTATCAAATAACGGATTACGGCTTAAATCTCGATCCACGCCCAGCTTCTCCACTAGCTCTTCAAACGGATAATCCTGATGTTCAAAAGCCTTTAACGCGTTTTCCTTGACCTCCAACACATAATCGCGGAACGTTTTCCCGCCTTCTGGATAATTACGGATTGCCAGTGTATTCACGAACATCCCGATCAGACTGCCAAGATCCGCATGGGGCCGCCCTGCAATTGGCGAACCGACAATAATATCCTCCTGCCCGCTATAGTGGCTAAGCAAAGCCGAATAGGCTGCCAACAGCACCATATATAATGTCGATTCCGTCTGCACCGCAATGCTTTTTAAGCCTGCGCTTTGTCGTTGGTCAAGCGTAAATTCCAGCACATCTCCTTCAAAGCTTCTCACCGCTGGCCGTGGATAATCAGTCGGTAGATCAAGCACTGGTAGCTCTCCTGCGAAGGTATTGAGCCAGTAGTTTTCCTGTTCCCGGTAGCGTTCACTTTGCTGCTGCTTCTGTTGCCAAGCGGCGTAGTCTTTATACTGAATGCGTAACGAGGGCAGCGTGTCGCCTGCATATAAATGAATGAAGTCCTGAATTAGTACATTTATAGAGGTGCCGTCCGAAATGATATGATGCATATCCATGAGCAAAATATGATGCTCTGGGTCTGTTTCAATCAAACCAACTCGGAATAACGGAGCCTGCCCCAGATCGAATGGTTGGACAAAGTTACGTACCAGCTCATCCGTTTCCTTTGGGGTAGCTCCGTGAGCATTAGTCAATTCCATGCAAAAAGGAACCTCGTCATGTACTCGCTGGACAGGTTCACCGTTCATGGTCTCAAAACTTGTGCGCAATGTTTCATGACGGTCAATAAGCTGACGGAACGCGCTATCCAGTGCCTTGTGATTAAGTGAACCGGTCAGAGTCAGGACACCAGGTATGTTATAGCTAATTCCCGCTCCATCAAGCTGATTGAGGATATACATCCGTTTTTGAGCCGAAGAGACCGCATAAAATGGCTTATTCTCCGTAACAGGGATGGATTCATAAGTGGTTTGCTCCAGTGCTTCAATAACTTGCGCCAGCTGTTCAATGGTCGGATGCTGGAACAGATCCTTTAGCTGCACATTTCTATGCAATTCTTTATAGATGAGTGATATGACATGTGTCGCCCGCAGGGAATGTCCTCCTGCCTCAAAAAAGTTATCCTTAATGCCAATGCGCTCAAGCTCAAGCACATCTTTCCAGATGCTAGCCAGTTGTGCTTGTAATTGATTTTGAGGAGGTACAGATTCTGCGCCTGAGCCTACACCTCCCTCTGGCTGTGGCAACGCTCGGCGATCCACCTTGCCGTTGGGCGTCAGTGGCAATTGCTCTAGCTGTACAAAATACGACGGTACCATGTAGCCCGGCAGCTCCTGACTCAAAGCGCTACGCAGCTCACTTGTCGCTACTTCCGCATGGGTGACCACATATGCGCAGAGCAGCTTTTGCCCCTGTTCATCTTCATGTGCAATTACAACAGCTTCTCGGACTGCCTCCAGCTTCAACAGCTGTGCTTCCACCTCGCCCAGCTCGATCCGGTAGCCCCGGATTTTTACCTGCGCGTCGATCCGTCCCTTATATTCCAGCGTCCCGTCCGCATTCCAACGCACCAGGTCCCCTGTTCGATAGCAGCGTTCGCCACCACGGAACGGGCTGTCAATGAACTTTTCGGTCGTCAGTTCTGGGCGGTTGCGGTATCCGCGAGCCACCCCGTCACCGCCGACAATCAGTTCCCCCCACGCTCCAACAGGCTGGAGCTGCATCGAACCGTCCACGACATATGCCGTCGAGTTATAGATCGGGCTACCAATGGGCACAGATCCCGATTGAACGCCAGTAATGGCTTGTGTGGTAGAAAAAGTCGTATTTTCCGTCGGACCGTAGCCGTTAATAATATGTAGATTCGGATGGGCCTCCAATACCCGATTAATATGCGGTACGGACAGCACATCACCACCGACCAATAGCTCCCGCATCCCCTCAAATAGTTCCAAGTCCTGCTGGGATAGCTGATTAAAGAGTGGTGCGGTCAGCCACATCGTGGTAATGCCGTGATTGCGGACAACTTCCTTGAGCTTGGGCGCGTCCAAAATAACATCCTGACTCACCAGCACCAGCTGTCCACCGTTCAATAGCGCACCCCAAACTTCGAAGGTGGACGCGTCAAAGACAACAGACCCGGTCTGCAAAATGCGTGTGTCGGCATTCAAGCGTGCATAGTTTGTGTTTGTCACCAAACGCACGACATTACGGTGCTCCACCATAACCCCTTTGGGCTGGCCTGTAGTCCCTGAGGTGTACATAATATAGGCCAAGCGACCAGCTGCGCTCGCCTGTGGTTGTTCTTTAGCTGCATAAGTCTGCTGTATTTGTTCTGGTTCTGCTTGTTCTGATTGCGTAGCTTTTGGTTGCATGATTTCTGGTTGTATGGTTGTCGTAGAAGCAAGTTCGGGACTGGCGGAAATGGAGTAGAACGGATCTAGGCAGTCCACGTATCCCGAATCAGTATTCGTCCCGTGCTCATTCGACAAAATGGGATCGTAACGATCAGCATCATCCGTTCCATAAATTGCGGCATCGCTAAGGTCAAGCACCATTCCCTTAAAATCAGTGGGCCGATGTTCCATTCGCTGCACGAGCAGTATGTCCGCACCGGAATCCTTCAGCAAATAGCGTACACGCTCATCCGGGTAATCAGAATCAATGGGTACATACGCTCCACCTGCTTTGAGAATTCCGAGCATACCGACAATCATCTCAATCGAGCGTTCAGCTACAATGCCGACTGTCTGCTCGGTGCGGATTCCCTGCTTACGTAAAGAATGAGCCAGTCGGTTGGCCTTTTCATTCAATTCTGCATAGGTTAGGCTATCTTGCCCATACACTACCGCCACCTGCTGTGGTGTCTGCTTCGCCTGTTTCTCGAACAATTCATGAATAGACGCATGACGTGGATAATCCACATTTGTATCGTTGAAGGTATGGAGCAGCTGCTCTATTTCTTGCTCTGACAGCACTTGTGCTGTGGAAATCGCCAACTCTGGCTGCTGCAAAACAATAGTGTACAGCCGCAGAAGCTGCTCAACAAAGTGCTCAATCGTCGTCTCGCTATAACGGTCGCTACTATACTTTACGTTTAGGGAAACCGCTTCATGTTCCCATTGAAACTGGAAATCTAGTTCAGATTGTACGTGATCCAAAAAATCAGAAATATGAATATTTCGCAAGGATACTGTGGTGTGAATAAGAGGCTTTCCATCCTCATCACGTTGAATGTCAAGTAATTCAGAATAGTTCCAAAAAGGAATGTTTTGATGTTCAATAGCTTCGCCGACAGAGGTTTTGATTTGAGACAGCAAGGCTTTGAAGGTTGTGCTGGAATCCAGCGTATTTTTCAATAAAAGTAGATGGTTGATCGGCTTTGTAGCACCGTTGCTAGACTTGGCTACCGGAATGCCCAGCAGCACACGTTCCTCACCTGTGTATTTATGCAATAAGCTCTCTACTCCAGCAAGCAGGACCATAAACACGGCCCATGGAGCGCCACCTGTTATAGATGATATTCTTTGGGAAATTTCAGTTGGAAATGTGAGCGTGTACATATGGGAATTTAAACTCGTTACAGTTGTACTTCTGGACACATGGTTAGTGTATGGTAGGCAGATGGTATGATCCTCAGATTCCAGTTTATGACTCCAGTAATTTTTTTCCTTCTCAAATAAGGCTTTCAATGACATCCCTCCTGCTTCTCGGGGCCTGTTCCCCGGTTGGATGGTGCGTTGTTACGTACATGAGCGTTGTGTCAGAAAAAGAATACTTTGCAGGCAAGGGCAGTCGGACAAGCCGCCGCCCTCTGCACACGCAAAGTGAACTCATTGCATTTTAGAAAACGGATTTAAAAAACAAAGTCGATGGAATCCGGTGAGAAGCCTTCCGGCCGCTCGTCCGAGTTAACCTGAATATCGCCTAACAGCAAATCTGGATCGATTCCAATCTGGGACAGGATCGCTATCAAATCTCTGGTTAATCTCTCAATAGCGTCGGCCCCAAACAGCTTCGTGCAATATTCAAACGAACCCTTGATTTCCCCGTCTTCATCACTCATAGACAAGGTCAAATCGAATTTGGAGATGCTGTGCTCCTGAACATATGGACTGAAGGACAGCGTTTCTAGCTTCGTTTCCTGCGACTCTGTATTTTGCAGTACAAACATGGTGTCAAACAACGGGTTACGGCTTGCATCCCGTGCTACATCCAGCTTTTCCACCAACTCTTCCAGTGGATAATCCTGATGCTCAAAGGCTTGCAGCGTACGATCTCTGGCTTCCTGCAAGTAGCTGTGGAACGTTTGGTTGCCCTTCGGCTGATGCCGGATGGCTAGCGTATTGACGAACATTCCGATCAGTGGCTCCAGCTCAGGCAACAAGCGGCCTGCTACTGGCGTACCGATGATCAAATCGTCCTGACCGCTGTATTTGGACAGCAGAACGGTGTAGGCGCTCAACAGCACCATGTACAGTGTACTTCCGGTTTGTGTCGCAATTCGGTGCAGTTGCTCGGATACATTCGCGTCCACTGTAAATTCATACATCGCACCTTCGAAGCTGCGAACAGCAGGTCTAGGATAAGCAATTGGCAAATTCAGTACCGGCAACTCTCCAGCTAAATGCTCCAGCCAGAAGTGTTCCCGGCGTTGGTATGATTCACGCTGCATCTCCTGCTGCTGCCACACGGCGTAGTCTTTGTACTGAATTTGCAGCGGCTCCAATGCCTGTCCTTCGTACAGTTGTACCAACTCCTGCACGATATTGTTCGACGATACACCGTCTGAAATAATATGGTGCATGTCGTACATCAGGAGATGGCGCTCTGGTCCGGTTTGAATAAGACGGACACGCAGCAGTGGTGCCTGGCGAAGGTCAAAGCTGCGTACAAAGGACTCGATATAGGCATCGGCTTCGGACTCCCTGGCTTGCAGGTGCTCTACTGCAAACTCCACTTGATCGTACACCCGCTGAACGACCTCGCCTTCCACCATTTCAAAAGAAGTCCGCAGCGTTTCATGGCGGGCTATTAACTGACGGAACGCATCCTCCAGCCGATCGGCCTGAAGCGGCCCCTCCACGGTTAATACACCCGGCATATTGTAGCTGAGATCCCCACCTTCCAGATGGCTCAAAATGTACAGTCTTTTTTGAGCCGAGGAAACCGGGTAGTACGCCTGTTGCGCCGCCGCAGGAATCACCGTATAGGTGTCTGTGCCGTGCGTTGCGATGAGCTGGGCTTGCTGCTCAATCGTAAAGTGTTGGAACACCTCACGCAGCGTAATCCGGCTGTCCAGTTCCTGATG
>NZ_JAAMNQ010000124.1:0-245 GCF_011066155.1 Paenibacillus sp. EKM206P | reverse complement strand
CACGATTATCAGATTACGGTGTTCGAATCCACACCGGCTTTAATCGTACCGTTTATGCAGCATGTGCATGAACAGGGACTGGACATGAGCAGTCTGGAACTGCTGATTACCAGCTCGGATAGCTGCAGCGTGACGGATTATCGGGTGCTGCAAGAACGATTTGGTGCGGATATCCGCATTATGAACAGCTACGGTGTCACGGAAGCGGCGATCGACTCCAGCTTCTACGACGAAGAACTGTTGAA
>NZ_JAAMNQ010000123.1:0-257 GCF_011066155.1 Paenibacillus sp. EKM206P | reverse complement strand
GGCAAGGATTTGACTGGACGTATGGAAATGGTGGCCAAGCAGCACCACGTGACCCCGAATACATTGCTGCAAACAGCCTGGGGATTGCTGCTCCAAAAGTACAACGGTAGTGACGACGCTGTTTTTGGCGGTGTAGTGTCTGGTCGTCCAGCGGATATTTCGGGGATCGAAAATATGGTAGGCTTGTTCATTAACACCATTCCAATACGTATCCGCAGTGGGGCTGAGGACACCTTTGCCGACCTGATCAGAACGAA
>NZ_JAAMNQ010000122.1:0-258 GCF_011066155.1 Paenibacillus sp. EKM206P | reverse complement strand
GCGGACGTGGCTCAGCGGTAGAGCATCGCCTTGCCAAGGCGAGGGTCGCGGGTTCGATTCCCGTCGTCCGCTCCATTATCCATACGGCGCCATAGCCAAGTGGTAAGGCAAAGCTCTGCAAAAGCTTCATCCCCAGTTCAAATCTGGGTGGCGCCTTGACTACTCATTATGGAATTTAATATGCGCCCTTAGCTCAGCTGGATAGAGCGTTTGACTACGAATCAAAAGGCCGGGAGTTCGAATCTCTCAGGGCGCGCC
>NZ_JAAMNQ010000121.1:0-260 GCF_011066155.1 Paenibacillus sp. EKM206P | reverse complement strand
GGAGCTTCCATGAGTGACACGTTGACCAAGCGGTATGCTCTGGATATCAACGGCATGATCACGGACGGTGCACTGGAACTGACGATCAGCTACAGCAACAAAATGTTTATGAAAAAATCAATCAAAAAGCTGGCTGATCTGTTGCAGGAGGGCTTACGTGAGGTATTGGCTCACTGTGTGGGTAAAGAGTTGCCGGAGCTGACACCAAGCGACTTGTCCTTCCAAGGACTGACGGCTGGAGAGCTGGATCATATTGTAGA
>NZ_JAAMNQ010000120.1:0-261 GCF_011066155.1 Paenibacillus sp. EKM206P | reverse complement strand
AAGAAGTTATCCTGCGCACCTACCGCTTCCACGCCGAGCACCCCGGCCCATACCGCAGCCAGTACTTGCTCCACCGTCGTACGCGGTGCCACATAGGCTGCACCCGTATGGATGCTTCCTTCCGGTTCCGGCAAGGCCTTGCGGTCGATTTTGCCGTTGCTCGTCAGGGGGATCGTCTCCAGTCGCATCAAACGTGCAGGCACCATGTGCGCTGGCAGTCCGGCTTCCAGTTCGGCCTGTACCTCCTCGATCCGCAGCTCA
>NZ_JAAMNQ010000119.1:0-264 GCF_011066155.1 Paenibacillus sp. EKM206P | reverse complement strand
CCCTGATAGCTCAGTTGGTAGAGCACTCGACTGTTAATCGAGTTGTCACAGGTTCGAGTCCTGTTCGGGGAGCCATGTGGAGAGGTGTCCGAGTTGGCCGAAGGAGTACGATTGGAAATCGTGTAGGCGCCAAAAGCGTCTCGAGGGTTCGAATCCCTCTCTCTCCGCCAGCTCTTAATAATAGATATATGGCCCGTTGGTCAAGGGGTTAAGACACCTCCCTTTCACGGAGGTAACAGGGGTTCGAATCCCCTACGGGTCATA
>NZ_JAAMNQ010000118.1:0-264 GCF_011066155.1 Paenibacillus sp. EKM206P | reverse complement strand
GGTAGCCGTATCGGAAGGTGCGGCTGGATCACCTCCTTTCTATGGAGAATCGTTTCCTGCAATGGAAACATTCAAATTAGCAGGTATAACGTACCTGCGACCGGATATTCAATTCGGTTCATCACGTTCGTGTGAATGAAATGAATATCCTGCACTTACTCACTCGTTGCTCAGTTTTGAGAGTTTGAACTCTCAAGCTTCGACGAATACTTCATTCACACATCCGTGTGGAACCGAAATATTCATCGGGTTTCGCTTCGATGA
>NZ_JAAMNQ010000117.1:0-267 GCF_011066155.1 Paenibacillus sp. EKM206P | reverse complement strand
CGTGTTCGGGATGGGTACGTGTGGAACCCCTCCGCTATCGCCACCAAACATGAATTTGCTATGCAAATTCTTCCGTACGGTTATTCGCTTCACCACATATCGTGTGAATGAATAGCCAAGCCATGCGCTTGTTGTATGTCACTTGTACATACCTTCAAGGTTACACCCTGAAAACTGGATCCAAAACTCATTGCGTTTTATCTTTAGGATAAGCCCTCGACCGATTAGTATTGGTCAGCTCCATGCATTACTGCACTTCCACCCCCA
>NZ_JAAMNQ010000012.1:0-185066 GCF_011066155.1 Paenibacillus sp. EKM206P | reverse complement strand
GAGATAAAAAATATCTCTTGTTTGATTTTGCGAACAAAATCGTTTTACTCACTCGTTGTTCAGTTTTCAAAGATCAATCACTTCCGGACATATCAACACCCGGATAAATAATATATCATACTTCGACGATTCATGCTACTGGTAAATAATACCTCGTAGGTAATCCTTTGAATTTTTGAAGTCCATCTAACTATTACATCACAGCCTATCTTACGGCCAGATACATAATATATCATTTAAGTTTGCTGATTACTACATGTAAATTATACCAATTAACAACCGAGTTATCAAAATCAGTTCTATTACTGTACTGCTTATACTTTCGAATTTGTTTTTCTCCATTAAAAGGTACCGTGAATCTTTGACCATATCTACTGCATCCGATAAATGCTTTTCATGAATAGCATTTAGATATCTTGTGACGACTTTTTGGGCACCATGCTCTTGATCAACAGTAGCGTCGAAAGTAGCTTGGTATTTGGCCGACCGACACACAAACATAAGCCATATCTACTATATGATGCATCCCCCTTTCAGTTCCAAAAAAGGGACCATTAATACGAAACGTTCCAATAATTATTTATACACATTTGGGGGACGTGAAATAGAGTAATTCATTCTCGTTCCTATAAGCATGCTTTTAGGAACGAGAATGAATTGTAATTTTTTACATTATTGAGGTATCGCCTGCAAACGCGGATTTACAACGTTAAGGAGCCTTATATTGAATTTCGTTAATCCTCCTTTAATAATTGGATACTAACCCACATCATTTAAGGCAGATTTATTGATCCAATCGGCCTCAACTGGTATGTTGGTCCTACTAGGCCTAACATAAAATAAAAAAGGCTGCCACGGCAACCTTTTTGTTTCAACTTAACTTAATGTACCCGTTAGTTCAATTAAACACTTTCTGATTTTTGGTGGAAAGCGTTAATCTTCTTTTGATGGTCGGTACGTCAATTCAACTGCTCCCTAATGTAAGGTCTTGGTATAGACATGCTTGAGAGACATCGTGTTGATGTTATCTGTAAACCTCCGCTTTCCACTCATCCGCCGCTTCCAAGCACCAAGATGTTTCTTCCGGGTTGCCCTTTAAGTTTCAAAACTTCTTATCATCCATTATAATACTTTGATTCAAGAGATGCCCAATCTATTCACGTATGGTCCTCACCTGTGACAAAACTGTCGGATGCTATTAGCTAGTTTCTCCGCATGAGTAAGGACAAGCATATGATCGGCTCCTTTGATTTCGGCAAACCTAATTGCAGGTACACGCTTGAAGTGCTCGGCGATATTGTACATATCCGGCCATTCTATGGTTCCTTGTATAAATAACGTACTCGCTGCAACCTTTTCTAAACGTTCAATCGAAGGCGCCTCTGGCCAAAGGACCTCAAAGCTTCTCCACTCGGTGAATACCCTTGTCATGTAGTGATTATGCATTTCAGTCAAAAAACTTCGATGGTGGCTAGCCATCGTAGCCCGATAGATCGGTGCGGCTAAGGACAACTCTACAAGTCTTGTAATATCGGGAGCGACCGCATTCACCGATGTCATATAATTTGTAAATTCTTGCGAATATGCAAATCCCGTTAATGAAGGGGCAATTACCACTAGCCGCTCAACCATAGAAGGATATGATAACGTAAAATCAGTCGCGACTTGCCCACCGATGGAATGGCCAACAAGTGTGACAAGATCCAGTCCGAGATGTTCAAGAAGTTTGCGCAAATCCTCCACAAGTGAAGTCGGCTCTTGCATAGCAGGTGAGCGGCCGGTTCCTCGACCATCGAAGGTAATGATCTTGAATGATTTTGCCAGTCCAGGCACCATATATCTCCATACCCTTGAGTCGACACCTCCCGAGTGAATCATGACTATAGGGACTCCATTCCCCTCGATTTCGTAAAAAAGTTCCACCTTGTCCCTCTCCCCAATGTGGTAATATTTTCCTGATTACCATTTTAGCCATGGCTGAACATACAGTCTATATTAAAAAGATATCCACTATGAAGTCACTTTGAATAACTGCCCGTCGCTTAATTAATGCCTCGTCATCTTGTGTATAGAGGACGAGAGCTGCTGGGATTATGCGAAAAGTGATGAACAAACATGGCGGAGACATATCCTGGACCATCTTCTACTCAACATGCCCAAAATATTTTTTAAGCCTCTAAATCCCTCTCTTTGTCAGCAGAAAATAAAGTATTAGACTGGCTCTATAAATTGAACAGCGACAGCCGAGGACAAAAAATAAAGTCCTAGACGGTCGCTGTCCACCACCCTTCACAACCCGGTAGAAACCGCTTTCGCTATCCAAGTCTCCATACCAGTCCCAACACCATTCTCTTACGTTGCCAGACATATCGTAGTAAATTCCTAACTCGTCGTTGGGTTTCCGGGTATCGATTGATTTTGTTTTATTATTGTTGCTCTCTATAATAAGCCAGTTCCAGTCTCCAGATAAGTATTTGTCTCCGGCGTTTTTCCAATACCATTCGACCTCGTCAGCATTATTGCTTCCGCTGTATGTGTAGCCCTTGCTCGCCTGACCTCCGTCTGCAGCATATTCCCACTCCAATTCTGTAGGCAATCGGCAACCGTTAGCTCCCTCATTAATCGTTACTGTCCATTTTATATTATCGTTATCATTCTTATTTAGTCGGGTCTTTTATTATCCTTGTCTATGTTGTAATACGGTTTTAAGCCCTCTCGTATACCTCTTTGATTACAGTACTCCACAACGTCATACCAACTCACCATTTCTACTGGCAAACTGTCGCCAATGAATACCAAGGGATTACTTCCCATGACTTCAACCCACTCTTTTTGAACTACTTCATATTTGTTGATATAAAAGTTCGATAGGGCCACGCTTTTTCCAGAGTTGTTGTACTTGTTGTTCTGAAAAGTCCCACCTTCCACGAATACAAGGTTATCCCTTTTCTCAGGCTTATCTTGCGAACAAGCGCTGATCACAACCATTGGTGCTATTAAAAGGAAAATTAATAGCTTTCTCATTGATATATCCCCTTTAAGCTGATAGGGAAAATGATAGGCCATGACGGCCCGCAATTCGCCTCCAGCAGCGTCGAAGGCCGTTCGTCTAGCAGGTAACGGCCTGCAACGCATCCGCACTGACGGATAGACTGGAGGAGAACGGCCATCGGCCTGTCTACAATGCTTAGAGATCGGTGTTTCCTCCATGGACCAATTCGTGTAAATCCTATCAGACAGCTTTCAAAACCCGTTTATCCTGTGAGACAGCCCCAACCGCGCCTGTTCGTTGAACAGCTTGCAGTTAAGTGGTTACCACACCGTTACGTTAGAGCTCCCGCTACTCTGATACCCCTCTGTCGCCAACACCTGGTAAGACCAGTTACTTCCCAGATTCATTCCTTTGCTCGCCCATGCTTTCACGTGGTTGCTGAAAGTGATCGTGGAGTTGCCCCCGGTCGGTCTCTTCGACTGTCGAACACTCCAGTACTGAATAAACGTCGTTTTTTGGCCTTCAATGGAAGGTGCGTCGTATCGCATTGTTGTGTAGATGTCATATGTGCCCCCATCACTGGTCACCGTACCCTTATACGTTCCGGTAGGTCGATAAGTCCCCCAGCTATCAACGACGTAATATTCGATGAGTGAGTTTCTCGTCCACCCGTAGAGAGCCAAATATCCATTACCGGACGGCGCCCAGACACCGGCATTGTAGTTAATCGTTCTGTTTGGCGACCCAGTAGTCCAGCCTTTGCCGACAACAAAATTCCCGGTATCCTTCCATGTTACGCTGTAATTACCGCCTGATCCATTTACAGCATTGACCGTCCCGCCGCCATCGGTCCAATTTTGCCAATAGTCTGTCGCTGCACTTGAGGTTGTTGCAAACAACCCAAAACTCATGGAAGCTGCAAGAACTACCGTCATCATTTTCTTACTAAACTTAAACATACTCTACCTCCTAAAATTTTGTGTTTGTCCCATACACTTGCTTGTTGGTTGATTCTCTTTGCAGTATATCACCTATCCGTTCCATATTCCGTATTTTTTTACTTTAACCTCCTTTCTGAGTGAAATTATAGAATAATAGCGTTTGCATATAAACCTAGCAAATTAAAGCTTTAACTCTATTATGTTTAGCTTTCTTTGAAATTTTAGAACCCGTCGAGGGTAACAATAGATACCGAGTCCCGTAACATTGAAAGAAGGGCTTGGCTGCTTTTAATTAATTCGAGCAATATGCGAATCCATTTTTTATGTTTTCCTTTTTAGCTATTCACCTAATCAGCAACGATACCAAGTTCTTGTCCCTTTCGGCAATGGAATCAAGTCTTGTACTCCGACACCTTTGTAGTCTTTTGTTGTTGAGGATTTTCCATTGGTTCAAAATCGGGTCAGTCCCATCACCGCGGGAGCTTTATTTCTGGAATTATTCATTTTACCTTTAACGTTTAGGATTACCTGTCTGAACAAGAATAAATTCAATGCTCACCTTATATGTAGCTTCCACATGTAGTGAACTTTGGCTTGGGTGATGGATTTACGTGAGGATAAAGACTTAGCAAAACAGAATTTATAGAGAGGCATGATGAACATGGTTTTGGAGGATATGCATTATAGGAAATGGCGTCCCAGTGAACGAATAAAGTCAACCGACCCTGAGTCTCAAAAAGTGAATTAAAAATTTAGTGATCTTATGGAGATGCTAAAAAAATAAACTACCAGCAGTCGATTTTGAACAAATTGAAGTCATGCTTGATTTACTAAGCGAATCAACTTCCCTACACTCGGCAGCAGCGTTCAACCACGGCTATCGAACGGGGCATTAACGATGATTGAAGTGTTTAGCGGGAACACGAGTTTATACCAAAACGAGTGTGAAGGAACCAGTAATGGATAGGAAGATTTAACGAATGAGTTCAGAAAAGAGCAGCGAGGTTAGACCACCTGCTCTTTCAAAATAAAAGCGGGCAAACCACTCCGATCTAGTATTTATAGTACCTGAGTTATAATTCGTGAATACTCCGCTAAATTGACGGGAAGCTTGGCGTTTTCGTAATAAAGAGAGTTTCCTTTTAATATAATATCTTTTTTCATCACATCATTATAGAGGACTGTTTGACAAGTCTTGCAGCTCTTATTGCATAATGATGACGTTTTCCACTCAGACATAGATGACTTGCTATACAGGATGCTGGAAAAACATCTTCGGGCAGTTGTAATGTGTACGTAAGGGTATACTAATTCCCTGCTAAAAGGGAGCACATCAGTATCAGCATCATCAATATCATTATTATTTACCAGATCATGATTGTCTTTGATATCCAGCTTATTACCTTGTATTCTATTATCATATTGAATAGCAGAAATTTTATATTTACGCATGAACCTAATATTGGGGACAAACCCTCCCGCAGTATTCTGTAAGGCAATTTTCGAATCATCATCAAGCTTGGGAAAATAGTTTGCAATAGAAGGACTTTTTTTAGCTTTATTCAGTAGTCTACCTAAAATAAGTTTAAAGCGGCCGGGATAATGATTTTCAAGAAAATACAACATTCCGAAATCATTAACCACCAACTCATCAAAAATAGATGCTTCACTTACTTCCTTTAAGATGTTCACAATCGTGTTCATACTTTCATCCGTCATATAAGGAGTAATCAAGGTTAGCTTCATGTCGTGCTGCTCACAAAAGCTGATAACTGATTTTAGCTCCCTTACTGTTAAGAAAGTACGCGGGCAAAACTCCTGTCCATAATACAGACGCTGATACTGGTTCTCCACATTCGTTAATTTACGCAGGTCGTCAACCATCATCGCTTTTTCCATATTATACACTCCCCTGAACATTATGAATGCCATTTACATGGTCCAGAATTTCCGGGTAGTAGCAATGTGTAATCAATTGATCGTTTTTCCAGCTATTCTGACATATTTGCGAAGAAATCATGTGATGGTACTCTTCGAAGTTTGCCACCTCGCCGCATAAATCTATCGCTGATTTTATCATCCTGATATCACTTAAAACCTGACTTCTGTCTGAAGCTCTCCCGACCAATTTCAAGCTATCAACCGATAATTGGTTCAGATAATATAAGCTGCACACACCACAGTCACCCTTATTGTCTAAAATCCAGTTTAGCTTTTTCTCCAGCAGTGGTACATCATACGGTATGGGCGTAATACTCTCAATAACCTGATATCTCAAAACACATGGAGGATTAAAAATGACCCCATCATTGTTATTCATAAATCGAGTCCCATGCACAAAATTACAAAAGCCATCTATATAAGTACAGCCTTCATTTTTGATAAAAACCTCAAACTCTGTATTTGGTGAGCTTTCAATTATGATTTTCATTTCTGCCATGGACAAGGAACGGGGCAAAATAAGCCGATCCGCATGAAATTCTTTGGTGTACATTTCTGCTGTGTAACAGTTAAAAATCGTGCCGCCTGTACTGATATGCACATCCACATTCGTTTTCTTATCCGCAAAATAACCGGCCAAGCCCAAATCAGCAAAAATAATAGCATCCACTTCACAACGAACAGCTTGCTCCAAATAGTAATCCAGGATACCAAGCTGCTGGTTGTTATAGCAGTGTTCGTTCATCGTAAAAAATACCTGGCACCCATGAGCATGCGCTATATTCACGACCTCCGCAAGTTCAGCAAAACTGGAAAAGTTCGCATCAGGCCAAGGTCTGCGATTCAAGGCAACGATATAGTTATACCGATCCAACCATTGTTCATCAATGACGCCACAATAAAATTCTTCGGCTCCGGCCTGAATAAAAGGCACTAAATCATCAATGGTCACTAATCCTGTACAAATTCGCATATGTCTACTCCTTTACCAGAATTCCAGCCGATTTTTCAGCCAGATGATGACTAATGATCGCTTTCAACAAAACAATTGTAAACTCCCGAAACAGGACACATGCATTGCTCTGAAGCTGATTAATCAATAAATTGCAACGTCCTCCGCACATATATCTTGAAAAACAACTTTTACAAGGTGCCAAATCGTCCACAGAATCGATACATCCTATCTCGTCGCTTGATTTCTCCAAGCCCGCCTTAGCATATCTATTGCAGCGAAAAAGCGCTCCATCACCATTTACTTGAAAAGAATGTACCCCAGCTTCGCAGGGAAACAATTGGGTTTGATTCGAGTCCAACATACTCAGCATTTTTGCAATATACTCATACTCATTTAATTCACCATAAGAAGGATGGGTATGACGCAAGTTTTTAATGTGGTTTTCTCCCTCTTGCAATTCCTCCTCCGAATACAAGGGACTACAGCCCCTGTGCCATTTTTGTAGAAAAAAATCCAGGTAAGCTGTTGGGCTACTAGGTCTGTAGTCTGCAACGAATTCAGGACGTTCCAGCGGTCCTTCAATTACATTGAAATCAGTCAGATGTAACCTGCGCGCAAGCTGGGCAATTTCGGCCTGAGCCTTGTCCGTGTTTTCCAGTTGATAAACACGCTCTATTTTCACAAAATTAGAAAGGTCATTGGCTCTTTTATGATGTTTAAATTCCGAGCTATAACTGTAATCCGTGACTTCTGAGTAGGGGTTCTCCCTATGAAAATGACCATTTTCGATATCATAGCTAAAAACAGCTTTTGGGGAAACGCGAATTAAGATGACCTCGGTATTCATCCACTACAACTCCTTCGAATCCATCATTAAAGTGCTTTTGGAGGGTACCTCTGTGTTGTTGTAGCTTCTACGGAAAATGAAGACATACAAGCAAAATAAAAGGCTAAACAAGGAATAGATAATCAGGAGTACAGCAATACTGTAGCTTTCAATAAGATGCCCACTGATGATAAGCATCATAGATAGGAGAAGATTATGTACACTGTACACAGTAGATACGGTTGTCGCCCTGCTAGTTTCGCTCGTGATGCTGGTATCAATGTGACTTTGTATTTTTGGAATAATGATCCCCCAGTTAAACCGAAACAAACAAATCAATACGATCCCAAGCCAAATGGACTTGGTTAACGCCATCCCTAAAAAAACAACAGCAAGGATCAAAGGATTAAGTATATATATATACTTCCCTTTGATTAAATGTGATAACTGAGCAGAGATAAGTGGAATAATGCCGAAAAGAGCATAAATAACTCCAAAAAAAGTCGGTGAAATTTTTAAATGCTGTAGATAGGGTTGATATTGAAAGAATACTGAGGTTAGAATGATAGCTGTGAATATATAGTAAATAGAAAATAATAGTAGTTGCCTGTTGACTCTGATTTCCTGAAAGGATTCCTTCATTATTTGTAGAGGGCGAACTCGTTGAAACGCTTTTTTACCTGTTTTGTCTTCATAAACTCTCTCCTCATGAACCAGACACACAAAAAACACCGCTAAAAAATTAGAGAATGCCGAAATGTAAAAAGTAACCGAATAGCTATATTGAATAACTACTGAGCTTAGAAGAGCAGCAGCAATCGTAGACAAAATACTTGCTGAAAAAATTTTTCCGTAGCTACGGTTCAAGACATCAAGCTTGTCATGCTTTTCATGAAGCTTATAAATCAAGCCTTGTTCCGAACCTGATATGAAGGATGAGCCCAATGCAAAAATGATATGAGCTATAATAAGTAGCATATAAGTTTGTAATGATCCCATAAGAAAGATACCAATACATTGAAAAACCGCTCCGATAAGGATAGCCTTTTTCTTCCCAATCAGGTCTCCGATCATTCCCGTGGGTATGTCAAATAGTATGGATGCCGTATAGTAACTGGCCATTACAATCCCAATTTGGGTATAGTTAAGCTTAATCATATTACTAAAATAGAAAACCAAAATGGAATTATATACATAGAATGTGTTCAGAAACCTCAATAAACCAAATAATCTGACCTGACTTTCAAACTTTTTAACCACCTACGCTTCCCCTTCCTCATCAAACAGGCTTACTTCCATTTCAAGTTCCCATAAATGCTCAATCTCATTACGAATACGCTCATTTTCCTCAAAAGAATCAACTGACCAAGTCACAACTCCAGCCACATCACCGGAACTGCCGCTAAAAGACAAGCAGTCACCCACTTGTGGTAAAATATCAGCCCGCTTCACACCTTGTATCTGAAGAAAGTCAGAGCTTGGGGTGACGTGTTTAACCCTTCCTTTCTTCTTATAGAGCAGCAGATACCCGCCATTCGTCTGTGGATAATATTGATTGAAAAGCGGCTGTTCGCCGACAAAAGCGCGAGCCCCCTCCAGTAGCGGGTTTACTCCACATGTATCCTCTATACCAAAAATAATTCCTCCGCCTGCAATTCGTGCCGCTGTTTCGCAAAATAAGATCTCCTGCTGCTTAGTGACTAATAGTTCAGTATGAGCTACTCCACTTGTGATCGGCATTGCACTCAATACTTTGTTATTTGCCGCGATAAGCTGTTGGACCAAGGGCATCTCATGGTCAGGGTAAAAATACCCGCACAGTGGCTTCCCCTCCCTGCATTCCAAAGTGCTATGCGTATAGCAGGCAACTGAAGTGAATGCAACTTGGTTATTATATACAATGCTATCCATATGGAACATTTTTCCATCAATATATTGTTCAATCTCAAATTTTCCGGCATGGTCGTTAAGCAATTGTTCATATTCGTGGATGTTATCCAAATGAACCCGAAACGTATGAAGGGACCCCGCTCCGTCAATTGGTTTAATAATGGCCTCGGGAGCATGTTTAGATAAAAAGTCGATTGCATCAGCAAAGTGGTGAACGGTTCGATATTCAGGAATAAGAATAACTTTCTCTTGAGCAAGATGATTTTTCATTTTTACCTTATCTCTAAAAAAATCACCATCTCTCCCGATGACTCCACACGTAAGACCCAATCGCTCTCTAAGCAAAGCGGTAAACTGCACCAAATCCTCACTCTCGGAAAAAATACCGTTCACGGGCTTTTCATCATGCAGTGTTAGTATAAACTCAACAACTTGAGGTGATGTTAAATCTTCGACACACAAGAAATGGTGATAATGATCACTACAACGCTCAATCAAACGTTGATTATTAGTAATCAACGTTTTTTCATACCTTAAAGAGCTCAAGCCTTCATTCACAATACGAGAAAAGTTTTCGAATTTCGCGAAAATTACATAATGTTTATCCATCCCTAATCCTTTCGTTTTATTGATAGAGAGACCTGGCATTTACAAGATTCATACAAAAAGAAAGTCCCCATTTTTTCAAATATAAAAGCAAATGTTCTTCTGACAGAAAAAAAGCATAAGTTTGTTTAATTTCCTGTTCAAACTCAGCAGCCTGTATATCCGCTTGCACCTGTGTCATCCCACTTTCCCTGCTAAACTCACTATAAAATCGTAAATGCTGGCGATTGTTAAAAGGTATTTTTTGAATGGAATACATAGCAGGATCGGCAGCAATAGGAGAATTTTCAAATAGAATAAAACGGTTATATCGGATATCTATACAATAGGGAAACAGTTCCCGTAGCCGTGCTTGATTAGCAAGAGCTTCTTCACTGGTTTCACCTGGAAACCCGATCATCGCTGTTAATTTCACTGCAATCCCAGCCTCATAACAACTCTTAATCAGCACAGGCGCATATTCAAGATCTATTCCTTTGTTCATCAGTCTGGATACCCTTGTTTCAAAGGTCTCTACTCCAAAAGAGATCATGATGCATCCTGCACGGTTTAACAGTTCAAACAATCGGGAATTAAAACCCTTTTCCAGTCTGGCACGACAGGCCCAGGATAATATAAGCTTCCTTTCTACAATTTGAGTTGCTATTTTCTCTAAATCTGTGGGTGAAATACAGCAGTCTCTGAATCGTAATACCGAAAATGTCTGTTGTTTTGAAAAATTCTCCATTAATTGCAGGATACTCTCAATACTCTCTTTCTGATAAGTACCATGCTCTTTAATAGAACAATAAGTACATCCCTTCCAGTAACAACTTACAGACGCAGCTACATTTAAAACCTCTTCCGGCATTAGAGCACTTGCAGGAAGAGAAGATAAAACGGGTAATGTTATTTTATTGGTGTAATAGTGTTTATTAGTTTCTTCAATATAAGGTTGAAGTTCTTTTTGAGTAAGTAACCAAGATAGTTCTTCCAACTTAGATGAATCCTCAACAGCTCTAACCAGTTCGCTCAATCGATAATGCTCATTTCCCAAGCCAAACGAATCCACATGAGAAAACAACAAATGATACTCCTTATCTGGAAGATTTCGCACTAATATTTTTGTATTAATCTGATCCTCCAGATTGCCGAACAGATGAATGTGTAGATTAGAGTTATATTCTTTTAACAATGAAGTCAACGAAAATAAGGGAATAACCTGATCTGGATGAAAAATTGAAATAGCAACCACCTTGACGCCTTCAGGGACAAGATCCGGTAAAATTTCTTTGAAAAAATCAAAATATGGATTGTGTTCCTTCTGTTCGGCAATCCTTAGTACCTCATCAATATTACGTAGATCCACTCCCGGATCATATAAATTCCATCGCAGCACCGCGGGTGAAATCTGTTCACTAATACGATCATAAATCTCAGCGATTTTTTGGCAGGTTTCTTCTAAATGTTCAAAATTATAAAACAGTTCAGTGTCCGTAAGATGAGTGATGATGTCCGAACGTCCCCGAAAAAAGTAATGAAATGATTCCAAATTTAAATCACGGATTTTGGTACCCACTCCTTGGTGATGTAATAAAGCAGCCGCAGCCGTAATATCGGGTGGCACAGACTGGTAGTACCATAAGGGTGGATTAATCAGCAAAATTTCGAATTGATTTTCATCCTTTTTGCTTTTCATAAGTAGTCTCTCTTTCCATCACAAATTGGATCGTATCTTCAACTTGGTGGCTCACTTTCTCTAATTCATCATAAGTATCAGCTTTAAGAACAAAAAAACCATATCTGTCCATACTGCTAGTCATCTCATCCGGTACTGTATCTCCCTCCTTCTTTTCTATAACAATCTCTATGACACCCGGCAAACGTCTGGCTTCTTCCACCCCTGATATTTGTTTGATTTTTCCACTTTTTTGATGGAAATAACGGATTCTTGAAATATCGTTTCGGGTTTCATGCAGGTACTCATCCGGTCTTTCTCCCAAAGCGCACAAAATCGAAGCCTTATGCAGATTTACTCCGTAACTCAAGCTATACAAATCAGTTATACGGTCCCCTGCAAGACGAGTAGAATATTCGATAATATAAATATGTCCCCTGGACAGCACAAATTCCAAATGACAGGGTCCTTCTGTAATTCCAAGCTCAGCCATAAGATTTATGAAGCTGTTTAATAATTGGGTGTATTTTGAAGATTCCATAGATGCTGGAAGGGTATGCTGTAGCTCAACAAAATAAGGAAGGGGAGTTTTCATTTTTTCAGTAATATGGGCAAATTTACAAGCACCTTTAAACATAAAAGCCTCGAAGCTATATTCCTGGCCTCTGATATATTCTTCTACTAGAAATGAAAGATTCGATGGATAACCGAAGTTATCCTCATTCTGAATAATCTTTTCGGCCTGCCTAATTAATTGTTCAGATGTTTGCACACATTTGACTAACATACTACTTGTCATATCAACGGGTTTAACAATAGCGGGGAATTGGATCTGGTCCAACTGCTCCTTTAGTTCGGATACGCTGTGATACAAATGGTAATCTGGATTGGATACATACTGAGAACCTTTTAGCCCGTTTCTCATACACTCTTTGCTGCGGGCATTATGGGCTACATCTGGGCGAATGGAATTCCAGCCAAACTTTTGGGAGATAATCGCGGCGACCGGTACTGCATAGTCGTGACCAGGTACAATACCCGAGTTGCGGGATATATCCGGATGCTGACTGAAAAAATACTCCATTTTCAAGTAAGTAGACTCGGCATCTGTAATGTCACTGATGATTTCAAAATGTACCAGATGCGCCTTCTCCACCTTGGGGCCGCCTTCTCTTCGAATAACAATTACAATCAACTCAAGTTCAGCGGCAAATTCAATATATTTTTCTCCAAAAAAACAAGGCTCCAGTAAAAATATAGCCCTTGAACTATTAGCAGACATACCAAAGTCCTCCTTACGATCCTTCATTGACAGGAATACAATTTTGCGACACTATTCGCTTTATTTCTTGCGTTCCAAGAAGTGTATTTTTCGAGTTCCCCCTGATATTGTTTATTAGTGATAAGGCTGGAGGGCCTACTCTAAGTCGCTTGCTTAGTACCTCCTCCACAAGTGTTGCAGTTGAAGAAGATTTTCTTTTCCAATAATCACAAATACGCTCGCCAGCTCTATTTATTAATTCCGTGGCTGCATACTCAGTGATTCTTTTACCGTCGGATGTAAAATAGTAAAGCTCACAGTCAATTCCGTAGCATGAAGCCCTCCTGAAGTTTTCCTTCACAAAAGTAACGGGAAGAAGTCTTTCTCCGCCTTTGCTTAGGCTTAAATCCAAAAGCGCATAGACTCCGAGATGCAACGCAATATCTTCCCGAAGTGTTGGCTGGATCGGTATAAATCGCGTTTCAAGCAAGCATGCTGTGGGCTTACCGCTGCCACCTACCAGTTTTAATCTCGCAATTTTCCAATTCATTTTTTGATTGAGGCTAAATGCATACCGTGGATCGGATTTCATATGTTTTTGTTGATACAAAGTTGCCCAATAATTATGGAAATTCGCATAATATTGATGAGGAAATGAAACGCGAGTAGACAGAGCTGCCAAAAATTCAGAATAGGTCCGCAAATCATAACCAATCTCCCAAATCAGGTTACGAGTTTCGAGCAATCCGGTTAATCGCCTGTCCAAAATCGGAGAATTGGCCCCAATGGCAATAAAGAGAGGTGAGATCTCAATCGTCTTGTTCAAAAGATCAATAGCAGCCTGATTATAGTTAACCTGTACATTCATTTGTGTCGACTGACACCCGCTAATTAGCTCATGAACACGACTTGATAGATCAACTTCTCCCAAATGAAGCTCAAGGTGATGTTTTCTTGAACTTTTAAACTGGTCGAGTATCATTTGATAATTTTCCCGGTCATCTGTAATTTCCAAGTCAGTAAATGAACCAGGATAGGTACCAAGACGCGCCAGTCTATTATTTTGGGCATGTGCTATGGCTGCCGCCTCTTGCTCCATTTCCTGCATTTCATTTATAAGATTTTCAAGTCCCTCTGCAAGTGTGAAAGGACGGGATACCAATTCAATTTGGCTGGCACCTATTTCCCGTTTTATAAATGTTGCATTTTCAATTACACGATTCCGGACCTTTTCATCTACCAAATTAAACTCAAAATCAAAAAGAAGGTATTCGGTTTCAAAACCCATAATTCCGGATAAATTATTTTTAGTAACCAAAATATTTTTTTCAAGCTGTCTAAGTTGTCGTAAAAAAGCCCTGTTCATTAACGCCGTTGGATTCAATGAAACGGTTTTGGACATACCCTTATTCTCCCATTTGCTCTATTGATTGAGTTGCAATAGGTAATAGTAAGAATCGTTTCCCCGTTTAAGTTTCTGTTGTTTAACTTGCACTATTTTTAGTCCAGCAGCCTTTGCCATCTCCTCTATTTCATGTTTCAATAACATCCGACATCGACAGGTACAACGGCTGGTTTCATTTTCATTTTTATAAACTGTGAAATACATCATTAAGATCTGATTAAAAACATCGATTTTGACTTCTCCATATACTTCAAATGCTTCCCCGTCGATAGTCAGTGATTTAATCACTTTAGGTGCCCCGCCATATTCCATGATTTGATGTTCCGTCACTGGCGTAACATTAACCATTCCAACCCCTTCGGCTGATAAACTTGAAGCAATTACTCTAAAAATATCAAATTGGTTTTTATACGCAGGGAACATTTGGATAGAATTATCCCCAATGTGTACGATGTCAAATTTTTGAGGGCAAGACCAATCATTTAAGTCAGAGCATACCGTATTAATCATATTTCCATGATTGTTATGCTTGTTGAGCAACAATTGCAACGATTCCGGCGAACGATCAACTACAGTTACAGATTCAATAGACTTGTTTATAAAACCAAATAAGTGTTCACCACTCCCTGAAGCCAGGTCCAAAACCCTTGCATGTATCTTCTCAGGCCAGACATCACCAATAAACTTTTGCATTTCAATCGTATCCGGACCTAGAAAATCAAAAATCAGTTCGTCTGTCTCCATGAGTCACATGCCTATCCGGTCCGTCTGCTTCCAATCTACAGGAGAGTATTGATGATCTTCCTCGCCCATAAATCTTACTGCATGGGGTGTGACTTGAAACAATACAAACTGATTTCTTTTCTCATTGCTAAAGGTTTCTTTTATCATAGGGTTGTTTTCCAAAAATAGATCTTCTTCCTTCTTTTCACTCACCCGTTTGGCCTTACCTGCCATTCTGAGCTGAGCCCCGTCTCCAAAATAAGTAAGCTCCACATTCTCACACGTCCGGATTTGTTCAACCTTATCTGTATTGCTGAAGGTAGAGAAATATATATATCCGTTGTGAACAGTCCCCGCATCTACAGGTCTTACATGAGGTTGATTATTGAATGAATCATACGTTGCCAGATAGGCAATAGAAACGTTTTTAATCCATTTTGAATATTCTTCTTGATTCATTGTATTCACCTTCACTTTACTCTTAGTTTTTAATTTCATCCGGGGCAGTCATGAGCTTGTATCCCCAGCCATCCCTTATATAATGCATTAGTACAATCGCGCGATTTAGACTTTCTGGTTTTAATATGTAAGCCGAGTCTTGTTGTTCCACCAGATTTTCTTGAATTAAAACGGACAAAAGAATATTAACATCTTTCTCCATTTCCATTACTTTTTCAAAATTAACTCCTAGATACTGCTCTAACGTTCGTTCCTCGATTTTTCCATAGGCATTCAAATGCCCCCATACAATCGTAAACGCATAATTATCGACTGTAATTTCTTCTTCGACTGAATGTGGAAGTTCTATATAATTTTTAATATAAGGAGGTGTGAAGCGTACACGATTATTATCCCAATATCCCGCAGATCCGGGTCCAAAAGCCAACACCGGCTCTGTTTCACTTATAGCATCTTTTTCATAAGGAAATATATAATCTGGTAAAGAAAAAACAGTATTATCTACTCTTATATATCCGTTTTGTTGTAAAAATCCGCACACTTCTTCATAAACTGAGATTTTATCGGACAATGCTAAAATATGTTTTCCTCTTTTCTCGCATCGCTCGACAAATTCCTTTCCCCCTGGATAAGAGGAGTAGAAAAGACTAACCGAAATATGTTCCGGTCGTATATTCACTGTATCCCTTATGCTTTCCATGACCGTGCTCTGCGTCTGCCCCGGGATTCCGATTAGCAGATCAATATTTAACATGTCGTAATCAATTTCTCGGATCAGGCTTGCAGCCTTTATAATTTTTTCTCGTGAATAGGGCCGTCCCAGCAATTTGAGCTCTTCATTATTAAAAGACTGGGCACCGATACTTACACGATTAAATCCTTTTCTCCTGAAAATAGACAAGGTTTCTTTGGATGCGGTATCTGGGGAAACTTCATACGCCATAAATTTCATGTGGGTAAATTGTTCTGGGGTAATCCTATTTCGAATGGAATTTATAATAGTGTCTAGCTGACTTTCATTTAGGAGGGATGGGGTTCCTCCACCAAAAACTATCGAGGTGATTGCTGATTTTGGAAATTCAGTGCATTCAATGTCCACTTTCAAGGCTTTAACATACTCATCCATTACATCGAGGTTAATCATCTCCTCTTCCGAAAATTTGGCTGTAAAGTAGCAGTATGGACAGCGCTTCTTGCAAAACGGAATGTGACAATAAATGTGAAAACGATCAATCATTCAAATCCCAACCTTCCACTTTTAAATTGTGGAGCTAGTAACAGAATTTGTTTAAATCGTGGTAGCATGTTTTACATGTTAAACCCCATTTCTTACACAATCATATGAAATAGATCACATTTACTGGAATAAGAACCATTTCAAAAAAAAAAAAAAGCATTCTTCGTTCGCTTAACAGAGCTCAAATAGCCTGCTTCAGCTTACATCAGAATACTTCTTTAAAGTCGCTTTTGGGAGATATAAAACACATATACACAAGTATGCAAAGATGATATGCATCTTGGGCTAAGCTTCCACCCGATTCAAAAACACCTTCGTCCGCTCCAACTGCGGATTGCCAAAAATCTGCTCCGGTGTACCGGATTCTGCAATTTCGCCATTATCCATAAAAATGACGCGATCCGCCACATCTCGCGCAAAATTCATCTCGTGGGTCACGATGACCATCGTCATATTCTCCTCAGCCAGCTTTTTGATGACCCGCAGCACCTCGCCTGTCAGCTCGGGATCAAGGGCCGAGGTCGGCTCGTCGAACAGCAAAATATCTGGATTCATCATCATTGCCCGGGCGATCGCCACGCGCTGCTTCTGCCCTCCCGACAGTCGGGATGGATACGCATCTGCTTTATCTGCCAAACCGACTTTAGCCAGCAACTCAGCGCTTTGGCGGCGCAGTTCAGCCTTACTCACCTTTTTCACCAGCTTCGGAGCCAGCTCCAGATTATCCTGCACCGTCAAGTGAGGGAACAGATTAAAATGCTGAAAGACCATGCCCATACCGGTAGTAATGCCCTTAATGTCACCTGCCGGAGCGTACTGACCATTTTCCACCAGTGCTTTATCATGAATGCGGATCGTCCCGCCTGTCACATCTTCCAGGTGTACCAAACTACGGAGCATGGTACTTTTCCCTGAACCTGAAGGACCGATGACAGCTACAACCTCGCCCGCTTTAACGTTAAAGCTCACTCTTTTCAGAACGTCGAGCTTGCCGAACGATTTTTTCAAATCGATAACTTCTATTGCATTAGTATTCATATCCCGACATTCCTTTTACTCGAATTTAAAACGTTTTTCCAGCGCCCTGAAGAATAGCGTCAGCACCAAAGCTAACAACAAATAAATAACCGCTGCTACAACATAAGGTACAATCGAAAAATCGCGGTTTACAGCCGTATTGGCAAAATGCAGCAGTTCCGGTACCGCTACTGCATACAGTAGTGCCGTATCTTTTACTAATGTTGTCGCCTCATTGGTTACCGCAGGCAAAGCGATCCGTACCATTTGCGGCACAATGACTCTTATCAGCGTCTGCGACTTGCTCAAGCCCAGCACTTGCGAAGCCTCGTATTGCCCTTTATCAATCGACAACATTCCGCCTCTAAAAATTTCTGCAAAATAAGCCGCATAATTCAATACAAATGCCAGCACGGCAGCCGTTGTTCGATCCATTACCAGATACTCCCCAATGACAGGCAACATCGGCAGACCAAAACAAAAGAACAATAATTGCAGCAAAAGCGGCGTGCCGCGTATAACATAAATGTACGTGTGCATCAGCCAAGCGATTGGCTTAATCCGGCTTTTGGCCAGCAACGTAACGACAAAACCCAATGGAATAGACAAGATGAGCGTGATGAAAAATAAAATAACCGTCATCTGTGCCCCTTCAAGCATAGGCTTCATAATTCGTAAAATATATTCCATACTCATGACCTTCGACTCCTAAACCTTAGTTCAATACACTACGTATTAATTTAATACTTTATCTTCACCAAACCACTTTTTCGAAATTTCAGCAGCTTTTCCGTTCTGGTGCAGCTCATCCAAAGCGGATTGCAGCTGCGTCAACAGCTCTTCATTCCCTTTTTTCACACCGATGCCGTATTCCTCAGGGGCCAATGATTCATCAAGCAGCTTATACGTCCCTTGTTCCTTCGACATATAATACTTGGCAACGACTTCATCAATGACAACCGCATCCAAACGCCCGGTTTTCAGATCTGTCAAAGCAAGAACGTTATCCGGGTACTCAGACACTGACTTCAATTTACTTTTGATCGGATTCGCATCCAGTGCGTCGGCTGCTGAAGACAGCGTCTGGAGCCCCACCGTTTTGCCCGCCAGATCAGCCAGCTTGGAAAGACTGGAAGTAGCCGGAGCGACAATGACCTGACTGTTCTTCAGATATGGCTTCGTGAACAGCACTTTTTCCTTACGCTCATCCGTAATGGTGTATCCATTCCAAATGAGATCAATACGTCCGCTGTTCAGCTCGGATTCTTTGGCAGACCAGTCAATCGGCTGAAATTCCACCTGTTTACCCATTTGTTCCCCGGCCGCTTTCGCATAATCAATATCAAAGCCGGTCAGCTCATTATTTTCATCTCTAAAGCCCATCGGGGCGAATTTATCATCAATGCCAATAATCAATTTACTGTCGTCCTTACCGCCGGAACACCCGGCCAACACGATCATCATCAATCCAATTAACATCGTAAACATGGCTGCTTTTCTCATCTTATTCCCCTCCAACAATGGTGACCCCCGTATCCAAGAACAGGTGGCAAACGCTTTAGTTCGTTAACACGTTATCAGAGTATCATCATAACACACCGCAGGATACTCGTCGAGAGGAATGAGCGGAATCTTAGCCTTATATAAATGGAAAACCTGTGACGAAAATTTGACCTGTGTTCTATAATGTAAAACCTTACCTTGACATGTCACCTAAACCGTCTTATTATTTCCTAGTATTCTTATATACTTTTACTTATATTAAATTTTTAGCAGCAATAGTATGTAAATCAGCTTGATAGACAGGAGAAATTAAGCCCCATGTACATTTTAAAGCGTCTTTTTACGATGTTCATTACACTGTGGATTATCGTCACTTTAACGTTTATCATCATGCACATCATTCCGGGTGACCCATTCTCGAACGATTCCAAAACCATTCCGGAAGCGGTATTGCAAAACATGCGTGCCAGGTACAATCTGGACAAGCCGCTCGCTGTGCAGTATGTGCTGTATCTCAAAAATCTGCTAGTGCTGGATATGGGCCCGTCTATTCAATCGAAAACGACGGACGTCAATATGCTCATCGCCCGAGGTTTTCCACCTTCTGCATTGCTCGGTATTCAATCCATCGTGGTCGCGATTATTGCCGGAATTTCGCTTGGAACACTGGCTGCTCTACACCATAATCGACCACTGGATTATATCTCGATGTTTATCGCCATTGTTGGTATTTCCGTACCCAGCTTCATATTGGCACCGTTGCTAATCAAGTATGTTGCCGTTCAATGGCACCTTCTTCCGGTCGCCTCATGGGGAACCTGGCAGCATACGGTGCTCCCATCGCTGGCTCTCGCTGTTTCACCTCTTGCTGTTATCGCACGCTTTATGCGGACGAGTATGCTGGAAGTCATGCATGAGGAGTACATACGCACTGCCAAAGCGAAAGGGTTGTCTTCTTGGGCAGTAGTTCTGCGTCACGGATTACGCAACGCGTTGGTTCCGGTGCTTTCTTTTATCGGACCGCTATTCGCTTCCGTCATTACAGGTACCTTTGTCGTTGAAAAAATATTCGCCATTCCCGGCATCGGTAAATACTTCGTAGATAGTATCTTTAACCGGGATTATCCAGTGATTATGGGGACGACCATTTTCTACAGTTCCATTCTAGTCGTTACTTTATTTTTAATTGATATTTCCTATCGCCTTGTCGATCCACGAATCAAATTAGTCAGTAAAGGAGATTAACATGAAAGCAGCACCTACTGTCGAAAAGGACAGTCTGTTCAGTCTTGTAGACCGCAGCCAGATCCCCACCGCCACGTTGACCAGACCCAAAGAATCACTCTGGCGGGATCGGCTACGCAGACTTTTCAACAACAAGCTTGCTCTTTTGGGGCTTTCCCTACTAATCATTATTATTGCGCTGGCGATTGTTGGACCTTCCATGGTTTCTTATGCACCGAGTGATCAATCTCTTTTGAAGACGAATCTCTCTCCTTCCAAAGAGCATTGGTTTGGCACGGATGATCTGGGGAGGGACGTATGGGCACGGACATGGGCCGGGGCTAGAATTTCACTCATGATCGGCTTTGCCGCTGCCGCCATTGATTTGGTACTTGGCATTCTCGTCGGCTGTGTTGCTGGCTATTGTGCTGGGCAGGGTAAAACGGGCGACCGGATCGACAGCATTCTCATGCGTATTATTGAAATTTTGTATAGTATTCCTTATCTGCTAGTCATCATTCTGCTGCTCGTCATTATGAAGCCCGGTCTGCTCACGATGATTATTGCATTATCTATTACTGGCTGGGTCGGTATGGCACGTGTAGTACGTGGGCAAATCTTACAGCTGAAGCAGCAGGAATATGTGTTGGCAGCCCGTAGCTTGGGGACATCTCATTCGCGTATTATCTTCAGACATTTGCTACCAAACGCAGCGGCAATCATTATCGTGAATTTAACGTTCACTATTCCGTCGGCTATTTTTGCCGAATCGTTCCTGAGCTTTCTCGGTTTGGGGATTCAGTCTCCTTCGGCAAGCTGGGGGACGATGGCTAACGATTCACTTGGCGTTATTTTAAGCGGTCAATGGTGGCGCCTATTTTTCCCCGGGCTGATGATATCGCTCACCATGCTAGCGTTCAATACGCTTGGAGATGGGCTTCAGGATGCACTTGACCCGCGTTCACAGCATTAACAACAGAAAGATCCCAATTGGACAAGGAGGGATGTCACCATGATCCGCAGCTTCTCGCCTAACCGCAGGAAGAACGGCAGTTCCTTTATCGAAGTGCGCACACGCGGCATACCTGCGGGAAAGGAGGATGAATAAACCCCGGTACGGTGTACTTTATTTTTTGCATAACTAACCACAATAATGGAGGAAAACCACGATGAAAAAAATGCATTGGATGACGATCATCTTACTTTTGGCCGTAACGGCTTTGGCTGGATGCTCTGGTACTACAGACAAAACAGCAAGCAACGACCCGTCCGCTGCGCCTCAAGCAGATATCCCGCAAGAAATTACTGCCAATCTGGCAGGTGGAGAACCTTATACGCTAGACCCTGCTTTCGCATCAGATACAACGTCCTATTTTGTAATTGATAACTTGTACGAAGGGCTGTATACATACGATAAGGCCGGTAAAATCGTAGAAGGCGCTGCTAGCAAAGTAGACGTATCTCCTGACGGCAAAACCTACACTTTTACTATTCGTGACGGTGCAAAATGGTCGAATGGTGACCCACTGACAGCTAAGGATTTTGAGTACTCCTGGAAACGGGTACTAAATCCAAAAACAGCTGCCTACGATCCTTCTGCCCTCTACTACATCAAAGGTGCCGAAGCGTACAACACAGGCAAAGGTAAAATTGAAGACGTGGGTGTTACTGCCAAAGATGATAAAACTCTTGTAGTTGAGCTGAAATCACCGCTGAGCTTCTTCCCCACGATCGCCGTGGGTCATGCTTATCTGCCAGTAAACCAATCAGTTGTTGAGAAAAATGACAAATGGGCAGCAGAAGCGGGCACAATTGTCGGCAACGGTGCGTATGTAGCCAAGGAATGGAAACATAACGAACAAATTACGCTGACGAAAAACGATCAATTCTGGAACAAAGATGCCATTACAATGGCAACGATTAATTTTAAAATGGTGCAAGACTCCACAACCTATTATCAAATGTACAAAACGGGCGATCTGGACCTGATTTTGAGCCTTCCCGTAGATACATTGGATCAGGAAAAGAGCAACAAGGAATTCCTGTCGCATCCGTCTTTCAGTGTGTACACCTATTCTTTTAACGTAAAACAAAAGCCGTTTGACAATAAAAAAATCAGACAAGCCATTGCCTATGCTATTGACCGCGAAGCACTGGCTACCAGCGTAACCAAAGGTGGCGAAACTCCGGCTTACGGTTATGTTCCATACGGAACAACAACACCATCCGGCAAGGACTTCCGTGATGAAGCACCGAAAAAATACTATGAGTTTGACGCTGCAAAAGCGAAACAATTGCTGGCCGAAGGTCTGAAAGAAGAAGGTTTGACCAAGCTGCCACCAGTCACCTTCAAATACAACACTTCGGACAAGCATAAAAAAGTAGCTGAAGCGATTCAGGAAATGCTGAAAACAAACCTGGGTGTTGAAGTGACGCTGGAGAATCAGGAATGGAAAACGTACATTGATACCTTTAAACAGAAGAACTTCCAGATCGCCCGTATGGGCTGGGAAGGAAACTTCCTGGATCCGCTCGGCGTATTGGGGCATTATACTTCCAAAAACTCGAACAACTTTACCAACTGGAGCAACCCGGAGTATGACAAACTGATTGAATCCTCAACCTTTGAGCTTGATCCGGCAAAACGCTTTGAACAGCTCCATCAGGCAGAAGACGTATTGATGGAAGATCTGCCGATTATTCCGATCCAGTTCTCTGCGGACACTGCATTAATCAGCCCTAAGATTCAAGGTATCGTATTTGATGCTCGTTCGAACCCAGACCTGCGCTTTGCGAAACGGGTCGAAAAATAATGATTTTACGTTTTGGGATCATCGCCCTGATTGTCAGTACCTTAGGGTTTCTGTACGCCACCCCCCATCTCTTGAATGGTCGTGAACACATGGCTACTGCAAATCTGTTATTCCTGTTGGGGTTGCTGGGCTTGGTGATCGGTGCAATCTTCCACGTTCTGCAAAGCGGTTTTCTAACCCTCTTCCTGCGGGGATTTGCCGACATCGGACAGTTATTCATTCGTCAATCCAAGGCATTACGAGAGGAAAATGAGCGTTTGCGTTCCGATGAATCTTTGTCAGCCTGGAAAACATCCATGTTCCGCCACCTCAAGGTATATACTTCGGGGTGCGGAGCAGGGCTTATCCTTTGCTCGATGATACTAATGGGGATAAGTTAGGGTGGTATGAGAAGCTTTCTTGCGGTTGGTGAGCGCTGCGCGTGCAGATTGTTCTTCCGATCGCTGTTATCCCCGGATTTCTATTGAATAGAACCTGTAAGGGTAAAATCCGGGGATAAAGGCGAACGCTTCGCTTCTTCAGAACAATTCTGCCCGCTCCGCTGGCAACCTCCGTGGAGATTCTATACGTTTTAGAGGTGTGTAAAGAAAAAGAGAGTTTCGCAAAGCGTTTGCTAGCGGAACTCTCTCTTTTTGCATTTTTTTTATATATTAAGCTTTGAAAAGGGCTCATAGTACTAGTACAACACTTAGTATCCTTAATAAATATGCTTTTCCTTCGCTTCTTGCAGCCATGACGGGAACTCGTTAAGCAATAGTTCGTACAATTCATTATCTTCCATAGATTCGATATCTTGTATTTGAAAAAAATTAGCGTTATCTACCACACGGCCTTGTATGTTGTCGAGCTTCTTTAATACACCAAAATCGGACTCACCCACACCTATAAATTGCCAGAAAATCGGCTCTCCTGACGAATCAATGACCGCGTTGTCGATGTTGTCTCCTTTTCCACGCTTCACACCGCCATCATTAATAAAAATAACAAAGGCCGGATCAGAAGAGGGTTCTTCCTTGGTGTATTTGGCGATGACATCGCGCATCACAGGCGGCTCATCATTACGACCGAACTTGGGCAAATAATCATTGGACAGAATATGTCTTTCAACATAGTTGTCAACATCATTTTCGGTAACGGAAGGCAACCGTGAAAAACGGTGATCATACACCCATACGTCCAGTACACCATCATCATCCAAAGCACTCGCTACTGCAACAATTCGTTCCAACACCTTTTGAACGGTACCATTTTTGTACAAACTTCTCATAGATCCTGAAATATCGAGCACCAATCCAACTCTCGCAGTCACATTCGTTAGATTCTTTTTAGTCAGTACCAGTTGCGCATTCTTTTTAAGTAAAGAAATACTGCTCATGTTCCCCACGCTCCTCTATGATGTTTGCGTTTGTACGTCTAGTACGTCTACTCTACCATCTGCGTCGTTCGTCGCCTCTCAGGGGAAAGTCGCTTAATTCTCCGAGTTGGTCATGTGCAGCCTTATAGATTCGAAGAATAGCTTGTACCTTGTTAAAATCATTGTCTTCGGGGCCGAATCCTTCCATATACATTTTTTGAATGATGTTTTGGAAAAAGTCCATACGTTCGCGGACGGAATCCTGCTCGATTTGCAGTACCTCTTCAAAGCTGTGTGTCTCGGCAAAATCAGACAGTTCATCAAATTCCTGTTCCTGATATCGATCTCCCCGAGTTTCGGGATTGAGATCAATAGAGGTACGCAGGGTTGATAATAAAATATTTTCGCGTGCCAGCATGACATGAAAATCTTTGTTCTTAAACAGATCCGTAACGATCAGACGGCACATTTCCTTGTTCTGCAGTAGAATCCCGTCAAAAGGATGCAGCGTCCACACACCGTAGTTAAAAAATAAATTAAAATTGAAGCTGCTGCTTCCATACTGATATACAATGTTAATTTTCGATTCGTCGATGATTTCAAATGAAAATTCCAGCATGCATTCTCCTTTTGGATTCCAATATTTAACTCTATCCTATCAGAAAATGCATGATTTTCAATAAAAAATTTTATTTCACAGAATCATTTAACTCCACAACTGAATCTGCTTTTTCGCTACTGGCAGCCACGAGTAAATAGACAATCACACACCCTAAAATAAAGGACATCATACGCTCGCTCTCTCCTTTTGTCATTCGCTTTTTAAGAGTTTATGCACGAGAATGCTATGTATGTTCATCATGTCCTTTATTAGCTGCTGGCAAACCAAAAAAAGACGCCCTTCGGAGTCATCCCGGCGTCTTTTTCATAGATTGGTCTATTATTCTACATTGTCATCAGTTCAAAAACGAGCTAAGACCCTCAGAAGAATTACTATCCTTCAGCGGTTTGGAAGGTTCTTTCCCTTCGATCCCCAAACGTTGGCTAAGGTTGGCATTGATTGCTGTCATTTTACTTGTATAATCATGGCAGCTTTCAATAATCCGACGGTTTGATTTTTCAGACAGATCCAAAGCAGATACCAAATCACCAATCGCCTGATTCACAGCCTCCAGTGACATAGAAGGCTTGCTAAGCAGATCTGTCGTTCTCTCGGTCGTCGTTTTGAGAAGCTTCGCATTTTCCTTGAATTGATCTTCAATGGTACGGTTGGTCGCATCGACGGCTGAAATGATTTTGTCCTGATCCGCCAGCGCCATCGCGATCATAGCCGATACAGTGATCAGATTCGATGTTTTATCAATCGCATTATTTACAGAATCAATCAGTTTATCATTGTTATCATTAATAATATCCGTTGCCGCAATCGCCTGATTGTATAACAAAATCATTTCGGTCATAGACTGCGTACGAGTAACCACCTTGCGCAATCCCCGCTCCAGATGAGGCTTGCGGTTTTCATTTTCCGGCTTGGCAATCTCGGTCTCAAACAGTTCTTTCAGGCGATTACCAAAGGCGATCTTCGTCTGTAAATTGTAGATTTCTTCAATGGAGGCTTTCTTCAACTGTCTCATGCTGACGATGTTTTCTTCCAGATTATCCTTACCATCTCTCAAGGCAGTAATGATTTTCTCGATGTTCGTCTTCACCGACTGATACTTGTAAATGTAGTTTTTTAACGGGCTTTTACGCAGAAGCTTGCCAAAAAAACTCACATTTTTGCTCTGCTGGAGCGTTTCACATTCATCACGCAGCTTTAAGATCATATTGGATACCTCAGCCCGATCACCGGACATGAGGTCGTTTACCGGACGATCCAGCATTTTAAGGGTCTGCCCCGCACGTTCCTGCGTTTTAACCCCCAACTTACCGATATCATCCATTAAGGTATCCAAGCTCATGACATCGCTTTGTGATACCTTCTGAATCAGCTGTGAAGCCTCCTCAGTCACCTTCTGTTCATCTTCTTTTTTCAACTCAGCCCATGGGGTCGCCATACGCTACCTCCTATTCTAAAAAACAACTGTTCCCAAGTATAATCGTTGTTTTTCAGAGCAGCTAATTTGCTACTTTTTTATTTTCTTACAAATCGCCTACAATTCGGAACTGCTATAACGCTGGTGAATAAGCTCCGCTTTGCTCTGTAATTCCATCAGATCCTTATGCTCCACCGTGGATACAATTACTGATATTTTACTATCCACATCCCGTAATCCGTTTAACAACGTCCTCCGGTTGGTACGCTTCGCATCGCCGCTGAGCCGAAGAAACGGATTAATTAGCCCATTCAAATCCTTCAAAATCAATCTCCGAACCGTATGATTCACTTCGCTGTTGTTCAGTTCATGCAAAAGCGGAATGACCCGCTGCAAACGTGCAAATAGAGCCAGCGCCTTCTCGACAATCTCGTTATCAAGCGCATCCTTCTGTCCCTCGGAGATCACCATATCCTCCAGTACCTCCAAATACTCCATCACCTGAGCAAATTCACTGCTCACCTGATCTGGTTGACGTACTTGTCCTGTCATAGACTGCGGTCGAACGGCAGCTTCCTTTTCATGCTGCTGTGTCTCACCGACCTGCTCCTGCACCACCGGAATCACGGAACCGGTCAGATTGGGGCGAGGATGGCGAACAGCCATGAGGGCGCTGTATCCTCCCAAACCAAGGATCGGAATCGCCAAACACACAAACAATGGCAACCAAAAACTTAGTAAAAGCGCAATCAGGTAGCTAACCACAGCAATCGTGGCACCCCACATTTTTGACGTCATAGCTTGTACCTCCTGACGTAAACCCTTACCATATTGTAGAAAACAATATTTGTGTGTGTCAATGTACGGATTTACGTATGGTGATTGGCTGCTCGATATGACTGGCTAAAATGTCGTATTGCGGATGAAGTGAACCGATCTCATGACCCAAAGCCGATTTCACCGCTAGATAAGGAAAGTTGATACCTGACAAACATGATACATGAAGTCCTCCGGACATCCGCGGATTGATCTCTAGCAGCTTGGCATGCTCGCCGTTATATTTTACCTGAATATTATAATTGTACGGAATATGATACGCCTCAGCGACCTTCTGTGCCACCTCCAACAGCTCGGGATGCTGCTCCAGCAGCCGTAATCGTCCTCCTGCCTTCCTACGCGGAACTGCTGCTAGCAGCTTTCCGTTCCGGTCAGCCAGGCAGTCAATACTGTATTCGTATCCCTCCAGCAACTCCATCACCATCAGATTGGGAAATGATTCTGTGGATGACAATACGCGGTGTGCTTCCTCGAATGAAATATGATTCAGCGCATGGCCGAACAGTTCCTCCAGCGGATTACGTTCATTGTCGATGATACGAAAGCCCATTCCGCCTTCCGCATTACATGGCTTGAAGCATACCTTATGCCCAAGTGCTATTAACGACTCATAAGCCTGTTTAAACTGCTCAGCATTGCTGGCAATGGCATAATCGGGAATCGTGACAATGTCCTTTTGACGGATGGATTCATAATACAGATCCTTTTCCATCAGTTGCTCCAGCAGTTCGGTATCTTGGCATACCATCACTTTTGTCCCAATATCATCGAACAAATAAAGATGCTTGCTAATATCGAGCATATTCCACCGTGGGATAAAGACATCAATTCCGTGCCGCCTGCAAAAATCAGCGCAAAACCGTGCGTACTCCACACCACTGGTGCGAGGCTCTACTTCAGCTACATCACTGGCCTGTAACGCCATATGCTGCGGATCAGAGTGCGTCGCATAGATCTCGAACGGAATACCGTCCTCATTGTTACGAATAGCATTCATATAATGATACGCCACTGAAAACCAGCGGTTAAAATACACTTTAACCTTCTTCACAGAGCCACGTCCCCTATCTATTCTGAAAATGAAGTTTGAGCTGCGAACACACTCCGGTGTATTTCATGAACATACGCCATGATTTCGTTCGCTGCATAAACCCCCGACACTTCTGTAAAACGATAATTGACCTCCAGCTTATCCCGCAGTTGTTCCCGATACAATTCACCATGACGCGGAGCAATCGCATAATCGGCATAGTCCAGCAGACAACGGTCTAGCAAAGAGTCACCGGACGCAACCACGGTCCCTCCATTCGTGAGGTTACGGATATGCTCCACGGCTGCCTGTTTATTCACGGCTGCAGGTACCAAATACACCTTACGACCTTGAATGGATACCTCCCAGCCCATTTCACGCATGATTCGCGCCTTCTCCAGCACCTGTTCCAGCGGCATACGATCCCGTTCAATCATGAAAGCATAGAATAACTCGTCGCAAAAGCGTTCGTTTACCACCCAATCTTCATGCAGCACCTGCCCGAACACCTGACGTGCTTCTTCCGCGTGAGCACCATCACGGCGCACTTGTTCATGAATACGTCGATTCCACTCTCGATCCACCTCGCCTCCAACGATGATGTTTCCACCATTACTCGTCACGGCATATGCGGGAACCAACTCCGTCTGAAACACGGTGATTCGTCGATACTGTTCCATCGTCCGAGTCGTCACGGGCATAAACATCACATCTTCAGGCAGTGTCTTTAGCCATTGCAGGGCTTGTTCAGAAATAAAAGCCGATGTCGCCCCGTTTATCTGTTCCGCAGGCAACAGACCAGGGGACTCCAGCGGTACGCCAAGCGAACGTTTGGAGTAAATCAGTGTCTGATCCAGATCACTTGCGTAGATCATTCTTGTCCCCCCTTGAGCGGCTTGATAATTCCGCAGCAGGAATAAGTCAATCCTTCAAATACCTCTACGGGCACTCCACGATCCTTTGCCAGCAGCATAATATGCTGGAGATTCGGATTATCTTCGCGATCAATCAGAATTTTCCACGGCACTCTGCGCAGCAGTACACGAGTCGTCTCCCCCACTCCGGGCTTGACCAGATTGATATCCCGAATGCCAAATGCCTGCTGAATCGCCTCAATATCCCGTAAGCCCTGCCATGTCACCGCAGGCGGATTCAATGTCATTAGTTCAGCATATGCAACGGCCGCTTCAGCCACGTCTTGAAAATACCCGGATACCGTATCCACAAACGTATTGGACTGATCCACTGACCGCCAGGATTCATAAAATTTGGCCCCATGGAAATCGTCAGGGCCTATGAGATCGTCGCGTAATACCGTCCGACTCATTAAACCTGATACAGTCGAATTCAGACAAGCACTTGGAATCAAATAATCTTCTCGTGTACCAAAGGTTTCTGAACATCTGCCCGGATCGGCCAGCACCGCCAGATCATCATTTAGGCGCAACCCGTAATCCGCATTCATCTCACGGCAGGCCTCAATCAATACCTGGCGAATTGCCCCTTTCCCCGTCCAGCCATCGACAAACTGAAGTTCAATCCCCAGCCCATGCTGCTGTAAAATGTATAATATCGCATTCCGGTCAATGCCTTTGCCACGAATAATAGAAATGCTGTAATGCGGCAAGGATACGCTATACTTCCAGTCAATATAACGCTTGATCAGGATACCAATGGGCGTCCCTGCTCTAGCCAGAGAAACAATCGCCGTATTTAAGCCTCTTTTTCTCACAATCATCTCAGCCACAGAAGCTGCCGCTAATGCAACCTTTTGGGCAGATTGGGCAAGCGTTTCGTGAAACAATGCAATATACTCTGCGGTGGGCTCGTATTCCACTGGCAGCATTTCTGAATAATGGACGCCCGACTGAATCGCCTCTTCACGATCCTCCGTCCCTTTTTCCAACGTAACCCTACTCAAATCCTTCAATAAAAATGTGACATCCGAGGCAGGATAACTGCCTAGAGGTTTGGGCGGATGAATGTTCTTCTGTTGTATTTGCTCCATGAGTGCTTGCTTCATATCCGCGCTCCTTTACTCTCCTGTCTAGTTAAACCGTTAAAATAAACGACATGCACTTTATCGCAGCCCAGACGGTTCAAAGCCTCCAGCATGGGGTTCATCCGCTCTAGGTCCGACTCCCTTTCCATCAAAACGAATATTTCGTCATACTGACCAGGGTCTACATTATAAATAAAATTGCGTATCGTACTGTCCTCAGGCGATGGATATGTCACACCACAAGCGACTCCATACCCTTCTTCTCGGTGGGGATATACCGGGCTGCGTGTCGTCGATTGAAAATACACATCCGGGCCTAACTCTGCTGCAATCCGCATTGGAATGTACATGAATTCTCCCGTGCCCATAACCAGCGTGCGTTGCCCAGAACGAAGTTGCTTCAGTCGTTCGGCTGTACGCGTGATTTCTGCATCCAACGCTGAATTGTCAATGGATTGTAGACCAAAACGGCCTGTATATTTTAGATAAGGAGCTGTATTGGTGTACCCGTCCGTTGACATGGAGCTGTGTACTACCCGCTCAAAACCGGAAGCCTCCTGTTCAAAACGGTGGTCAATTATTCCAGAAGCATCTTTATTAACCTCTGCCATGCTAGTGGCTGCATGTTCTGGGTTCCCAGCCTGTCCAGCATATTCTGCGTGATCCAGTATTGGTACTCCCTGTACCTCAATCTTTCCTTTGAGCAAGCTTAAAGGCGTAATCGTAATGCCTAGCTCTACCTCCAGATCAGCGAAAGCCTGCTCGTCGCTGTCTGTCCGCCAATCCAATAACGAAGCAATCACATACTGTTTACGCGGAAAATGCTCCTGAATATCCCGTATGATATTAAGCGTTGTTTTCCCCGTCGTAATTTCATCATCTACCAGCACAATCGGGCCATCACCCGCAAAAGCACCTTCATCCAGTGCATAGCAACGATGATCAACAGCGTGCGAATGCTCTTCTTCAAACCGAATAATAGGCCGAAGGCCCGGGATATCCTCGCGCGTCGTATGAATATACGAGGCCCCGTCGTCAAACAACCGATACATACTGTGTCCCAGTGCTGTAGCCGTCTCGGCAAAACCAACAAACTTGATCGGCTCCGTAAAAGCAAAAGCTAAACGCTCATCCATCAGCTTTCGGTAGGCCTCTTTCGCATAGTCCGGGTTAAGTAGTCCTCTCACGGCCTCTCCAATCAGTTCATCCATCTGTTGTCCCGCTTGTGGGACAAGCTCCTTATATAGCAGGATCGCCAGCGCCGCACCACTGAGCAGAGAGGTGTATGGGTTTACCGGAATATGCTTGCCCAGCACCTTGCTGACAAATAAAAACGAACGCTTTTTATTGACCCGTGCCGCCATCGCAAACAGCTTGTCCACAGGAAGACGGAATGGATTATGAGTCTCCGTAATTTTAACGCTGAACTGCTCCAGGATTGGCAGCAGATGTGTTTTCGTGGTTGGGTAAGAGACTGACAAAATGTTGTTGTTCATGTAACACCCCGTATACTTTTGATCTATTGATAATTCGATGAGCCCAATTCAAATGCGGCTTAATTTCATTCATTTTGTTGGCATAGGTACTTTTGAATACCCCCAGACTACCATCGTTACGCTCAACAATTTCAAGTGCATCCATATACTCTTCATGTGTCACCGCATACATGGCCTGTACCGGCTTAATATGGGAGGGATGAATAATCGTTTTGCCGATAATCCCATTCTCTTTGTCCATCATGACTTCTCGGATCAGTCCGTCTACGGCATCTGAGATGAAGTCCATCCGCAAGTGTCGGCCCGGCTTCCCAAGTGCATCTTCGAAAGGAGATACTCTTAATTGAGGTTTAAAGACACGTTCTCGGTGAGAGAAATATTCCCATACAGGACCGGAAATGACGTAATTTGAGCCCACGCGTCCAAACAAGTTAATAATATCTGCGATGCAATCCCGAATGACGGCAATTTCATAAATCGTAATATCCGGGCTGCGTCTCAAGCCATATAGACTGGAAAAATCGGTTGCTCCAATGCGTACATTCAACACATATTCCTGGTACTCGTCTAAGATTTCTTTAATCGACAACAGCTCTTTCCAGCGGGATTCCCGATAAATGATTTTGGAGCTTTCAAGAATCGGTAGCCCGTACAGCACAGGCATGTTGTTTTCGTTTCCTGCCCCTGTATGCATACTCCGGTTATATTCTGCAATGAGTGCAAAATACGCTCGTCCATTATCAGAAGAGAACTTGGGTAAGACAAAGCCCGTGAGCAGCGACAAAGATTCACCCAAACCGTTCAGTAGTCGTTCCAACTGCTCCACAGAGCGCACACGCACAAATAACAAAGGTAATTGCTGTTCACTCATCATCCCCGTCCGTACATAAGACAATAGTTGAAACAGCTGCCGCGCCAGCGATTGTTCCGCCTGCCCGACCTGCTGATCCCCTATCGCATCCTCCAAATCCAAAATGACCGTTGTTAACCCTTCATGTTTTCCATTTTTGATCTCTTCCGCTACTTCCGAGCGGGTCGCTGGCATGTACAAAGCCGCTCCTATCGCATAAGCCAATATACTTTTGGGAGAACGGTTATGAAACTCCAACGGTGGAGTATAAAAGATCGCTTCTACTTCCTCAGAGGTTAAATCATTAAAATATTTCAGGGCTCTTCCCCTCCTCTTGCTCTTTCTTGCCTGACTGAAGCCCTGTGCTCCGGGTATAAAAGAAATCCCCCCTTAGTTTCAGGAGGGATTTCGCTATACTTTGTACATTAAGCCTCTTTGTCGGCCTTTTTCTTTCTTTTCGCCGAGCTGATAACCATTGTGCCTACAAAGACAGCAATCAAAATGCCGAAGAATAAAATCTGCGACATATGAAAGCCAAAAGCAGCAGCCAGCATTTTACCCCCGATAATGGCGATCATAATAAAGGCTGTCTGTTCCAGTTCCGGAAATTTATCAATGAGCTTGAGGAACACTTGAGCAACACCACGCATCATCAGAACGCCGAGAATACCACCCAGGAACAGAACCCATACTTTCTCGCTCACACCGAAAGCCGCAATGACGCTATCAATACTGAAGGCAATATCCATCAGTTCGACCATTAATACCGTTTTCCAAAAAGAAGTAGGTTTGTTTTTCACTTCTCCATCACCTTCGGACTTGAATAAGCCCTTATAAGCGATATAGAGCAGATAAGCTGCACCCAGTACCTTAATCAGGGTGAACTTAATCAGGAATGTACCCAAGCCGATAGCCAGGAACCTGAATATATACGCACCCAAAATCCCGTAAAATAAGGCTCTCTTCTGTTGTTCCTTAGGTAAGTGTTTAACCATAACTGCGAGAACCAAGGCGTTATCCGCCGATAAAAGTCCTTCCAGCAAAATGAGAGTTCCTATAATCCCCCAACTCACTGGATCAGTAAGCGTACCTACAACATCACTCCATGAAAAGAAATGGCCGTAGTTTTCGCTGATATTTTTAAACAAATCATTCAACATGAAAAGAGTGCCTCCGATAATTCAATTTATTTGCTACCCTGCGACCAGCGCATGCCCCAGTTATAGGCCCGATCCAACTCACGATGACCGCCATAGAACTGCACGAGTCTTTCAATGCTAAACGTTTCATCGTTTACATTTTGGATCATGGCAATTGCACACATCCCTTTGCGATTGTCATGTTCATTCATGTGAACGATAATGTCCGGCCCATCCTTCTGGTACAGCGTGACTACCCCGTCCGCTTGTGACCAGTTCGTGACTCCTTCATAGATGAAGGTAAACACCAAAATTCGCTTAATTTCAGAAATTTTAGCACCGTTGATGCGAAGATTTTCCCCTGTTTTCACAGAGCCTGTTCGGTCGTCGCCATCCAGAGCAATGTACGGAAAGCGATTTAGAGAACCGAAAACTTCCCCGAGCGCCTGTACAACGCCTTTATCTCCATTCTTCATCTCATATAAGCAGCCCAGATCCAGATCGACACCCTTGGAGCCGCGATTAAAAAATCCCTTGCTTTGCTGCACCTGATTCCAGTTCAGATTGATCAGGATTTCACCCAATCCGCCTGAGCCCTTTTTCAGATTAATGGTGTCGCCCTTCTTCTTCAGCTCAATTTTCCGCAGATTCAGATTCACCGGTGTTGCAGATGGCTCTGGCTTCGGAGCAGGTGGTACTGGTGGCGGCGTTGGTGCTGGTCGAGGCGCTGGAGACGGAGGTGTAGGCACTGGCGTGGGAGGAGCCGGATTATTTTCCACTTCAATCCCAAAATTAACGCACAACGCATCCAATCCACCGGAAAAACCTGCGCCAATCGCGTTGAATTTCCATTCCCCGTTATGACGATACAGTTCACCAATGACAATCGCCGTTTCCACTGTAAATCCACTGTCCAAATTAAACCGCAAAACCTCTCCGCTAACCGGATGAGCAAAACGAATGAACCCACCTTGAACCTGTCCAAAATTTTGCCGTTTCTGATCCGCATCATAAATCGTCAGCGTAAACGCAATCTTCTCGATGTTTGCAGGAATTCGCGTCAGATCAAGGGCAAATTGCTTTTTGTCACCGGACTGTTGTCCGTCTGAATAGGTGATAAAGGGCGTGGTCGGATTGTTATAAAAAATTAAATCCTCATCACCCGATACTTTTCCTCCAGGACCTAGCAAAAATGCCGAAGTATCCAGCTCCAGAGACGCTGGGGACTCCCAGCCAATCCCTACGTTGACATGGGTCAGGCCCGGATTTGTTTTCGTCAAATCCGCCTTCTGTCCCTTTACTACGATAACAGCCATGATTGTGTCACCTTTCTGTCGGTTTGTCATGTGTCAGCGTACGCTAATGTAGCATTTTGGATCATTCGATTCCCAACGCACATAAGAACAATATATAGACAAACTAAAGCGTTTCGATCTATATATTGCTGATTTGAAAATGCTCTTGGGATTTATGCAAAATGCTCAATGTAATAGCTTAAAAAGAAAGGGTAGCGCCCTATGGACACCACCCCAAGTGGATATTATTGAGCGTCCAAGCCATAGTTTTTAGCAAGCGCACCCAATCCACCAGCAAAGCCACTACCGATAGCCTGGAATTTCCAGTCTGCATTCTGACGGTAAAATTCACAGAATACGACGGCCGTTTCGGTGGAAAAATCTTCTCCCAAATCGTAGCGCAGCACTTCACGATCCGTTGCTGCATCTACCACACGCACAAAAGCATTGGACACTTGACCAAAGTTTTGCGCGCGCGCCTCGTAATCATAAATGGTAACCGTGATCCCGATACGGTGGATGTTCGCAGGAATCTTCGAGAAATCAACGATGATTTGCTCGTCATCCCCATCGCCCTCACCTGTACGGTTATCGCCTGTATGGGTAATCGATCCTGCTCCACCTGTCGGGTTGTTGTAAAATACAAAATCATCCGCAGCTTTGGCTTTGCCGTCTTCATAAAGTAGGAAAGCTGAAGCATCCAGGTCAAAGTCCGCGCCACCACTGTATTTATTCGTATCCCATCCAAGACCTACAACGACACGAGTCAAGCCAGGATTCGTTTTGGTCAGATCAATACGTTGTCCTTTGGAAAGGCTAATGGTCATTCCGCATACCTGCTTTCTTTGTATAGATTTTTTATGCCAAACCGTAATCGCGCGTCAATCCTGCAAGACCATCTTGATAGCCGCTACCAATGGCATTGAACTTCCATTCACCGCTATGACGATACAGTTCGCCTACAACAACGCCTGTTTCGATTGAGAAATCTTCTCCCAGATCAAAGCGGACCAATTCTTCATTGTTTGCTTCGTTTACGATACGAGCGTAAGCACGGGACACTTGTCCAAAGTTTTGGCTGCGTTCTTGTGCTTCATAGATTGTAATCGTAAAAGCGATCTTTTCAACGTTAGCTGGCACGCTACCCAGATCAATTTTAATTTGCTCGTCATCTCCGTCGCCATCACCTGTGCGGTTATCCCCTGTATGAACGACAGAGCCGTTCTCATTTTGTGGGTTATTAAAAAAGACAAAGTTCTTATCGGATTCTACTTTACCTTCCGCATTAGCCAAAAATACGGATACGTCCAGATCAAAATCTTTACCGCCATCGTATTTATTTGTGTCCCAACCGAGACCCACTGTGATTTTGGACAAACCTGGATTTGTTTTCGTCAAATCGATTTTTTGACCTTTGGATAAGTTAATTGCCATGAGTAAGAACCCCTTTTCACATTAAGTTTTGTATGAGCAACCTAAAATTACATATAACGCTGAGCCAGCACATCAATATGTACGGCATGGGTTCCTTCACCGATTGCAGCAAACTTCCATTCGTTGTTATGACGATAGAGTTCTCCACAGACCAGTGCGGTCAGCCCTTCATAATTATCAGATAAATTAAACGTCACCAGTTCCTTGGAATTAGCACCGTCCAGAATGCGGATATACGCTTTCTCGATCATGCCGAAGTCCTGTTTCCGGTTAACGCAATCATATATATTCACAACAACAAGCACTTTGTCGACATTGGCAGGAATACGTGCCAGGTCAATTTCAATTTGTTCATCATCGCCGTCACCTTGTCCGGTCAGGTTATCACCGGAATGCACGACAGAGCCACATGGACTTTTTTTATTGTGGAAACACACTACGTTATCTGACTGAGTCAGTTTTCCGTTGGCATCCAGCAAAATGGCAGAAGCGTCACAATCAATATTGGGTTGCTTCTTGAAGCCAAAAAATCCTTTGGACTGTACAGGGTCCCATCCCAATCCTGCTATAACCTTGGTCAGTCCTGTGTTTCCCTTGGTCAAATCAATTTTCTGGCCCTTGACCAGATTAATTACAGCCACTGATTAACACACCTCCCTTCCGTAAAATTTACAGACTAAATTCAGACGGATTCAAACCAAGCGCGCCGCAAATCTCAGCCACAATTCGCTGCTCATTGGCATCAAAGTCACCATCAGCTGCGCCAATAGCGCTACATACGCCAACGACGAGTCGGCCTACTTCTGGCTTACCTTTCAATTTACCAATCGCCTTCAGTGCTTCCTGTTTACCGATTTCAGGTGAAAACTCAAAGTTCGCTACATAGTGATTGAAACGGTTGATGACCTCACCCATATCAAACACTTTCAATTCTTCACTGATATTTATGTATCCGGCCATTTTTGTTTTCTCTTCCGGACTAATCGTACCGTCAGCAAATGCTACTAATGCACAGCCTGCAACAACAGCTTCCATAAAATCTTTATTCTTAAACTTCTTAACTTGGTCTCCAAGTCCTTTTTTAGTTGTATTCAACCAATTTTTAAATGTACTCATGTTTCCCTCCACAATTACGTATTTGGGTAAAGGTATCCTAGTTAATTTCTTCCTTTACTATAACCTGAATTACGATCTTTTTCTACAATAATATACAAAAATACGGTAAATCCGATCTATTTATTATTAGTATCCTCTCTATCTTTAGCCCTATTTTCTACATAAAAGGCCCTCTTCTATCATCCATCATTTGCTACCCCAATTGCAAGTCTGTGAAATGTCAAAATTGATAGAAAGGCACAGCCTTCCAATTCAACAGAAGCACTGTGCCTTTTACCATAATCCACGGTTCACCACCACTTTTTTTAAATTTGTATAGAACACTTCAAGATCCGTGTTCTCAGGCAGTCCCGAAACTTGCCCATCTCCCAATTCTATAATAATCCATTGTCCTGCTTGTGTACGAGCAATATCCATTGTGAAAAATGGACTTTGGATTTGACGTGCAATCTGAATAAATTCATCCAGATCTGTAGGAACGGTCTCATATGCAGCCTCATCCCAGTAATTAACTGTAAAAACAGGCTCTCCGAACATGAAGAATAGACGATATTCTTTAGACAAGGGCATGCCACTTTTGGGGTGAAGGGTAAGAAATTCTAAAGGTACGAACTCCCTTAACACAACTCCTCCATTCAATTCTGTCCCCTGAAGTTCAACAAAACGACGAATCACCCGTTCCACATGCACCTGATCTGACGCATCCGGGATATAACAGGCGTCCAGCCAATCATGTTTCCGTGATTTAACGAAGTCCTTGACCATTATTGCTGTCGTTCCAAAAGGTATGACCGCCTCTAGAATATGCTCCGCATCCAATTGGTCCCGCTCCAGCCATACACTCCGAGGCGTAAAATTTTGAATTAACGAGTATGAATCGGGAAAATAGTGACAGTTCCTATAACTCTTAGCACTTGTCAGCATCCTGATTCGATCGGCCTCCAAGGCTGCAGTCCAAGCACCATATACTTTGGGCCTTAACATCCATCCACGGTATAGCGCGTTCACGTACTCGCTTCCCTGTTTAGCAACATACTCTCGCATATTCTTAGAAACAATATATGGGTTAGACTCTGATCCTTCCCGTTCATCCTCGATCAGATTATCAAAATTGACCAACCCTATATCAAAACCAAGACTCTGTGCAACCTCGCACTCTTCACGGTAATCCATATCTACAATTTTAGAATTTAGAGGATCACTACAAAATAGAAGATACATATGAGTTCCTCCTTTTAACAAATGTATTAGCCTTTAATTTTATTTACCATAAATATAATTATTTTCTATTTAATTTGCTCATTTTGTCTATAAATTTATAATCCCATCTCTCTGATCCGATCTGGGTTATCAACAGTTCTTTGAATTGTCGGCGCTCCAGCCTACTAGAAAAAATCCGCTTGGGGACCAATATAAATTTATGATTAGGCAGCAATATATAAAAGGCAGTCAGCGTATTAATGACCCCCTTTACTTCATCCCAGTTGTAACCCGCAGAGTACGTAAAATGAAGACCCTCCTTTGAAAACTCATAATCTTTTTCAATAGGCCATTGTGGGTGATTTAGGTAGTTAGCTTTCACTTCTTTAATAGTAAAGAAAGGAATAATTACAAAAACTAAGAATGGAAAGAAGAACATCGCTATCGTATTAGGATCTACTTCATTATCTACTATAAGCTTGTATGTAGCCATAATGACCAACAGAAACTGGATTGATGCCATCAACTTAAGCCCAGTAGACTTCTGATACTTCAAACAAAAATTAAATAACATGATATCTTTCAATGTTAGCCTGTACGTGTACAGTAATGTCTCTGATTGTTGCATATCGTAACTCCTCTCCCTACCCTCTCAAAACAACACAACTACTATACTAATGGATGGTTTTTTCATTTACTATTTCTCCCTCTAAAACTAGTACTTTAATCTTTTTCGAATATTCAATTAAATTACCTTGGATATGTATTCTATCTATTTAATATATCGGAATTCAGAAAAAAATGGTAAACAAAAAAATCCACAGACCTCTCCAGCTAGTGAGTTTACAGTTTCCACCTGCCGCTCACCTGTTCTAGAAAAAAAGACTGTAGATTTTATGGGTACTCCTAAACACGTTATTATCGTTCACTGCTCAAGATCTAGTTATAATCCTCCCAATAGCGATACTCCATTTCATTCTCACCTTTGGTGACGATGATCATGTTCTCAATATGTCCGGTTTCTTTATTCGTTCGGTAGATCATGGTACGGGTTTCGCCCTCATCGGGTACAGAGAAAAGTACTTTGTCACTGAGCATGCCGCCACCAATGCCGACGACGTGTTCCCCCCAGCCGGAGGCTGCGCCAGTACCGATGCCCGAACTTCCCCCACTAACACCAGCCCCGCGCGACAAAATAAGACCTATTCCATATCCGCTGACGGTCTGGGCCGTTTTACCTAGAGCATGCTCTCCGGCTGATTGGGTATGCTTTTGGACCCAGTAATCGTATTTATCCGTATTTTGCTCATAACTCACAACATTCCCTTTTTTATCTATAGATATATCCGTTTTGCTTCCGTCTTTACCTGTCAGTTCGGTGACGGCGACAAGGGAATCGGATGTGATCTTGGAGGTCTCTCCTGTATTGTAATCTGTACGGGTAACGGAGTCCTCATATTGCAGCTGCAGGACATTCATCTGGTCGTGAATTTTCTGCATAACCTGCTTGTCGCCGATGGCCTCGGCGTTTTTCAGTAGTTCCTCATATTGATGATATTTAACCGCGTCTGCCTGCTCCCATTCGTCTATGTTTTTGGGCTGCTTGGCAATTTCACCACCATGATCTCCAGCCTCTCCACTGCCTGCCAGCGCTGCGCTAGCGCTCATTGCCGCAGCTAGGGCTGTCCAGAAGCCACGTGTGCTTTCACCATCCGCATTTCTAAATTTCGAAGCGATGCTTTTCAGCTCAATTTCAATGGATTGAACCTTATTTAATACAGAAGATAGTGTATATTTAGCCGTTCGATAGTCATTATAAAAACGATTCCTCTCCATACCATCCCACTGGTTGTGAAGGTAGTTCATTGTGCTATCCAGGCCATTTAACTGGTTATACAGTGTGCCGTGGGCATTGGCAAATTGGGAGGCCACGCTGTCCAGCTGCTCCGGTGTGACTTGGATTTTTGTCATGGTGATCACATCCCATCTATGAAATAGGAGATAGAAATTATATTTTACAGTAAGCCTTATTTCATATTGTAAGCTATAGAGGTCGGACATTCATGAGGATTTATACGTATTTGTGTATTCAGAAGCAGTTCCTTTGATATAATGAATCCATATGAGTTCATTTCGACAAATACATTATTGAAAGTCAGGTGTAGGGACATGTCAGACAAAAAAATTATCTTTTTCGATATCGACGGTACATTGCTGGACGATGACAAGAAAATGCCGTTAACGGCAGAAAAGGCCGTCTTTGCTTTGAAAGAGCTGGGACATGAGGTGGCCATTGCAACAGGACGTGCGCCTTTTATGTTCAAAGATATCCGCGAGCAGTTGGAAATTGACTCCTACGTCAGCTTTAATGGGCAATATGTCGTGCTCCGCGGGGAAGTGGTCGCTACCAATCCGTTGAACAGAGAAGCCTTGCAAACGATGACCGATCTGGCCCTCACACATAATCATGCTCTCGTATATATGGATCATATGGACATGAAGGCCAATATTCCTAACGATGAGCTTGTAGAGAAATCGGTCCAAACGCTTAAGGCCAAGATTTCAGTTGGATACGATCCGCTCTATTTCCAAGGAAGAGATATTTATCAGACGCTGTTGATGTGTACAGCAGAAGAAGAGCCTTTCTATGAAACGGTATTCAAGGCGTTTGACTTTGTGCGCTGGCATCCGAGTTCTGTGGACGTTGTTCCTCATGCTGGCTCCAAAGCGAAGGGTATTCGCGAAATTACGTCCAGACTGGGCATTGCCGCTGAAAATCAATACGCCTTTGGCGATGGCTTAAATGATGTGGAGATGCTGACAGCTATACATAACAGCGTCGCGATGGGCAACGGCTGTGATGAAGCCAAAGCCGCAGCTAAAATGGTCACAAAACGCGCAGATGAAGACGGTATTTTGTACGGACTGCAAAAGCTTGGTTTGTTAAGCTAACAGGATTGCTGACAGACTGGACATGTTTCGTGAAAAATAAAGTCTGTTTAAAGACTTACATATGAGAAAATAGGAGGTTGTCCTTAAATATGGAGACGGAAGGCTTACGCAATGTCGAACAGCTAGCCATGAAGAAGTACAAAATTTACAAGCAGAGCCTACTCCGGTATTTGGCACGTTCCATGCTGGCGAGTATGTTCATTGGGTTCGGCGTTATTGTAGCCTTCAAGACGGGCAACTTTTTTTACATGGAGCATTCTCCATTCACTTATCCCATGGCGGCACTTACGTTCGGAGCTGCCATCATTCTGATCGCTTACGGCGGCGGGGATTTGTTTACAGGTAACACCTTCTATTACACTTATGCTGCGCTCCGTAAAAAGCTGCGCTGGGGGCAGGTGCTTCGATTATGGGCTGCCAGCTATGGCGGTAATTTACTGGGTGCGGGGGTATTTGCACTCCTTATTTACTTGACCGGGCTGTTTGACTCCTCCAGCGTGAACAGCTTTCTACTGAACGTGGTTGAGCATAAAATGGAAGCGCCTGCAATGCAGCTATTCTTCCGAGCTATTTTGTGTAATTGGCTCGTCTGTCTTGCCTTTTTTGTTCCCATGTTTATGAAGGAAAATGGCGCAAAGATGTTTGCCATGATGCTGTTTGTGTTCTGCTTCTTCATTTCGGGATATGAGCATAGTGTGGCTAATATGTGTACTTTCGCCATTGCGCTCGTGCTGGACCATCCGGGTACGGTTTCTGTCGCTGGCGTGATCCATAATCTCGTTCCGGTTACGCTCGGAAATCTGGTTGGCGGCGTGCTGCTTATGGGGGTTATGTACTATTCGGTGAATCTCCCGTTTTTGGACGAGGAAGAACATTAAAAAAGAAGCCGTGGGACTTAGGTTCCACGGCTTCTTTGCGTTATTTTCATAATAGAGTATGCAGTGTTCACAGGTGATTCCTTGCCGTTTATTCGGCTTGAGCAGGAAAATGAATAAATTCCTCCAACTCCTTGAACAGCTTCTTGGGATTGACGTTGTCAGGTACAACCAGAGTTAGCGGCTCATCCAGCTTCAGCACATACATGCCTAAAATGGATTTGGCATCTGCCATGCCGCTTTTGCCATGAATCCAGATGTCATAGGTATAATTAGAAACGATTTGATTGATTTTTTCAATATCCTTAACGTCTTTTACCTTGATGGGTGTCATCATTGCACAGCACTCCCCTGCATTGAATTGGGGCTTACGAAACAAGCCTTAACATCACTTTACCCCATATGAAGCCTGTTGCAAAATCTTAATTTAGAAAATGACATGCGGTGCGGAGCTGATTTTCCAGTAGCTACCGACCTTTTCAAAATTCACGGTGATTTTTTCATTCGCCTTCTTGGTTTGTGCCGGATAAGGCACGGTCAGCAGGTAGCTGCGCTTCACCGGAGTCATGGTTACCATTTTCGCCGTAGCCCGACTGAACTCGAGCAAATTGCCACCATCTGCGTTCAACTGAGCTAATCTACCGTTAACTTCAACGAAAAATTTACCGACAAATTGCTCACTCGCTTGCTTTGTGTAGGCCTGCGTTAGATAGCTGATCAGCTTGGTCTTCGTGCCGATGTCCTCGGACAGATAGCGGTAGCTTTTGCCGTTCAACTGGAACACCTCACCTACCGAGCTGCCACCGCTAACCGCATACTGATAACGAGATTGTGCCTCCAGCACAAGCGGAACCGCACTCTCGTGGTTCAGCTTGTCCAGCTGCGTCGGTTTCACGCTGGTAGCCGCGGCGGCTGGCGCCGAAGTGGACGGCTGCTGCGGCTTAGACGGCTTCGCAGTCGAAGGTACGATCGGAGCAGCCGCGGGTGCTACCGATGTAGATGGACGCTGTGCTGGTGCAGACGGAGCTACTGGTGTAGCAGTTTTGGCAGAACCTGCGGCTGCAGCCGGGGTCGAGGCTGCTGGAACCGACGGCGCTTGCGCCGGGGCTGGGGTCGTAGCCGACGCAGACGCTGCTGGTGCTGGCACCTGGGTCGGAGCGGATGCGGCCGGATTGGCAACGCTCGGCTGCGTCGCTTCCGCTGGAGCGGTCACAGTGGGCGCGGCAGCAGCGGCCTGTGCCACGCTCATAAGTGTGGCCACAATGCATAGTGCGGATAACTTCGTATTTATTTTCATACTTATATACACCTCCATAATCATATGTCTGCATAAACTGCATACGTTTCTATTATAAGAATTTTGCTTCTCGATTGGGTTGCTAAATTGTTTCTATTTGCCTTTTTTTGTTCATTCTACACGAAGTTTGTCCGTATTTGCCGGGGACGGTTGTTCTGACTGTTTCAACTGCTTTGCCTCCATCTCTTCCAAGGATAGCGACAGTTGCTTAACAGATCGGTCTAGCTCCTCCAATCTGCGATTCAAAGTGACGAGGATGTATTTTAATAGAATCAGACTTAATGCAGCAGGGAATCCGACATTAGTTACGAGCTCAATCATGCCTTCAGTCGTTAAAGAACCCACAGATTCCGCCTCCTTTTTCATACATGTATTCCATCAATAAGAACTAATGTTCCCATTTTTATGAAAATCATACGTTAGCTTTTGGGCTCTCATGACAAAAAGAGCTCCAATTAGCTTGGAGCCCTCTCTGTTTTTGTTCATTCTACCTGCTTTCAACCACTGCCGAACGACATATCAAGGAGTATATATATTCGGCTGCTGGGGCTTGGACATCCCTTCTCCCAGATAAAACCCGGTGTGCGGCGGTTGATTATAAGCTATGTTCTGCCAAGCAATACTCAGGCGATACACTGGATCATGCATAAGCGTGTAGAATCGGTGTTCTGACTCGTATGGTGTTGTGTAGATACGCAGCGCTGAATTATCACTTTTGCGCCAAATGACTTCTTCACGCCAGTCACCGAACAGATCGGCCTGCAAGGACGGCGTTCCTTTGGTTCCGTTATTGGAACTCGTTCCTGTTGCCGTAAGCAAGTTGGAAGTCGTCGAATTCGTATAGTTCCACTTGTCTATCTTTCCAGCGCTTGTTGAGGTATGATCCAGCAGTTCACGGAGGAGATCCCCATCCCACCAGATGCCAAAATTAATGGAAGACGGTAGCGTGTTGGTGATGAGCTGCCCCTTGGCTGAACGTAACCCAATACCCGGTGCCCACTGCTCGTTCCCTTTGGTCCGCGGGTCAATGTCTGCCGACATGCCTCTTCCGGTATCCTTGCCTGTATTTACACCCCATAGAATATTTCCATTACGCGGGTCGTACATGGCAGCTCCATAGGTGGCATTTTTGTCCTCATTCACCTTGAACACTTCATAACCTGAACGGTCGGGGTCCAGATCGCCAACATGAAGTGCATCTCCATGTCCCATCCCCGTGTTAGCCAGCTTCGCTCCGTTATCGTCTACAACCAGCGAGCCGTACACAATCTCATCCTTATCATCTCCGTCCACATCCGCCACGCTCAAGCTGTGGTTCCCCTGTCCAGCCGTTCCAGCATTGGTGGAGCTGTTGCTGTCAAAGGTCCAGCGTCGGCTCAGGTTGCCGTTCCGCCAATCATATGCGACCAGAACGGTGCGGGTGTAATAACCACGTGCCATCACAATGCTGGGTCTCACACCATCCAGATAAGCAACCCCGGCGAGAAAACGATCCACACGGTTACCATAATTATCCCCCCAGCTCGATACCGTTCCGCGCGGTGGCACATAGTCAATCGTACTAAGAGCCTTGCCTGTATCACCTGAGAACACAGTTAGAAACTCGGGACCTTGCAAAATATATCCGCTCGTGTTTCGATGATCAGCCGAAGCGTCCCCAATCTTTACACCTGTACCATCTACCGTGCCGTCTGCTGTTTTACATACGATCTCTGCTTTGCCATCTCCATCAAAATCGTAGACGAGAAATTGCGTGTAGTGGGCTCCAGCCCGTATGTTCCGTCCCAGGTCGATCCGCCATTTGCGTGTTCCATCCAGCTCGTAGCCATCCAAAAATACATTTCCCGTATAACCGGATTGCGAATTATCCTTGGCATTGGAAGGGTCCCATTTTAACACAATCTCATACTCGCCATCTCCATCGAGATCCCCTACGCTGGCATCATTGGCATGGTACGTGTAATTCACATTATCCGGGGTTGTGCCTCCCGCGGGCTGCTGGATCGGAACATCCAGATAGTTGTTGTTCCATACCTTCACCGCAGGGGAAGCAGCCTGCTCTGCTCCATTGACCACGGCACGAACGGTATACGAAGATGAGGTCGTACCTGCCTTGTCCAAAAAGTTGGTTCTCGATGTAATCGGCGCATTATTTACCTTGCTTGTCCCTCTGTACAAATTAAAGCCGACCGAATTCGCTTCCGTGCCCAGCAAGCGCCAGCTCACCAGTACACCCTCAGGCACCTTAACAGCGACGGCTCCACGGTTTAGCTTTTCCATTTGCCTCGTAGAGGCAGCAGAGACCTGGCTATCCATCCGGGGGACCACTCCACTCAATATGACACCGAGACAGAGCAACGCAGTATACCGGAACCTTTTGTTCATCTGAATCATTAGCTCCTTTCATGGTTTGTATTTTCAATAAATTTATTTTATGTGACTGATAAGTTATTGTTGTTTAAATTCTATGACAGCGCTTACATCAATGTAAAGGGACGAATACGTCCTTTTTGTTCAAAAATCCGGGCTAATGCTTTAAAAATCAGAGGTCCATGAATAATCGTTCTTCATCCGCAATGCTCTGGATATCCTCCGAGCTGATGCTACTATACTGATAGCCCTCTGCCTGTTGTTTTTTCAATGCAAGTTCCTTCATAAAACGTGGGCTGCCCTCTCCGGCATCCTCATCGTAAACAAGCAATAAACCGTCTGTTTTGCGGAAAAGAAGTTCATCCCGTGCCCTAAGTTGCCATATCCCCTGATAAGGCTGGCGGCTGACTACTCCTACATAGTCAACTTCGGCACAAATCTGCTGAAAATATTCCTTTTTGTCCTCCTTCCATTTTTCGTCCATATTTTGATAAGCCATCATAATAGAGCATTTGAGGTGGGGATATTGCTGTTTTAGTGCAGTAACGACCTCACAGGACCACAAGTCCACCCCATATTGGCCTGGGGTAATCACCCATTCCAGCCCTTCTTCAATCAGGGGAATAAGCCTGCCTGCAATCGCCTTTTTAATATATGGAATGCCTTCGTGCTTCTGACTGAAAATATTCAGCTCATGGGCACGATAGCCCGAAACGAGCAAGTTTTTCATCTTCTCAACGTCCTTCTCCGATTATCATAAAGGTTATTGTACCACTTCAGAGCAGGCCACTAAACACTTCATTTTTTGGAGGAACGAATGGAATATAACACAAAAAAAACGAACCTCTGCCATATAGGCTAAACAAGGTTCGTCTTTTGGAAACTTGGTGTAAATCAGAATTGCTTTTTTGGTGCTTAATGAATTCCTATTACCTCCGCACATCACTCCTCGGACGAGTTCGCGCGCCGATCTTGAATTCTAACATTGCTACTAAATATACCGGCATCACTACTTAGCTTGAACGACGGGTAACTAGGGTCTGCCTCAAGCCGCATTCTGCTATCGAACTGCTGTTCCTGCTGCTGATCTACCCAAAAAGAATAAGGCTCAGACTGTACTGCTTTATCAGTTGCATTGGGCGCGGTGACAACCAAAATGACGAGTACGCCATTGCATCCACAATCCTCGGTGTCATAAAACAGCTTGAACATTCCCGGTCGTCCTGAAAGGGCCATTTCTAGCCTTTCAACGGATAAGGAATCCAATTCCAAATGTATGCTCATGAGATGAATCCTCTCCTTTGTGAGTAAAGTGTGTGGAACCGTCAGCCCCAAAAAGACTAAATTTAAACTATATGTACATTATAGTCATGTTTTTGTATATGTCTATGTGACTGCACTCACTGCTATAAATGATCTCTTTTATCATTACCTCTTTGTACATAAAAAGGTGTAACCCTCCATAGTTGATGGGTTACACCTTTTTAAGAATTCATGACCTGTCTTCAAAAAACAGGCGATCGCAGACAAACATACCGTTTATGGTGTATGAATGCCGACAAATTGAAAGGTCCCTTTCGGGAACGCATTCCACTCATCTGGCTGATTATAGGCAGACGATCCATAGGATATTCCTGACTTGCGGACGAACGTTCCTCCTTGTGGAGTAAACTGTTCATGTGAATTTGGATTTCCTAATACATCCACCACTTGTCCTTGGTATTTTAAAACGTATGCAACAGTGTTAAATTCGTTCGGGTTGTAGAAATCGCCCTCATCATTGAAATACCAAGCATTCGTAATATCCATGAAATCATAGAAAATAGTGTCGATGATTATATAGGGCATGGCAGGATAAACCGGATTAATCGGTAGAGTGGTAACTTTCATTTGGTTTGTTTTCTTCATCCATTGATGAAACTCCAGTGAGTAACCGTCTGCCCGATGGGAAGGATCTCCATTCCCGTTATAATACAATTGCAAAACAATTCTTCCATCCCCGCCATCCACATATTGCGAGAAATATACAGCAGGCGCTTGCTGTGGTTCCTGTTGGACCTGAAATACGACAGCTCTTCCATCCGCTCCTACCACCCATACCAGTAAAGGTTCGGGGGAAAGGGGAATGGAGGTGCCCATGAGTTCTACAGGACCGATGAATGTCGATGATGGCGTTCCTCTATATACCAGGAATTTAGATTGTCCTGGGAAATAACTGGACAGATCCACGGTTCTGTGCGGCAAGCCGTATTTAACCCCTATCGGAGTGATCCCGCCGGAAACCAGTTCGGCATTGCGTGTATTCAACGTGTATTGCACAGAACCTCCCCGACCATCCGTGGCTGTAATGGTAACAGCGGCAAGACCGCTACCTGTTCCAGAAGCCACCGTTAAGATACTGCCATTAATTGATGCACTCACCAATGTCGGATCACTGGAGCTGACCGTAAACTGAAGCACATCTCCATCCTCATCGCTGAACAGCTGTTGCAAATCATAATCTCTTTGCTGTGTAACTCCGGGAGTCAATACCTGCTCGTTTATAGCCGCTACGACTTGAGGAGCTTGATTTAGCTGAGGCATGCTGACGGTAACCGGGAACGTCGCTCCCTCTGCACGTCCGTACTGATCATACACACTGAGTGTTACACTCGTGGTCCCTACACTTACTGGGTTTAACTGTAGTTTCTGACCATTCATATGGGCCGTAGCAATTCCTGGATCATACGTGTCTGCTGTCACTGACAGGGATGCTAGATCCCAGTTCAATAAGAACGGTGAGAGATCCAGTTCTGATGCAGCATCTCCCAATTGAAGCAACTGCTCAGGGATCGCTGTAATAACCGCATTTTCCAATAGATGAACCTGTAGGTCTGCGCTAATCTCTCCGCCTCTATCGTCTTTAGCCGTGATGGTAATCACGGTATTGCCGCTAGTCAACCCATGAATAACAAGCTGATCATTTTGAACTGTAGCATCTGCCACGGCTGGATCAGACGCACTGATCTCATAACGAATCGGGTCATGGTCCGGGTCAGCAAAGATGGTGGACAGATCCACAGTTCCGTCAGCCTTGCCTAAAATCAGATGTACAGCGTCTGGTGCACGGGTTACTACCGGGCTACTGTTAGGTATGGGCAAAACCGTTACAATCAAGGTAACTGTATCTGTTCCACCCTTGCTGTCATCTGCCGTCAAGGTAATACTTACACTCCCCGCTTGCAGCGACTGCAAAGAAAGCTGAGCTCTCATTATGGTAGTCTGCACGATGGAAGCATCCGAACTGATCGCTGTGAACACCAGTGGGTCGCCATCTGCATCCGTAAATATTGTTGAAAGATCCAGTGTCATATCCGGCTGGCCCAATGTGACGGTTAACGGCTGAGGGGCTTGTCCATGTGGAGCATGGTTAGGAGCGCCCTGAACCGTTAGCTTGAAATCAATCTGCTTTTGGCCTGTGCTGCCATCCTCTCCTTGCTGTCCGTCATTGGCAGTGACATGAACGCTCGTACTGCCCGCTCGAAGCGGACTCAGACGCAATTCATCCTCCGCAAGCACCACCGACGCTACAGCAGGATCATCAACTGTAACCTGATACGTTAAGCTTGCATTTTCCGGGTCCTGAACATAATCATTCAAATGCAGTACCGAGTCCGATTGTCCCACAGTAAGCGCCTGATCTGGTATACCTGCAGATACTGGCTGGCCATTCACGGTGATTTTGAAGGTAGACGACACCCTTTTTCCCCGTCCATCATTAGCCGATACACTGATGGATGCTTTTCCGACACTGACTGGCGTAAGCTTTAATGTATTGCCCGATACGGACGCCCGTACGATGCCGGATTGAAGAGAAGCTGCCGAAAAGGTTAAGGTATCCCCATCAGGATCGGTAAAGAATTGGCGTAAATCGTACAACTGTTCACCAGCGCCTTCTGTGACTACACGCTCTACTGAAGCATTCACGACTTCCGGTGAACGGTTAGCGCTGCTGGATGAACCAGATGAGCTTCCAGAAGATGAGGACGTACCTGTTACACTTGCCGCAGCTAGACCCGTAACAGCGTTGGAAGCTACTCCGGTACCCAGTGTGACCGCAGAAACCTGTACATTTCCACTCACATTTACCTTAGCTGCCGGGTTGCTGACTTGAATATTTTCAATACTGCCTGTCGTTTTCAATTCCAAGGCACCCGTCCCTGTGACAGTCAGCTGTTGGATTGTACTATTACCTGTCATCTCGACGGACTGGCTGCCATTTACCTGAACGGTCTGAACCGTTCCCTGAAGATTGACTTTGTTCGCCCCTTCATTAACATTCAGCTGCGGCAAGGAAGCATTCGCGCTAACCTCAATGCTTGCGCTGGATTGGACGTTCATGATCGTCGCGCTTGCGGTACCACTAAGTACAACGTGAACTTCTGGCTTTGTGACATCCATTTGCGTCAACGTTGAGCTATCAAATACAACTGTATTGTTATCTCCGCCATTAATATGGGTCTGTCCCTGCACCTGTACATCCTGTGCATAAAAATCCTGCTGTACCCGGGCATCCACCGTTAACTGCTGTTCCACATTCAAGTGCAGTACGGATGTAAAATCACCAGCGATCACCAAATCTCCGTTTAGCGTGGAGCCGTGTCCGTTCAGCACAATGTTGCCACTGAACTCCGCTTCGCCGTCACGAGCCGAAGTCCCGCTGCTGCAAAGCTCCAACCAAGTCACCTTGTCCACCGTCCGGCCTGTGGCATGGAAACGAATGCCCGCGTTGCGCAGCGCGGTCTGATTATCCGCGTGAAAAATGCCGCGCAGCGGCTCTGCCACGTCATACGCGATGCCATTGATCCGTATCTGCTTGCCGTCCATTTCCTCGAGCTGCGAAGCACGCTCCTGTGGAAACAAAGCAGATACGAGTAGGCTGGCCGCATCTACGCGGCTTACCGAGTCTTTGGCGTGTAGATTTCCGCCAAATTCACTCATCAGCCCGTTATTCAGCGCCGCCCGAATCATCGGGGCCGCCCACGGGCTGGCGTCCTTCCACGCCGTCGGCAGCGTCTGTGCCGACGGCGAGTCGGTTGTGCTAGCGGGCGTGCCCGCAGACGTCCCCGTCCCAGCGGACCTGACCAACAGCGCGACCAGTTCCTGGGCGCTGATCAGGTCATTCGGACGGAAGCGTCCGTTGGCGTCGCCCTGCATCAGCCCGGCCTTACGGGCTGCCTCTATAGCCGGGCGCCCCCAACTATCGGCGGGCACGTCCGTGAAGGAGGCAGCGCCGTCCAGGTTGCCCGTCGGAAGCTGCAATGCTTTGACCAGCAGTGCGGCTAGCTCCTGACGTGTGAGCTTCTGCCCAGGTCGGAGCGTTCCGGCGGGGTCGCCTTGGATAATCCCGAGTTCACGGGCTTTTTGCAGTTGTTCCAATTGCTGTGTTGTAAGCTGCTGTACGTCCGTCCAGGTGGCAGTATTGTTCCCTGTCGGCCCATTGGCTACGGAAGCCGCATCTATCACGGTAGCTTGCTCTGCTCCGGCAGGAAGCGAGGGACTCAGCAGCAGCAATGCAGCTGCCAGCTGAGCGGTTAACTTCTTATTTTTCATGGTGTCATTCTCTCCCTACCGATAAAGTCACCTAAATTAACAGGGGAGTTCGTCCCCTCAACATTCCATTCGCCAGCTTGATATGGATCTGTATTACCAATGACCGTACCACTGTTCCGTCCCAAGGCCTGCCCTTGACCAATAACTGCCATATCAATGAGCACGTTGTTGTAGTACAGCTTAAGCGTAACGGGTTCCGAATTGTTATGTTGTAACTGCAGGAAGGTATAATACCAATCTTCCGATCCGAACGAACTCAAATCATTCGCAATTACAAAGGTTTGCCCAGGCATAATGACATCTCCGTCATTGGCATTTATGATAATCGGGTCTGGTTGGTCGGATCGCTCAATCCAGATTTTATTTTTCTCCAACGGTCTGTTGGTCGGATTGTACAATTCAATCGCCTGGTCCAGATAATCCGGTTCGCCTTGCCACACGACCTCGGAAATGAACAAATCTCTTTTCTCAACAATCACTGGAATCGTAAAAGATGTCGTTTCACCACGATTATCATTTGCTGTCATCGTAAGGAACGTCACACCATTACGCAACGGTTGTATGAAAAGTGTATTCCCTTCTACCTGCCCCCCTGCCACCAATGGATCAGAAGACACCACAGTATAGGTCAACGTGTCGCCATCCTCATCAGAGAACATATCATTCAGCTGCAATATTTGCTGACCATCTCCCGGGTCCAAATATTGAGGTTCAGGCACACGGGTCACTACCGGACGATGATTTACGGGTTGAGGAGCTTCAACTTGGAGCATAAATGAAGTGAAAGAAACGCCCCCACGGCCATCATTCGCCGAAATCTCAATTATCGTAATACCAGCGTTATGCAGTGCTACAAATGAATCTTCTCCATTCTCCACCACACTGCCTACTTGGGGATTGGAGGAAGTGAGGGTATACGTCAAGGTGTCGCCATCCTGGTCCATAAATAACGAACCTGGATACAGCATCAGCTTGTCCTGTAACACATTAGTAACTACGATAGGTAAATGAGGCAAAGCCACAGGTATGTGATTCTCAGGCTGCGGATCAGGCAAAGGCGCATTCACCATAGCAGCTAACTGAAGCGAGGCTGTGCCTCCCTTGCCGTCATGGGCTGTTATCGTCATTAGACTAGTGCCAGCTTGAAGCGGCGTAAGTATAAGCTGATCGCCTGTAACTTCTCCTGTGGCCACTTCTGGCGAAGCCGATTCCACCGTGTAGGTCAGTGCATCGCCATCCTCGTCATTAAACAAGTCAGACAGACTAATCTGCTTGCCACCTTCATTTAAGAGCAAAGGAATGTCATTTAGGCTGTTGCTCGCGACAGGACTGTGATTAATGTCCTCCTCATAAGTAGAGCTGGTCACTGTATAGTTGAAAAACACGCTCGCTTTGCCGCCTTTTCCATCCTCTGCCGTAACAAATACCTGTGTGCTTCCTACTGATTTAGGTTTTAAAGTAAGCTGTTTATTTGCCACTTCTGCTTCTGCTACATATACATCCGAAGTGACCGCATGATACGACAACTCATCCTGATCGGCATCGTAAAACACATTTTTCAAATCCACTAGCGTATCTCCGGAACCCATAATGGCATATTGATCGGAAGGAACTATAGCTGAGACAGGTACATGATTAGGTGTTGGTATTGGTGTTGGCGTTGGATTCGTTGTAGAACTGCCACCGCCACCACCGGATGAACTTTTTTTAGTGCTTGTTGGGGATGTATCCGAAGATGCATCCAACGTGGTATCACGTATAATTTGAGTCTCTGTTCCCCGCTCCGCAAGACGGGTCTGTACAGTCTGTATCCCATTGGCGAGACGTACCTGCGTATCGGCAAAATTCAGTTTAAGCTGCTGCCATACACCACTTCCCTGGATCTGAATAGGCTCATGCGTATCTACGATCATTTCGTTTACGTCTGCATGAATCTCTACATTTTTGGCGCCCTGCATCAAGGTTACCTGAGGTAACGTAGCTCCTTGAATTCGCACAAAATCCGCTGCAATAGCTAACTTGCCTTTAAATTCTGACCCTTTGCTATACAAAGTCACCGGATGTTGGGCTGTACCACTTTGCACAATTTGAAGCGCCGACAGATCAGCTACGTTTCGGTTCGATGCCTGATAGGTCAGGGTAGCCCCTTGAAGCGCTGGCACATTGTCCGCTCCGAACAGTTGCTTCAATTGCTGGCCGATCAAATAGGGCTTTCCATCCATATAAGCGATATCCCCGTCGATACGAGAAAGGATTCCCGTCCGTTCACCCGATTGGAACACATTCACCAGAAAGGCTGCGATATCTTGACGTTTTACCTGTACTTTAGAGTCAAACCGATTATCCGGCGTATCCATTAACCCCAGTTTGAGAGCTGCTTCTACGTTGTTTTTGGCCCATGAACTCACCTGATCCCCATCAGAAATGTCTTGAACATCTCCGCCTTGAACATGGGTTCCTCCAATCGCTCTCACCAGAATTGCTGCCAATTCCTCACGGCTCACCGCAGCATTCGGGCGGAAAGCACCTGATTCATCTCCGGTCATTAGACCTGCCGCACGCACAGCTTCTATATAAGAAGCGGCCCAACTCCCCTGCGTATCCTTAAAAGTTACTGCTTGCTCCGTAGCGTCAAGCTTAAGTGCATTAGCCAGCAAAGCTGCCATTTCCTTGCGCGTTAACGGTTGATCTGGACGGAAGGAACCATCTGGATAACCCGTGATTAGTCCTTGCTTCACAGCCTCCTGCACCGCCTGTAATGCCTGGGATGACATAGTGGATTGATCTGTAAAAGAGACTGTACTGGTTTTAGTCACAATCGCAGACGTCTCCCCTTTCGTTTCCGCATGAACAAGCTGGGGCCCCCATGCCATACCTGCCAGCAACGTCACCATCAGCACTTTTTGCCATTCTTTATTTGTTTCTTGATTCATCAGACTCTCCCCCGTAAACGGTTCATTCTTGTTATTAGTGAAAAGATCTTATCATCCGCCTCTGAACCAATTCTGAACAATATTAAAATTTTATTTTTTTCGCAGTCTGGATTTTGTAGCAAATGAAAAAAGAGCGCTCAGCCAGATGGGCTAAGCGCTCTAAAACTTCTATAAAACGTTGATGTACAGACCGTGTCAGAAAGCCGTAGGATTCCATTGAAAGGTAGCCGCGGACTTGGATGGAAGGGTAGATTTGAAAACCTTATTTCCCTGCCGAACCTTAAATGTCTTTGTGCTCTCTCCTGTATTGGCGGCAATCAGGACAAGCGTACCGTCCGGATTGCAGTAGGCGACCGTTTCGATACTTCCACTATAATGTGTAGAATCAATACGTACCGCACCTGGACGGACAAATTTGCTGGCGTGCCCAATCGCATAGTACTCCACATTTTTCGTAACTGCACCGCTTAACGGGTCGATGGTCACTACACCTCTACAGTTGGTGCACCCCCCATTGGTCGGCCCCCCGGACGGGTCAAGTGCGATATTCCAAAAGAGGACATTTTGCGACCAATTTCGGGGTGCACCAATGATCAGTTTGGACATATCCCAGCTCAAATCATCTCCAAAGCCCGGACTCCACGCTCCCCCACTACATTCTGTCATATATACAGGCTTATCAGGAAAAGCATGATGCACATCTTTCATCGCCGTAGGTTCTCCTTTGTAGCAATGAAAGGCTGTTCCATGCGTATAGTTTCGAGCTTGTTCATCTCCTAACACGGTCTTGGCATATTCACTCCCTGTATCCCAGTTATGGTCAAAGGCAATAATCTGAGTAGATAAATGGTTTCGATTTAGGGTTGGGCCCAGATATTGTTTAATAAAATTCGCCTGTTCTGCTGCCCCCATACTCATGCTGGGATACTTGGACGTCGTGAATTCTGGCTCATTTTGAATGGAAATCGCCTGAATCGGAATCCCTTCGTTCGCATAAGCCTGTAGGTAACGAACAAAATAGTCAGCATAAGCCTGGTAGACGCGCGGATCGGTATAGTCCAAATACCAGCCGTTATAAATCTGCTCCCCATATTTCATCCAGGGTGGAGCTGTCCACGGGGTCCCCATAATCTTTAAATCCTGGTTTCTTCTCAAGATTTGCTTCAGCACGTCGATTACATCCCGATCCTTAGCGATGGAGAAATGATTCAGCTCATAGTCCTTGCCTGTTTCCACATCGTCATAGGTATAGCTGCCAGGCTGTCCCTGTTCATCTACGGAATAATCTGAGGCTCCAATGGTATGGCGAATATAACTCAGTTGAATGCCACCGGCTGTAAACAAATCATTTAGCAGCTGATCGCGCTGATTGGCAGACATGCCATGATTCATCAGGTAAGCGGACGAACCGGACACCGCTGCGCCAAACCCTTCCATCGTCTGGTAACGAATATCTGGCTTAATCTCAATCGTCAGTGTATCCGCATTCGCAGCCTTTTCTTTACTGCTATCCTTATCATTCTTATCCCAACGGATCGGGGCTTGTTGGGTTAGACGATTCGCCGGATCGGGTGTTGTTAGCCACATGTTGACGTTATTTTCTGCTTTCGGCCCCGAAACATTCCGTATAGCCATACTGGCCAGGACCGCACAGATCAAAATGGCTACTACAGCTATAAGCAGCCAGATGTCAGTACGTCGTTGCTTTTGGAGTTTCTTCATCTAATATCCTCCTCTCCCCATCACTAGCCTGTCCCCACTCTCTCTACTATTTCAGCTTTCACTTGGGTTTCCCTTTGCATACCTGTTGGACGTTTACATACCGATAGCAAAAAGAGAGCCGGTGCTTGTGCCCGCGCTCTCTTGAATATAACCATTTTAAAACAAATGTAACGGGATTTACTTTTTTGCCTTTGCTGTAGAGGTAGCCGGAATCGTAACACTTCCTGTCAGTCGTAAATCCTGTGAGGAGCTGCCCACATAAATGGGCACTTCACCCGCCGGCATAACCCATGCTTTGGACTTTTCATCCCAATAAGAGAAAGCTTTCGGGTCGAGCTCAATGCGAACCTTCTTCTCTTGACCCGGCTTTAATTCTACCTTGGACCAGCCTGCCAGTTGACGGGATGGAGTCTCTACGTTTGTCGGAAGCTTACCGCTGTACACTTGTACAACCTCAGCTCCGGCTGTTTTGCCAGTGTTCTTCAATTTGAACGAAACTTCGACGGAACTCATACGATCGGATTTTTTTCCACTCGCATGCTGTTTGGTTTTCAGATCGCTATATCCGAATGTTGTATAGGATAAACCGTGTCCAAAGGAGAACGCCGGTTGAATACCCGATTTCTCATACCCACGATAGCCTACAAAAATACCATCTGAATAGTCACCTATACCGTTCACACCCGGAAACTTCTCTGGTGAGGATACAGGTGTAGACTGCTCGTTAACTGGGAAGGTTACCGGCAACTTACCCGAAGGATTTACATCTCCAAATAAGACGCGCGCTATAGCATTCCCTTGCTCTTGTCCAGCAAACCATGCTTGTACGATGGAAGGGACTTTGTCCTGCCATGTATCCATTTGCACGGCTCTGCCGCTCATTTGTACGACAATGGTTTTCGGATTTACAGCCGCAACCGCACGGATCAGCCGATCCTGATTATTCGGGAGCTCCATATCGGAACGCTCAACATATCCCTCACTCTCATACGTGCGCGTAACAACAATCGCAACATCCGATTTTTTCGCCAATTTCACAGCGTTGTCAATCAGCTTATCTGACGTATCTGCCGGAGGTTCCCAGCCCAGACGAACCATACCACCGGAATCCCGACCATTGGTCGGATAATCAGCGCGGTATTCAATACGTATCTTGTGCTTTTCACCCGCTTTAAGGGAGATATTTTTCTTCGTAGTGCCCAGCTTTTCACCTTGATTATCCACGAAAAGCTTATCGTCGAGATACAGCTTGCTTGATCCCAAACTGGTTAATGACAATGCATAGTCACCATCCTTGGGAGCTGCAATTGCCCCTGTCCAGCGTGCAGATATCAAGCCGTTCAGTGTCGTTGGTGTATTTGGAACTTTAGGGGACTTCGCATTGAAGCCCTGATAATTATAAAATCCAAGGTTCATATTGACTTGGTCATCATTGCGTACAAGAATCGGATTGCCTTCCATCTTGTTATTCTTCCAGTATTCGCCTCGAAGTCCCTGTTCGCCATCTCCATAAGTCGCATATCCAACACTGATATCCTCTTTCTCATCAGATGTAGTCAACAGTGAAGACGGAACAGCAGATGGCCCTGGCATAATGTCTCCTGCAGAGATCGGGTCTGTGCCCGGTGCATATTGGACGGTAACTCCTTTGCCGACACGATTGCGGATGCCCTCTAACGGACTCACGGTATACGTCGGATTCACCAGCGAACTGCCTCCGCCTGCCACAGTGCCGTTATCTGCATCGGGGCCAATCACAGCAATAGACTTGAGTTTATCTTTAGACAATGGCAATGCATTGTTTTTATTTTGAAGCAGTACCATACTTTCCTCAGCCAATTGACGGGCTGTCTTGCCATGGTCATGGGCATCAATTTGGTTATTTTGAGCCGGGTGATCAAATAAACCTTTGCTGAACATTTGCACCAGAATGCGCCCAGCCTTATCATCAATCGTTTTTTCACTTACCTTACCATTCTTGACAGCAGCCAGCAGCTGATCTCCCCATTTTCCATAAGGAGTCCCCGGTGTTTCCAGATCCAAGCCACTATTTGCCGATTCGACTGTACTCAGGTTCGCGCCGTAATCACTCATCACGAAGCCCTTGAATTGCATTTCCTTTTTCAAGAGATCTGTCATGATGGTCTTGTTCTCACATGCCGATTCGCCATTGACCTTGTTAAAGGAGCACATAGCTCCGCCCAAGTCTGCCTTGGCAATAGCCTCCTGAAACGGACGTATGTAAATTTCATGCAGCGCACGGTCACTGACTTTGACATTTGTTGTGAAACGCTCTGTCTCCTGATTATTCATAAGGTAATGTTTGGCAGTCGCCAGAACAGGATGACTTTGTATACCTTTGACATAAGCGGTCGCCATTTGAGATTGCAGCAGCGGGTCCTCGCCCATAGATTCAAAGTTTCGCGATCCCCATGGAATTCGGGCAATATCCATCCCGGGTCCAAGCACCACATTATGAGTTGTATTAAAAGCCTCGTCTCCGAGCAAATCCCCATACTGTTTGGCAGCTTGGATATCCCACGTTGCAGCCAGCGCAATTGGAGCAGGCAACGCAGTCGATTGCTTGTCCTGCACATCCGGATTAGCGATACGTACACCTGCAGGTCCATCTGCCATCGTCAGCGCCGGAATGCCCAACCGCTCCATCGAATTATTATAGAATCCATAGTAATTGTTGACCTTGCCAGTCACCAAATCTATTTTTTCTTCCAGCGTCATTTCCTGTAACAGCAACGCTGTCCGTTTCTCAGCCGACAGGGCAGTGTTCATCCAAGGTCGATCTGTCCGACTTCCTGCTGCTCCTGCAATATTCATAGGTCCGATCACGACAGCCGCGATCACTGTCATCATCACCATACGGAACAACCATGTTGATTTCACTTTCACGTTTGTAATTCCTCCTTGATGTTAGGTCATGAGGTGAATGCCTATTCAACGCTCACAGGCTTGCAAAGGCTCTCGATCCTGCGAGCTCCGACAAGAATCCAGAGCCACGGGATAAGCAAGCAAGTCAGCAAAAGCCGCAATGGCTCAAGTGACACGTTAACCACCCTACCGCACATTTTCGGAAATTTCATTGAAAGTTTTTGGAAATTCAATACTAGGACCTTCATTCTTTTTCATAAAAAGAGAGCGTTCACAATTCAGTTAACCGATGAATAAATTACACTTTTGTAACTTTTTAATGACGGTTTTTTAACTAATTTAAATCACAAAAAATGATTCATATGTCCCACTCTTGACTTACTCATATGGCGTTACCTAGCATGCGACCAAAGTCGCTATTTGGGAATTGGAAAGACTTATGTATACAAAAATAACGCTCACAAACAAAAAAATTCCAGAGAACCTGAAAGGTCCCTGGAATGAATATGATTATTCAAACGGATACCGAAGTCCCCACTGTGAACGAATCTGATCCATCAGTTTCATAATTCCTAATGATTCATCTAAAGAAATAGTAGAACTTTCGAGCAAACCTTCGTTCAAGCAACGCCCGACTTCTTCTGCTTCAAAGGCATAGCCTGTAGAGGATCGGTCATCCTGAAAGTGTTGTGCCTCTTCACCGTCCACAACTAAAGTAGCCGATGTGCTGTTTAGGAATGACGGAATGTGAATATAGCCCTTGGTTCCATGGATGTATGCCTCATTCGTCAATCCGAGACGGACTGCCCCGTTAAGCATAGCCGTGCGTCCTTGCCCATAATCCAGCAAGATCGAAAATGTCTCGTCAACGCCTGTCTCCCCGATATGAGCAGTGCTCCATACATGCTCAGGTTCAGGACCGAAGACCATTGAAGCAAAAGAAACCGGATAAATTCCTGCATCTAACAGAGCACCTCCGCCCAGCTCAAGGTTCAAAAGCCGGCCCTCCGGGTTCCAATCTACCCGAAAACCAAATTCTGCCTTAACCAGCTTTACCTCGCCAATGTGTCCCGCATGTATCCACTCCTGCACTTGGCGAATCGGAGGCAAAAAACGTGTCCACATTGCTTCCATCAGGAATAGCTTACGCTCACGTGCAAAGCCGATTAGTTCCTCCAATTCTTTACTATTGACGGTGAAGGGTTTCTCACACAAGACCGCTTTGCCCGCCCGAAGAGCCGTCAGAACATTTTCTTTATGAAAAGGATGAGGAGTCCCTACGTAAATAGCATCTACCTCGGGATCTTGTGCTAATTCCTCATAGCTCCCGTAAGCTCGTGATATTTGATGCTTAGCTGCAAATTCGGTAGCGCTTTCAATAGTACGTGATCCAACGGCATACCCTTCTCCATTCGTAACATGCGCCAAATCCGCCACAAATTGATCTGAGATCCAGCCTGTGCCGACAATTCCCCATTTAATCTTTTTGCTCATACTTGTGTCCCTCCCAGCAATTTGGTTAACGTTGACTTACAACATACCCTTTTATTCTAGCAAACGCCTGTCCTAAACAAAAGAAATTCCTGCTCAGCGATAGTTTATATTGCGGCTTGGCAGCAAGACGACACGGCGGCCACTAAGTCACACATTTTGAACTGGAATTTCCCTCAGCATTGTTTTGGTTCAGGATCATTTTATTGAATAATGTATCTGTAAAACTTTTTATCCACTTTCATGACTGGAAAACTAATCGGCAATTCTCCTGGATCTACACTAACAAATCCATTCTTCTCATAAAATCGATGAGCTGTTACGAATTGTGGTGTTGTTCCAAGATAGATTTCTTCAATAGACCTTTCCTTAGCCCATCCTATGGCATGATGCAATAATTGATTCGAAACATTGAATGTTTTACCTCTATAATTTTGTTTTACAAACATCTTTCTGAGTGCTGCCTTACGGTCCCCAATATCTAACAAAGCTACAGTCCCCACTACGGTTCCTTCACGAAGAGCCACCCAGAAGTTGCCGTTACCACGCTGATAAAAGTTTTCAATATCAAGCAAATCTGGCTGATCCTCTTTGGTTATGGCGATATTATATTCATCTTTTTGAATATGTAAAATTAAATCGACAACTTGTGATTGAGACTCAGTTGAGTACTCTTTTAGAAAGATACTTTTAAACATCGTTATGTTCTCCTATGATCGTCAATTGTTATACTGTTAGATTTCCATCAAACCACAGAACCTAAAATATTACCCATATCTCCTTATTCGTGCTTGATAAACGCTCAATATTAAATAACTCAACCTCCGCAACTAAACTAAGTTTCCACCTACACAGTCGAGGATTTGAAACCATTGTCTAGATGCGAACGTTGAGTTCATTATAAATCTATATACATCAGAATTCTATTCTACGCTTGAAGCTGTGTAAGAATTTGCGGGTCCTTGATCTTCTGATCCTCGGCCAACAACACTATTTTGGATAAAATCTCGGCTGTTCTTGGGTCTTCGTCCAGAAACGGCAGGAAGATGCGTCCACGATGCTGCGAATGCACCGGAATAATATGCAGCGCTCCCTTCGCTTGCTTATAGACACCCCCGCTTCCCAAATGCACAGCATATTCGCCATGAGTCCCATCTACACGTGCATAATTCCCATCCACGCGTACATTGCTAATTTTCAGCAGGCGAAGTGATTCCTGCACAATGACCCTACGCATTTCAATCGTCGTCAGACTGGCCTCTGGATCAACGCCGCCTACATGGGCAACACTGACGACCAGATCCACGTCCCGCATAACTTCGGAGAACAGAACAGGAGGAACTTCGTCCAACGGTACGCTCTTATACGTTGTCCGATCAAAGAACTGCACGGTCTCCAGCGTAGGAGCCTCGGTATCTGCTGGTGAGAACCAGTCCGCCATGGCATACAGGTTGGCAATCAGATTCTCAGCATAGTACACCTTCTGGAGTCCATCCTCATAGCTGACCGTCCATTGGCGACCTTTCAATAGGGATACCGTCTTATTCGGCTGTACCTGGTGTCCCGCATATCGACGGGAAACGGTCGCGTTGGCACGTTCATCAGCATTCAGCAGGTACAGCTCACGGAACACCTGCTTAAATGGCTGGCGTATCTGACGGTCGAATAAGTCCTTCTGGAAGTCGCTCCAACGACCACTTTCGAACAAGTGAAGGGGGTGAGCGATAATCAGCTTATCCTCTTCTCCTATAGAATGCTGTTCAGCAGAAGGATCAGTCAACACCAACGTATCCCCATTAAAATATCCGAGGTGCTCGCCAGCCTTGAAAACCAGTGTCCGCACCAACGGAGCAAGCACAGGATTACCCAGCAATCCTCTCAATTCCTTCACCATAAAGGTCGTGCCAGACTCCATAGAGCGCTCCAATTCCTTCCGAGCTCTGCGATACTGATCCACCAGATCTCCTTTAAGCTCCTTCAATGCCGTGATATACTCATCCTTCTTGAAACGAGCCGGAATGGATTTCAGCGTCTTGCCTTTGCTTACAATTTCAATATCTGCCGCTCCTTCATCATCAATGACGAGCTGCACCGTTGTAGCCTCGTCCAAAGCATGTGGCTCAAAATAAGACCGGAGATCATCCAGCTTGCGAGCCTCCATGTCCCAGACGAGACGGGTTACGTCATCATAACCTGCGTTACGCGCCAAATTCCCGAGCGCAATCCGCGAAACCAGTGCCTCACTGGCCTTACGCTGTGCCCCAAATTTTTTGCTTTGTTCCAGAAACCTTTGGATAAAATCATAACGTTCGCGTACATCTGGTTCAGGTGGCTGAGCAAGTGGAATCAAACTGTAGGTCAGCAAATGGTCTTTGTTTCGCTTGTCTTCCACTGATTTTTCCATTTCACTCCGTTTGAGCTTACCCAGCGTCGCATCCGCAAACAACTGGGATCGACGATGATTGGCTCCAGCCGAAATATACTTGGCACAATCGTACAGCAGATCAAAACGTTCCTCGCCCAACGTCTCATAAGCCTCATGAAACCAGTGAATATCGAAGGCACCATCATTAAAATCTTGCGGAGCAATCGGCGAGTAATGAGCTACAATCGTTTCCTTCTCGGCCGAAAAACCTTCATTGATATGCGCATGGAAATACCATGCCGCACTGCGAAGTCCTTCCCATCCGAGATAACCCGCTACAATCTCAATCCACTGCGGGGCATACATTGCCGCCTCCAGCAGACGTTTATCTGTAATTTTAGTGTCCTTTAACTTTTCCTTGAGCAACGTGGCATCCTCGCCATCATTCGGATAACATGCCTTGAGCAAGTGACTGAACGATTCCTTTTTGGTAATACGATCACCGTAACCGTACACATAACCACGCACGAATGTTTCCTTGTCGAGACCCTCCAGAATACGGATAAAATAATCCATGCCTTCAATCCGGTTCAAGCCCATAACCTTTGGCGTAGCCTCGGTAGGCAAATCGCCTCGAACCAATTCAACCTCTAACAGTCGATCAATAACCGTACGGCGTATCTCCAAAAATTCTGGGTTGCTAGAAATCCATGTATTGCGGACATTGGTTAAGGTACTCATATGTCTTCTGCTTTCACTACCGGCCAGCAGTTCCCGATATACTTCCCCTACACCGATCAACCCTTTTTCATAGGCTTTGAAATAATCCTCCAGATCCAGCGGAGAATAAAAACGATTTTCCGCTCCTGGCAGTTCTGCGTAGTTCACAAAAGTATGGAAAAAGCGCTTAAAGGACTCATTATCATGAACCTGCCCCTTCTCCAGCGCCACCCACGGGCCGGACAATAGATGGAGCATTCCCAAATCCTCTGCTGGTCTGTCCTTAGGCACGCACTGCATTAGTGAATTTAAAGCAAGGTCAATTACGTCAAATGTTTGGTCACCGGATGTGTCCATAAAATAAGCATTAACTAATGTGCTTACCTGATCGGAGTAGGTCAGCTCTGCCATCCATCTTTGAACCTCGTTAATCCGATCCACAGGATACATTTGCTCAGCGAAGTCTTTACGCCATCCTTCCAGCAGCATGTGCTTGCTTAGCTCTGAATAGTCCATTTTAAAAGAAAAGTATCGATAGTAGCGATCCAGCGTTCGGTCCATAGGCTCCAATCGGTCATAAAAAACAAGCTCCAGCAGTTCACGTGCTTCTATGCCGCTTTCCTGCAAATAACGGTCCCACTCCTCATAAAGAGGATATAAAGACAGCCTGGAATCTACTTCTTCATCGACCTGAACCAGCCGTAGAGGGCGAAGGTTCGTCCCAATAAGCGATGTATCTTTGTAGCCTGAATAATATTCCGCTGTATATTCCACATCACGATGATGATGAACAAGCTCATCCAGTCCAGTCAAAAACTGCTTGAGCTTCTCCAATGGACTAACAAAAACATCGGCCAATCTAAAATCATCCAGATCCACTTTCTCTTCCAACCAAGCTTCCTTGACATTCGGATCGTACAGGCCAAAACCGTTAGCCCCTGTATAAGCATCCTCCTGTCCCAGTTTGGACAGCAGTTGCTCCTCTTTGGCGGTAGGTTGCTGTATGATATCCGCCAAAGCCCGCAGGTTTTCATACTGTTCGGCACGATCCGGGTCTGCATATATCTTCGTCAATACCTCCAGTCCACCCAATCGTTGCAGCTCCGCCTTAGCACGCAGCAAGCGTTCCAATGAGCCAGCGAGCGGCTCTTCCGATTGTGAGAGCAACACACCAATGACACTTTGTCGCAATGAGCCCGTCTTGAGCTTTAGTAAGGCTTCCATTTGTTGCATTTCTGGTTCCGACAGCGTCAGCTTACGCGCCTTGGCCACAGCGAACTCACGGATACTCATACTTTTGTCCGACAAACTGGAAAAAATAAAATCACGCTGTACCGTATCCTCAGGATTTTGCACAAAATGGTTCAACAGTTCGCCACGCAGATTAGGGCTAATCTGTTCCTTTAAGGCTATGATTTCCCCAATCCAAGAAGCGTCCATATCATAGCCAGCGAGATATAGCATTTTTTGAATAGGTGCATCTGAGCGGTGATATAGATTTACAAAATCTAGCACCTTGGAGGGCTCGGTGGACTCACCCTTTTTTATATGTACAAACAGGTTATGAAGTCGTTCAAAATCCTTACGCCGCTCCTCTTTGCTCTCCAGCAAAGGAGTGCGCACCACTTTAACGATCCGATCCGCGACTGTCCCGCCTTCTATCCATTCATAAAAATAATTGCTTGTATAGTTCGTCAGAATCCAATATTGAAGCTCCGGATCTGTTTCATCCAGATATTCTCTCGCAATTCCGAGGCGCACATCCTTGTTGTCACTGTTAGACAGTACATACAGTGCTACGATCTTCTGGTAAGTTGCTCCCTGCTCCATGAGTTTCCGAACCTGTCCATACAGATCACGTTCCTCATGTACTGCGGTAGCCCACAAACTCATATACACTTCATTAGCATTTGAGCTGGTCAGCCATTCCTGGCGCAGTTCACTACGAGTCAATGCTTCATATGCCTGCTCGATCAGTTGGCGAACGACCCGTTGATTGGCGGATTCCAAGCCCATTCCCGTCCATACTGCAAGCGCCCGCACTACCGAGCTGTAACGAATGAAGCCTTGGTCGATGATCAACTTTAACAGATATATTAGAGCCTCCGGGGTTCCTTCATCCATTTGTTCCACAATACTTTGGCGCAATCCCTCTTGGAGTTTGGCAGCTGCCAGGAGCTCTCCGATCATGCGATAATTCTCCTCCTGATGACTCAGGAGCATGCCTTTAATCATATTGCGTGTAAGTAACGCCGCCTGATTATCCCCATAAATAATAGCTTTTAGCGCCTCAAGCACCTGTGAATTGCCGTTGTCTAGCTCGTAAGCAATCCAATCACCAATCGTTTCCTGAATCCGGTAATCCCTACCTGATTCATAATCTTTTTTCGTTAAATAATCCATTATAGAGAATCCGATACAGTCCATTCGGATCAACTGCACCATTCTTTTATAAACTCGGGAAGTATGGGCCGTAATATCTGAAGTGCGGAACGGTTTTCGCGCATACCCGGTGCTGTATGGATATTCAGTCACATGCTCTGTTAGATGTGCGAATACATCGCCCGCTGTTTGTCCAATTAGAGCACGTAATACCTCTGTTAGTGGCTTAAACAGCGGTTCTCCGCTTTCTGTCGCCCGTTCTTTTAATATTCGCTGACATTCGTTAAATGGCTCCTCGTTCTCCTGTATGTAATGAAGCTTACTCAGTTCCACAACATACTGAGCCAACTCCTGTTGTTGTCCCTCCAGTTGCGCCGCGCGCTCCTTCAGTGTGGTGAAATATTCTTGCTCATTGTTCTCTCGATGCATATTTCATTTCCCCCTCTACCATAGGCCTCCAGCCAGCATTGTGAAGCGTATAAATACAATTTCATTCCCATCCTTAAGTGCCAAAGGAGCATCCAGTTCAATAGTTTCCTCGTCACACACAAAAACTCTGTATAAACCATCTTCAAAGGCCTGCATCGCTGTGTTCACAGCATCCTTAATATCCGGGACACCATCATTATATACGGAACCGAATCCTACTTTGCCTATCTCGCCTTGTGCCTCAACTTCCTCTCCCGTGAGGAATGGAATCAGCGCGACACTCTCCTGCTTATCCCGCAGCTTTTGAACATTCAAAGCAACGGTTGCAGTAATCAAATCTCGCAATGTTTTTGGAGCAGGACTCAGTTCTATTTCCTGTCGTGCGAGTGCGGGCTTGCGTTTTCCCAGACTTTTTACAGTTACAAGCAGCTTCATGTCGTTCCCCTTCCTTTTTATTCACGCTTTTGACCCGTTGTCAGCTGAATTTTTTGACCCATTTAAAACACCGTTAACGAAATCGAAAACGAATGTTTGTTCGTATATTTATTTTAATAGGTTCCTTATCATTACTCCATCACCCTTTATGACCAAAATTCATAATGCTGTAATACACTAAAATCTTAAAAAATAAGACTTTGTACCCTGATTTCGATGAAATTTATCCATATTAAGGATGAAAAAGAAAAAAACCTGCACAAGGGAGACCATCTGCTCTTCACAGACTTCACTCCATTATACAGGTCAAATATCATCATAAATAATGTTTCAATACTTATTTCAGGATTTTGCAAAATTCGATTCCAGTCGCTCCAACGTGCAAGATATAGACGAACTAAACCATTTCGATCTATATCTTATTCATTGGAAGTCGCTTATTGGATTTTTGCAAAATCCTCATTTATTTAAAATGCTGGAACAACGCTATCCTTGTAATTGTCCTCAAAAAATTTACGCACTTCCGGTCCGGTCATTCGCTTTGCCAGCTTTTGAATGGCATCGGAATCTGCATTATCCTTACGCGCTACCAGATTAATGGCAAAGTGCGTATCGTCTTTTTCGGTAATCAGCGCGTCCTTCTTCGGTGTCAGACCGAGCGGCTTGGCATATGCGGGATACATGGCAGCCATGTCCACATCATCCAGTGAGCGCGCCAGCATCAACAAATCCACTTCTTTAAACACAAACTTTTTCTTATTCTCAATAATATCAGCCTGTGTAGCATTATAGCCTACGCCTTCTTTAAGCTTGATCAAACCGTTTTGCTCCATCATTACCAAAGAACGTCCTGTATTGGCCGGGTCATTGGCAATGGCAATAGTCGCACCTTCGGGCAGGTCTTTAACGTTCTTGTATTTTTTGGAGTACGCACCATAAATGGCGTTGTAAATTGGTTTTATCGCTACCAAATCAGACTTGTTGCTTTCATTATATTGTTGCATAAAAGGAGCATGCTGAAAGAAGTTAGCATCCACTTCATGGCTTGCCAATGCGTTGTTCGGTTGGATATTGTCTGAAAGCACGACGATTTCCAGATTGACTCCGTCCTGTTTAAGCAGCGGCTTCACGATATCCAGCACATCTGTCATCGGTGGGATGAGCGTCGCTATTTTCAGGGTCACTTCTTTTTGGGAAGTCGCTTCTTTAGACTGTGTTTCTTGTGTAGCCTGCTTTTGACCACCGCATCCGGCAACCAGTAGCATAACGACAGCAAATAGTGTAAGTAATTTCAAGTTCGTTTTCATGTTGTTTTTCCGACTCATTCGATGTGGAACCTCCAAAATTAGTTGTGATCGGGAAGATAAAAATGAGTTACAGTATAGCCGCTTCGCGAATGATTTGATCTTACGATCGCTGTTGAAATGGGATTCTCTCTGATTTATAAAGTGATGTATAGGTTAGAATCCCATTTCAAAGGCGAACGCTAACGCTTCTCCAGATTCAAATCCTTCTCTCCGCTTTTGAGATACTGTAAAGTCATTTTTATTTCCCATAGTGGGCGGTGCAAGTGTTAATGAAGAGATTCATAAACCATTTACCGCTTGTCGATCCGGCGGGATATGGTGCTTCCAGTGAACTGGATCGTTTGTACGAAAATAATCATGACGACGATGGTGAACGCCATCAAGCCTGTTTCAAAACGCTGGTAACCGTAGCGGATGGCAAAATCGCCTACCCCGCCACCGCCCACAATGCCCATCACCGTGGAGTAGGAGATGAAGCTAATGGTGGACGTGGTCAAACCCAGTACAAGCCCAGAACGAGCTTCCACGTACAGAAATTTGAAGATAAGCTGAAGAGTGGATGCCCCCATAGAAGTAGCGGCTTCAATTACACCCTTCGGCACCTCAAGCAATGATTGCTCCACCAGCCTCGAATAATAGGCGATGGCCACCACTGACAAGGGAACCGTAGCAGCCATCGTACCCAGCGCCGTCCCTACGACCAGACGTGTAAATGGAATCATAAACACGACGAGCAGCAAAAACGGGAACGAGCGAATGACATTGACCACACTGTTCAATAGGGTGAACAGCAGTCGATTTTCATATTTTTGCCCTTTGCCGCACAAATACAAAATCGTTCCTGCCGGAAGCCCTAACAGTACAGCTGCTGCGATAGAAATCCCCACCATAATAAACGTCTCTCCGATGGCTTTCCATATCTCAGACTGATATTGCGCAATGATGTTCAGCATTTCATTCATCAGCTTCACCTGCTTTCGCTGTTGAACCTACCGCAGCGTCAGCTACACGTTGCGTGGAAAGCAGCTGTCCATCCCGCATTTCTGATACATGGGTACAAATGTTGCGTACCACGTCCATATCGTGCGTTACAATTACAATGGTAACTCCCAGTTCACGGTTGATCTCCCGTAACACGCCCAGAATATCCGCGGTCGTCTGCGGATCAAGCGCCGAGGTCGGCTCATCACACAGCAGCACCGCAGGTCGATTCGCCAGCGCTCTGGCTATCGCTACACGTTGCTTTTGGCCTCCGCTCAATTGTGCCGGATACTGTTCTGCTTTATCAGCTAAGCCGACGAATTGCAGGCATTCGCGCACACGTTCTGCTCTCTCTTTTTTCGCGACACCTGCCAGCTCCAACGGCATTGCTACATTTCCACTGACCGTCCGATTGTGAACAAGATGATAATGCTGAAAAATCATCCCTATGGATCGCCGCGCTTCACGGAGACGTTTTTCCGGCATGCGAGTCAGATCTTCCCCGTTCACAACCACGTTTCCCTCATCCGGCCTTTCCAATACATTCATCAACCGGAGCAAGGTAGACTTACCGGCACCGCTGGCACCTATAATACCGTGGATTTCCCCCTCCTCCACTTGAAGGGACACGGATTGAACCGCATGAAATTGGCCGCTTGAGGTGGTATAATGCTTGTTTACCTGATGCAGCGTAATCATGAAACCTGGCCTCCTGATGATCCATTTCTCAGGGAAAATGTAATAAGCCCGCCAGCCCAGGCGGGTCTGTACGAGCCGTCAATTCCCATTGCATTAATATACCACAGAGCAGAAAACGGGCAAAGCCTTTTGACAACAATTAACGTACATCCCACACCCCTACATAAGGAAAGCAAATCCCAAGTCCCCAAGCCAGCGTAAGCATGACGACAAAATAGAATATGAATACAATATCTATAGCCGAATAGCCGATCGCATAATAATACGTTCGCTTGGTTTCATTGGTAAAACCCTTGGCTTCCATAGCAATAGCAATGCGCTGGGCACGCCGAATACTTTGAGCGAGTAGCGGAATCGCATACCTGCGAAGCGTGGCATACATATTCCATTTGGACACATGCTGATGTAAACCTCGAATACGGTGGGCTTGTCTCAATGCCTGGAATTCCTCCACCATCATAGGCATCAACCGCATGGCTGCCAAAAAGCTGTATGCATACTTCGGAGGGAGCTTCCATTGCTGCATCAGTGAATAAAAAAGGTCCACTGGACGAGTCGTTAAACCAAACAACAAACCTACCGCAGCCATACTCAGCGCACGAAAGCCCAGATGCATGCCTCGGTAAAAGCTTTCCTGCGTCACATGGATCAAGCCCCATGTCCACCAGGTCGTCACCCCTTTGCCGAACATCATCATGCCCGTTGAAGTTGAAATAAACACCAATATAAAGGGAGACCCGTATAGCAGCAGCCTCTTCCATGGATGGCCTGACCAGACAAGCAGCAACAGCATAGCACACGCAACATTAAACATGACATTCGGATCATGAATGACTATAACGACCACAAACAGGATGGAAAACATCACGAGCTTTAGGCCCGGATTCACGCGATGCAGCCATGTTTTATGATGGGGAAAGGACAGGTTCATACTGTAGTTCCCCTTTCTGAATCCGCCATGTATCGGTACAATATCGACGGACAATTTCCGGGTCATGGGTGACCATCACAATGGCCGTGCCCGCCGCTCTCAGCTGCTCCAACATATCCAGCATGACAAAGGTATTACGCGCATCCTGCCCAAAGGTCGGTTCATCGAGCAGCAGCACTTCCGGCTCACGAATCATAGCCGTAGCAATACTCAACCGCCTTTTTTGGCCTAACGAAAGCTGATACGGATGCCGCTCGTCCAGCCGCTCCAGTCCGAACTGTACGAGCATCCGATCGACCCGTTCCCGGCACTGTTCAACGGTATACAAGCTCTTGGGTAACGAATACTCTAGTTCCTTTCGTACGGTATGCGCTACAAATTGCAGCTCGGGATTTTGAAACGCGAACCCGATACGCTCTGCCAGTTGTTCTGTACTGCCTGCCTCAATTCCGCGCACGCTATAACGTCCCTGTGTGCGAAGTAAGCGCATCATGGAGAGCAGTAGCGAGCTTTTGCCAGCCCCGTTTTCACCAACCACGCCAATCCAGTCGCCAGGCTTCACCTGCGCATGCTCCACATAAATCACTGAACTTAAACCGCGGAGGCCGCTAAAATGTTCTAGCTCCAGCACATCAGTCCCCGCACCATTCTGTTGCGTCACTGCTTCACTCCAACGTGGCGAAGACGCTTCATTCCATACTCCCGGATACCACACGCCGTACTCGGACAATGCCTGCCGGTGCACATGAAATACTTCTTGGGCCCTTCCATCTGCAATGATCTCCCCTTGAGCAGAAAGCACCACAATCCGATCCACATCATGGACAATTTCATTAATTTTATGCTCCACAATCACCAGTGTCTGGTCTACCGAAATGTTGCGAATGGTATCCCACACCTGTGTAGTGCCTTCCTCGTCCAACAAAGCCGTGGGCTCATCCAGAAAAAGCACTTCTGGCTCCATAGCCAGCACAGACGCAATCGCCAGCCGCTGCTTCATTCCCTGTGACATGCTGCCAATGGGCATATGTATATCATCCGTCGATAGACCCACCTGTATCAGCAGCTCGCGAATACGGGATCGCATCTGCTCCCGGGGAACCTGATTATTTTCCAACACAAAAGCCAGTTCCTCATCTGCATATGACATACAGAACTGCGTATCAGGATCTTGAAATACAATACCTGAGACACTTGGGATTACAGCAGCATCGCATTTCATAGGCACTTCTATCGTGCGTGGAATCAGACCGCTTAACACTTGGAGCAGTGTTGATTTACCGCATCCACTCGGTCCCAGTAGCAGCAGCTTTTCCCCCTTGCGGACAGACAAAGACATATTGTGAAAAAGCAGCTCTTGCTCACCGGGGAATTTCAACCGTAGCCGGGTGATCGAAGCCACCACATCTTCGGTTGCCCGGCTCATCAATCCAGCCCCTTATAATCTTGTTCCGTTGCAGGCCTCAAACTTCGCGTGACTCCGGTTACCTCCAATGCCTTAGCCAGATAGAACGCGAATACCCCGGCAATCACAATACTGCCAATCATCCGAAATCCAATATACAAAACATAGTTCCAAGTCGATAGCTGATCAATATACCCGTAGCTGAAGTCTAAAATCAGAGAAGTGACAGCCGCCCCAGCCGCAGCTAGCGAAGCAACCCACAGGTTTGCGTTCCGATACAGAAAAGCCGCAAAAAACAGCTCCGCTCCCAAGCCTTGCAGCAGGCCATAGTACAAGGTGGACATACCCCATTCGCTTCCCAAAAAAGCACTGACCGTTGCCGCTGCCACCTCTGCCAAAATCGCAACACCCGGCTTGCGAATGATGAGATAAGCAAACGTACCTGCCATAAACCACATGCCATACATCAGTTGCTCGGCGTGTAGACCCAATGGTTTCATCAAATCATAGGCAGGTCCCCATATTTTGTAGATCAACCCGAACACAACAGCGATCACAATCGTGACCAAAATATCCGTCAGTTTCAACCCTTTGGACGCTCTTACAGCAGTATTCATTATTGCGTGCTCCCCTTTTTCCTTATAGTTGGCCTCTTGGCCATGAAAAAAAGCTTGTCTGGAGCTGAATCTCCAGGCAAGCTTTATGCGCAGTAAAAGGTGAAGCACCATACAAAACATCATTCGTCGATATGCCTTATATAACCAGTAGTCTAAACTACTACACTGATACCCAGCCAAGTCAGGATCAAGGTAAAATGCTAGGACATACATTGAATCTATCGACAACCGCAAAAAAAAGCGGCATTCCTGTATAGTGTTCTTGGTTTCTCTACGCTGGCATTACCCAGATCAGATTTCACGGTCAGTGGCAAGGGCCACCCTCTCAGCCTGACTTTCTCAAGCTCCCGACAATGCTTTTTAATTCACTATAATATATACCACATCTATGGCTTTGACAATCCTATAATCCGAAGAAACGTTTAGCCGTTTCCGTCGTCGCGATTTCGATCTCCATCATGCTTCGACCTGTACATTCGGCTATCGTAGCAGCAATGTGAGCGAGATACATGGGCTCATTACGCCCTTCTTTAGGCTTCACAGGCAAATTACGCGGGGTCAAAAATGGAGCATCCGTTTCAATCATCAGACGGTCCAAGGGAATATCTCTGACCAGTTCACGCAGATGCTTCCCCCGCCGTTCGTCGCAAATCCAGCCGGTGATTCCGATATACAGTCCCATTTCTACATACGTACGCAATTCATGTTCCGTGCCGGTAAAACAATGCACTACCGCTTTATCGACAAGCCCTTGATACTCCCGAAGCATAGCGACAAAGTCCTCATGTGCATCTCGTTCATGCAGAAATAACGGCATTTTCAGCTCACCCGCCAGTTGGATTTGCTCGCCAAACCATCGGCGCTGCACATCACGTGGCGAAAAATCACGGTTATAGTCCAATCCGCATTCCCCTATGGATACGACCTGCGGCTGACCCGCCAACTGGCGGAGCTGCTGAATCGTGTCTGCACTGCAGTCTTTGGCATCATGGGGATGCACGCCAGCTGTCGCATACAGCTTGCCCGGATAACGCGCTGCATACTGAGAAGCTTCCCGACTGCTGCGGACACTGGTCCCGGTAATAATCAGCGGTGAAATCCCTACAGCCGCGGCTCTCTCTACCACCTGTTCCCGATCTGCATGAAACGAACGATGCATCAAGTTCACACCAATATCAATTAACGGTGTACCCCTTTCCATCTCAATCCCTCCCTCGCAAACTACAATCTTGGATCAATCGGCTCTGATTCCAGAGATAGTGCGGCAAGGACGCATTCATGAATACGATCTACCGTATCCTTGCGGACAAAACGTTCCACGCCTTCCATACCAAGCGCTCCTTCCATCAGGGCATGACGCTCCTTTTTGTTCGTTCGACGCTGCTTCAGACGCTTTAAATTCTCAGGGGCAAGATAATCCATACCGTAAATGATGTGCAAATACTTCCGGCCTCTCACCTTGATTGCAGGCTGAATCATCTTGTCCCGATTTTTCATCAAAAAGCGTTCCGGCTTGATCACAATCCCCTCATGACCATCCTCTGTCATCTCGTTCCACCAACGAATGACCTCTTCCTCGCTTGCTTCGTCCGTGATCACGCGATACTCTGTCTCCATAAACAGGGAAGACAGCCCAGCCAGCTCCCGGTTTTGCTCCATATGCCAAATATGAGAATGGTCGAAAAAAGTCTTTCCGCTGTGTGCCAGCGTATGAAACGGTGCGATACGAATCTCATCCAGACCGTCCACATCCCAGCAATATTTTTGAAAAGCCTCTTGAAACGTCACGGCATTCGCGTACTTCTGTTCCATTTCCTCCAACCAGTCTCCAACCTCTCGGCCCGCAACCTTCGCCTGCTTCAGCTTGTCTACCAGCTTACTGCGATCCAGCAGAGCTGCTTCACCCACATGCGCATACTGTGCAGCAATCAATTCCCGAGCCTTGAGATTCCACGGTACAATTTCCGCATCCAGCAACACAAAATCCGTCTGGTTCCGTTCAAAATATCCGGCAGTCCGTAGATCCACATTCAGCTTTTCCAGCACTTGCTTCCCAAGGCTTTGTTCAAAGAAAGCTCTCCCGCTCCGACTGTAGATCGTGCCCAATGTCGGGTAGCCTACATACTCGACAGCGGCCTGTTCGTTTTTGAATAATAGCAAAATAGCCCGGCTACCCATATGTTTTTTCTCAGCCACCATCGTTTGTACCCCTTGCCCGCGATAATAAGCCAGCGCTTCACGCGGATGCTCCAGATAACCTTCCTCTGCAGACACCGCTGGAGCAGGACTCATGGTCGGTGGAATATACACCAGTTCCTCTATCGGTACTGTCACATGTGACACGGCATCTATAGCGGTTTTGACCGATTCTCCTTGAACGCGCACTTCGCCATACGATTCCGTCAGTACACTGTAACCAGCGATGAGCTTGCGTAAATTCGGCGGGGAAAACCGTTTTCTCTGCCACCGGACAAGTGGGCTATCGGGATCATTCGCATAATTCTCATGTGCCGGAACGCTGACAAATTCCTTTTCCGGAAAACGATAAGCGGTCAGCATACCGCCAAATACCACACCCTGATCAATATTCACCGTCTGATTCACAAGGGTAGGCTGCGGTCTAGGATCATGTCCCCATACTACTATTTCTCCCGATTCATGGTCTACGAACCAATCTTTGCGGATTGGTTTTCCGTCTGCATCCTGTCCTTCCGTATCTCCATAACGGCAATAATCAGAAATACGTGCCGACTGTTTGCCGATAAAATGATCCTTAATCCCCGCATGAGCCACGACCACGTGTCGCAATCCATTCCTGCCAAAAATAAGATGTGAGGGTGCATGTAGCAGAAAATCCCTTAACTCGCTTCTAAGCTGTTCCGCCGCTGCCTTGCCCGCTTTTTGTTCATACTGGGCCAGTTCCTCTGCAAATCGTTCATCCCCATGACTGAGAGTCACCTTTCTTCCATCAAGGTAACGGCCGATTTTCCAGCCATGATTGCTGTCAATCATATACGCTAGTCCAGCATCCACGTGCTTTTTCCAGAACTGCACCGCTTGTAACGATTTGGGGCCACGGCTCATCACATCCCCGACAGATACCAGTCTTCTGCCATCTGGATGATGGTATAGTCCTTCCGTATCTTCCGTATATCCTAGCCGCTCTATCACTTCCAGCATCTCACGGTAGCACCCATGGATATCACCAATGATGTCAATACCTGAGCCAATCTCATGAAACAGTGGCTGCGCACGGCGAACAAAATTCATTTCTTCTATATCCTTAAGGATATAGCAAGCGTTAAAGCCTTCCTCACGGATCCCACGCAGGTTCCGCTTTAACAGCTGTGCCTGCTGCTTGACCCGTTGGCGGCCACGCGGATGCTCCCTGCCTAAATCACGTTCCAGCAGCACAGCTTCGGATACATCCAGTACCAAAGCCATTACAGGAACATGCGCCTTGGCTGCCAACTGTACATATTTTTGACGGTCCTCAGCATACAAATGGGTGGCATCCACAACCGTCAGCTTATTCAAGCGACAGCGCATAGCCAGAATCGTATCCATCGCCTCAAACGCCTTGGCTGACATTTGCTGATACTCATAGAACAGTACGTCCGATTCCAGTCTTGGAAGTCCACTCCAGTCTATAAATTCCGTATCTCCGACCAGCTTGCGAAAATGATCCGAGGATACCACTTCTGTCTCCAGCAGAATCCCTTCGCTCACCAGCTTGTCTAATAATGTGGTTTTCCCACTGTTGGAGGCCCCCACCAACACAACCAGTCCAGCATGCGGTAAATGAATCGTACGTTTGGATGAATTGCTCATGCTTCCTTCTGCTCCTTTCTGCGCGTAAATATAGCCATTTGGGTCGGTTGTCCAAAGCCTTCGACCTCTTCTCCGATCCCCTTCAGCGCTACCGAATAAGGAGCTTCCACAATCCACTGCTCACATCGTTCCTGAAACTCGCTTCTACTCCATTCAAAACGGTGATCGCCATGCCGCATCTCTTGCTGATTCATACGATACACTTCATTATATTCACGATTGGGAGTCGTCACGATCAGCACGCCCGGCTGATACTCCGTTACAATCGTCTTCATCACCCGGTTCAGACGATGCTCATCCACATGCTCAATGACCTCACATAGGATCATCACATCTTTTCCCCGCAATTGTTCATCATAATAAAAGAGAGAGCCCATCATGGGTGTAGGACTGATCGCATCGGCATGCCTTTCCAGCTTGTTAAAACGCTCCACGGCTCTCAACTGTGCATACGCAGACGGCTCCACCGCCCAAATCTCTTCAACGCCCGTCATTCGGGCCATCCGAGCCGATAGCTTCCCTTCCCCTGAACCCAAATCTACGATTTTCTGTCTGCGAGGCAGCTTGCGAATTACGTCCATAATAGCTTGATACCGCAGCTCATTTAGCCGTACTGTAGGCTGTTGCTTCCCTTCCTCATGTGGCTGTTCTGGCTGTTGAATCTGTTCGTGCTTATCCTTTTGAGCTTGGACAGTATCCTTTTCAATATGTTTTTTAATACCTATTTCATCACAATCAGATTGCTCAAATTGCTCAATCAGATTGGTAAAACGAAGCGTGCGTCGAATGATAAGCTCGCGTAGCGGATGCGCTGACAGCCAGCCTTCACCGTAACGTCTCAGCTTGTCAAACTCTTCTTCACTGATATAGTAGTGCTTATAGTTATCCAACACCGGAATCAACAGCAATAACTGACGTAGCGCATACTGCACCGTCTGATGGCCACTTAACGTGACATATCTGACAGTGCTTCGATTTTTCAGCTGAAAAGAATAGTCTGCTTCCCCTCGTTCTATGTCCACTTGATAGCCCAGCGGAGCAAATAGTCCCTCCACCACAGAATCCGGTAAATCCGAAGCAACAGGCCCAAACGATAACTCCAGCGCGAAAGGATGCGTCACCCATTCTGCATACTCTTCTTTGGGTTTGCCGTTCAGTGCCGTACCAAGCGAGCCACGAATATAGGTGCAAAATAAGCTGCTGGTTACAAACTCCCGGTCATTAATATATTGTGTAATATCATAGCTATCTGGACTGTTTTTGACCAAATCTATCGAATCTGGCGAAGCCTGAATGACGATTTCTGCCTCTTCCTCGGTAAACACGGTGTACACCATGCGTACACGCGCACCCTTTTCCGTGCGATCATACGTATTGTAGGGATTTTTGGCAAGCAAGTGCGAAATCATCCCAGCATTGTTTCCGGTTGCTTTTAGCGTGATGTGCATACTCTACTTCTCCTTCCCAGCTTATACTTTCCATACTTCATTCACCGCAGCGCGGAACATATCATCCAACTGCTGATCACGTCCACTCTCCATATGCTGAAGCAAGGGCGCCTTTTGTTCAAAATAAGCAATTTGCTGCTGGATAAAATCATTCACCACCGAAAGCTGTGGCTCCACATCCAGCTCCTCGCCCGCTTTTTTACGATCAAGCAAATGTTCGATCACCTGATAAAGTTCGGTATGTGCCGGAATGAGTTCCTCTAGCAATTCTACGAATTCCATTGGAGGCATGCTGTTGTGACGTTCAATCCAGCTACAAGCCAGCAACGGGCGCAGCACGTAAAAATACTTTTTAATCTTCACCTGTTCTCCCTGCAAATAATCCCGATAATTTCCCCGCGCCATATTCAGATAATGGTACATGCAGGACTTCGGAGAGAAGGTTAACGGCGAGATCGCACGAATCTGATCAGCCACTGCATATTGCTCCAGATAGGAAATCGGAGATTGCAGCCATTCCAGCAAAGGCGGATTGGATTTGCGAAACAATTGGAGCGCCTTTTTTAAATCCCAGCCGTTTATATCCAGCAAATCGCTGATTGGCCGTTCAATCACATCCCGCTTATCAAAAATAGATAAATACCATTCTATGGGTCTTACATAGATAAATCGTACATCATAGTCACTGTCCTGTGAAGGAAACCCCCACGCCCGACTACCTGATTCACAGGCGTATACAATGCGCACCTGCTCCGCTTGCTCCAACGCGCGCAGCTCACGCAAAATCGTCTCACGCATTTCCGGTTGAATGAAACCCTGCCCATGCTTCATATCCGTCATGTTGTTCCCTCCCTTATCATTAAAGTATTTCCCGAATCTGTTCTCTAATCGACTCCTCCGTTTCATCTATCGATAAGCGGCGAAGACGCTCTGTCGTTTCCTCTCCCCACATCTCAGAAGGCCATTCCTTGAGTACATGAAGCGCTGCATGACGATTGGAGGTCACCGGACTCCAAAGTCCGGCAGCAACTAGCTCTTGTCCCATTCCTTCGTAAGAAGACAATAGCTGAAGCAAAATACCCAGACATTGATGCGCTTCATACTCCGGTCCAAAGCCCGGCACATCAGCAGGACCAGAAGAAATTTCTTCCAGAGGCAAGTGCTTTTCTGCAAAAGCCACCAGCTTACGAGCCCGCTGTTCATCCTCTGTCTTGATGAGTTCAAAGTATAGATTAGGCTTGACTGGATATTTACTTAATTGATCAAATAGCACGGGCCATACATCTAGTGCTAGCATTCGAGCTACGCGAATGGCGCAGTGGAGATGCGGTGAATCTGCATACTGCAGTTCCTGCTCTACTGGCTTCACCCACTGCGGATCGTCCATCATCTGCTGGCATATTGACGCGTAACGTTTACGTAATTCCGGCGTCCATTCATGCTCATAACGTGCCTCCCATGAATCGTCTTCTTCATCGAGAAAATCCGCAGTATCCATGATGATCGTAAAATGCTTCACAGTCGTACACATGGTCTTAGCATGGCGAAGGTAGTTGCCTATGACCATAGTGGCATGCTCATAATCGTCTATACTTTCCGCAGGTCCGCCTGCTGCCAGCAAAGCCGATAGAATATCACCCGCCCCGTCAAACAACTCCTGATCAATGTGCGGTACAGCGATGGCTGTATGCAGTTCGCCTTTATGAGCACACTCATAAGCAAGATACTCATACATGACATTGTTGCGGAATCCTTCCCTTAATAACCAGTCACGTATTTCCTGCCGCGCAGGCTCCAGCCGTTCTACTACGTGAATACGTCCCCAGCCATGTACCTGTGAGGCTAAATTATACAATTGTTCGTTGGCCTGCTCCGAAATATTACGGATAGCTACAGCTGCATATAGCGTGAATTCATCATGCTTGGCTAGTGTTAAAATAAGTTCGTGGTGCTGATCCGTCTCCAGTAATCCAAGCAGCGCAATACCGACCTTCACCACATTGCGATGTGCTCCGTGTTCAGCCAGCCAACGTGCTTCCTCATACAATTGATCCGGCTGAATTGCTGGATGCTCGCGCACCGCATCTAGCAGCGGATCAATCAGGCTGAGCGCATTTTCCTCCATCAAGCGTACATACGTCTCACGTCTCGTCTTCATCCCTGGCTTGCGGCATTGTCTGGACAACAACTGCGCCAGATCCTTAATTTTGTCAGTCTCTCCATCTCCGCCAGCGCCATGATGCCCAAATGCTCCATCCAATCCTCCTGCCACCCAACGCATCGTGTGACCTGCCCAGTATTCTTCATCATCTGGCAAATGATCATCCGTAAGCCTGCCCTGAGGGTCCAGTCCCTGCTTAATCGTTTCATAAATCGAAAGCTTACCTACCCATGGATATAACACTTCATTTTTGAATCGTCCAAACATGTTGTATCACCCTTCTGTTATGTATTGCTTCTTACTTATCGTGCTACCTTATATCCCTATAATCCTTTATTTTGGAAGTCATGAACATGGTGAAAGTATTACAAGGATGAATAATTTCCCTTTTTCCTACATCCCTTCCCTGTTAGAATAAAGGGATACTTACTTTCGGAGAACGGCAACAGAAACGGGGAATGCATCATGGCGAGAGAAAGTTTTGATAAAGAAATTCAATTCCTGCGTATGCTCACATTAACAAGCGGCGCCTATAATCGGCAGCAATTCGCAGATAGACTGGGCATTTCGGTACATACCTTTGATAAAACAATCCGGCGTCTCAAGGAAATTGTCCAATCGGTACAACAGCAGTTGCCTGCGGAACACGGACATGATTTTAATGAGATGCTGCGCTTTAATTATTACGAATCGGCTGATCCATTATTGTTATTTCTGTTTCGGGCCAAATCGCTCAAGGAATCGGAAAGCGTCCGCTTATCCCTTCTGCTGACAGCGCTACAGTCACAGCCTATGACCACCATGGAACTATTGGATGCTTGCTGCAACGGGCTGCCTTCCGACAGTTCACTACCGGATGAGAAAACGATTCGTTCCGATCTGAAATATCTGGTTGAAGTCGGCGTCGTTCGCAAGGAACCCGGCGGCAGACCTTACCGCTATGCTGTCCGCAACGATCTGGTGACAGAACTGACGGACGAGGAGCTGCTGGACTTATATGATTTTGTAGACATTATGGCCAACACCCAGCTTCCCTCTGTTCAGGGATATCTGTTGCGAGATCATCTTAAAAAAGCCATGCGCCGTCAAGCCGGAGATCGGGAGATGGCCGAACCTTTTTTATATAAATACCACTATTATTCACGCATTCTGGACGAAGCCCATATTCATCCGCTTCTACATGCCATTCGGCAACGCCGCTGTGTAACTTTTTTATATTTTTCGACATCCAAACGAAGCATGTACGGGTCACAAAACACAAACCCGCTGTTTGAAAAAGAGACCGACGGCCGTGAACACACCATTCTGCCCCTGCAAGTCATCTATGATCATCAATATGGACGTTGGTATGTGCTGGGTCATGTAGGCGGCAAAGGAATCATGAAGTTTCGTATGGAGGGCATGACTCAATTGGTGGAGGGCAAGCCTGTCCCAGAGCAGCTTCATGCCGACCTGTTAGCCGTATTGGAAGAAAAAATGCGGTACAGCTGGCTTGTTGATACGGGCCGTCCTGTAAAGGTACGGGTACGCTTTTTTAATCCTGAGGGCGCGAAGCGCAACTTTATTCGGGAACGTGTGCTGTTACAGGGACAATGGGGTACGATTGCGGAGGAAGAAAGTGAATCCTTTATCTATGAAATCACAGTGAATGGAATCACTGAGATTAAACCGTGGATTCGCAGCTTCGGATCAAGCTGTGAGGTATTGGAGCCCCAGCGGCTGCGGAAGGAATTCAGACAGGAATGGAAGGAGCTGCAAGCCTATTATGAGCCTGTTCGAGAAAATATTTAACTACCAGATCGTCTCTCGGCTGGATGAATCGGGCGCTTTTGCTACCACATCGCAGGAAAGGGTCTGGCTTAAGTCCATGCTGACAGACTCGGCAGCAATAGAGGCTTTCACCCCGTCTACGCTGGATAAGCTTCAGCAGATGCTCGCAGACGACGAGCCGCTGGAGGCTGATGGAAGTTTGCGGGAAAAAGCAGGTATCCCTGCTGTCTCGGTATACCATCCACTATTGCGTGAATTGCGTCCCATTCTGCGGTCCCGTTCAGGCATCTGTATGACCTACAAATTGCGCAATGGACGCTTGCATGAGCGAATGTCCGGTTTTCCATATAAGCTGGAGTTCTCCATGGTCAAAAAAGAATGGAGCCTGCTGTGGTATAACCGCAGACACCGCGCACTCATGTCTACCAAGCTGTCTAATATCGTGAACATCACGGAAGATGAGCTTCTACCCGAAGAGGCCGATAAATTCACCCAACGTATACACGGTATACTGGAGTCGCGCAAGGAACAGGGCATCATCGAAATTGTTCCTGTATATAACGGTGAAATGTCTCGTATTTTATATGCTTTTTCCTGCTTTGAAAAAGAGGTCGAATATGTTCAGGAAGCAGATACCTATCGTATTACACTCACTTTCCAGGCAGACGAATGTGAATATGTGTTATCCAAAATCCGTTTCCTGGGCAAACGTGTCAAGGTCGTCCAAGGCTCCCGGCTGATCTCACGAATGAAGGAAACAACAGCCAAGGCCCTTGCACGCTACGAAGAGGAATAGCTACTGAGGCAAATATGAGATACATCAATGTAAATAGCCCCTCCCTCCGTCTGTTAATGAGACGAGGGAAAGGGCTTTTAAACGAGTTATGGCAAGGCTTGTCCGCGCGCACTGACGTACAATTCATACCATTCCTCACGGGTCATCAGCTCGCTCTGGCGTTCCGCATCCTGACATGCTTTGATTCGTTCAGGATTGGCGCTGCCAATGACAGGCTGAATCCGTGCTGGATGTTTCATAAGCCAGCCAAGGACGATCGCTTCACGTGTCGTTTCCTTTTCAGAAGCCAGCTTCTGCACCAGCTCTGCCGTCTTAACGACATGCTCAGGCGCCCCTTCCAAAGAACCTCCGCTAAAACGTCCCTGCGCCAGCGGTCCCCAGGCTTGGAGCTGAATATCCTCGGTTTGGCAATATTCTAGCAACCCTTCACCAAAATGTACATTCGTCCCCGCCTGCTGGTTCACATGTACGGTCTGATCTACAAAATGCAGATGCGCCAGACTCATCTCCAGCTGATTAGCGATCAGCGGCTCCGTCAGGCTACGCTCCAGAAACCGAATTTGGCTTACATTCATATTAGAGACGCCAAAATGCCTTACTTTGCCGGATGCCTTGAGCTCACTGAACGCTTTCGCTACTTCTTCCGGCTCTACCAGCGGATCGGGGCGATGCAGCAGCAGGATGTCCAAATATTCCGTACCGAGGCGCTTCAGGATACCATCCACGGACTCCATAATATGAGCATATGAGAAATCAAAACGGCCCGGGAGCGTACCATCCGGCAGAAAAATGCCACATTTGGACTGAATTACGATTTGTTCACGCAAGCCCGGCTGTCCCTTTAAAATCCGGCCGAAAATCTCTTCCGCTTTCCCCATACGATAGATATCCGCATGATCGAACATCGTAATCCCGATGGATCGTGCAGCTTCTACAGCTCTTTCTGCTTCAACGACATGCTCCTGCGTAAACGGCGCATGGCTCCATTCACCACCAAAAGGCATACAACCAAGAGCCAGCCGACTATCGGAGATTCCACGTTTCTGTAAAGGCATAATCTTCATGCTGCTCCTCCTTCAACCTTCAAAATATTCCCTGCTTTATCCACCTATGAATAGTTAGTGGAACCGCTATCACACACCTATTTTACCACTTACTTACGTTCATGTATCACTTTGGTCCCAATCCACATCTTTTTATCCGAATATCCCCATGCTCAGATATCGCTCTCCGGTATCCGGGGCAATGCAAAGTACCCGTTTGCCTGCTCCCAAACGCCGAGCTTCCTGAATCGCCGTCCATATCGTAGCTCCGCTAGAGGGGCCCACCAGAATCCCTTCCTGGGCAGCAATCGCCCGTGTCATTGCAATCGCATCCTCATCCGAAACCTGCACGATTTCGTCATACACTTCCGTATTCAGTACGGTGGGAACAAAGCCCGGACTCGTTCCAACTAGCTTATGTGGACCGGGTTTTCCCCCAGATAGTACTGGCGAGCCCTTCGGCTCAACTACAACAATCCGCAGATCTGGCAAATGCTGACGCAGCACTTCACCCGTTCCCGTAATGGTACCGCCCGTTCCCGAAGAAGCGACGAACACATCCAGCTTCCCTTCCGTCTGTTCCAAAATTTCCAGTGCCGTCGTCGTACGGTGGATATCGGGATTTGCCTCATTTTCAAATTGATGTGGGATAAAACTCCCTTCAATTTCTGCCCCCAGTTCGAGTGCCTTGCGAATCGCTCCTGGCATCCGTTCTTCCGCTGGTGTCAGTACGACCTCAGCCCCGTAGGCTTTTAAAATATTGATCCGTTCCTTCGTCATATTCGAAGGCATCACCAAAATTGCATGGTAACCTCGGGCTGCCGCATTCATCGCAAGACCAATTCCCGTGTTGCCACTCGTCGGCTCAATAATGGTGCCTCCCGGCTTTAGATGTCCTGCCTTTTCCGCCTCGGCAATCAGGTTGCCCGCCGCTCGATCTTTAACACTGCCGCTTGGATTAAAATACTCCAGCTTCACATACACTTCCGCATCCTGCGGCCCTGTGAGCCGTTGGAGTCTTACACAAGGTGTATCTCCTATTAAATCTGTAATACTATGTACCACTTTAGGTGCCATCGTTGTATCCTCCTTAGATTGTTTCTTACAGTGTTATTTACGATCTTCATATCATACTACCAAAATAACACACTTGGCTCCTTCCTACCTGTCGCTTTTGTAAATTACATAAAACTCATCAACTTAGTATGTGAAATTCTTGCAAAATGGGTCGCCAGATATCGCCTGTAGTGATATACTCGCATTACTATTTTTTCAGGAGGATACAAGACACTTATGAGTACTCAAGAAAATATGACAGCAAACCGCTTCCCTCCCTCCTTGCTATGGTTGACCCTTGGTGCCTTCGCCATTGGCATGACCGAATTCGTCATTATGGGACTACTGCCCAATGTAGCCCATGATCTTCATGTTACAATTCCGCAAGCCGGGCAGTTAATTACCAGTTACGCACTTGGTGTGGCTATTGGTGCACCTGTGCTTACCGTATTAACTCATAAGGTACCGCAGAAAAAGCTGCTATGCCTACTCATGGCCATATTCATTTTAGGTAATCTTTTTTCCGTCATTGCTCCCAATTACGAACTTCTGATTGCTGCCCGTATGGCTACTGCATTATCGCACGGAACCTTTTTGGGAGCCGGTTCCCTGATCGCTGCCCGATTGGTTCGTCCTGACAAACGCGCGGGTGCTATTTCTATGGTGCTGACCGGTTTGACCGTGGCGAACATTATAGGCGTACCCTTTGGTACCTTTATCGGACAACAACTCGGCTGGCGTGCTTCCTTTGGAGCCATTGTGGTCATCGGCTTGATTTCTCTGTTTGGTATCATTCGTTATATTCCGGTGATTCATCAGGACAAGCCTTCCAGTCTCAAACAAGAAGTCCGAAGCCTGTTTAATCCAAAAGTGCTGCTGATGTTGCTCACAGGTGCAGTCGGTTGTGGCAGTCTGTTCACTGTCTTTACGTACATTACGCCTTTGCTTACGGATATTAGTGGCTTTGCCGAGCATAGCATTACCTGGATTCTCGTCCTGTTTGGCCTAGGGGTAACGATCGGCAACATCGTTGGCGGCAAGCTTGCGGATTGGAAACTGCTGCCATCCCTGATCGCAAACTATGCTGTACTGGCTATTATTTTGGCCATTCTGACGTTTACGCTTCAAAACAAGGTACTGGCGGTTATTACTGTCTTTATCTGGGGCATTGCTGCGTTCGGCATCATGCCGGGTATTCAGGTTCGCATCATGAATCTGGCCTATGAGGCTCCTTTGCTTGCCTCTACCTCCAGCCATTCCGCATTGAATCTGGGCAACGCAGGCGGCGCTTTTATCGGGGGAGTTGTTATTAATCAAATGGGGCTAGCCGCTATTCCATGGGTTGCATCGCTAATTACTGTCGGCGGTCTGCTACTCATGGTAGTTAGCTACATTGTGGATCGCAAGACAGCTCATACTGAAGCGATAGCGGAGATACAATCATAGAATCGTTTAGCAAGTTGGACGTAAACGAATGGTTCATTTTTCATAGATTGAGAGATATTGTCCACTCTCTTCTTCTACATTCCTCATAGTATGACATTGTAATACCAATTTATGAGGAAAGAAGTGTGCATGATGAGCCTTTTTTTTACAAACAACACGAGTAACACCATCTATGCTGCCTATGCTTATCCTGATTCCGACTGTCATCCCATGAATTATTCTAAAATGGGCTGGTATCGGCTAGAGCCTGGTGATACGAGAGAAGTATGGAGCGGGTCTGTAGGGGGAACCACATTCTATTATTATGCTGAGAATCACTCCAATAGGTGGCGTGGTACGTACCGCACACGGCTTCCGAGAAGTACTGACCATGATTTTCATTGGTGTTGGAACGATAGCAGTGGATCATCCAGACGAGTGGGGATGCGCCGACTTGCCATTGATTCATCTGTAGACAATTACACTGTTGAGTTCAGCAGAACCAATCAAAGCTTACTGTCAACAAAGAAAACTCGTAGAGCATTACCTTCCAAATCGGAGGACTCCGGCATTAACAGAATTCCGAGAAGACCGGTTCGCTTTAAAAAAGGAACCCCGGTTCCAGTAAAGTCCAAACGATAAGTCAATGATGAACCGTAACCCACAAGATGGACATTTTGAAAAAAGTGACCCCCTTGCGGGTTATTTTTGTTTTCATCTGGACGCGCAAATGCGTGTTACAACCACAGTATTTTGCCTCGCCGTTCAGCTTAACCAATGATCAAAAAAGTCTCGGTATCCCTGCTTCATCACCTGACTTGAAAACTGTTCCATGGCGTATGCCTGATTTTCTGTAGAAACCCGGCGGGGTGAGGCGGCAGCCATATTGACCAGCTCAAACCAGTTTTTCTCATTCCCTGAAAAAGAATGCGTAGAGCTGATATGTCCATAGCAAGGATGCTCTGGCTTCACGACGATTTTACCCATAGCGAGCGCTTCGGTCAGCGGCATGGCGAACGTATCAAATTTGGAGCAGCTCCAATACACCTTCGCCGTGTTCATCAGCGCAAACACCTCATCTTGCGTCAACGCAAATTGAAGTTTAACATTGTCCGGGATATCATATTTCTTCATACTTTCCTTGTAGCGTTCACCGCCAAATACCATATAGACATCCTTGTCAGGATTATGCCTCGCATACTCCAGTACCAAATCCGGACGTCGGTTCTCCTCATCTCTACCAATCCACATCACCCGGTTCTCTACCACTTGCGAGGGATCAAAATGCTTTTCCACCAGCCGCTCATTAAATCCGATCGGGATGACTGTCACATCGGTTACGCCAAACTTCGAAGCCATCTCCTGCTTGAGAAAGGCAGTCTGTACGATAGCCTTGTCCACGATCTGATAAAAAGGCTTCATCATTTCATAGCCTGTCAGTGCCGGATCAGGAAAACTATGCGGAAAAAGCACGCTGTTTTTAAAAAACATGTTCAAATAGGTAAAGCCAGATACCGTATAAATAACGTGCTCAATCTGCTGCTCATGGAGTTGGTCCAGTACGACGTCATAATTGACCAGGTCGCCTTTTTCGTGTTCATAACCCGGAAGCCAGTCATGACTGCTCACATGGCGCTCCGGTGATACAAATACGATGTCCACCCCCAATTCCAACCCGATCTGCTTCAGACGCTCTGCAAAAATACGTGGACCCTGTGCTTCAGCAAATTGTATTTTTCTCATGACCAAACCAACTTTTTTCATGGATATATTCCCTACCTTCTTTGGCTAACTAAATACAGTCTATGTCTTAAGCTACTATCTACATCGCTGGGCTTGTCCCCAATCCATCATCGCAGCACACTGGTTCAAACAGGCTAACGTTTCGTCCAACTGGGACTCTAATTGCTCTTTTGACCATTTGTCGTTGTTTCTATGCAGGTGCGTTCCAATCCTTTGCAAATCACTTGTGATTAACAACAGCATCCAGAGCGAAAATACCACAGCAAACATGCCATATTCCAGCATAAAAGCCGTTCGATCCACTCTTATCCCCAACAGCTCCAGCTGCTCCACGTAGGTGTCCAGTATACGAATACGCAATTCGGACGTCATGCGTCGGGGAAACAACGGATGGGACATGTCGATCAGGTGATATACATCCCACAGCGGTGTGTTCAGATGAGTATGCTCCCAATCCAGCACCATAAGCCGTTCCCCGCTCAGCGCATAGTTCCCCGGATGAAGATCACCATGAGACAGTACAAGCTGCTGTGAAAAAGATACATGCTCCAGCTGTACATACATACGCTGCATCTGTTGCTTAGATAATCCTAGTGAGCTGCAAAGCTGTAACACATCCGGCTTGCGCGTGTATAGCTCGGAAACCATCTCCTGAATGAGTGGCTTTGGTCCCCGCAGCGGTATCCCAGCAAAACGATCCGTCGGCAAAGCATGCCACCATGCAACAAGTCTAACAGCTCGCAATAAAGTTTCGTCTGCGTGTAGATGATGTAACGGACCAAGATCCTCAAAAACCATCCATTCTTCTCCGCCATCCACACCTGCATCAGACCAGGCTAGCAATCGGGGATAGATCGGTGATAACGCAGGAAGCACATGCTCATACACCCATCTCTCCCGCCCCTTCTGATCATCATTGGTTAGCGGTTTGAATATATAACTTTCAGAGGAAGACACGTAAAAACGTTCCACATGTCGACCATTCGTACCTGTATATAAAACCTCACGATTCCGCACCAGCGTATCATTTAAGGTACCGTCAACATTCACATATTGATAAAAAGGATTCATAGCCACCCAACTTTTTTGTGTAAAATGTAATAGCACGATCATATCATAGTCCTCGTTCCGAACGAAGCCCAGATCATCTTGGGGTAACTCGCTGCACCCAAAAAGGGGCTTGCCCAAGCAGATCATACGACCTGTTGGGCAGCCCCTTATCACATCCGCACTCCTATCCTTACTCTATTCTATACTAATTAATATTGAGTATTGCCGGACTCGCTCGTATTACTGGATTTAAAACCTTTGAACAATTGTTTTACATTATGATAACGAGTATTCGTAATTTTAGCTTTGCTGTTAGGACCGTCCGATCTCAGGATCGAATCCTTCACGTTGGAAATATCCGAGTTATCCAAAGTCATATTCACTCTAAAAGTAGAGCCCCCAAGTTGGCGAACCAGCTTACCGATATCATCGGCTCTAAAGTTTTTAATGTTAATCGTGCCTTCGGCATTAATTTGGAACACTTTATCATATGCGTGGAACGCTCCACCGCCCGTAATGTTTACCGTACCTGGTTCTTTAAGCGTCAACGCATCTTCACCGACATCCTCCCACGTTACGTTGGAGATTGTGCCGTTGCCATATACATGCACACCATCCGCAGCAGGGGCAGCGATGATCACATTTTTCAGTGTTGCATTATTTTCAAGCTTGAAAATAGGCTTTTGGGCCTCTTTCTGGCTTCCATCTCCCAAGGTATCGGGATCAGCCACTACAGTCTTGCCTTTACCATCGTAAACTTCTCCAGCTTTAACAAGTATGGTCTTATGAACGACTTCTGGAGCTGCATGTGCAGAATAATTGCCGACAAATAAGGCGACCAACATTCCTGATAAAGCGATACTGATTCCCTTTTTCAATACGTTAGCTGTGTTTGTTTTCATGTCAATTCATCCCTCTCGTAGATATTTTTCATTGTTCCAACTCTTCGTTGACTAGAACGTGTAGACCGTATCACCACCTTCGCACAATGAACCCAATGACCGATACACGTCTATAAAGCATCATTCAACTATTTGCATATGTATACTTGGTTTTTGGTTCAAAGTAATTTTGTCTCATAAATTATATAAAGCACAAATTGTAAATAGAGCGATTACATTTACAATTTGCATAACTCTATTATAATCACACTTCCAGTAATTTCAATATATTTCTCGGCAAAATATGTCCTTTTTTTCAATTTAGTACATAAAATTGCCTCTTTTATACTTGTACAAGTTTGTTTTTCTTCAATTTACACATTAAACAATACTTGAATACCTTGTTTCGTTTGCCTGCTGTTTATCACTTAATTGGTATTCAGAGTCCCTTTTATCGTATACCTCATTGCTGATGTGATCTATACTATTGAATGACACGTTTGATGAACGTATAATGTATTTAGTGCTTTGAAGCGTTACATCTCAACATTACTGGTGAGAAAAGAGTGGTTATCGTGCAAAACAATAGTGAGATTCCATTAAAAGAACAAAATATTGTGCTCATCGGCTTTATGGGTGTAGGCAAAACAACGATCGGTTCCCATCTAGCGCGCAAGCTGTATCGCGATTTCGTGGATATTGACCAGGAAATTGAACAAGAATACAACATGCCAACAACAGAGATTTTCAAGACTTATGGAGAGAAGCGTTTCCGTGAGATTGAAAAAGAGCATATTTTGAAGCTGTGCAGCAACACACGCCTTAAAATCATTTCCGTTGGCGGTGGTGCATTTTTACAGGAAGAGGTGAAGCAAGCTTGTTTGGCTTCATCGATTGTTTTCTTCTTGGATTTAAATTGGGATTCCTGGAAAGATCGGCTTAAGATGCTGATTGACACCCGTCCTAATCTACAAAACAAGACTTTAGGGGAAATTGAGGATTTATTCCGTTCCAGACAGGACATCTACGCGGTGAATCACTCCAAGATCGATACAGATCAGTTGGATGCGGAAGAAGTCGCAGACTATATTATTCAAACGCTGAATTTAGGTTGGGAGTTATATGAACCTACTCGGGGATTGAATTAAGAGAGTTACACCAAAAAGGAGGGCTCCAGCATGCTTACCGCATAGGGGCCCTCCTTTTTGGTTCACTGCGGATATATTACTGACTGGCGAGTAATGCTATCCATCTTTTAAGAATGGCTATGCAGAACCGTCAATATCTCTCTCAGTTCAGTGACTGGAATCTGCCCCGGTGCGGAAGCTTTCTTAGCGGCACCAAAGGTCAGAGCCGAACCAAACAATTCTCCGGCCAGGCGGCTCACGACACCTTTCCCCGCCATCGACATCGTAATAATCGGCCGATCTGCATGCTCTTCTGCCATAGTACGCGTGGCATCCAGCAAAGTGAGCACATCGGCTGTATTGGTCGGCATCACTGCTATCTTAGGCAGATCGCCTCCCAATTCCTGCGCCTTGCATAATCGGGAAACAATCTCCTCCTTCGACGGCGTCTTATGAAAGTCATGATTAGATATAATCACATACACGTTATGCTTATGTGCTGCTTCTACCAGCGTCTTCACATCGCCTTCCTCATTAAAAAGCTCTACATCAATAAGTTCGACTTGCCCCGTTTCGGCTACTGTACGGTTCAATTCCACATAACTCGCCGCACTGATTTCCTTTTCTCCGCCTTCCCGAGCGCTACGGAACGTAAATACGAGCGGAACATTGGCTAAAATAGACCGAATTTCATGTAAGGCAGATTTTACCTTTTCCAAATCCTCAACATGCTCGAAAAAATCGACTCTCCACTCCACGATATCCAGGTCGAGCGTACGTAAATAAGTAGCTTCTTCCTTCAACTGCTCCAACGTTTCTCCCACCATGGGCACACAAATTTTTGGCGCTCCTTCACCAATCAGGACATCTTTCACCTTTACGATTTTAGCCATCTCTATCTCACTCCCAAATTACAGTTTCAAGTCGAACATGTACAATAATTCATAGTATAACGCATTCTGAATAAGCATGCAGATGATATGATCCAGTCGTCGTTATTTGGGTTCAAGTGCGATTTTAGGCGACAATTTGCGACTTGCTGGAAAAACTAAACTGTACCGAAAATTAACAAACACCGCCAGTACGATCCCTAGCACATTCACAATAATAGCTAGCATAAAAACACTCGATATCTGAGAATGTTTCAACAGAAAGCCTGTAAACACAGGAATGATCGTGTATGACAGCGAGGTTGCTGTATAAACAAACCCGGTAATCTGTCCTTTTCGTTGACTAAAAAATTCACTCATTACGGTTAATGTCAGCTGAAGTACACCTGATATTGAAAACCCGATAACACTCGCACAAATAATGGACGCAGCCCCTGACTTGAAAAGGAGAAGCGCTCCAAAAGCCAACAGGGAAATACATGGATAAATAAGAATAATGTGAACTGGTTTAACCCATTTTCTTAACACAATGACCAATACAAACACGGAAACCAGCGAACCCATATTGTAATAAACTAATAATCTGAGAGACTCTGATTCGGTCATACCGATAAACTGTTGTCCAAAAGTAGGCAACCATAACTGCACAATATAAAGCAAGGTAGGTCCTGTAAATCCAAGCAAGATAAGGCATAGCCCTTCCTGCCAAAACCGCGGCTTACTCCGGTCATTTGCCTCCAATTTTCCCGCTAGGCTTGATACAGAATTACCGCCACTTTGCCCCTTGGCGGGCTGCACGCGCATGTCTGGGAACTTCATTTTGAACAAGTACATTGCATTCAAAGCAAATATGAGGGCAGGTAAAAAGAAAGAGAACCCGTAGAAAATATCGTGATTCATAAAAAAGATAATCATTAACGGTAAAAATGCCGCCCCAACGGATATAAAACCTCTCACCAATACTGTAGCCGAACCAGAGGATTGGGGGAAAGCTTCGATCAGCGCTGGATAAGTACCTGAATCAAGAAAAGAATTCGCTACGCCTGCCAGCACAGCCAGTACGATCGCCATCTCAAAGCTGGAACTCAGCGGTATACCGACCAAGAATACAGCCATCAGTAGCCCGGCTGCCACAATAAACGGTTTGCGACCATAACGGTCGGAGAGCACCCCGGATATGTACAGGGTAAACAACCTGCCAAATCCCATCGCAGAAACCAAGAGACTGATGCCCGCCTGATCTGTATGCAAATGCTCTGTTAAAAAGGACATGTGCGATGCCAGCATAATATTAAACATGCCGAACAAAAGATAGTTTACATAAAGTCCTGTCGCCACTGGAAAAGAAGTACGTTTCATCATGAATTCACCTGCTTTTGTAAGTAAGTCTTGTAGTATCAAAACGTGAATCATTTCACATTGCTTGCGTCGATGATGAAGTATAGAACACAATTTAAAATTTATCAAGTTTAAATATTGCGAGACTCCGGCTTAGACACGCTGATGTGTTTTCAAATAAAACTCCTTGCCATAACTTAGGGCAAAGTTCCGAAACTCTACTACTGCCGGGGATAAATATCTATTTTTAATGCTGGCTAGGTAGATAAAACGCTCGTATTCTGGATTAATAATAGGCAATGTTTTGACGTTAAAATAATCTAACGATGAAATGCGGGGCATAACTCCGATCCCGTAATTGATAGACACCAGTCCTGCCATTGCCGTATCTTCTTCAATCTCGCAAATAATCTGTGGCGTAACGCCCGCCTTGGCAAACAAATTCTCAATAATGGGCCGAACCCCACTCTTTTTGTTGAAGAAGATCACCGGGTAATCTGCTGTATCCTTGAGATCAATTTGGTCCAGAGAAGCCAGCGGATGATCAGGTGAAACAATGACCACCAGTTCCTGCTGAGCCAACGGAATAAACTCCACATCCGGTTCATTTTCCACGTGAGAGCAGAACGCCACGTCATAGTGTTCCTGCTTCAGGCCTTGAATAATATCGTTCGTATTCCCTTGGTGAAACGAAAAGGAAATGTCTTTACGGGCATCCAGAGCTGAAAAGGCTTGGATTATTGCTGGAATGAAGTGTGAACCTAGTGTGTAAATGAACGCCAAATCTATATTACCATGACTTGGACTCACTAATTCCCGTAAGTTATGCTCCCCCTTTTCCAATTCATCCATCGCGTGCTCCACATACTTCAGAAAAAATCGTCCGTATTTGTTTAACCGAATATTTCTCCCCTGCTTCTCAAACAGATGAACGCCCAAATCCTTTTCTAATTCTGAAATCGCATGACTTAAACTGGGTTGAGTGATACATAGCCGCATAGCTGCCTGAGTAAAATGCTCCATCTCCGCAAGTACACGAAAATATTGTAAGTGCTTCAGGTTCATAATTATGTAATTCCCTTCTTTAATTCATATTTTAAATTATAGAACCAAACTATGAAAAACGATAAAAATATGCATTGGATTTATAATAACACCCCTTATATAATTAAGACATAGACATTATGTGAATATTTTCACTTGTTTGTGGGCGTACTTTAATACACCTGGACGATGCCTACCTAGGCCATTGATCTAAAATTTATGTTGGGAGTTACACTTATGAAAAATCCTTATATCAGAATGGCAACAGGGCTTTATATCAACTATTTTCTTCTGGGTATGATTAATGTTATTCTCTCGTCGAATATGAGCTTTCTGACCGTGCAATTGAACACGGATAAAGCAGCCATCGGCTATCTGGTGTCAGCGATTGGAATCGGTAAACTGCTCGCTCTCGGAGTAGCCGGAAAAATGTCAGATAAATACGGAAGGAAACCACTCATTGTTATTGCATCATTTGCTTATTTAATCTTCCTAATCGGTATTCCGCTTGCACCTAACTACACGTTGGCATTCGTGTTTGCCATTATCGCAGGGCTCTGCAACTCGATGATGGATGCGGGGACTTATCCCGCACTCATTGAAGGGTTCGGAAAAAAAGCCGGGTCTGCAACCGTCCTAGTCAAAGCATCCATCTCGATCGGTGCCATTGTTATTCCTTTCATGATTGCATTTTTTATTAATCACGATATGTTCTATGGATATTCCTTCTTTATTCCAGCAGGAATTTATCTGCTGAACGGGATTTTCTTGTCAATGACCGCTTTCCCCAACCACAAAGCCGAGGAACAAAAGGCTCCAGCCGAGACTGGTCAATCAACGGATTCGTTCCACAGCGAGCCTAAGTTTTGGCAAGAAGGTTTGTCTCTGATTATTATCGGTTTTACTTCAACTGTATTGTTCATGATCGTGCAGCTATGGCTTCCTACCTTTGGACAAGAGGCTCTTGGCATGGACAAAGCCAGCGCTATTAAGCTGCTGAGCTACTATAGTATAGGTTCATTAGTTTCCGTTATTTTGTTGGCTATGGTACTTGGTAGATTCATTAAGCCCATTACCGTCATGATTGTGTATCCGCTTATTGCCCTACTTTCTTTGCTGGCTTTAATTGTATGGCACAATCCTGTCGCTACCTTGATCAGTTCATTCTTAATCGGCTTGTCTACCGCAGGCATATTCCAAATTGCCCTTACGGTAATGACGGAATTTTTCCGCAAGAACAAAGGAACTACGACTTCTCTCGTAAACATAGCAGCCAGCCTATCGTTCATCCTGATGCCTTTGGCTACCGGGAGCATGTCCAAAAGTCTGGGAATTACCTCCGTATTCATTCTGGATATTGCGATTGCTGTAGTCAGTATTTTGCTGGCCGTGTTTGTTGCTTATCGATATAAAAAAGTGTTTCATTAAACTACACACGTTACTTGGAGGCTTATATCATGAAAAATGCTGGACGTATTGACGGAAGAACACAATTAATCGGACTGCTAGCTACACCGATCGGACACTCTTTGTCCCCGGCTATGCATAATCTTGCGTTTGAAAAGCTGGGCCTAAATAACGCGTATATGGCCTTTGAAGTAGGCAATGAACAGCTTGAAGAGGTCGTACGAGGGATGCGCGCTCTGAACATACGCGGTTATAACGTGTCCATGCCTAACAAAACAGCTATACTCCAGTATCTTGACGAGCTAGACGACAGCGCTAAATTTACAGGTGCCGTCAACACTGTCGTGAATACGGATGGTAAGCTGAAAGGCTACAGTACAGATGGATCAGGTTATGTTCGTAACTTGCAGGAGAACGGCATTGATCTGAAAGGTAAGAAAATGACACTCATCGGCTCAGGCGGTGCTGCAACGCCGATTGCTATTGAAGCCGCTCGAGCTGGTCTCGCTGAAATTTCAATTTTCGCTCGTAATGACCAGTTCTTTGCCCGGGCGGAAGAAAATGTCCGTATGATTAATGAAGAGATGAAACATGCCCAAGTCAAGGCGAATATCTATGCATTAGAGAATCAGGAGAAGCTGCGTGAAGAGATTCTTACAAGTCATATTTTCGCTAATGGTACAGGTGTGGGTATGAAACCGCTGGAAGGCAAAAGTGTAATTGAGGATGTGTCCATGCTTCGTTCCGATCTGATTGTAACCGATGTAGTATACAGCCCAGCTAAATCCAAGCTGATGGAACAAGCTGAATCCGTAGGTGCAACCGCCATTAACGGTCTGGGCATGATGCTGTGGCAGGGCGCATTAGCCTTCGAACTGTGGACAGGCCAAGAGATGCCAGTCGCTTATATTAAAGAACAACTTTTTGCTGATCAACTGTAAGATTTAGAGCTGCTCAACAAGCACATCAAGCCATGAGTTCCTTCTATTATATACGCATATATGTACTTTAAATACGATGCTCGGCGAATGAACACTTCTGCCGGGCATCGTCTTTTTTATGGGTACAGCCCCGTTCTTCCTTCTCTTTTCATTAATCCTTATACGGGTCAAACTCATTGGCCCCAGCCATGCATACCCCGATTGGCTTCAGCACATGCATAACTTCCACGGTCTCGGAATGAGCGTCCAGTACCTCGCGCAGTTTGCGGTAGACGAACGGACTTTCGTCTGTACCTGCTCCGCGCAGCTCGACACCGTAGTTCCGAACAGCCTCCTTCATCTGTACATCCGTGATTTGTCCACCACTCCGTGTGCGGGTTTTCCAATTCATTTTACCGGCTGCCTGGGTACGACTCATAATACGACCTGCGCCATGGACTGTACTATAGTAGGAATCCCGATTTTCTACCGAATCTTTCCCACGCACAATCACCGAGATATCGCCCATGCTTCCTCCAATAAAGCCCATTTGGCCAGGGGCCGAGGGGGTTGCGCCTTTGCGGACTACAATGGTGTCGCGTCCATCATGCTGTTCCTTCCACGCGTAATTATGGTGGTTATGCACCGTAAAATCCGCTTCGGTCCCCATAATACCAAGCACTTGTTCTATCACATAGTCACGTCCCGCATACGCATAGCGTCCGGCAAGGCGCATCGCACGGTAGTACATGTCTCCCAGCTCACTGTTCATATCCAGCAGTACAGGCGGCTGATCCATATGTTCTCCCGGCGCCTTTCCGAGAAACTCCCGTCCTGCAGCCAAATTTAGAAACCCGCTTGCTGTTTTGTGCCCAAAGCCTCGGCTGCCAAAATGATTGGCAATCCAGACCTGTCCTGTCGCTTCCTCCACAAATACATCAACAAAGTGATTACCACTCCCTACTGTACCCAGCTGTTCTCTTGCCAAGGACTTCAGTTTGTCATGTTCTTGTTTCCCAATCGCCGCATATACTGCCCAATCTGGGTCATCGAACAGCTCATGGTCTACCTGAATTGCATTCACACGGCCTACGCCAAACGAAATATGACGTGCAATCTCATCCATCACGGCTGAAATACGTGGCATAATATCTGCGGCAAACAGCTTGGATCTTACCGCCTTATTCCCGCAGCCGATATCATACCCTACACCTGAAGGTGAAATTTGTCCGTCATACACCATCACACCGCCAATCGGCTGACTGTAGCCTTTATGATGATCTGCCATCAGTAGCGCCTGAATCACATTACCATTTTCGGCACATGTGCGGGCTTGAGATAGTGCTCCCGGGTCAGGTGATCCCCATACGCGTACTCCATTGATTTCTTGATAAGCCATCGCTTTATCCCTCCATATTTTGCAAGAAAATTTCTATATGTAAAATTGACTACTTTTAAACTTTGGATCTCTTAATAGCATTATGTACGGTTTACCCGCTTCCGAACAGGGCGTAAGTATTACAAGCACAACATCAGACGTCTCTATAAGAAAGTCCCTATAAGAAAATAAAAAAGGATATCCATGCAGCCGACCAGACTGTAGGATATCCTTTTATGATTATTTAGAAACCATTAATCAATTTTACTAATATTTTTTGATGATTCCGAATTGATCCACAATAAAAGGTTTGGCATCATTTTTGTTTTGATCAATTTCGTACGTTACGGCTGTAAGTTTATTTTCGTCTACGGTGATGCCAACAAAATTCTGTACCTGTCCTCGTACAGGTCTACGATTGTCACTCGGATCCGGGCCATATACTGCCGCATGATTCTCTTCAGCTAGCTCAAAGAGATTATAGTACTTATCTCCAAGTTTTTCGCTTGGATTCTTGTAGTAGACTTTGGGGCCAGCGGTTGCTGGGATGACATAGATACTTCCATCTGGATTCACACTATATTCAATCGTCTTATCATTTAATGTATCTTTTAATTTTGTTGGCGTTGTTGCTTTACCCTCTTGGTTGATTGGTTTCGTCCGAGCATAAATATGATCGTGCCCCTGCACGACAAAGTCGATATCAAGTTTGTCCATGAGTGGAGCGATTTGGTTACGAACTCCATTGTTATCCATGATGTCAGAATCTGTTGCATGGTTAGAGGTAGTGTAGGGACCTTTGTGAATGTTAACAATGATCCACTTTGCACCTGCCCTTTTGGCTGCCGCAGCATCTTTCTTTAACCATTCAACTTGATCTTCAGAAAAATTGGCATATTTCTCTGAGTCCTCATTGGAGTTCAGTACGATAAAGTGAGCATTGCTGTAATCAAAGGAGTAGTACGCTCCTGTTTTAGTAGCAGAACCAGCTGGTTGATTAATATTAAAGTGATCATAAAAAGCGTAGTTCTCATCCTCGTGATTACCTGCTGAAGGAACAATGGTTGTATTCAAAAGACTTTTTTGTGAATGTCCCAACAACCAGTCCCACTGCTCTTCTTTGGTACCGGTGTCTACGATATCTCCGTTGTGGACTACAAACTGAGCATTACCTACAGTTTGAAGTGCTTTTTCGAGCGTCTGTGAAGACAATATGGCTTCATCTTCACTTTTTGCTTGTGTATCAGCTAAATCAATGAAGGTAAATTCGCCGCTCTTAGGAGCCGTTTGAAACGTACCTGTTTCGCTCCATATCCCGCGCGCTGCATCACCCACACGATAATAATAAGCTGTGTCCGCTTGAAGACCTGTAGCTACAGCTTTATGGACAAGCTCTTCTGGAGAATTGGTCGATGGAGAAGAAGTCCCTTCAAATGTAAGAGCACTCGTAAAATCAGCTTCAGAAGCCGTTTTCTTGATTACTTGAACAGTGCTCTTCGTGGAAAGTTTTGAAGTATACCAGGTAAATCCTTTGGAACCTTTTGTGTCTCCATAAAATGTAGCTGTAACTTTACTAATACCATGATCTGTATTCCCTGATGACTCAGCATGGACAGGCAAGGCTGACATGCCCGTAATCAAACCTAGTGCAAGAGTAACAGACATAGATGTTGCTGACCATTTTTGAAACTTCTTAAACATGTGTACACTCCTCTGTGTAGTTAATATGTAAAAGTTATAAATATGATCATATCAATCAAATGTTAATACGTTGTTTTAGGAAATATAGTAATTTGTAAAAACGAGGTGTTAAGTGACCTAGCGATTGAGGAGAAGGATAACTGCTTTACCCTTTTAGGGCTACAAAGCCAAATAAGGCTAACCGTATATTTGCAAAGTTTGCAAAATCGGCAGCCCTTTGTGCATTGCAATTTCGATCATTCCACTGACTAATGTGCAGAAGTATTTTTCAAATCTGCTTCATAACGAAGGCCGAATTGTTGTCTTGCCTCCTCCATCACTTCAGCGACTGTAAGTGAACACTCCAAAGAGTTAATGGAACTGTTGCGTTCACCAATCTTGATCAGATCTATAAATTCCTGAATTTCATAATACATGGGCTCACGCGTCTGAGCTTTGGTCAGATCCTCAATCGTGCCGTCCCGATAATGAATTTTCACCTCATAGGGCTGACTGATTTTGTCGATCACCATCGTTCCATTCTCACCCTGAATTTCAGCAGGCAGATAGGAATCTGTAATTTTGGAATACATGACGATAGCATCCATATCAGGATACTTCATCACGATACTGCCCTCGCCATCGACACCAGAGGATAAAAGCACACCAACCGCCCGAACCTCCTCAGGTTTGCCGAACAAAGTCACCATAGGATACAAACAATACACGCCAAGGTCCATCAGGGAACCATTGGAAAAGGCCGGGTTAAACGCATTCAATACCTTACCTTGCTTAAAAGCATCAAAGCGGGAGGAGTATTGACAGTAGCTTGCAAAATAACGCCGAACCCGGCCTATTTTATACATATGATCCTTTATTATTTTAAAGTTAGGCATAAGTGTGGATTTAACGGCCTCCATCAGCAGAACATCGTTGTTGCGCGCGGCTTCGATCATACTCTTCACCTCTGCTGCATTAGACGCAAAAGGTTTCTCACACAACACGTGCTTTCCGTGATTCATACATAAGATCGCCTGCTCCGCATGTAAGGAATTGGGGCTGGCAATATATACGGCATCGACCTGGTCACTTGCGGCCATTTGCGCCAGGTCTGTAAAAACCTCCGGCTGGCTGTTATATTTGTCAGCAAAAGCTTTGCCCTTATCCTCTGTGCGTGAGTATACCGCCGTCAGGGAAAATTCGTCCGTCTCCATCGCAGCTTGAATAAACCTCTCTGTTATCCAGTTGGTTCCAACAATACCAAAACGCATCACAGTATCCCATCCTTCCCGTGAGTCATTACAATTCATATGTACCTATTCTCGCATTCCAGCCTAAACTTGTCCACTATACCGTTAGTCATATCTCGTGCTTCAACATGTTTATTCGACAAAAAAAGACTGCGGTCTATCAGCTTAATTTATACTGATTGTACCACAGTCCCTGTCAGTTATTTGGGGTTATATCTCTATTTTTTTGATATTACTTTTCCTACTTCTTCCAAAATAGCATCCATGGAAGCAGGGTCATGTACATCATACTCATCAATGTTCAGACGCAGTACAGGGCAGGCATCAAATTCGTTGATCCAATTGGAATATCTGCGATGCATTTGCTCCCAATAAGAACGCTCGGTCTGGATCTCCATCTCGCGACCGCGCTCCTCAATCCGACTCAGAATGGAGGGCAAACTGCCTTCCAGATAGATCAGCACATCAGGGTGAGGGAAAAACGGTGTCATCACCATCGCCTCAAACAGGCTAGTATACGTTTCATAATCGGTAGGATTCATCGTTCCCTGATCGGCATGCATTTTCGCAAAAATGCCTGTATCCTCATAAATAGAACGATCCTGCACAAAGCCTCCACCAGACAGGAAAATATTCTTTTGTTCCTTGAAGCGTTCCGCGAGAAAATAAATTTGCAAATGAAAGCTCCATCTTTCGAAATCGTGATAAAATTTCTCCAGATAGGGATTATGATCGACCTGCTCCAAAGAGGTTTTAAAACCAAGGCGTCCGGCCAAAGCACCGGTCAACGTGGATTTACCTACACCCACTGTGCCCGCTACCGTAATCAAGGCATTTGCAGGAATGTTGTAATTATTCACTATATAAGCTCCTTTACATCGGAAACAATTTGTTTAAATTGTGCCTGATTTTCTACAAAATCAATTTCATTCCCGTTCACGGTCAATATACGAGGGGAAGGGGACTGTTCAGCGAGAAACTGCATGCCTTTATCATAATCTATGATCAATTGCTCCAGATAGGCAGGGTCCATCTCCTGTTCAAAAGAGCGTGCACGCTTGCGAATTCTCCCCAGCAAGGTATCCAAATCTGCTTTGATATAAATGATAATGTCCGGCTTAGGCATATCATCTGTGAGCAAATGATAGATTTGACGATATTTTTCGAGCTTCACACCCTTAAGCGTACGTTCAGCAAAAATCAAATTCTTGTAGATATGATAATCAGAAATAACAGGCTGAGCTTTCTCGATATATTGCAGACCAGTATCCTCCAACTGCTTATACCGATTGCAGAGGAAGAACATTTCCAACTGGAAACTCCACTCATCTATATTCTGATAAAATTTATCGAGAAATGGGTTCTCCTCGACAATCTCTTTGATTATCGGCCAATGTAGCTCGGTTGAAAGCATCGAAGCTAACGTCGTTTTGCCTGCTCCGATGGGCCCTTCAACGGCTATAAATGGGGCTTGTTTCATGCGGTTCTGCTCCTCCTTGTACTCCAGTCCATCCTGTGGACAACTATCCTATTGTATCACAAGGTAGTACGCTAAAGGCATACCAAATCTATGGATAAAACAAAAAAACAGAGCGCTATATTTTGCTTCATAGCGTCTCTGTTTCTCATTTAAACCAACCTTTTTCATTAAAACGTGTAATCGCTTCGATCCGGTTACTGACACCCAACTTATCGAGAATGACTGAAATATAATTGCGCACCGTCCCTGTCGTTAAATACAGTTCACCAGCAATCTCTTTTGTGTTCTTTCCGTCAGCGATGAGCGCCAAGACGGTCTTTTCACGCTCTGTTAGCGGGTTGACTTCGGCATAAGCATCATCGACCAGTTCCGGAGCATAGATACGCCGACCTGCCATAATACTGCGAATGGAGGAAGCCAGCTCTTCACTGGGACTGTCCTTGAGTAGATAACCGTGTGTCCCCGCCTTGATCGCTCGTTCAAAATACCCAGGGCGGGCAAACGTAGTTAAAATCAGCATCTTGCAGTTCAAGCCTTTGAGTTCTTCAGCCGCATCCAATCCGCTCTTTATTGGCATTTCGATGTCCATAATGCATATATCCGGTTGATGCAGCTTCACCAGTTCTATAGCTTCTTCCCCGTTGCTTGCTTTTCCGACTACTTTCATGTCCTCTTCCAAGTCTAGCAGAGAAGCTAGAGCACCCAGCAGCATACGCTGGTCTTCTGCAATGACAATTCGAATCATGGCCCCACCTCCTCGTTCGGCTTTTCAGGGATATTGGGCACTTTAATGACCAAGGTCGTTCCCTGATCTGAACGCAGCTCCATACATCCGTTCACGAATTCGAGCCTTTCCTTCATACCTTGCAGGCCGTTTCCACGAAGGGTTCCATTTTCTCTCGTAATACCGACTCCATTATCCTGAATCCGAAGAGTTAATTCCTTACGAGACGGCTCAATCGTGATGGAGCAAGCGGTAGCTCCACTGTGTTTCACTACATTGGTTACGGCTTCCTTCATACACATGCTAAGAACATTTTCATTCATTAATGATGTATGCTCCAGCTTCGGGTCGCCCTCTAGAGTTAATTCAATGTGAGCAGCCTTTAAAATCTGCCGAATACGTAGTAGCTCATCCTCTAGTCGCATACCGCGCATTTGAGTAACCATTTCCCGTACCTCTTTTAACGCGCTTCTTGCCGTGAGACGAACATCGTTAATTTCGACATGCGCCCGCTCCGGGTACTGATCCATCAGTTTGCCCGCCAAATCGCTCTTCAGCCCAATGAGTGACAACTTCTGACCTAAGGTATCGTGCAGGTCACGCGCAATTCTTTGCCGTTCCTCCAGCTTAATCAATTCCGATATTTTCTTATTGGCATCCTCCAATTGGACTTGGAGCCGATCGCTTTTGTTGCGATTAAAATTCGTAATCGGAAGGAGAATCACACCGATCAGATTAAGCAGGATAAAAGGAATCTGTTTAATAAAAACGGGATTCTGAGAAACAAAACCATAATTGATCAATCCAATCGTAATAACCATTAAAATAATATACAGCGTCGTAAATGCAGCCTTACTTTTAATATTACCGATCAAATAGGCGATAAATATGGAAAAGTACATATAGCTGAACAGCAGTGTCATGGTAATCGATATGGCAATCTGTACACTGGTCCAAAAGTATATGAGCCAGCCTTTTGAGACAAAAGCCAGTACATAACATGCAAAGAATACCAAAATAATAGCAGTACCCAAAATAATATGACCTGTAGATGAAGAGCTAAAGTAGTAAAAGGGCAGGATGTAAAAGACGACCCAAACATAAGGGCTAAGCCCTGTATTTCTTTGGAAGATCTGATACCATTTTTGCATCCTGCCCACCCTCTTCTACTTCACATGACTTATATTCCTTATCTTATCATACCAGGTTTTGTTCAATGTTATTTTCTTTCTGTGCCTACAACAGGTGTAGGCATGGGTTTCGTAACTGCTACACGTTTGCTGAGGAGCGGCTTCACTTGTTTAAAGGTCAAAAAGGTTTTCGTATTTTCATCCCAAAGTCGGAACTTCAACGATTGCAGACTGCTACTCACTGTGATCGTGGTCGCCTTTTGAAGTAACGGTGTCGCTTCATGTGCTTTTTCCAAATTATAATTTGGAACTTTGGGACTCAGGTGATGAACGTGATGAAATCCGATATTGCCCGTAATCCATTGCAATACTTTAGGAAGCTTGTAGTAAGAACTGCCTTCTACGGCTGCATTAATATAACTCCACTCTTCATCGTGCTCAAAATACGAATCCTCAAATTGATGTTGTACATAGAACAACCAGATTCCCAACATACCGGATACAAAAAAGATAGGTGCCTGTACGAGAAGGAAGGCCTGCCATCCAATAGCCCAGCACAACAGTGCATACAATGCAACGATGGATATATTCGTCACATGAGTGTTCATTTTTTCCTTGCGTTTGGCTGTCTTGATATTAAAGCGATAGGAAATCAAAAAAGTATAGATCGGACCTAGTCCGAACATAACCCAAGGATTTCGGTATATGCGATAGGCCAACCGTGTCCATGTGGAAGCCTCTGTGTACTCTTCTACCGTAAGCACCCACATGTCACCTGTGCCTCTTTTATCCAGATTACTGCTGGTTGCATGGTGGATCGCGTGACTATTTTTCCATTGGTGATAAGGGCAGAGCGTAATAATACCTGTAATCGTTCCCACAATGTCGTTCAGCTTGCGGCTTTTGAAGAAGGATTGATGACCACAATCATGAAAAATAATAAACGTCCGTACCACAAACCCCGATGCAACAATGGCAATGGGAAGCGTCAGCCAGTACGAGACCGACAGGCTAAGATAAGCAGCATACCACAATAGGATCAGTGGACCCAAGGTATTGATAAGTTGCAGAACGCTGGATTTCGTGTTTATTTTCTCGTAGGGAGCCATATTTTTTTTCAATTGGGCTAATGGGAGTTGTGTCATACTCATTATGATCCTCCTTAAAGATGACGCCTATACCTTGATCCTGTTAGGCGTACATGTTGATCTAATCTCAGTATAAGGAGAACGCTCTAGGCGCTGTAGTCATAAACGTCAGTTCGTGTATATGACATTTGTCATATAGACAAGTAACATAACCCGTTTTCCAAATGTTCGCGGGTTTCTTTTCTGATGATTGTTTGTTAAAATATAAGGTATAATAACGCTGTATGTGACTGGCGAAGTCAGTGGAATGAACCACGAGGGAGCATACAAAAAAAGCGTACCGTTCGCCTGGGAGAAGTATTTGCAGAGGATTCGTCTGTCTTGACGACCTTGTGCAAATACTTTTTTTCGTTTTACAAGACCATGACACCCTGTTGATTCCATTATGCAATAAATTCAGAGGAGGCTCGGACTATGGCTATTATCATGAAATCCAAAGAAGCAGCTGAGCAAGTATATGCAACGATCCGTTCACAGGTAGAAGAAATGAAGCAGCAAGGACACCGTCCCCATCTGGCAACCCTATTGGTAGAAGGTGATCCGGCATCTGCATACTATGCACGGACCAAGCAAAAAATAGCGGAGAAGCTGGGCATCTCATTTCATCTCCATACGTTTGATCGTCATGTTAGCGAAACCGAGCTACTGCACCTGATCGGCAGTCTGAACGATGCATCCCATGTACATGGCATTATGCTGGAACTGCCGCTTCCCCAACATCTTTCCGCCTCCGTTATTAAACAATCCATTGCCCCCTACAAGGATATTGATGGGATTACACCCGATAACAAGCTGGCTACTGTAACAGGTGACGCCGGACTATATCCCGCAACACCTCAAGCCTGTATCGAGCTGCTCAAGCATTACGGTCACACATTGGCAGGCAAAAATGTCACGCTCGTGGGCATCGGACAGACAGTGGGACTTCCCCTTTTCCACATGTTGCAAAGAGAAAACGCCACCGTTACCGCCTGTCATGCAGGTACGCGTGATATTGCAGAGCATCTGAGCCATGCAGACATTGCCTTCGTGGCAGTCGGATGCCCTGATGTGATTACGCAAGATATGGTTCATCCCGGTTTGATTTTGGTAGATGCGGGAATTAATGAGACGCTAGAGGGAAAAATAGTGGGAGATGCCGCTTTAGACGTGGGGGAAAAAGTACATGCTATTTCTCCGGTTCCCGGCGGTGTTGGCACCTTAACGACTGCGATTTTGTACAAAAATCTGCTCAAAGCAATACATCTGCAACACTACTCCAGAGAGGTGGTTTACTCATGAGTGAACTGTCGTGGAATCATTCCATCGGACATTTTCTGAAAGAGGCTGCAAGTGCAGCTCCTACCCCTGGCGGAGGAAGTGTATCCGCACTGGCTGCGGCACTAGGCGCGGCTATGACCTCCATGACCGCCAACCTTTCACAAGGAGAAAAATACGCGCACATCCATGAACAAATCACGGACGTCATTAGCAGCATGGAAAGATTGTCTACACATTGTGAGGAATTAATGGTCGCAGACATCCAATCCTTTGAACAGTATATGACTGCCCTGCGTTTGCCCAAGGAAACAGACGAAGAAAAGCGCTATCGTACCCATTCCTTACAGACAGCGGTGATCGCTGCCATTGAGGTACCCATGCGCCTGCTGGAAGTATGCCGAGACGGATTGTCGCAAGCCTATAACATTGTGGAAGTGTCCAATAAAAATGTGATTTCGGATCTTGGCATCGGCGCGATCCTGTTCGAAGCCGCCGCTCAATCTGCCCTGCTTACCGTCGACATTAACCTTGCTTCGCTGAAAGATTTGGATGTCAAACAATCCTACGAAGCTAAAACAGCCGCACTCCTCCGTGAAATCGGACAAATCAAAGAACAAACCTTATTGATGGTGCGCAGCCGAATAACGGGCTGACCATTGGAAGAACCCGTCCCAAGTCATATTCTGCTTCCATGCTCAAAAAATAGCCTCTCAAACCCGCCTCTGCTCGTGGGTTTGGAGGCTATTTTATTGGAATCCAACGATTTGTGGAAAACTTTTCTATATATTCTTCGTCTATTGATAAGGAGATATTCCCCAAGGCGTTATTTAACCTTATATACATTGATGAAGAAATGAGGAAAAACGCATGAAAAGACGTACTCTGTTAATCAGTATGATCGCGCTGTTATTGTTCAGCTCCAGTGCATGGGGGGCCGGTGATGAATCGGCGTCCCGTATTCGCTCCTATGATTCCGGGAGTCTGATTCAATCCGATGGGAGCTTGTGGTTATGGGGCTATAATCAATCCGTACCGACTCGTGTAGAGGATAAGCCAAACGTTGTAAGAACATTTTCGAATATAATCCAGGAAGGCGATCTGATATTTACCTTACAAGATCATTCCGCCTGGTATGTGCCAAGAAACAACATTTCTGAATCCGTGAAATTCATTTCTCTGGAAGGACTACCAAACATCATAAACGTGCGTATTATGAATGATCATGTGCTCGCCCTAAACGCCGAAGGAACCGTATTATCCGCTGATCGAATCGAAAATGGTGGCAACTTTGCTCCTTTTCAAACCCTATCCGGCATCGAAAATGTTACAGAATTGGATAGTTACTATGAAAAAAGACCGCAATATGAGGAACGCTGGATCTTCTTGAAGAAGGACGGAAGTGTATGGAAAAATACAAGGTCCTTGCAGGGCTTCGAGCTTGTTCCATCATTAAAGGATATTACTGCTGTCTCCAAAAACATAGCCTTAAAGAAAGACGGTACTGTATGGACATGGCCCAAAGAATTTGATAAAAATGTAACTCCGTCCGAAACTTTATCCGTATCGCAGATTCAAGCCTTATCGGACATCAAAATAATTAAGACCAATGGAAGTTCCAATCTCGCGATTGATCGACAAGGACGGTTATGGTTCTGGGGTGAAACGGTCACAGGTTACTCAGATAATACAACCTATCACAATGAAAATACCCCTGTGCTATTATCAGGAGTAAAAGATGTTAAAGACGCCTTTTTCGCCGAACGCTCCATACTCGCCCTCACCACAGCTGGGAATGTATATGTTGCGTCTCTAGATGGTGAAAAGTTACCATCCAACGCCCCCTTTACATTGCTTGCTAAAAATATTCAAAGTATCAAAGCAGGTCCACGGCACGTAATCATGCAAAAAGCAGATGGGGCCTTATGGGGCTGGGGTGTCAACAAACACGCGCAGCTAGGTATAGGAGACTATGAGTTTCTGTATAGTTCACCAGTTCCTGTACAAAAACCGATTCTTGTCCGTCTCAATGGTTCGCCTGTCTCTCTGAGTAATGGTGTCATTACCCGCAACGGGCAAGCGTTTATTCCCCTTCGTTCTGTTTTTGATAAACTGGGGGCCGAGATCGCTTATGATTTCAACAGCAAAATAGCAAAAATAGATCAGTCCAAGGCAGAAGATCACCCTGTCTTTCTAGAAATAAATTTCAAAACCAGCCAAGCAAAAGTGAACGGTAAGGCTGTAAAGCTTACCAATCCGCCCTTCATGGTGAATGGTATTGGTTATCTTCCATTAAGGCTGATCAGCGAAACGCTGGGGGCCAAGGTAGATTGGATACAAAAAGAAGATACTATTGAAATTACGACAAAATAGTAAATCAAAAACCAGTCCAAACATGATTCATGTTGGACTGGTTTTTAATGCTATATACTGTGTATAATATGCGATCTCTTATCTATTTCAACAATTTGTTATAGCGCAGAATCTGCTTATTGTTTAGCTTTATTCTCTTTTTCTCTTTCGACCAGCATATCTACGATCATATCAATCTGTCCTGTAATAGCGATTGGATCATAGCGATAATACGTATCAAAATCGTTAAAGAACACTCTATTGTTCTTCACCGCAGGAAGATTCCCCCATACAGCGGACGACTTCAGTTGCTTGAGCGCGTCACCCTTTTTCTCCGGGTCATACGTAGTCAGGAACATATAATCTGCGTCATACTGCGGCAATACCTCCATCGAAAGCTGTACCGTTTGTTCCTTGGAGTTCACTGTTTTCTTTGGCATGTTCAGTTTGAGCGCATTGTATACGGCTTGTCCGCCGCGACCCGCATTGTCGCCAAAGATCCAAAGTGCGTGCTTGTCCGTCAGCTCATACAGACCGAAAGTTGCCTTTTCGTCAATCACACCTTTAAGACGTGCGCGACCTTCAGCGGCCTTTTTATCAAATGCAGCAATAAATTGCTCAGCCTTCTCCTTTTCCCCGGTGATATCGCCGAACAACTTGACCGTATCATAAAAATTAGTCGTCGTGCCGTACGGAATATACAGGGTAGGCGCAATTTTAGACAAAGCCTCATAATTCGTATCCTTCATAACCACGATCAGATCGGGTTTGAGTTCCAACGTCTTTTCCAAATTGGTCGGATCACCCACCTCTTTGGTTCCTTGTTCCTTCAGCAAATCGGTCAGAAAAGGATTTTGAAACGCAGTTGGCTCTACACCCACCACGTTAGCACCCACGGACAGCAATTCTCCACCGTAAAAATCCGTTACAATGCGCTGTGGCTTGGTCGGAATTTGAATATCCCCTTTAACCGTTTTAAAGCTTCTCGTCTTTCCAGTAGAAGCCGACTCTTGCTTATCTCCTGAAGATGAAGCCGGATTACTTCCATTATTATTTCCGCCGCAAGCGCTGATGAATACAGACAATACAAGTAACATAGCTGTCATCATAAAATACGATTTTCTTTTCAACTGATTAGCCCCCTATATATTGCGCAGATGATCTTCCAATACATATGATAATGATTATCAATATCGTAAGAAATATATCAAGCGTCGTCCTTGCTGTCAACTGAAAAACGAACTTTGCACATTCCTTTTTAATAAACCAAAAGACCTGCCAAAATGATGGCCAGGTCTTTTTCGTGGAGCCGTCTTCAAAAACCTACACATTGGGGCTAGGTTGCTGAAGACTGCTTTCTGGTGATCGCTGTTTTGTTTTATATTCTTCTCCCCAATCTTTCATCAAGTTAATAATCGGTATGAGCGTTTTCCCGAATTCGGTGAGAGAGTATTCAACCTTAGGCGGAACCTGCTGGTATACTTCACGGTGAACGACACCATCCTCTTCCAGCTCGCGCAATTGGAGTGTCAGCATACGCTGGGTGATCCCCGGACATATCCGCCGAAAATCACTAAATCGCTTAGTCCCATACATGAGATGATATAAAATAATTCCTTTCCATTTGCCCCCAATCACGTCCAGCGTGAACTCAACTGGACACGCCTGATCATTCCCAGCGGTACATTCCCCAAAGCCGCCTTTCCGATTGCGCATAGGCTTTTCTCCTCCTTAGTATCATTTTATATACTACAGCACATTAATGTGCGTACTTCAAAAACGATCATGTATATTCTAATATTAAGCATGTCACTTGGTAAGCGTCAATTTTAATCACATCCATAAGGAGTGGAATAACGATGGAAACCTTAGCTACTACTAAAGATCAAATCTTATCTGCATACGAGTTCAGACATGCAACGAAGGAATTCGATAGTCATAAGAAAATTAGCGATTCTGACTTCGACTTTATTCTTGAAACCGGTCGTTTATCTCCAAGCTCGTTTGGCTTTGAACCTTGGAAATTTGTTGTCGTTCAGAGTAAAGCTATGCGTGAGAAGCTACTGCCTTACTCTTGGGGGGCCCAAAAACAACTGCCAACAGCCAGCCATTTTGTACTCATCCTCTCTAGACTTCCTGAAGATATGATAGCCTCCTCCGATTATATCAAGAGTATGATGGAGAACGTGCAGCAATTACCAGCTGAAGTGATGCAAGGCAAAGAGAAAGTATATGACGCCTTCCTAAAATCAGATTTTGCGCTGGAGGAAAACAAAAGAGCCTTGTTCGAGTGGGGCTGCCGACAAACCTACATCGCACTGGGCAACATGATGACTGCCGCAGCTCAAATCGGCATTGATTCCTGCCCTATCGAAGGTTTTAATAAACAGGAAATCGAACGCATCCTCTCTGAAGAAGGCATTATGGATGCCAAGCATTTCGGTATTTCTTGTATGGTGGCATTTGGCTACCGTCTCAACGAGCCGCGTGGCAAAACTCGGCGATCTGTAGATCAGGTTATTGAGTGGGTGTAAAACCTTTTCTCTAAAACAAGGGGGTGTCCCCACAGCCATTTCGATGGCTGTGGGGACACCCCCTTTTCATAAAACCTCAGCTCTTAACTCTTTCCAATTACTTACTGATAATTTACTTCTTCTGCAAAGTAAATATCCTTCAAACGATCCTTTACGCGTTGAATTTCATCCGCTGTTAAAGGAGCCGTTGGACATAGCTTGAAGTTCCTTCCGGTGACATAGCTTACGTCCGTGTGACCATCCAAGTTGTAGTCCATCTTCGGAACCGGTTTTCGGGTATAATCGGTAAAGTCAATAATGGACCATGCCGCATCTCCATCCTCTTTGGATAAAATAATCCGCTGTGAGGCATTTTCGGTCCACAAATAGCGCAGATTTGCTGGTGAATTATTGGAATCCATAGCCGTCTTAATACCTGAGCCTCTAAACATGAGCGTAAACTCCGTATGATCATTATTGGATCCTGCTACCGATTCATAAATCTGTTTCAGCCCGTCCACGCCTACAATCTCAACCTTGCGATCAACAGGGAAGTGGTTCACAAAATTCTCCCATATTGGAGCCATGTTATGGGTGTTGGCAAGTGCGTTGATGTCCAAAATAATGGACAAGTAGTTTACCGTATTTATACGTTGATAAGGGTTATCCAAATATTGCTGTACTATATACAGTTGTGGTGCTGCATCCGTCTCAGTCACATATGGGTCAAGCGGATGAAGAGTCCAGCGTGAGGAATCTTTCGTATAGCGTGATCCAATCGGATCAATCGTAACCGAGTTCATGAATACGGTACCGCTATTATCTGCAAGTCCCTGTGCGGGAACAATCGGATTGTCCTTATGGGACCAGTAAGGCATCAATGGAGAGCCCTCACCATACATACCGTTGACATTATATTGTGTAGCCGACCATCCCATCGCGGATGTAATCCGATAGTGATCTTTAAGCCATTGAGTCTGTTCGGGATTCACCGTAAAGCTGGTCAATGATTTCGGCAGATACTTCCGATATTGGTCTGTATCCATGCTTTCAAACACAGATGGTGATCCCATTGTACCGGATTGGTGCAGCTCATTGAATGCATTATAACGATACATATACAACCACTCATCCATCTTTGCTTCCCAAATAGGAAACTTCAACTGGTTCGGATACCCATCCAACATTCCGACTTCGTCGTCATATTGATCAACGTATGCCAAAACCTGTCTAAGCTGCGGGCGATTTGCTTCTACAAAAACAAATCCGTTTTCCATCGCCCACGTCACTTTGATATTAGGACCAAAGTGGTCCATCAGCAATTGACGCGCTTGCTTGATTTGATCTACCGTCGTCGCGCTTCCCTGCAGCATGATGGAGACAGCAAAGTATTGCTTTTTGCGTTCCCCGGGTTCTACCGTTAATTCCGCATCAGATGTGAAGTGAACCCCTTGAGATGGCGACTCAACCGTGATCTTTAATGGAATGACCGAGTTTACTACCGGAATCAAATGCAGGTTGGCAATCTTTCCATCCTCATCAAATATTCCTCTGGAATCCTCTACCCGAAGTATCAAGTCTGAGGGCAGCAATCCAGGAGCTATAACCTCTCCATTAGCATTATGAAATACGTAGGACATATTCCAAGCAGCAGGATCTAAAGTAGCAGCCTCTGAAATGGTATACGTAGCCAAGTATACGGACCTGATTACGTTCGGTGGCTCTGCCGGCGGAGTCTTCCCTTTCACGATTAGCTTGGCCTGAGCTGTAAGGACCTGATAAGGTTTGGCAACGGTGACCTTCATTTCTACAGGAATGAAGCTGTCCGCAACCGGAATATTTTCGGGATGTGCAATTTTCCCTTGTTCATCAAAAATACCTAACCCATCACTAAATGTGTACGTAACACTTGTGACGCTGGCAGCAGGAATGCTTACGGGTCGCCCTTTATTGTAGAGCTGAAAAGATAGCTGATACGAAGGGTATGTCTCCGGTTGATTTACCAGCTCCTGCGCCTTGATTACGACCTCATCTACCAGAAAATCCGAAGAATGATCCGGTGGATCTACCGGAATTACTGGTGGTTTGGGTTTAGGTCCCGGCGGTGTCACCGACGGTTCCGGCTTCGGTTCTGGTGGTGTCACCGGAGATGCTGGTGAATCAGGGCTTGGGCGATGCCTTTTAGGCTCCTCGACTTCCGAATTCACAGGTTGTTGACTAATTTCCGGTGTCACATCGACCTCGATCTTCTTCGATTCTTGTTGGCTGGTCGTCTGAGGCATCGTTGCAGTTCCATCTCCTAATGACCCTAGCAAACGCTTGGCACGTTCTCTCAGACCGTCACCGCCTAACCATATTCGATAAGCAACCAGCGTGGCATCCTGCCGTCTCACAGACTCTTTAGGATGGAAATAGTGATTCGTATCTCCCTCGATCAGTTCCAGCCGTTCCATCAGCCATACGCTCGTTTGTGCATAATCTGATATATCAGATTGATCCACAAAACTGGATATACCAGCCGATCGGGTATCTTCAGTAACACCAAAATAGCGGGCATACCAAACGGCCATATCCTGACGAGTCATATTGTGCTTGGCACCGAATAATTGATCACTAATTCCTTTCGTAATGCTCTCTTCCTGTAAGGCCTGTACATAAGGTAGAGCCCATGGTGACACATCACGAAAAGAAGTTACGCCTCTGTTATTCGATGTTCGCTTTAAGGTTTTAGCGAAAATGCTTGCCCATTCCTGTCGCGAGATAAAATGTAAAGGTCGAAAGCTCCCATCCTGATAACCCGTAACATAACCTTGAGCAGCCATGGCCTCAATCGCATCAGCTGCATAGGAATGTTCGATATCGTTAAAGGCTCTGTCCGCAAAAACAGGCGCACTATGTATACAGAACAACCAGACAGCCAGTAAACCAGCCATGTAATGCCTAATTTGTTTTAACTTTTTTTCATAATTCATTATTCGGAATCATTACACCTCCTTTACTAGATAGCACTGAGCCACTTTCGCCTGTACTTTCATATCAACTTTGAAAATTAGTCTCTCTTGTTTTCAATCGGTTTTTCATTACTGTTAACACCAAACTGTATATACTTGAATTATCGGAATAATCTCCCTAGGATTGAATAAAGCCAGTAAAAAAAGTAGTTTTGGCAATCTACTATCCTGTTTATTCACCATCTTTTTTTAAGCCGTAATTCCCTATCACTAAACAATGGTTTTCATTGGTAATTAAATATTTATCATCTTTTTGTGTTACTATGTTGATCCCGTATACAAATAAAAAAAGAGATAACATCTGTATCCGCATTCGCTTGAAGAATACAAAATGTTATCTCGTTCTCGTGTACATATATACTTATAAAATCCTGTCTGCTGTTTTAATTCTCTTTAAACTCAGAACCCTTATAAACATAAAAGTAGCCGTTTAAAGCCCCATTTTGTGGATAGGCAGCAGGATCTTTGCCTTTTATTTGACCAACCAACTCTCGATTTATAAACGCAGGGGGGCCTTCCTCAACTAGCGCTTCAGCAGACATTCCAGTGATTGATTTTACTGTGTTGGACCAGAATGTAACTAAGTAGACATCGTCAGCATTAAAATGATAGCGTCCTTCACTTGGAGTTCCCTCATAAAACAGCTCTGCCAAAGAAGCTGCCTCAGACCCTCTCATAAAAATTCGAATCTCATCGGTTCCGTTCCATGTATGAGGAACTCCACCTTTTGGATTAACGTATTCTACAGTTTCTGGCTCCTTGTCGCTAATAAAATCAACAACTGCATATTTATAAACCTCATCTGTTACACTCTTGGTTGCAATTTCAGTTGTTTTCTCTGTTCTATAGCCACTGAACTTTCCATACACATTCGGGGTTTTGCCAATAGCAGCTAAGGCCTTTTCCTGATCCATGAATCCGGCTCTTCCAGCTACTGGTGTCAGCCTGTACGTCTTGATTTCAGTCCCCTTGTACTGATCCCAAGTGTATTCGTAATAATATTTCGCATAAGATACTCCACTGTTCCAGCCTACGGATAACAGCATGAGAATACCTATCATGAATACTAACGGCCATTTTTTCAACTTCATACCCTCAACCTCTTTTCTCCAAGTACACTCAAATCATCATTAGCATTATAGCTTTTCAATAAATCTATCGACAGTTAAATATTAGAAGAAAGTGTGGATAAATTATGTCCTTGATAATTTACTATTTGCCTGTGTTTTACTGATCGGTTGCAGCTTTGAGACGTTTTTCCATTTCTGTAGACACCATAATGTTTAATAGCCCCATAAGATTATTGGTCTCATCTCTTGCTTTTTGATAGGCCGCAGCGAAGGCTTTTTCATTCGCGGCAGGGTTTTTAATGTCACTTAGTTTCTTCCACTCGGGCTTAACGCGTTGATCGTACATATCGTACAAGCTGATGTCTGTAGGTGTCTGGGCAACAGGCATCATAGACTCAAATTTCGAGGCAACCTTAAAAAATCCCAGCGTATTTTGGACCGATGGACTAGAATAATCATGCGTCTTCATCGCTTCTTCTAAAATATGAAGTCCCTCTCGTGACAAATAGAGCATTTTGACGAGTCCTCTTTCAGTATTAGAGGTTTCCTCCCACTTCTTGTAGGACTCACCTGGAGCAACTCCCTCTGTAAAAAAATTATAAGCTTCATGAATAAATTCATCTGTATTCAGGTGGATGGGTTCTTCTGTATATAAATTCACGACAGAATCACTGTAATTTGCAATGTTTACATGTTTCCCAGTTGGATCGGAAACCCGCCGAATCGGATGATCCTGCACTCGTACCAGTCCATAACGATCGGCAAAGGTAAGAAGCTGCTCCTGCGTCGTATTTAACCCTATTTGTCCTGCTGGCTGATCGGGTTTCGCTGCTTCTTTAGCCACGTCGGAATACGTCTTTCCATTACTTTTTGTAGCTTGGTCTGTAGTATTGCTCACAACACCATCCACACCAGCCTGTTCCGCATTGTCCGCCTTGGCATTCTGGGTAGTCGTAGTGGTTGCCGTTGCTGCTCCAGTCGTAGATTCACCTTCAATTTGCTTCTTGGAGTCACCGCATGCGGTCAGCATAGCAGTTAAACTTATTACAGCAGTCAACAAAATAATATACGCTTTTGCCTTCATCAGTATCTTCCTCATTTCCTTATGTATCATTCTTTCGTGGTTTGATAGTAGACTTCAATAATATGGAATTAATCTTATCAAAAATAAAAATGAGAGAATACTGGACCATACTCCTGATTATCTTCGATGATTCTATAGTAATTCGTTGTTTTCTGAACTAAAGTCGTGGCTCTCAACCTACATAATGGGCAAATTGCCCGTTGACTTTCGGAATACTTGATCCTCGGTACTACTCCTGCCTGTTCAAGTTACATCATATTTGGTTCCTAGTTTTCTAAAACCGATCGTGCTGTTTTAAATCAGTAGGTTGTAGTAAATCGAATATTACAAACGAAAGCACCTGTAATTCATATAGAAATGGATGAATTACAGATGCTTATCTATTAGTTAGTAATGAGACTCCCTATTTTATTGTTTTTATGAATATTTTCCGTTCCGGCATCCAATGCAGTTTTGTAATATGAGCATTTATGTTCAATAACTTCCATTGTTTTTTTAAGTTCTTCCATTTGTGCTTCTACAGTTGCTTTTCGTTCCATAAACATGTCATATCTTTGTTGTAGTGTGGAATCCCCACCAGAACACCAATCAATGAAATTTTTAATTTCTTTGATCGGCATCCCGGTGGATTTTAGACATTCAATTATTTTTAAAGCGTCGATATCGGATTCTTTAAATAATCTTGTTCCGCTAGATGTCCGTTCTACAAAAGGCATAAGTCCCTCTTTGTCGTAGTAACGCAAAGCGTATGCTGTAAGATTCAATTCTTTTGCAACTTCGCTGATAGAATACGTCTTCATCATGTATCTCCTATTCTTAATGACATAGACTTCGAGTTAACTCTATGATATAAGGGGGATTCTATCAAGGTATTTGTAGAATGTCAAAGTCCCCTTATAGGAAAAGTAGAATCAGATGCTATCTAACGAAATATAATTAGCAAGAAAACAACATTACTGAATAGACGCTTATAAACCTGCGCTTGACTTAGAGTTAACTATAAGGATTAACATTGATTTGCAAGAGAAAAAGTATAAATGGAAATGAATGAAGGGGAACTTCAACCGACTTCAGCTAGTTTTCAATTTATACCGATATAACTGCATTCTCTTGAAAAATAAAAATAATTGGAGGCTATTTATGATAACTGCTAAAGCACGAGCTGTCGATGGCCCAGACAAACCGTTTCGATCGGCTGAAATTAAACGACGGGATCTTGATTCACACGATGTTCTGATTGAAATTAAATATGCCGGCATATGCCATTCTGACATCCACACTGCTCACGGCGAATGGGGCCCAGTGAACTACCCTCTCGTACCTGGACATGAAATTGCAGGGATTGTCACGGAGGTAGGATCTGAGGTTACAAAGTACAGCGTTGGTGACCGGGTAGGGGTTGGCTGTATGGTTGATTCCTGTGGCGAATGTGAGAACTGTCGTAAAGGAGAGGAACAATACTGCCTTAAAGGAAATGTCCCTACCTATGCTGGTGTTGACAAATACGGCGAGCCTACACAAGGCGGATATTCTACCCACATTGTCGTAACTGAGGATTTTGTAGTGAAAATTCCAGATAACATTGAGCTTGACGTGGCTGCTCCATTACTTTGTGCAGGTATTACGACTTATTCACCGTTGAACCGCTGGGGTGCTGGTCCAGATAAAAAAGTGGCCGTTGTGGGAATGGGAGGCCTTGGTCATATGGCTATCAAGATTGCACATGCTATGGGTGCTGAGGTAACCGTTCTATCCCAAACATTAAAGAAAAAAGATGATGGCTTGCAATTTGGTGCGGACCACTATTATGCTACAAGCGAACCAGAAACATTTAAAAAACTTGCTGGGCACTTTGATTTGATCATTAACACGGTAAGTGCTGCCATCGATATGGATGCTTATTTTGCACTACTCAATCTAGACGGAACTTTGGTGAATGTCGGTGCCCCTGGGGAGCCGTTGTCACTAAATGTGATGTCCCTTATCGGACATCGCCGTTCATTTGCTGGTTCAATGATAGGAGGCATCCGTGAGACACAGGAAATGTTGGATTTTTGTGCAAAACACAATATTGTTCCTAAAATTGAAGTAATTTCGGCCGACCAGATTGACGAAGCCTACAAACGAGTGTTAGCTTCTGATGTGAAGTATAGATTCGTGATTGACATTAGCACAATGTAAGCTATGTAAATCATAAGTTGTACAAGTGATTTTAATTGTGAAGGTGTCCCCAAAGTATTACTTGGGACACCTTCACTTTATTCTGTGTACCATCCTATTGTCCATTTCCTCTTTTTGTATTTATTTGTAATCCAAAGATTCCACCCTTAGAATATAATACATTAGGAATAAATAGGAAGGTGGAACTTATCTATGTTTAAGAAAATGGATATTTACAAAATCCTCACTTTAATATTTGCTGTAGTTGTTATGATCTCTTCCTCTTTATCACTCGCATACCCAAACACCTACGAGGATTTGTACAAAGTCTCACAATTTTTTCTAGGGTTTATATTTTTATTTTCGGGAATTACAGAGTTTAAGGCTAACCGTAAGAGTATGGCAATAATCAACTTCTCCATTTTCGTTCTCACTTTTTTTGTATTTGTATTTACACTTGTAGTGCGAACTGGATAACCACACGGTTCTATACCTCAGTAACAACCTTTCCATAGCCCCTCCCTCGTCATGTAAAAGAAAAGCCGAGCGAACTCAGGTCATCTGAATTGCGCTCGGCAAATGTTACGTATTTAGCAATCTTTTAGTTTTCCTCTAATTCTTCAATTCTCTGCCGCTTTCCTATGCCAAAGACAAAATATCCAACAATAACGATCGCCATGAATGTTGCCCCGACAATCAACGACAAGCGTGTGTCTGGATTAAACCACATTCCAACGATCACAAGCAACAAAAAGACAATGGTGATGTAATTACTGATTGGAAAAAAACGAGATTTAAAGGTGTGATCCTTCATTTCATCCTTCCACTTTTTCCTGAATTTAAATTGACTGATGGCTAATGCAAACCACGGTACCATGCCTGGAAGAACACTGGCGCTGTAAATATACAGAAACAGTTTGGAATCAGGCATTAAATAGTTAAATAACACCCCTACCAGTAGCAAGGAAATGGTCGTTATTATACTATTTCTAGGGACGCCGCTTGGAGAAACTTTCCCAAAGAACTTAGGAGCTTGTCCGTTCTTAGCCAATGTATATAACATTCTGCCCGCACTGTAAATACCACTGTTACAACCAGACATCGCAGCTGTAAGTACAACAAAGTTAATGATACCCGCAGCAGCCACAATTCCTACCTTGGCAAAAGTCAGAACAAATGGACTACCGATCTCGCCTATTTGGTTCCAAGGATAAATCGTAACAATGACAAAGATTGCACCCACGTAGAAAATCAGAATACGCCAGATGATGTTTTTAATGGCTTTTCGCAGTGTCATTTTCGGATTTTCTGCTTCACCTGCCGTAATACCCACCATCTCTATCCCTTGGTAAGCCGCTGTTACAATGCAGAGTGCAAATAGAAACCCTTTCAAACCACCTGCAAAGAAGCCGCCCTGGCTGTACAGATTGGATAGACCTATCGGTTGTCCACCGTTACCGAGGCCAAAGAAGATCATCCCCGTACCCACTACTAGCATGAAGATAATGGCGACAATTTTAATCATCGCAAACCAAAACTCAAATTCCCCATAAAATTTCACAGCCGCCAAATTGGCCAATGCAATAATAATTACACCTGCCAAAGCCGGCAACCATTGCGGGATATCCGGGAACCAGTAGCCCACATATACCCCAATCGCAGTGACTTCTGCCATCCCTACGGTAACCCATAAAAACCAATAGCTCCAGGCGGTCAAGAAACCGGCTAAAGGGCTGATATATTTATGAGCAAATGTAGCGAATGAGCCTGTCACCGGTTCAAGAATCAGCATTTCCCCCATGATCCGCATGACAAAAAACATAATAATCCCAGCTAAGAGATAAGCCAACAGTACTGAGGGACCTGCCCATTTTATCGTACTTGCCGACCCCATAAACAAACCGACGCCAATCGTGCCTCCAAGCGCAATCAACTCAACGTGCCGTGGCTTTAGCCCTCTCGTTAATTGTTTCGATTCCAAAAGAACGCTCCCCTTCGTATATGTTCATCATCAAACGCTAATGATCCGGAAAACTGCCCCCAAACATTATTAATTTTTCAGACTGACGTGGTCGTGAGTGAACGACTACAAAGTAGTTCCACGATTCTTAAATATACAAGGAAACCACGTCCTATTTACCGTCCAAACCTTACTGTTTCTAAGACCGAGTCCGTAGCATTAGATGCATTGTATGACAAAAAACGCCTAAATACAACTGCTAATTAACAGACATATTTAGGCATGAAATGGAAAGGAATGTGATTCACGTTTTCTGAACAATGGTCAATTTAATGCGATGCATTAGAGTACTAAACACAACTAGTTTTTCAATGATAAATATCACGATATTAAGCCTATGTATTTATTTAAGATTTTTTATAAAATTTTTCTGATCCTTGGTAAACATATAGCCACGTCGTTCATAGAACCTGTGGGCCTGTATCCGACTTGGGTGAGATAACAGTTTGATCCCGGAAAATCCATGGGACTTTCCCCACTGTTCAAGACGCTCAATCAACATGCTACCTACACCTTGATTTCTATACTTTTCTTTAACAACAAATCCTAGTATATTCACCAGAGATTCAGAAAAAAGTAATTCATGTGGGCTTCCATGAATATATCCTAATACCTCGTTGTTTTCTTCATAAACAAAGATCATATCTTTTGATTCCTTTATAATCCTTTCAATTTTCTCTTTTACTTTTACTTCAGGAAATAGATATAGATCGGGATTAAAGTCTTGGTTTAACAAATAAATATCATGATAATCAGTTGCCCTAATTTCCCTAACATTTTTTTCTTTCACTTTTGAAATGCCCCCTATTTTCATCATCCGATGCTTTATGTCGAATCATTACTCCTCGCAATCTTGACCGTTAAAACAATTCAGCATACCAATAAACGCTTCAAGTTTGGAATTCTCCCATGTTGAAATACGTTGATAAAACTCATTTTCTTTTTCTTTTAAAGCTTCTAGGGCTTTTTCACGACCATTAGCTGTCAGGGATATTAACACTCCCCGACGATCCTCAGGGTGAGTTTCACTTTTTACATAATTCAAGTGTTTAAGCTGAGTAACAAGTCGGCTGACAGAGCTTCGATCCATAGCGGTGGATTCCGCCAAAAATGTAGCGCTTGCCGGACCGTACGAAAGAAGGCAGCGTACGATCAGAAAAGCCGCAGGTTGTAATGATGGATCGAAAAGTGCCGCTGTTCTTACATTGAGTGCATGTGACGCGCTTATAAGTGCATTAAGTTGTTCACCAAGATTCAGTTCTAATTGCTCTCTTGTAGAATTTGAATGTTGAGTTTTATGATCCATATGTCTCCACCTTATTTGAATGAGTTCGAATATATTTGACATATATCAATTAAAATACATATACTTGATATATATCAATCATATTTTCGGCTTTGATAAGTGTCAAGCAGAAGATCTACAGTATAAAGCATCTACAACCTTAAAGCGTAAGCATGAATAAGAATGTAATTGGATCGAGAATTAGGAGGATGATGTATATGTCGACATACCCGACTATTGTAATCACTGGTGCTACTAACGGTCTTGGACAATTAGTAGCAATTGAATTAGCCCAACGCGGAGCGCATCTAGTCTTAACAGCCAGAAATGAAAAGCGTGCTGAAACGACTAAAAATGTTCTAAAAGATCTGGCGCCAAGTACAAAGGTAGACTTTTTTTTCGGGGACTTGTCTCTTATGAAAGATGTCAGGCGTATTGGTGATGAAATTAAAGCTAATTATCCAAAGATTGATGTATTAGTGAACAATGCTGGATTACATGGATTTGAACAGCGAATAACCTCAGAGGGTTTGGCAGAAATGATAGCCGTAAACTATCTTGCCCCGTGGCTGTTAACGCATACCCTACTCAATTCACTCATGGAATCCACAAATGCTAGGATCGTCAATGTGGCTTCTGAAGCGTCACGCAACCATGGCGAATTAAAATTACCGGAGGATTTAACAGATATATCTGCATTTACCGCAAGAGGCTCATCTAAGATATACGGAAAGACTAAACTTCTTAATATCATGTTTACAGAAGAACTTGGACGTCAGCTGGATGGAACCGGAATCGTAGTTAACGCACTTAATCCAGGATTTAACGTTACCGGCCTTGGCCGTGAGTTAGGATTTTCTTCAGTACTTGCAAAAATATTGAACGCTTTGCACATCGGAGACCCACGAAGAGGAGCAGAAATTATTATTCGTTTAGCAACAGAATCTCAATATCGAGAAGTGACAGGTGGATATTTTAATGTTGGCACTGGTAAGCCGATTGTGCCGACATATCCTGGTGGGGATAGCAAGATGCAACGCCTACTTTGGAGTACTACTACCGAATTGTTACGGCAAAAAGGGGTTATGGCATGAAATAGGAGCTATTATCAAATAATGCCCCCCAACGAATGGTTCATTTTGTAAACTAAATCTCTCTTTTAACCGATAAATACATATGCTGGTTCTGTACTTAAATATCTCCTTCCATCTTTACATATTCAAGTACAAACGTGTATTTTTCCTAAAAGGGGGCTTCCTATGAACTATCTAGACGAGCATATACTTAGCCTCAAAGCTAAAATGGTGGATCGGAAGACAGCTAATAACGATAATGTGAAATCCATTCCAGCTCAAACTCAGAAATCGGAACAGTACGGTTCCATGTTTGAAGAAACAAAGCTACTTCATATTGAAAACGATTATCTCGCATTGGAGCCCATTACAATACTACACGGAGAAATTGGTTTCTACATTCCCAAGTCCTTTACTCCTATGCCAATGGAGCAAGCTATAATCAAATATCCTTCAGAGCATCGACCAAAGGTCATTTATACCTCATCTGAGGAGACTATCAATATCACTTTTAATCCTACAGATACTGCTCTGGAAGCGGAAGAGCTGCCCGATTTTGTAGAGCAAATGGCGGATATTTTACGGTCTGTACAACCGATTCGCAACTGGTTAGGTACCGAAATGGTTATCAACGGTTCCGGACTTTCAGTTGGGCAGATTCGTTTTGTGGCGGCGGGGATCGACGGTAATCTATACAACGAAATGCTATTCTTCATCCACAATGGACGAGTTGTCATAGGTTCCTTTAGCTGTCTGGAGGTAGATCTCGAAATCTGGTTACCTGTAGCAGAATACTGGGTTCAATCCCTTTCTGTCCTTCCACCCTCCACCTATTCTACAAATGAGAAAGGAATGACTACACCATGAGTCTGGGATACGATCAAATTCACATTCACCCTTATGAACAAATGGACTTAGAAGAGCTCACCTTAACGAAAAAAGTTAACGAGCATACTCGGCTTTATTTTACAGGTGTTATCCCCGAAGACTTGCAAGACAGTTACGTGGAAACGACAGAAAAAAATACCATCATTGAAGTCAGTCAACAAGATGAGTCTGGCGCAAGCAAACCGCTATTTAGTGGGATTGCCCTCTCGGTCGAGGTAAAAGTCGTGCGAGGTGTGTACTATCTGGAGGTGGAAGCTATTTCCCATACGTACCGGATGGACATGAAGCAGCGTACTCGTTCTTTTCAGTATACGAAAATGACGATTCCTCAAATGCTGGAGCACATAGGTAAGGACTATGAAGGACTGGATGTGATCGACGGAGCTACTGGGGGAGAAGCCATCGGGCGGCTTGCCATTCAGTATCAGGAGACAGACTGGGCTTTTTTAAGACGCATAGCCTCCCGTTATCATACGAGTCTGATGCCTGTAGCCCGTTTTGACAGTCCCAAATTTTATTTTGGTATTGAGGACAGCCCTGCACAGGCGATACTGGATCATACCCGTTATACCGTACGTAAGCAATTGCTTCCTTTTCGTTATTTTCAGGAAAATGAACAGACCAAACTGAGTGAACACGATTTTATTTTTTATGAGGTAGAAACGGATGAGGTACTCGACTTGGGCGCTCAGTTGAATTTTCAGGGGCATAACCTGTATGTCATGGAAGCCTACACCGCCATGAGTCAAGGACTGCTGCGGCATCAGTATGTGTTGGGTTCTTACCAGGGATTTCGGCAAAAAAGCTACTACCAGGATAAGCTGGCAGGAGCCTCATTAAGCGGTGTTGTACTGGACGTACGTCAGGATCAGGTACGCATTCATCTGGATTGTGATGAACAACAAGACGCAAGCAAAGCACACTGGTTCAACTATTCTACTGTTTACAGTGGCGGTGGCCATACTGGCTGGTACGTCATGCCAGAAAAAGGCGATTCCGTTTCTCTCTATTTCCCCGGTAGTCGGGAAGAAGACGGCGTGGCAGGTAGTGCGGTGAGACGGGCAGATCGCAAGAGTACGCATAACCATTTTTCCAATCCACAAATGAAAATATGGCGTACCCCGCATGGTAAGGAAATTCGGCTGGGACCGGATGAACTGGTCGTTACAGCCAAGGACGGCGCTATTTACATCAAACTGGATGATAAAGAAGGCATTCATATCACCAGCAGCAAGCAAGTGAATATTTCGGCGGGAGGCAATCTCAGCCTGTCTGCGGGAAAGACGATGAGTCTGTCCGCAGGTAGTCAGCTCCGTATGGATTGTAACGGCAGTCATATTGAATTAAGCGGGTCAGCGGATATGAAAGGCAGCGAAGTGAAGTCAAATTAAGGATGATTAGCAATGGAAAAGCAAACAGATGTGTTAGATCAGCAACAAGCAGCTCTTCTACAGGCTTGGTCTCTCATTCGCAAAGAATGGGCGTTGAAATGTAAATCAACACAAACACAACGATTACAGCATATAGTAGAACATTTTCGCGCCTTTTGTGAGCTGGTTCGGCAAAAGCAACTCACAGGTCGTAAAGGTCATATCGGTTACATCACCTACTCCATGCTGCGCACCACATGGCTTGAACAGAAGCCCGTTTATCTTGTTGAAGCTACGGATGCCTTATGGATGCTTGATGCTGAGCCCGTTCAGTTGGAATACGATGCAAGTTGGATTTTTCTCTATTGGACTCAATTACATGAACAACTTGGGGCTGAAACCTTGAACCAGCAAGTCTCCCTTTCCGAACTTGAATTAGAGCAGATCATGCTGGAAGCAGCGGGATATCTTCATACGATGATCGTTAGTCTGGTTCGTCAGGCTATGAAGCAAGCAGTCCACCTACCAGAGTTTGAGGCGTTGGATCGTGAAGAAGCTTTTGAGATTCGCGTCGGAGAGTATATGGATCATAGTGTCTCCGTGTACCGGGAAGATCGAAGACCCGTGGATGCTAACATCATAAAGTCTTGGCTGGAGGAAAAAGAAGGATCGGCCTACAGCTACCAAGCACTGTCTCAAGTGCAATTGTCGGATGGAGATTACAGTTCCTTGGATTTTCGTTATACAGTCTTTCGCCAGATCGGGATGCAACAAAGCCGATTGCATCACTGTATCCTCGTAGGCACGGTATGGCAAGAAGCTCAGCTAGATGGAACCGACTTTTCGCACAGCCTGCTTCACGGAGCCGATTTCCGTGGCTGTTCCCTGCAAGAGGCTGTGCTGGACGAAGTTATAAGCAATAGCGAATATGGATCGGATGCTTGGCTGGATTGGGAACCGCTAGGATTGGATGGAGTGGATTTTACAAGAGCTAATTTACAGGGAGCTCGTTTTCAACATGCACAGCTTCAAGGAGCTACTTTCCAAGATGCCGCGCTGCAAAGAGCTTTATTTAACGGCGCGGATCTAACAGGTGCCTGCTTTGTAGGAGCCGATGTTACTGGCGCTTCGTTTATAGGTGCATGTTTAGTAAAAGCTAATTTTACAGGGGCAAAGCTACACCGGGCAATCTTTACAGATATCCAACTAAGCGAAGCCATTGGTCTTGCTGCTGTAGAAGCACCCCTGGCTACACAGGTAACAGATACAGTGAGTAAGGAGAGTGGGGGTAAATGAGATATTTTCGACTCATGGTGGACGAGCGCGTAAAGCATCGGGTAGAGACTGCGCCCCTGTCTCCCTTGCAGGTGGAAGAACTCCTTTCGGGTCATACCATTCAGGCGGAGGACACTCCCCAGTTTTTAGCAGTACATACAGATCCACGAACCGTATATCCGGATTTTCTGGAGTTCCCTTTGCCACTGGTTTCAGACTCCATGAAAGTCCTGTTGGAAAAATATATGCCGGAGCTGGAATGGAAGGTCGCTATACTTACCGATTTTCAGAAGGCCAGGCAGGATGTGTACTGGATATTGCGTCCACCTGTGGTGGATTGTCTTTCCTCACAAACCGAGTGGTATCCTGACCATACCTTGAAGCAGTTGGTACTTAAACACGGAAAAATCCAATCGTCTATATTTCGGATCGCCGGCTTGTTGGAAGCTCATATCTATATCAATCTCGCGGTAGCGGAAAGTCTGCTGCGTCGTCCATTTACAGGTGTTCGTGTGCAAAAAGTGGAGATGTCCACAAAGGAGGAATAATCCGTATGGAAGAAGCAAGTGTGCAGCCTGGGTCAGGTGCGAAAAAAAGCTATGTCGTGGCAGGTGCGATTTTAAGCTGTAGTTACGGTACACAGCCTACGCGTTTGAAGCGCCCTTTTAGCCACGGGGTGTATGTCAAAAATAAAGCCCAGATGAATATTGGAGATTATGTGCCTGGAGTGAACATAAAATCTTTTGGAAATTGCTCCAGTCCGCTGAATCCGGCTGTGCAAGCCAGTGAGATGGTCGATATTTATGGGGTGAAAAAGGCTCCGTGTATTCCTGTCCTTACGATGCCTTGGCTGAACGGGAAAAGTGACATGCGCATCGAGGGCCAGCCCGCTCTTACGCAGAACTGTACGCATCAATGTCTTTATTGCGGACACATACAGATCGAAAATGACGGTCAGGAGCTGGATTAATCAGTTGCAGCCTACCAAAATAAAAACAAAATGCGTTGGTGAGAGATTGGCTATCTTCATCACCAACGCATGATATAAGTTATCTTCAAATCGTTCGCCCGCATCAGGTACCACAAAAGGTTCGGTATGAGCAGTTGGATTCCTCTGGCAATGTAGAGTACATTTCCTGTTCGGTAGAGTAAGCATAAGGGTTCGAAAGAACTTTAAGAAGCTGCTCCATCACCCGGTAGTCTTCTCGTTCCACCGCAGCTTCCAGTGCTTCTTCTACCCGATGATTGCGTGGGATGATAGCAGGATTACTGCTGCGCATCAGCTGATGCGATGAATCTTGCGATTCCTGCTGTCTGTCCAGTCTCGCCTGCCACTGCTCGTGCCACTGGGTGAATTCCTCAGTGCTGAACAGAACCGTATCCTCCAGCTTGTTCAAAGTTAGGGCACGGAAGGTATTGGTGTAGTCGGCACGATGCTTCTGCATGATATTCAGAAGCTCCTCAATAAGAGATTCATCCTCCTGCTCTTCGTTAAAGATCCCTAGCTTCGCCCGCATTCCCGCAAGCCAATGATGGTGAAATATTTTTGCGAAATCTGAAATTGCATCCTCAGCCAGTGTGACAGCCTGCTCCCTGTTGTCATGCAGCAGTGGCAAGAGCGTCTCAGCAAATCTCGCGAGATTCCACGCAGCAATATGCGGCTGATTGGCATAAGCATAGCGGCCCTGCCTGTCGATGGAGCTGAATACCGTCTCAGGATCATAGGTATCCATAAAAGCGCAAGGACCATAATCAATGGTTTCTCCGCTAAGGGTCATATTGTCGGTGTTCATCACCCCGTGAATAAAACCAACCAGCTGCCATTTGGCAATCAGCTCGGCCTGACGCTTAATCACTTCCTGTAGCAGTGAAAGGTAACGGTTTTCGTCATTGGCAACTTCCGGGTAGTGTCTTTCCAAGGTATAATCAGCCAGAGTACGGAGATCTTGGGACGTGCCCCATGCTGAGACGTATTGAAAGGTTCCGACCCGAATATGACTGGCAGCCACACGGGTCAGAATGGCACCGGGCTGCTCGGTTTCCCGGATGATCGACTCACCCGTGGATACCACCGCCAAGCTGCGGGTGGTAGCAATACCCAGCGCATGCATCGCCTCACTGATGATGTATTCGCGAAGCATTGGCCCAAGTGCCGCCCGGCCATCACCACCGCGGGAGTATGGCGTTCTGCCTGAGCCCTTGAGCTGAATATCAACCCGCTCACTCAAGGGAGTGATCTGTTCGCCAAGCAGCAGAGCACGCCCATCTCCTAACATGTTAAAATGCCCGAATTGATGACCTGCGTAAGCTTGAGCAAGAGGTGCGGCTCCATCTGGAACCTGGTTGCCGGCCAGCTCCGTTACGCCATCATTCCTTTGCAGCGCTGTACCGTTCAGCCCCAGTGATGCTGCCAACGGATGATTAAAAATAATCAGCTTTGGTGAGCGGACAGGAGTTAGGTTGAGCTTTGTAAACATGGATTCCGGCAGACGAGAATAACTGTTATCGAAGTTCCACCCTATTTGATCTGCTATTTCTTTTTTCTCCGTCATAGTGTCTCCTTTTCTGCTGTGGTATCTTGGATTTTCCCCTTTTAGTTTTTACCTCTGTCCATTTATTATCCACTTTTCACCATGCTATTGTGCTTTTTAGCTTTTAACAACCTTTTTATTGTAATCGATTATCAAACATTAATTGTATTTGAATACCGAACGGGTCTTCAATAATACCGTAGGCTTGGCTAAACATATTATTAGATAAAGGCACGATAATTTTCACGCGATTATCTGTAATTAAGCTATGATAAAAATGTTTAATTTCTTCTAAGTCAGCACTTTGAATACATAATGAAGTGTTATTACCAACTGTATATTTTTCACTGGGATTCATTGTATCTTCTGCTATCATTACTTTTGTTTTTCCGATGGATAAGACAGAATGAGAAATATAATTTTCATTTTCATCCGTAATCTGTATGGAACTGTCACGTTGGGCCATGTCTTGATAGGTAACCAGAAACAATTCCTCTGCGTTGAAGTGTTTTTTGTAAAAATGCATAGCTTCCTTTGCCTTTCCGTTCATGGATAAGAAAATAGCTACTTCCAGTGTTGCACTCATGATATCAATCTCCTTTATATATAATCTTAGTCAGGATTTTGTAAAATCCTCAGGTAGATATCTTATGAATTTGATATATTCCCTTAAGCTTATTATCATATAAAAAGGTATCAAAACATGACACCTTTATAAGGAGGTTTAGATGAAGAAATCAGAAAGATTAAATGATATGATCAGATACTTAAACAGTCGAGAGTTCTTTAATTTAAATGACCTGATGGATAAATACCATATTTCAAAAAGTACAGCTCTACGTGATATTCATTCATTAGAACAATTAGGTATGCCTATTTTTTCGGAACATGGCAGACATGGGCGATATGGTATCTTAAAAAATAGGTTGTTATCTCCCATTATTTTCACGATGGATGAAGTATATGCTCTGTACTTTGCAATGTTGACGTTAGAAGCTTATCAATCCACCCCCTTTCATTTAAGTATTAATAAACTCAATGAAAAGTTTGAACACTGTCTTTCTAAAACACAAATAGACCAGATTCATAAAATGAAAAAGGTCTTACAATTTGAAGTATATCAGCATACTCATGTTAGTCGTTATTTAGATAAAATTCTAACAAGCATTCTTAATGAGAGTACCTGTAAAGTTAAATATGTAAAAAATAATCAGAAAAAAAGTTACTATATTCAATTTTTCAAAATTTCCGCTAAGTTTGGTCAATGGTATGCTACTGGCATAGAGTTAAATACGAATAAATATAGAGTTTTCAGATGTGATCGAATAACCTTAATAGAAGAAGAGGAGAGCAATTCTGACTTTTCTATAGATGAGCTCCTTAATCGTTCATTAGAAATGTATCAATCCGAGAAGAGCATTGACTTTGAAGTAGAGATTGTAGAACAAGCGAAGGACATTTTCTATAAAGAACATTATCCCTCTATGAAAATAGAAAATGGTGATAAGACAGTCATTAAGGGATTCTATAATCCTGGAGAAGAAGAGTTTATCGCTCATTATTTTATGAGATATGGTCATTATGTACGATCTGTGAAGCCTGAATCTTTAAAACAGATTATTAAAGAAAAAGTTGAGCATCTCTTGAACCACTATCAAAAATTATAAGATCATCGAAGGTTTGTTCAACATTTCCTCTACCTTTTAGCAAGGAAAAGAAGGATCAAGCTCCTTTTCCTTGCTAACGATGACATTTGAATTATGGCTTCCGTTTGGCGATAACAGCATAGGAGACCGTTCTTGTGAATCCAGTTGGATTCCATGCAGTAAAGAACCATCTGTCTTCCGCCGCAGAATAGTTATCGAGAAGAAACCCTTGCTGATTTCCAGAGAAAATCCATGAACCGCTAATCAGATTGTAGGCGTTACCGTTAATCGTAGTGCTTCTAAAGCTATTTGGGGGGATAGTAACCGCAGCGAAAGTGAAACGCGCAAATCCATCTCCAAGTTGAGTTACACGAATGGCTTTTTTAAGATTCATAACCACGTGACTTCTTTTTTTTAACTTTCTTCCCAACTTGGCTTCCGCATTTTTAATTTTCATTAAGGTTGCCTTTCTCAAAGAAATCATCTCCTTCATTGTTTTACTTATAGTTAATGATGGAGTAGATACTTTTGAATGGACAAAATCCCCGGTAAATTGGCTGGATTTTCTGGAGGTGCTAAAACAAAGAGCCCTTCCTTAAATAAAGGAGGGCTTGACACCGCTACTCTTATTATTTTCCGTTTCTATACCGATTTTGTTAAGCCAATACGAGTGATCATGGTGTCATACGGATCTAATTCCATCGTTTGTTTGCCATATTCCGTATCAACCGTCGTTCTTTGAAGTTGATCGCTATTGTTAATAACCACCAACATTTTACTTTCTGGATAATAAGCACACTCTGTATATAGGTTATCCGTAATATACTTCGTTTCATGTAACTCATTGCCCGCAAAGCGAATCATATTCAGCAGCAATCTTGTGTTCTCCCAGCTGAATTCGAATGAAGGAAGGTAAATTCCCTTTCCTTTACCGAAGGCATGTATAGACAGTGTTATCATACCACTTGCTTCCTCCACTACCACAGCTGACCCATCCGTAAGATAAATGCTATTCTTTGGCGTTATACTTGCCCCCTCAGGCACCAAACCATACTCATCCCTAACCTCATATGTCCATCTTCCATGACCTACCCTGGAGCCTGTATCCTCATCCAGTCCGAGAACATGCGCCATTCTAAAAAAGCTGTCGTGACCTTCTACCGCCGAAGGCTGATTGATGCCAATAAAGGTACCCCCCTCATAAACCCATTGGGTCAGTAAGTCCACACACTTGTTGTCATTCCAGTACTCCCCACCACTCCATGCTGAACCAGCAGAGCCGGCATTGATCACTACATCACAATCCTGTAGAATTCCCTGACGGATATCTTCAAAATTAATGAACTGCACTTCAACCGGCAATCCAGATAAAGCTTCATTGACATGAATCAAATCATGCATATACGTTTCATGGAAATGGCCGGACAAGGTCCACGATCTCAATTTCCCCCAGCTATGCAGAATAGCTACCTTCGTCTTCATTTGATAGGGTTTGCCTTCATGATGTAGTTCTTTAATTTCTCTAAATTCATTGGCAATCTTTTCGATATAGTCACAAAAATCCGGGTAAGGCTCTACAAGATGCAAATATCCCCCCAGCCCAATCCGGTCAATAGGCTCCCGCAGCAAGGCGCGCCGGATATTAATCCAATACTTTTTGGCATCCAGCGTGGGGTTTCCCCCTTCCATAAAGGTCGGAAGCCCGCCTAAGCCAACCGGAAATAAGTAAGGATGCAGCCGAATCTCATGTGTATTCACTTTTACACCTGAACACAGCCTCGCCTCATAACCTGAGAATACACATTTAATCAACCCGTCAAATCCAAACTCTTGAAAACGGTCATTGTAAGGCTCCATGCCAACCCAACTGTCATCATAGAAAACATAGGCCAGCTTGTCGTGCTTATGCACAATATCAATTAATTTCTTGCCAAATTCGATTACAAAATCATTGATAAATGCCATCCAATCCAGCTTGCGCTGCTCAGCCGGGATATGACTGACGCGGTATTTCCCGCCATTCACAAAATCCTCGGCAGTCATCGAATACCCGTATTTCTTGGCAAACAGATCAAGCGCCCTTGAGCTTACCGTAAAATCGTATGAACCCCAGTCTGAGAACAGATGGCGATTGCGCTCATTACTGCCCCAGATCCAGACGAAATTATAAAATAAGGAGGTAAACCGAACAACCGTGGTTTCCTTATGATGAAGACACCAATCTTCCATCCAATCCAGCAGATATTGTTGCGTTTCTGCATAGATAGGATCAATCTGCATCAAATGCTCTTTGTCCCAATGATTCGTGGTGTGATTGTACATGGAAATCTCTTCCCAGATCCGGTAGGCCATAAAGCTTACCGTGTATTTATGCCAAGGAACAATTCCGGTAATGACCACATTTCCGGATTCCCTTTCATAATTCCACTGTTCTCTTGGAACTTCCTCTCCGGTCGTTCTGTCAAAAACCTGCCAATAGTTAAACGCTTCTTTGGAATCATTCACTTTGAACTGTTCAGCAAAAAAATCCTCCATCAGATAGATGGACACATAATCTTGTACAGCTACCTTTGGATTTGTAATTAAAAAACACTGCTGCAGCTTATCCAGATTACGGGACGCCCACTCATTATGATCTCTGATGATACAGATTGTCGAATATATGCCGTACCCAGCGTTAATAATCTCATCGGACAATTGCGTGCCGTCACTATCACGGATGACATCGGCACCCCACCGTTCAGCTAATTTCAGGGTCAGCGCCTCATAACCGGATTCTCCCGGTAGTGTAAAGTTCCCCGTAGTTTGTTTGGACAACTTGCTTCCCTCCTAATTCAACATATCAGACAGAAAGGCCAATGCCAGGCCTTGACCCCAGCCCTGAATCCAGTCCTTTGGAATATTGCGATACCCATCCCGATCTTTCATAACCGCTGTGCCGCCCGACACACCTAGTACCCGACCGTCCTCGCTAATATGGTTCAAGATGCCCTCCAATGCCTTTTGCACGTATTTGGTATGCAGCGGATTGCCGTTATTGATCATGGCCGCCGCGATACCGCAAGATGCCGACACTTCTTCATAGGACTCCTCGTCATCCAGTACCGTCCGCCACAAACCATTCTCCGTTTGAACACCCTTTAGTGCCGCCAGTTGATCCCGAAGCGAACACTCTACGTCCATGCATTGCGGATACAAGTACCAGTCTTTTAAATGAATTTTGACTTGCGACATGGTATATGCTCCCCAAGCATTCGCTCTCCCCCAGAAAAATCCGGACATGTGATCCTGCTTGACATTATTGTAGCCATGGTACCAGAGACCGCTACTAGGGTCTTGCAGGTATTTGATATGCCAGTAATATTGATTTAAGGCGTCCTGGATCATTGCCTCATCCTTTAATTTGGTTCCTACACGCAGCAGAAAAAATGCCGCCATAAACAATGTGTCCGCCCATGCCTGTTCTGGAAAATCATTAGCCACGGATACCGTATGCTGCAAAACATGGTCTCCGAACCGGAGAGCATTGTTTTGGATGTAATCCACCTTGCTCATCACAATATCCCAATATTTTGGGTCTCCTGTTTCTTCATACAACGTGATCAGCATATGGCCCATAGCACATGTGTTTACCGTCCAGTGCGGCAGACCCAGCTCGATATATTCATCCGCCCACTGCACAAGCATATTTAAATACTCTTTATTTCCTGTTTTCGTATAGGCTCTGGATACACCATAGTAAGCCACACCGCAGGGCCAATCCCACGTTAAATCCATCGTCATGGTTTTTCTGACGACTTTGTCGATAACTTTTAATATCTCTTCCTTGTCACAAACCAATTGAAGCATCTTTATTCCCCTCTCTTAGCGCCCACGCTCCCAAAAGCACTTGAGAGCTGTTCGTCACTATTTTGAAAACGCTTTACTTATTCCATTCTACGCAGTAAAATAGTCTCCATCTAAGCATATTCGCAACAAAACTGCGCATTTCCAATCATTTATGTGAGGATTTTACAAAATCCTGATGTATATCTGCTGGTTAAAACCAAAGTCATGGGGGTATTGAATATGCCCAGAAAAAAGAAGCCCGTTATAGAATATCGACACTATAGCTTGCCCATAAATTTCCCTGTCTTGCTATTAAGCGGTGAACGTTGGAAGATTTCTGATATTAAAAGTGAGCATCTCCATTTCCATAACCATTTGGAGATTGGTATATGCTATTCAGATAGCGGCGTCATGGAGATCAAAGGAGAATCTGTACCCTTCAAAGCCGGCGATGTGACCTTCATCCCCAGGTATCTTCCTCATACCACGTATAGTTCGCCAAATACAGCCAGTCTGTGGTCTTATATCTTTTTTTCACCAGAGGATCTCTTTCAACATTCATTTAAAAGTGCTTACAGCAACTTCGAACCAAATTTGTGGGTGGTGAAGGGAAAAAACTGTATATTGAATAAGGAGCAGTATCCCAAGGTTTATACACTTGCAACTTCGATCGTAGAAGAATTAAAACAGCAGAATCCTTACTATCAGGAAAGTGCCTATGGCTTATTGCTATCCCTTTACATAGAACTCCTTAGAATTCATTCCAGGAATGAACTGTTGGCAGATCAAGAAACAGAGCATAGCCTGAAAAACGATTTTGTCATTTCTCCGGTTTTGGAATACATCACGAAAAACTATATGAACCCCATTACGATGGATTTTTTGGCCGACCTGTGCCATTTAAGTACAACTCATTTTCGAAGAAAATTCCATGAAATTATGGGGACGTCGCCTCTCGATTTCCTAAACAGCACCCGAATCGAAGAGGCTTGCAAGCAGTTAAAAAGCACGGAGGATTCTATTCTTTCGATCTCCGAACAAGTCGGTTTTCACTCCATTTCCAGCTTCAACCGTTGCTTCTCCAGGCTTATGGGAAAGCCGCCAAAAGAATGGCGTAAAGGGGCACAATCTGAAGCGCAATCTGCGAAAGCGTCTATACTGGAGTTTACGGGATGGGTTTAGCATAACAGCAGAAATAAACTTGATAAAACGAACTCAACATCATGAATATGGATTAAACCTGAGCCATATAAATATAGTCTGCATGTGGAGCCTAAAAATAAACGTAATGATGAAATCGGTGAATCTCACAATATGACAACAGATGTTATATTATACTTTGGTTGAAGTTAAACAAAGGAGATGCTTATGATGAATCAAGAACTAAATCAACAATTAGGTGAGATTATTGAGCAGTTCATACATTCATTTATAGCAGAAAACAATAACATTCGATCTCAAAAAGTAATCAACACTGCAGATGGGGATACAATAGCTCATTTAAGGGGAATTGGTTTTCCGAAAAAAGGAAGACCGATACAAGAGGTCGTCGATGAAATGAGGAAAAACGTCTATCCTCACCAAACCTTCATGCAACACCCTCGCTTTTTCGCATTGGTTCCTGGTCCAATGTCTCTTTACTCGTGGTTAGGAGATATCATGACTAGCGCCTATAATACCCATGCCGGAAGCTGGATGCTGAGTTCGAGCGCAAGCCTTTTAGAGGGGGAAGTGATACGGTGGATGTGTGACCAAGCAGGATATCCCAATACTGCTGGAGGCTTATTTCTGTCGGGCGGATCGCTGTCGAATTTGACCGCTTTAGCGGCTGCACGCAATGCAAGGTTATCCGAGCAGGAATATGCCATTGGAACTGCTTATGTTTCAGATCAAACTCATTCATCGGTCGCCAAAGGGCTACGCATCCTCGGATTCCGTAGTGATCAAATCAGAAAGGTTCCAAGTGATAAAAATTTTCGTATGGATGTTTCAGCCTTAGAGAAAAAAATAATGGATGATCAGGCGACTGGCATGAAACCTTTTGCGATCATTGCCACGGCAGGCACAACCAATACAGGAAGCATTGACCCGCTAAACGATATTGCTGACCTATGTGAAAAACATAACATTTGGTTACACGTGGATGGAGCTTACGGTGCATCGATTTTGGCCTCTTCGAAATATAAGCCCCTTTTGAGCGGAATATCGCGTTCAGATAGCATTACCTGGGATGCACATAAATGGTTAATGCAGACATATTCCTGTAGCGTAGTTTTAGCCAAAGAAAATCAACAGCTCAGAAACTGCTTCAGCACACATCCAGAATATTTGAAAGATGCCGAGACTAATGAAGAACATATTAATTATTGGGATCTGGGTCCTGAATTAACGCGGCCTGCTCGAAGTTTGAAACTATGGGTGACACTACAAGCTTTAGGAACTAATGCTGTCGGTGAAGCCATAGAGCATGGAGTTCAACTCGCAGAATGGGCTGAAGATGAAATCAAAAAACATAATCATTGGGAAATTGTATCCCCCGCTAAGTTAGCGATTGTTAACTTTCGATATGCGCCAACTGGATTATCTGAGCAAGAATTAGATTCACTGAATAGAAGGATCTCCCAAGAAATGACGACAAACGGATACGCCTCTGTGCTTACAACACAACTTAATGGAAAAACGGTTCTCCGAATCTGTGCAATTCACCCAGACACTACGGAAGATGAGATAAGGAATACAATTCAGCTTTTATCGAATATAGCAAGATCATTGAATGAGAGAAAAGTTTTTTTATGATGATAAATTATGAAAATGAAGTGCTACACTTTCTGTAAATAAATGAAAATGCTCAGCATTACGAAAATAAGAGGGGCACACCGCCCCTCTTTGCTGTTTTCCCAGACATCCAAATTATTTGCCAATGTGCAATGCAGCAACAATGAACAGCACTTAATCCTGACACGACGTGCCCCCATCAATGAAAGTTATTTATTTTCATAACGTACTACGCCGTAGTTCATAAAAATACTGCACAATGGGATGCTTTAACTTCATCTTCTCGGTCATGTTTAATATTCGTTTTTTTCCAACTCGTCTGTCCACTAAAGCTAGAATATTCAATAAGATATCATTACTCTCTAAGCTTTCCTCTATAGAAGTAGTTAAAAATTTATTAGCTACAATATTAAAATTAGACTTGCTTAATGAGGCCTGTGCTGAGAAAAGCTCCTTTGCATGTTCTGATATTTTTCTACCTCTTGCAATTACTTGTAGACGCTCCTCGGGAACGTTCCCCTTAGTATCTTTTCTGACCGTTTCAATGTCTTCATTGCTGATAGGAACTTGGATATCTGGATCATTCTTGATTTCCAACTCCGTCTGATACCATTTGATCGAACTAGTGATATCATTCATATTGAGTATGTTCTTCTTATCTACAGTTATATAACAGATTCCAGACTTATCAGGCAAATAACGGTAACTGGTCGCTCGGTATTCGACTCTTCCGTCTAACGCAGGACAGCGGAAGCTCTCCAGTTGTTGCTTCAATTTACTCCAGGACATATATCCTCCTATGTTTTCAATGCCTACTAACAGCCCGTCTCCCAACTTGGCAATTTAATTTCCACGTTCCTCTACCTCATCATGATCCTTGCTTCCAAACTCATCAAGCAATGTACGCACTTCACTTGTTGATTTGGCGTTCATTAAGCTGTTTCTGAGTTCACTTGCCCCTCGGAATCCACGGACATATATTTTGAAGAAGCGGGCGAGAGGGCTGAACGAACGTGGCTCCTGCGCTGAATAATGATCATGGAGATCTAGATGAAGCCGTAGCAGTTCAAGCAATTCCTCACTGCTGTGTTCCTTCGGCTCCTTCTCAAACGCAAATGGATTCTGGAAAATACCACGCCCAATCATAATGCCATCCACACCATATTGCTCAGCGAGCTTCAAGCCGGTCTGACGGTCCGGAATATCTCCGTTAATGGTCAGCAGTGTATCTGGTGCCACCTCATCACGAAGTTTCTTAATCTCCGGAATTAGTTCCCAGTGAGCGTCTACTTTACTCATTTCCTCTCTTGTCCGCAGATGAATGGACAAATTCACAATGTCTTGTTTCAAAATATGGGTCAACCAGTCGCGCCATTCGTCTACGGTAGTGAAACCGAGCCTTGTTTTTACACTGACGGGCAGTCCCCCGGCTTTGGCGGCCTGAATGATATCCGCTGCGATTTCGGGACGGCAGATCAGGCCGCTTCCCTTCCCATTCTCGGCTACATTCGCTACAGGACAACCCATATTAATATCGATGCCTTTGAAGCCTTCTTTCGCCATACCGATGCTCATTTCACGGAAATATTCCGGCTTATCTCCCCAGATATGGGCCACCATGGGCTGTTCATCCTCTGTAAAAGTCAAACGCCCGCGTACACTTTTGTTCCCCTCCGGGTGACAATAACTCTCTGTATTCGCAAACTCCGTAAAAAACACATCCGGTCTGGCTGCTTCACTTACGACATGGCGAAACACAACATCCGTCACATCTTCCATCGGTGCCAGTATAAAAAAAGGTCGTGGCAAATCACGCCAAAAATTATTCGTCATATCAAAAACTCCTCTATAAATACCAGGACAAATCTTTGGTCCCAAAATGGTAAAGCTAACCTGTTCATGTCCTTGCTTCTTCTTCACATATAACATGTTTAAGCAACGTAGTTCAAACGGCAGTATATGTTAAGCATAGACATCTAAATGAGTATATCATACTCAATAGAGGAGCATACTCCCCAAAAGACTCGCAAAAAAAGGAAGAGCGCCCGCCCCTCCTTGCCATCTTCTATAACGTACTGCGCCGCAGTTCATAGAAATACTGCACGGCATTACTTCCCCCAGCCTATGCCGTTCCCATGCGAATAGCTTAAAAAAAGAGCCGAGGAATAATATCCTTGACCCTTTTCGTCAATTTCTACACATGAATACCTAAAATTTTCAGCTGATGCCACACGAGCATATTTATCAACATCTACACGATTTCGGTACGTTTCGATAATCTTATTGATGTTTTTATCAGTAAGTTTGTTTTGATTTTTACCTTTTTCAAACGCCAATACACCTCAACTATTAATCTTTTCTGACCAATAGTGAACAGCACTCCACATGCACCGTATGCGGAAACATATCTACGGGTTGCACTTCCACAGTAATATACCCGCCATCCTCCAATATCCTTAAATCCCGCGCCAGTGTGCTTGGGTTACAGGATACGTACACCACGCGCTCTGGCTTCATCTCCAGAATGGTGTCGAGCAGGCGTGGATCACAGCCCTTACGGGGCGGATCGACAACGATAACATCAGCTGTGATCCCTTGCTCTTTCCATGCAGGAATGACGTCCTCGGACGCGCCTACCTCAAACTTCACATTGCGCATTTCGTTCAACAGCGCATTACTCCGTGCATCGTCGATGGCTTCTTTGACGATCTCCACCCCATACACCTGATCCGCATGCTGAGCGAGGAACAAAGAAATCGTGCCAATGCCGCAATACGCATCAATTACCGTTTCTTTGCCCGTGAGCCCGGCATATTCAACGGTTTTGCTATACAGCACTTCCGTTTGTACGGGATTCACCTGATAAAAGGATCTCGCGGAAATCGCAAACTGGACGTTTCCAATGTAGTCATAGATCACGTCACGTCCCCACAGTACACGAGTCTCGTCGCCAAAAATAACGTTCGTTCGCTTTGTATTCACGTTCTGGCATATGCTTGCCACGTGTGGAATATGCTCACGGATACTGCCGATCCACGCATCTGCATGCGGAATATCTCGCCCATTCGTGACGAGCACCAGCATCATTTCACCCGTGCGAAAAGCGGTCTTTACAACGACATGGCGCAGTAGCCCGCGTCCGGTTTCTTCATTATATGCACTGATGCCCAGCATTCGGCCAATCTCTTTCACACGTGCGACAACTTCGTCATTACGCTCATCCTGAATGAGACAGGTGTTCATATCCACAATTCGATGGCTGCCACGTGCATAGAAACCGCCGACAAGCCCACCCTCGGTAACACCAATCGGCACCTGGGCTTTGTTGCGGTATCGCCAAGGCTCACTCATACCAAGCGTAGGATGCACGACTACGCCTTGTACACGCGACATACTGTCGGCATTTCCATCCGCATTCATGGCCGAATCAGAAGCCTTGGCTGTATCGGCCTCACCATCTGTAGCCACACTCAGCTTCCCGATACGCTCCAGCACATCCACCACGTGTTGCCGCTTCCAGCCCAGCTGCGCTTCGTAGCTCATATGCTGGATCTGGCAACCACCGCATTGATCGTAGATGGCGCACGGAGCTGCAATTCGGTCTGGGCTAGCCTGCGCGATATCCAGCAGCTTGGCATAGCCGTACTGCTTTTTCGTTTTCAGCACCTTGACCCGTACCTTTTCACCTGGCAATGCACCCGGAACGAACAGCGTAAAACCCTCGACACGTCCTACACCCTCGCCATCGTGGTTCATGCCGATGATGTCTATCACGGCCTCATCGTTCTTTTGTACAGGCAGATCGCTACGCTCTACACTAGACCGGTTACGATTGGAAGCATCATGACTTCGTCTACCGTTGGAAGAACGACGAGTATCTCGTCCGTTCTTTCTCTTCTTCCGATCCGAATCATTCATATTTTCATTCACATTTCCATTTTTATGTTTGATTTCGGCTTGAAGTAGCCCATTTCCAGCTCTAACTTGAGACTGTTCTGGTTCGCTCTCTCTTGTCGCCTTCATAGTGTTTTGGTGCTGATTTCCTTGAACAGGAGTTGCTGTTGCTGCATTCCGGCGGCTTTTTCCACGTCCGCTACGGTTATTCGTCATGAATGTCACTTCTTTCTGATCTTCTTTTTATGCGGTATTTTCTTTCGTACGTCTAATTTGAACGGTCATCTAAACATACAAACATCAACTCGAAAATGCCGTTACTCCCCACGGAGAACGGCAAGAACCAATATGCTCACACAAAAAAACAACTACCTACTCTGCATTCCATATACTATATTGCGTTGCCGTCCGGAAGCAGAAATATTTCCTCATCATTCCTCACCGGAAAACATTCAAATGATGAGGTAAATTCCGGAAGGTCGCTGGCAAAGTGCCCCCCAGTTCGCCATCCAGATTAAGCTGGACATAGCCGGGTGAGGTCACTTCCATGTAATCTGTTTTGAAATAAACAATCTTCTTGTCCTGCAAATGCTCACCACGCAGCGCAAGGGTTACCAATCGGATCATTTCCGCCAGATTGCATTTCCGCACAGCGATGACGTCAAGCAGTCCATCATCTATTGTCGCCCCAGGAGCAAGCTTTTCAAACCCGCCCACCGAATTCGTATTCGCAATCAGGAAAAGCATAAATTCGTCGTGGATCACTTCCTGACCCGATGCCTTGATGATCAGCTCCTGTGGAGCAAGGCTGACCATTTTCTCCATACCTTTAAAATAGTACGCCAACTGGCCAATCATCGTCTTTAGCTTGCTTGGAACTTCATACGTAAGCTCGGTTAAAGTTCCCCCGCCTGCAATGTTGATAAAGTAGCGGTCGTTCGCTTTTCCGATATCCAGTGGCTTCGGATTTTGACGAATAACGAGGTCGCAATAATCCTCCCAGTGCTTGGGGATGCCCAGTGCTCTGGCGAAATCATTCGTCGTCCCCAGAGGAAACACACCTAGGGGCGGGCGGTTTTCTCTTTCAGCCATGCCGTTAATGACCTCATACAATGTACCGTCGCCACCAGCGGCGATAATCATGTCATACCCACGCTCAATGGCCTCTATTGCCGCACGTGTTGCGTCCCCTTCACCCGTAGTTGCATGGCAAGAGGCTTCAATACCACCTTCATCCAGGCGCTGCAAAACATCCGCAAGACGACGCTTCATTTCCTCACGCCCAGAGGTCGGATTATAGATTAATCTAGCTCTTTTCATTCCGTTACGCCACCCGTATATTTAATGATATTTATATTCACATCGCAGTTCATCATATTCAGTCTGTACAAAATATCATCATACTGGAAAAAGACCTCTTTTACAATAAAAGAAGCCAGACTTCGCCCAAATAAGGAAATTTAAGGCTGAAATGACGTTATAGCCGAACCAGACTATCTATTACTTGACCTCGCTTGCTTCTGCATGCTTTGCAATAATTCATGAATTTGCCTGTCTATCCAGCTTGTGAGCAAAGGATGCGGCAATAAAGGATCTCCCGAATAACGGTATTCGAGCCCCTGCAAGCGTTTAGGAATTATGTGACTTGTAAAATATCCCGAACTCAAAAATAGCGGCGCCACAATAACATCATGACCCCGATCCTGATTCCAGTACGCTGCCTTGTCGTACACACTCTCGGGATTTAGCAAAGCGTAGTCCGTGATGATACCACTCACGTTTTGCACCGTACGGGCCAACGAAGAAATCCCCTGCTCCCAGCGCTGAAAAAAGCCGTTATGCACACTGCCGTGACCTACGAGTAAAATAACCTCTCTCGCAGGGTCGGCTGATAGCGGGCGAACCTTGCCCCACACCATGTGAGCAACATCTTCTCCGTCATCCAGCGGGCTACCAAAATGCACTTGCGCTTTCAATCGAAACGGCTCCAAATCTGTTTCTTTGTCCGGCGCATCTTTGACACCCAGCGCATAGCTAATCTCATCTACATGCGTACTACCTGATGACACAAACAAAGGAATAACCAATATATCTGTTACACCCAAGGCTTCCAGACGGTCAATACCATTTTGAATCAATCTTTCTTTAACCGTTTCCAAAAATGAAACCTCTACCGGTATTTCTTCCGGCAAATGAAGCTTTGCAACTGCCTGATCCACCTGTTCTACCCAATATGGCTCCCTAGAGCCATGGCTGATGACCAGTATCCCAGGGCTCCGCATTAGCGTCCCAGACGTTCCAGAGTCATTTTGTATCCGTCATTACCGTAGTTCAGACAACGTTTAACACGTGAAATGGTAGCTGTACTGGCTCCTGTCTCTGCTTCAATCTGATTATATGTGCTGCCTTTGCCTAGCATACGGGCAACCTCTAGACGTTGGGAGAGGGATTGAATTTCGTTAATCGTGCACAGATCATCAAAAAACACATAGCATTCTTCCAAATTTTTAAGAGTTAAAATAGCTTCGAACAATTGATCAATACTTTTATCATTAAGCTTTTTAAGCTGCATGGATTATCATCTCCCAAGGTTACGATCTCTCCTCATTGTACCTGAGGAATAGTCAGTTTTTCAAGCATTAACGGTTTCACGCATTACAGAACAACATTATGATCATAGAAACATACCGTACGAATGCCCAAATCCGCTTTTATACCTGATTTCGGGACACGCGCCTAAACCCACTGTGCGTTTGTAACATACAGTAGAGTATCAACCTGCAAAGGAATGTGATCTCATGCCTGGACATTACTATCATCGGAGGGCGCAAACGCGTGCCATTTCCGATCCGTATAGTTCATCTCCTTATCCTGGACTCGATCCATACAGCGAGGTTCCGCAAGTCGATTCCTCCGCACTGGTTCCTTACGAGGCGCCAGCGAGTATAACAGACTCTGCCGTGGTTACGCCAGACCCCGCCCCTGCCAAAGGAGGACTGCTTGGCGGCCTTGGCAATCTTGGTAATCTCAACGATATTAAAGGTATTATTGACCGTATGGGCGGTATTGACGGGATTGTTGCTACGGTCGGCAAGGTACAAAAGATCATGTCTAGCGTGCAGCAATTTGCTCCGATGGCAAAACTGATTATGGGCTCGCTCCCAGCATTCAACAAAAACGCAAGCAAAAAATCTACAACGCAAATTACTGAGGAACTGGATGAATATACACCACCACGCCGACGCCGGAAAAAGACACAGCGCAAAAGTACCACTACCCCGCGCAGACGTCCGCGCAAACGCACAAGAAAGTAGACTATACTATTTGAACCAGCCTCGGCGCATAAACCAGACCACCATGGCAACACTCAACAAAAACATGAAGAACAGTACGCCAAAATATCCATATTTCCAGCCTAACTCGGGCATATTCGAAAAATTCATACCATAGATTCCTGCAATCAGCGTCAAGGGCATAAAAACAGTCGTAATTACGGTTAGCGTCTTCATAATTGAATTCATGCGATTGGAATTGAGCGATATATAACTGTCCCTCAGGTCGGCTGTCATCTCGCGGTCGGCCTCCAGCATGTCTGTCAGCTTCAATAAATGATCATATATATCGGTAAAATAAGCCATATGATCTCCTTGGCCCTGCACATGCTGCGAATTCAAAACTCGGTACATCAGATCACGCATAGGTACGATGGTACGGCGCAGCTTGAGCAGCCTGCCACGCAGGTCAAACACCTGCTTCATTAATTCCTCTACGGATTCGCGACCGCCCAAGCCCTCCAGCTCAGCCAATTCATCCTCAATCATAAAAAGGCTCGGAAAATAGTTATCTACCAGTTTGTCCATCACCGTGTAGGCTGCAGCCAGCGGTCCTCGCGACCATATTTTGCGTTCATTCGCATGCTGGACAATCCGCTCCCAGGCTTGATCCAGCTCCTCTAACTCATGATGGTGATATGTTACCAAAAAACGAGCGCTGATAAACATATCCACTTCTTCCGCAGCTAACGTATCTACATCGAGCGCATGCACGACCAGAAACTGCACATCCTCGTAATAATCCAATTTGGGACGTTGCAGAACATGCATACAATCCTCCACAGCCAATGGGTGAAAATGAAAATAACTTGTCAGCAGCTCCGTCTCGCGATCTGTAGGCTCGCTAAAATCTACCCACATCCATATGTAATCCTCCATGACGATCTGATCCAATGGTTTTCCCACTGTTACCTGATGATCATGACCTATAGCCAATGTACGTATCACCGTACGTCCCCCTCGCTTACACTTCCGTCTGATATGTCATTTATATTTTATATAAGCCAATCAGCATTATACAAATCTCAAGCTCTACATTCCCATACACTAAATAAGAAAAGGATATCTCCGGGTCAACAAGCCGTCCCAAGATATCCTTTATCCTCGTGCAGAGCAGTTCTTATCTTCAAAGCAAGCCTTCCACTTCAGAATTTTGCAAAATCCTCACTTATGAAAATAAACATCATAAGCCACTAAGCGGTCGGAGGCTTACCTCGCCCCTCGGCGCAGCAAGCACCGAGCTGCGTCGCGCCCTCTTCCCCTGCACCCACTCATTCAAAAGTGAGGCAGGCTCATGGCACGAAAAGGGCAATCAGCGAGCCGTAGCGTAGCGGTCCATTTGAATCTGGAGAAGCGGAGCGTTCGCCTTTGCCCCTGTATTTTAACCTTTTCATGTGTTATACAATCCAAAAAAATTCAGGGGCAACAGCGATCGAAAGATCAAATGGAACGCGGAGCGTCTTACAACGAGATCCCCGCCTACATCCACAAACCCTGCCTCACTTTTAATCCTCTTACAATACTTTTTCTAAGAAACTAATGGTCCGCTCGTTTTTCGGATTACCAAATACCTCTTGTGGCGTTCCTTCTTCTACGATGTAACCACCGTCCATAAAAACAACACGGTCGCTTACTTCGCGTGCAAAACCCATCTCATGCGTTACGATCATCATCGTCATGCCTTCACGCGCCAGATCATTCATTACGCCAAGCACTTCGCCCACCATTTCAGGATCGAGCGCCGAGGTCGGCTCGTCGAACAGCATAATGTCTGGGTTCATGGCCAGCGCACGTGCAATCGCCACACGCTGCTTCTGACCGCCGGAAAGCTGTCCTGGCAGTGCATCTGCCTTATCGGCCAACCCCACACGATCCAGCAGCTTCATGGCCGTTTCCCGGGCCTCTGCCTTAGACTGCTTCCCCAGTTCAGTCGGCGCGAACATAATGTTCTTAAGCACGGTCATATGCGGAAACAGATTGAAGTGCTGAAATACCATACCTATATTTTCACGAACTTTGTTAATGTCCACGTTTTTGTCACTCAAGTTGTAGTCATCGACAATGACCTCACCTGCGGTAATTTCTTCAAGCATGTTCATACAACGCAAAAACGTACTTTTTCCCGAACCAGAGGGGCCAATGACACACACAACTTCGCCTTCACGTACTTGCATGTCGATGCCCTTTAGCACTTGGTTACTACCATAGCTTTTTTTAAGATTTTTAACGATAATTTTACCCACGGCGAACTCTCCCTTCAAGACGGTTGGAAATTTTGGTCAGGACTGTAATGACGATAAGATACATCACCGCTACTACCAGCCAAATATCAAAGGATTGGAATGTCCGCGCAATAATGATCTTACCCGATTGGGTCAATTCGACCAGACCGATAACAGACAAAATGGACGTATCCTTCAACGTAATAACCAACTGATTGATAAACGACGGGATCATGATTTTCACAGCTTGTGGCAAAATGATTTTAAGCATAGCCGTCCGATAGGGTAGACCAAGCGAACGAGCTGCTTCCATTTGTCCCGGATCAATGGACTGAATACCACCACGGATAATCTCAGTTACATACGCACCCGCATTCAGGGATAGCGTCAATACAGCCGCAACAAAAAGTGGCATTTTGAAGTCCAGTGCCTGTGGAATACCAAAGTAAATAAAGAAAGCAAGCACGATCAGCGGAATACCGCGGAATATATCGACGAAAACAGTTGCAATACCACGGAACACCTTGTTATGGCTTACTTTCATAAAGCCAAACACCAAACCTAGGATAAAGGCTACGAGTAAAGATACAAGTGTGTACAACAACGTATTTCCCATGCCTTTAATCAGCGAAGGCAGCGAAGCGGAAATCAGCCCCCAGCGGCTGGTCTCTACAGGCGCCACACCTTTGCCCGATTCGCCAAGGTATTTAGCCAAAATCTTATCGTATTCCCCGCTATTACGCAGATTAACAAGCCCTGCATTAAATTTCTCCAGCAACTCCTTGTTTTTGCCTTGGTTAACAGCAAACCCGTAAGAAGCACCTTTTTCCTTATCTGTTACCAGCTTAAGGCCGTTATTCTGGTTTACACCGTATGCCAGTACCGGATAGTCATCAAAGCAGGCAACCGAATTACCTGTTTTAACTTCATCATACATTTGAGAAGAATCGTCGAACGGTACTGTAGTAAAGCCGTATTTGGCCTTAATGGACTCTGCGAATGTATAACCTTCCGTTCCTGTTTTGACAGCGACACGCTGCCCTTTCAAGTCCTCATAGCGTTTAACCGTATCATTATCCTTACGGACCGCCATGACGACGCCTGAATCAAAATAAGGCTCAGAAAAATCAAATTTCCGCTTGCGTTCATCGGTAATACTCATCCCGGCAATGACACCATCCACTTGATTCGTTTCAAGGGCCTGCACTGCCGCGTTAAAGCCAAGAGGCTTAATGGTATATTCAAAATTCTGATCCTTGGCAATAGCTGCCAGCAAATCCATATCAATTCCGACGAATTTACCATCTACATCTTCAAACTCAAAAGGCGCGAACGTTGTATCCGTGCCGATATCATACTTTGTTTTATTTTCTGCATGTGCCACTACACCGAAATTACCGGCCAGGGCAACCACAAAAAACAAACAAATGATAAGTGCTATTAGTTTTCTAGATTTTTGCATAATTTCCTCCAGTCAGTTGAACGGTTCAAAGTTTTCTGTTTATTTTACAGGAGTTATTAAAAATTGACTACTTTGATGTCAGGTATTTTTGAAAAACGTTTCATGGAACTATCTGGAGGTGTAAACTTTGAAGAAGCCGTTTTGCCCCAGAATGCCAATAAGCCCCTGCCGCAAAAAGCGGACGGAAGCTTATTGTGTGTTCTATAGTGTGTACCTATTTTTCAAGAAATAATAACGAACTAGAAAAGAATTTTGAAAATCAATCCAGATAACAGCGCAGCAATCGGTATCGTTATCACCCAAGTAATAATAATTCGACCGGCCAGCGACCAACGCACAGCGGAAAAACGCTTCGCAGAACCCACACCCAAAATAGCCGAAGTAATGGCATGAGTGGTACTTACGGGCAAATGAAGCAATGTAGCTGTGAAAATAACAGAGGCTCCCGAAATGTCGGCTGCAAATCCGTTAATTGGCTCGATTTTAAAAATCTTGGTTCCCATCGTCTTGATGATTTTCCAGCCCCCGATAGATGTACCTAGCGCCATGGCTGTTGCGGCTGAAATTTTTACCCACATGGGTACTTCCAAATGGTCCTGATACCCCGACGAAACGAGTGCGAATGTAATAATCCCCATCGCCTTTTGAGCATCATTCGTACCATGCGTGAACGACTGAAGCGCTGCTGTAATGACCTGCATTGTACGGAACCCTTTGTTCACCGTATGCGGACTACGATGAGCGAAGATGTATTTTAAAATCATCATCACGATGTAACCGACAACAAAAGCAATCAACGGGGAGAAAATAAGTCCTTCGACAATCCCGATGAAGCCGCTCCAGTTTAATTTTTCCGATCCTGCACCTACATACACCGCTCCAGCCAATGCACCAATCAATGCATGAGAAGAGGATGAAGGAATACCGAACCACCAGGTTAAGAGGTTCCAGATAATCGCAGCGATCAGCGTCGCAATGACGATATCAATTCCATTCGTAAGCTTGGTTGGATCAGCCACACTTCCACCAATCGTCTTCGCAACCCCTGTAAACAATATTGCCCCGAGAAAGTTCATGACCGCAGCCATAATAATCGCACGTCGCGGGGTCAATGCACGGGTCGATACCGAAGTTGCAATCGCGTTCGCCGTATCATGAAACCCATTAATAAAATCAAATGCCAGAGCAAGAAAAATAACAATACCCAATACCAGTAAACTTGTATCCATGTAAAAGGACTCCTTACGAGTTACGCATAATGATGGATTCCAGCATATTTGCAACATCCTCGCATGAATCCGTTGTCGTTTCAAGGCGTTCGTACAATTCTTTGCGTTTAATCAGTTCAATAGGGTCAGTTACAGTTGCAAACAGGTTTTTGATGCAAATACGCAACAATTCATCCCCCTGATTTTCCAAATCATTCAGACGAATAGTGTATTCACGAATGGCCAGCAATTTTTTCTGTGAAAGCAGATGTACAGCTTTCTGAATTTCGTAAGCTGATTGACGCAGAATATCAGCGAACTGCACAATATACTCGTCCGGCTCCGTAATGTTGTACATATAAAAACGGGAAGCCGTCGCTTCAAGACCGTCCAACACATCATCCATGGTTGTTGTCAGTTCCATGATGTCGTCGCGTTCCAACGGCGTAATGAAGGTCTTGTTCAGTTCAGTAATAATCGTGTGTGTGTAATCATCACACTTATTTTCATACTTCTTCATTTCATTTGTAAACAAAGTCACATCTTGAAGATTTGAAGTATGTTGGGCAAAATAATCGGCTGCTTGCACGATCGTATCTGCCATATTTTCCAACGTCTCGAAGAATATATCCTTTTTCTTCAATCTCATAACGATTACCCCTTTACGAAAATATCCGCAACCTGTTTCGACTGCAATAGACAACCTTTGCTATCTTATCACACTCATCAATGTTTTTGTAATGTTTGTAAAAGCAAATTTCATGATATACGTATACAGTGCCCGACATATAAGCTCATTATCCGACAATTTTTTCCTAAAAAGGTGTAATTCGTTTTCTAATTCACTTCTATGGTTACATGTTCCTTTAGTGGTGTATCTGCAGGCACCACATGTATATAGGATGTACCTGGCGTTAACGGAATTTCAACCCCATTCTTCATAAAACGAATCGCATCACCTGGCGTATGTTGCCACTCAGCCTGTATTAACTGTCCTTGTTGAAACACCATGGCCTCTCCGCTGCCGTCCAGTTCAACACTTAATCTGCCTACATCATCCAACGTTCGATGCCTGGTGCTCATCACAATGACATTGGCTGCTGAGAGCTGTTGGTTATTATTTTGATCCACATGTGACTTTTCGTTCACAAAACGCTTATATTGTTGATCCGCTGGATCATAGGTATAAGATACCCGGTAGCTTTTAAGCAAAAACCGGATTTGTAAAGATGTTGCAGTCTCGTCCACCATAACTGGGGTTTCGCCGGATTTAAGGTAAGTATATACTGGAACGTCCGTATGCGTAGCATACCCTTTACTATCGCTTCCTTTGCGCAGTCTATTCACGTCCGTGTATAGATTATGCGGAGGACGACGATCTTTGCTTCGCCAGAAGTATGCCCCTCCATTTGAAATCTCATCTAAATGTTCCTTCCGCTGCTGCTGTAAAATCGCATAGGCATCTGTGCTTCCCCCTGCGTGTATCGGCAACGCACCATAAGTTTCGCCCAGCTCAATCAAATACGGACGAATGCTACGGACCGGACCAACCTTTACATCTCCGCCATGACTTTGGAAAAAAGCGACCAGACGGGTAATTCCGCCTTCTGCAAGAACTTCATATACCATATCTGCCTGACTAAGTCCTGCCTGCGGACGTGCTGCTGGAGCATTGTTAATCATGACAGCGAGCGGTCGCTCCAAAACTGGCTGCTCCACCGGAAGACCGGTAAGCGGAGCTGTAAATGCCGGAGTAGACTGCTCCTTCGGCGGTTCAAGCGCCTCCTTCTCTGTTTTATGCTTGGTCGGTTGAGGAACGGGTTCAGTATCTCCCGTATTGGACATAGCAGAACAAGACATCAGCGTCATGCATAACAGAGCTGAGGCCATTACACGCAACCAATGATTTCGTTGGGAAATGGGCCCGGACAAGTTCATCCCTCCACTTCGTTATTTTTCTCATTATAAGCTTTATTTCCTGTTTTTGTCTTGATTGAAGCATGACCTCTCTATAGAATACTTATCTGAAGACATTAAAATTTTAAAAATATTCATACTTTGTGATTTTTATCACAAATAACTGTAACTGAACCTACTACAATAAAGGTGTAGCAAAGATGATCATCCCAACAAAATGAAATACAACCAACATTATAGATTAAGAAAGAGGAGTGGTTTGAATGTTTAATAGCTGGTTACGTGAGAACAAAGTCGCAATGTGGTTGCTGACTGTCGTACGGGTTTATCTAGGTTATGAATGGATGACTCACGGACTTGAAAAGCTGACAGGTGGATTCGATGCAGGCGGATTTATCTCGGGGGCCATTGCTAAAACAGGTGGAGACCATCCCGCTGTACAAGGCTGGTGGGGATCGTTCCTCGAAGCCTTTGCCCTGCCGAATGTAGGTTTGTTCAACGTCCTGATCCCGTTGGGTGAGTTCTTGGTCGGGGTTGGCCTGCTTCTCGGTACATTGACTACACTGGCTGCTTTGATGGCCATGGTTATGAACTTCTCGTTCCTGTTCTCGGGTACAGTAAGCACCAATGCAATCTACCTGCTGTTTGAAATCTTCCTCGTAGTTGCTGGCGCAAATGCCGGAAGAATTGGCTTTGACCGTTGGGTACTGCCCTTCCTGCGTGGACTGTTTGGTAAAAATAAAGATACCTTTCCAGCGGACCCTAGTCGAAAAATAGCTTAAACATCCCCCAAATAACCGTTATCCTCCGGGATAATGGTTATTTTTTTTGCGCTGTTATGCTCACAAGGAGGATTTTAGCTCCTCCTAACTCGGACTCTTTTATCGGATTCATTATCCTCCCCAAACGTTTACAAGTTGGATACAACATGGAATGCTCACGATACATTTACCCTATACACTACAGTTACATCAAAGAACGTAATGGAGGGTTATATCATGAAAAAAATCACCAAAGCCTATCTCATGCTCGCAGCAGTAACTTTCACAGTGCAGACTATGGGATCGGGATATACGGCATCAGCCCAAGCGGCGACGTCTACTACGACATCTCAGGCAGAAAGTGTACAACATATCTCCAAGGCCTTCGAGCAGCTACTAGGCCAACCCGGCAAGCTATCTCAGGCATTCACTTATTTGCAAAAGCATATTCAATCCATTCCAGCTTCTCAAGCTACCCTCATGGTGCTTCATCTGGAAAATGCACAGAACCAGCAATTGGATTCCTATGCACAGACCCTATACCCGACCTCTGTTCAAACCAAAATAAATCAAATCTATAAACCCGGTGATTCGTTCACAAATGTAATCAGCCGTACAAGCGATGCGAACCTGAAAAAGTTGCTAACTCAAACAAGAGATGCCGGCTACAAACTTGAAACCGCAGAAGGCATGTATTACCCAATCATCAACTATGAAAAATATAAAGTATTCGGGAAGCACACCACGGCAGATATCCGCAGCTATATTGACATCATGTCGATGGAATCCGGACAGGCTGCTACCAAAGATGCCGCGCTCCGTATCGGCTATCAACAGTTAGCCGGACGAGTGCTGGCACAGGAATTGTTTTTAAACCAATATCCACATTCCAATCGTACACAAGCTATAAAAAAATTGCACGATCTGTACTTTTTCTATACTTTCTACGGCACGAACAATACGCCATTATTCGATCATGATACCGGGAGGATTCATCCGTATGCCAAAAAAGGGTATCAATGGTTCGTTCAACGTAATATGGATTCGAAGAGCACCTATATTCAAAAGCTGAAAGCATTTATGACACTGTTGGATCAAAATGGAGATCAACGTACTTCGCAGGTATCCACTTGGCTAAAAAAGAACGTGCCTTCTAATTAATCGAAGACGCAAAAAACACAAAAGAACTTCCATTCCCACACAGCATGTGGATTCGGAAGTTCTTTTTTACATTTACGTATCACTTTCTTGACCAAAAGCCCAACAATTGAGACTCAGCGAGCCAAGGACATACGACTGAAAAAGCTTATGCGCGGAGCGCTCCTGATCCGCAGCCCCCATCGCATAAAACAAAGGTGAAAAATGCTCTATTCCATAAGAAGGTACCGCTTGTTTGGCATATGGAGCCTTCTTGTCATATTGGAATAAGTGACGTAAATTCCAATCTTGAAGCTGCTGTGCAATCCAGTCATCATATTGAACGGCCCAATCGGCTGGCTCACTCGTCTGCTTGAGTGTCCGCAAGTTGTGGACCAATCCGCCGCTACCGATAATCAAAATCCCTTGTTCTCGCAACGGCGCCAGCATCCGTCCAATCTCGTATTGCTCTTGAGGAGCGCGCCGAGAATCAATAGATAACGGTACGACCGGTATGTCCGCATCAGGATATATATGCCGCAAAACCACCCATGCTCCATGATCCAGTCCCCGGTTCCGAACCGGCTGGTGGAACAAGTTATGCTGACTGAACAGATGCTCTATCTCCTCATACAGCTTTGGATCGCCTGGTGCAGGGTAATCGATTGAGTACATTTCTTCAGGAAAGCCATAGAAATCGTGCAACGCTGCATGCTGATCATCCGCGCCAATACATTGATCGGGGCTATCCCAATGCGCGGAAAAAATGACAATTCCTTTGGGTCGGGGCAGGCTCGCGCCCAGCTTTGAAAGAAAGCTGGTATATGCGTTATTTTCTACAGCCAGTGTCGGTGAACCATGCGCAACAAAAATTGAGGGTAATGTCATCGCTGCCAACCTCCACACGCCAGTATAGTGTTACTCTTCCATTTTACTCCGGCGGAGGCGCAATTTCCAATACAATCCGTTACACACTGAAATCAGATCATCCAGTGCTGCCAATCACGTTGAATATTTTCCTGTTCATCCAGCCATTCAAGCGTCCGATCAATGAGCCGTTGCCGCTCTTTACCTGACGAGAAAGTGTGATCTCCCTGGAAAATAATCTCTTTATCACAGCGTCCCTCTGGGCGCATCCAGAATATCTTTTGAAACAGAAATGCATAATCGACAGGAATAATATCATCCGAGGTTCCATGAATGACGAGCACATCCCCGTTAAATTTAACGGCCTCCTGGAACGGCTGAAATTGAGCTAACGACTCAAAGTAAGCAGGCGTAAACTTATAGCCCAAATAATCGGCATGACCAGTTTTAACAGACTCATCGTACACGCTTCGCTCCGTAATTTTGACGATGTCATTGAACGGATAGCCCACTGCTGACCAAAGGACCAGATTTTGTACTCTCTTGTCCCGTACGGCTGTGAGAAGGGCAACCGCGCCCCCCAGACTGTGACCGATCAGCGTCACCTTGGTCGGGTCAATGTCCGCACAATTGACGGCGTAATCCAATACGGTACGTGTCTGATTAATCATGGACTCGAGCCCCTGCTTGCCGTATTCACCTGTGCTTTCCCCACAACCGGCAAAATCAAAGCGCAGGACAAAATATCCCCCTTCGGCCAGTTCACGCGCAGTCTTGACGAATAATCGATCTACGCCGATACGATTGCCTACAAAACCGTGACATATAACAACGAGGGGAACTCGTCTCTGACGCTCTCCCTCATTTGTACGGTTTGGATAATGAATTGTTGCGGCCAGCTCTTCATGTTCAAAACGAATTCCAATTTGCCGTTCCATCCTGATTCCCCCTGTTTCAAGCTTCACTACACATTTATGATTTCGAACTCATATAGTAACGTGGAATATCCATCCAGGATATTCATTTACTTTAATTCCGATAAGTTTAATAAGTTTTATAGTAAAGTCAGTCTATCATCGCCCTGCTTCCTTGTCAACCTGTCAGTTCACATCGTTAAAAAAGTAAACAAATAGCGCTCCCCGATGCGATTCCGGAGAACGCTATACTACACTTATGTGAGTGAATCCACTACATTTAAAAGTGACATTCGTTATTCGTAGCTGTTCCTGAACATTTGGTGGGTCTCCGTTCGTCCTTCCCACTGCAGTTTACAAGAGTCGCCGTTATGTTCATCCTCATGCCACAGGCTGCGGTAGTTCTGTGCACCTAGCTCACCTGCAAATTCTGTATCCTCAGCCACTTCGATATCGTCCACTATACGGTACGTTGGAGATGTTCCTTGAACGCTCCGGTGACTCACATTTGTAGACGAGGCCGCCCCGCTATTCCCATTCGAAGCGTTTCCCAGTCGTTTTTGGACTAAATAATCTGCCTGGTTCTCCAGTTTCATGATGCCACATCCTCTCAACGTTTATATTCAGGTTGCTCCACGTGCTCACCCTCTATCCAGTTTGAGGAGAATGCAACGGTAATATACATGCTATAGATAAAGTCTTTTGCCATCCGACGCTTCCTCACGTATACTGTCTTTGTTACGAAATGGCGGTTCCATCAGCTTGGAATACGCTCATAAAGCAGGAGGAAGCAATGAATAAAGCAAAAAATTATACGCTTATTGCATGGGTTGCCTTGTCCATGTTTTTTTTGACACAGGCGATTATCGGATGGTTTGTCACCTTTACAGGCGGAGATCTCAAACCCTTTGAAGAAATCAGCCTATCCACCCTTATCATCATCGCCGCAGGAGCCATTCTACTCGTTGAAGCCCTGATGAATTTTATGGATCGTCCCGAAGAAGGCGAGGAGATACAACATCCAAACCCCGCCCCCGTAAAGCCCCAGATGAATCTTAAATCCATCTTGATGTATGTTGTGTTAGTTGTCGTGATTCTTGTCGCCGGACTAGCGCTGCGCAGTGTACTGCCAGTATTCAGGATCTCACCTTGGGTAAATTTAATTCTCGCCGCCATCGGCTTTATTGGACTCAAACCGATTTTTCTGCGTAAAAAACGTTCATAGCCCGCAATTTTCATTATATGGAGCTGCCCCATTTTGGGTCATAGCAGCTCCTTTTCATTTCGATCAGGCAATCGACTTACAGCTGGGGTGTGCGCCAAAAAGCCGTATTCCTGGCCTGCAAGAAGCTGCATGGAGGAATACGGCTTGATATATTTTAGAACTTATTTGGAAAATAGTTGTTCTGCATTATCCAGAGCCATTTTGTGTCCCATTGCGGAATAGTCCAGCCAAGGCTGTCCGTCCAACATGTAGACATGCCCTTGCTTCACCGCTTTGAGACCTTGCCATACTGTGTTTCCTTCCAGCTGCTTGTATACCTTTTGGGCATCCGCGCCTTTACTGATGATAACAAGAATCGCATCGGCATCATAATCCGGTAAAACCTCTTGGGAAACCACCTGATAAGCCTTGTTGATCTTCTCCACACCCTTGGCTGGCTTCAAACCCAAGTCCTGATACAACAGCGGTCCTACCGGACGCTTCATCCCCATAACACGAACCTCTTTCGCCGTCACACGTACAGCCATAACCGTTCCGTCTCCAATTTTTGAATGAATCAGCTTTTTGACTCGTTCCCTCTGTGTATCATAGTCTTTTAGAAATGCGTCTGCCTGTGCTTCATGTTTGACCATAACGGCTATTTTTTTCAATTGATCTTTCCATGTGCCTTCATCCAGATCAAAAACTTCGGTCGGCGCAATTTTTTCAAACTTAGCCACATCGGTTCCCGAATATTTTTTGTCCAAGAAAATATGATCAGGTTGGAGCTCCAGTACCGCTTCCATATCCGGGTCCGTGACAACACCTAGCTTACGGGTACTTTGAAGACGATCTTTTACATGCGGTAGAAAATCCTTCACATCTCCGCCAATGACCGAACCAGCCGGAGTAATACCCAATGCCAGCAGGTTGTTCGTCAAATGAATAGACATCGAAGCAATACGCGAATCCGCACTAATAGTTGTCTGCGCACTGTCCGCCGCTTTCGTATCGGCAGTCTGTTTGTCGGCTGCTTGTCCGCAAGCAGATAGCATGATCATGCATACAACAAGAGTTGTGACTACCCATGAACGTTTAAAACCTGAACCCTCAAATTTGTGTTTTCTCATGTTTATTCTCTCCTATGCTATAGAACTCTACATTATAATGATCAATATAGAAGGCTTCTACTTAGTTATTAATTTCAGCGGGTTGTATCATTTGCATCCTATGATTTCATATGTACCTATTCCTTCTGTCATTTGGTTCGGGACAGCAGAAATAAAAAATACGGAGCTCCTACCACAGCAACCACCACACCTGCGGGAATCGCATTCGGCTGAAACAGCGAACGCCCAATCGTGTCGGCGGTGACCAGAATGACGACCCCGACCAAACAGGCTACTGGCAGCAAATGCTGGTACATCGGCCCAACCAGGCGGCGAGCCAGATGAGGCGCAATGAGCCCGATAAAGCCGATGCCTCCGGCCATGGATACGCTGGCACTGGATAGAGCCACAGCTGCGCCCAGCAGTAATAGGCGCTGGCGCTTCACACTTGTACCGATTCCAGCTGCGGTCTCGTCGCCCAACGACAGGTTATTCAGACTGCGCGTCTGCGACAGAACGTAGGGTAATACAATGACTAACCAAGGCAGCAAAGCTGCTGCATGTATCCAGTCCCGGCCCCAAACGCTGCCAGCCAACCAACGTGCGGTAAATGCGTATGTATCCTCATCCAGCCGCAACGACCAATACAGCGTTATAGCGCTAAGGCCCGAGGCTACACCGATACCGGACAAAATCAGACGCACTGGCACGATTCCTCTGTTACGGCTATAGGACAACAAAACAATCAGCACCGCCGCAATGACACCTCCTGCAAAGGTAAACAAGGGGATCAGGACGGCGGCCGAACCGTCCAAGTCGCGAAAAAAGCTAACGAACATCACCAGTCCCAACGCAGCCCCTGCATGAAGACCGAGCACTCCCGGATCAGCAAGTGCGTTCCGTGACAAGCCTTGCATGACCGCCCCGGCTGCGCCTAGTCCCGCTCCAGCCAGCACCGTTACAGCAATACGAGGCAGACGATACTCGAACAGAACGATATGATCACGTCCGCTGCCACCGCCAAACAACGTATCCAGTACGCGTAGCGGTGGAATACGAATCGTTCCGGTATTCAAACCCAAAACAAGGACGGCAAAGCTGATTCCCGCCAATACCAAACAAACGAGCCAAGCCTTTTTCGTTCTCGTGTCCCCAATCCCTAAAGAGCGACTCACTATAAATCCCTCCTTTCCTTACGGGCGAGAAAGAGGAAAAAGGGTACTCCGATAAAAGACACCATAATTCCAATAGCTAGCTCCTCTGGCGGATTTGCCATTCTCGCTCCCAAATCTGCCAGCACCAGTAACACGGCTCCCAATAACGCAGACAGCGGCACGATCTGGCGATAATCCACACCGATTAGCTTGCGAGCGATATGTGGGATAACCAAACCTACAAAGCCGATGGCTCCAGCAGCCGATACAGAGAGTCCGGCCAGTACCACTACGGTCAGCAGACCCAAAAGCCGAATGCGCCTGAGATTCAACCCAAGGTTTAACGCCACCTCATCGCCCATCGAAATCAGCGAAATAGAACGTGCCAGCCCCATAGACCAGGCGATCACAATAAGCAAAATCGGTGCAAGAATCTCAAGCTGCGACCATTTGATCCCGGCTACACCACCCGCATACCAGAAGGCTAAATCCTGACTTAAATCAAAATAAATCGCAATCCCCGAAGTCATGGAACCTAACAGGGCAGCCGTCACAGCTCCAGACACCGTCAGTCTCATAGGTGTCAAACCACCAGGCGCAGATGCTCCCAGACCAAATACCAGTAAGGTACTCATCAGCGCCCCCAGGAACGACAATACTATTAACGTCCCATAAGGAAGATCGGGAAAAAAGGCAAAACTCACTGCAACTACAAACATCGCTCCTGCGTTAATGCCCAGCACACCTGTATCTCCCAGCGGGTTGCGCGTAATGCCCTGAATCAGAGAACCTGCAACCGCAAGCGCAGCTCCAATAACAGCTGCACCGAGTACACGCGGCAATCTCAACTCATGAATGATCTGATGTGTCATCAGCGAACGATCATAGTGAAATACTGCCGACCACACGGTGCTTACGGTCAAGTCCTTGGCTCCGAGAGAAATGGCGGCGAATATGGCCAAACCCAACAATACAGCCGAAGCTGTGAACAACAACGCCTGCCGAATCCTAGCCGCTCGAAGTACTGGACGTGCTGTTATGACTACTTCAGGAACTGCCCTCTCTGTCCGAGCTGTATGTTTGTCCATGCTGTCTTTAGACTGCATTTGATGAGGTCACTCCCTCCGTACCTGAAAAAATCATTATGTTTTCCAAAACAATAACGATAATGATAATTGTTATCAACTTGATACATAATAGCATGTTTCTATGACATTGCAAGCCAAAAACTGTTCCCCATAAGAGGAACAGTTTTTGAATATATCTATATGATTTTACTACATAGGTGACTCCAAACGGTCCTCTCTTTAGTACGTAGGCCAGCCTGCCGAATCCCATTTTAAATCACTAATCAGAAGTTTTGGATTTCCTTTATCAGTGGCATCATAGGCATGACGCGCAATCACACTGTTGTTATAGACGGATTGGCCGCCCGGTCCCTTCCAACGGTCATTCCCCGCATCCAGTATCGTTCCGCCGCCGTCCATCAGGCTTTTGCCGCTCTTGTCCACATACGGTCCGGTAATACTAGTAGAGCGACCGTAAATAATCTTATAATTACTATCTACGCCTTTGCAGCAGTTATCAATGGAAGCAAACAGATAATAATACCCATCGCGGTATGTAACATGTGGCGCTTCCAAACCACCCGCCGTACGCTTGGCGATAGAATAGATCTGCCCCGTAGGCTTCATCGTATTCTTGTCCAATCGAGTCACTTTCAAGCCTGAATTCCATGAACCAAAGGAAAGCCACGGGTTACCGGAAGCGTCAATGACGAGATTTGGGTCAATCGCATTATAATCGTTGGCATCCGTCGTACGCAGCACGAGTCCATCATCTCTCCAGCTCCCCGCGCCAATGCTTGTTGCTGAAGTCAATCCAATGGCCGAAGTGCGTGACCCAAAAGTAGAAATGGAATAGTAAACCCAGACACGTCCATTGTACTTCTGAGCGTCCGGTGCCCACACATCGTTAGGCTTTTGCTTAGGTACATACGATTTCCACCATGATGGCGGCGACAGGAATATTTGCGGCAATCTGTAAAAATTGCGTCCGTCGTCCGATCTTTGAACCTGTATCCCCTGCCCTGTGGAGAAAATATACCAAGCGTTGCCTTCTTTCGTAATGGACGGATCATGTACTGCCACATCACCAGTTAACGCCCAGTGCTCTGCGGATGCAGATGGCATCACTGAAAGTAACAAAGCAGCCGAGGTTACGGCAGCAAACGCCGTTCGGGTCAATTTACTCCGTACTGATTTTTTCCATGCTTTCAACATTTCTTTCGCACCTCCGAATGAGTATCTTATAATGAAATTCAGGTGACACACCTATTACATTAGTGTTTATACTTATGAAGTTACCCATATATTAACCTATCACATTCTATTTTGTAAACGCTTTATTTCAAATAAAAAGAAATTTATAAACTACGCATAACGCTTTACATACGAGGATTTTGCAAAATCCTGATACAAAAAAGGGAGCCCGCAGGCTCCTTTTCAAATTAGCATATTAAATAGATTTTCGTTTTTATTCAGTTCCGTATATTTAAGCCCCTTGCGGTTCATTCGTTCAATTAAAGGAAAATAGTCTTCCTTGTGGAACAGCTCAATGCCGACCAGAGCTGGTCCATTTTCCTTATCATTCTTTTTCGTATATTCAAACCTAGTAATATCGTCGTCCGGTCCAAGCACATCCTGTAGAAACTCACGCAGTGCCCCAGCTCTTTGCGGGAAATTCACCATAAAATAATGCTTCAGTCCTTCGTAAATTAGGGACCGTTCCTTAATCTCCTGCATTCGATCTATATCGTTGTTACCACCGCTGACGATACAGACAACCGTTTTGCCTTGAATCTGCTCGCGGTACAGATCAAGTGCTGCAACAGGCAGTGAACCCGCAGGCTCCACAACAATCGCATTTTCATTATACAGCTCCAGAATCGCGGTACATGCTTTACCTTCCGGTACCTTCACAATATCGTCCAAGGTATGTTTACAAATATCGTATGTCAGCTGACCCACACGCTTCACCGCAGCTCCGTCAACAAACTTGTCTATTTGATCCAGTGTAACCACCTTGTGTAAACGCATCGCTTCCGTCATCGACGCCGCGCCAAGGGGTTCCACACCAATGACCTTGGTGGATGGACTCACGGTTTTAACATACGTACCTACGCCTGCCGCCAAACCGCCGCCGCCAATCGTTACGAACACATAATCCATAGGTGTATCTAGACTCTCCATCACTTCCATCGCAATCGTACCATTGCCCGCAATAATTTTCGGCTGATCAAACGGATGTATGAAGGTCATTGCCTGTTCGCTACACACCTTCATGGCCTCATCATAGGCATCGTCAAACGTATCTCCAGTCAAAATGACCTCGACACTGTTTCCGCCAAAGCGACGAACCTGCTTCACCTTCTGATTGGGCGTTGTACTCGGCATAAATATTTTACCATGGATACCAAGTGCATTACATGAAAAAGCCACACCTTGCGCATGATTCCCCGCACTCGCACACACGATGCCTTTTTCCATTTGCTCAGGAGTCAAGCTACGGATCATGTTGTAAGCTCCACGGATTTTAAAGGACCGCACGACTTGAAGATCCTCTCTTTTCAGATACACATTACAGTTATATTTGGCCGATAGGACGGCATCCCTCTGTAAAGGTGTACGTACAATCACCTCACGCAGCATATGATGCGCCCGTACAATATCCTCCATGCCAACGGTTGACGCCATGGCCGGGTCATTTTTCTGGGTTTCTGTTGGTTCCATAGGTTCTCCACGCTCCGCCTGAATATTTCTGTATTTGAAATCTTTCAAATATCATACCACGTTTACCCATAGCTTGTGCAGATGATAGCATGAAAATGAGAATGAAAATCAATCAAATCTAAAAAAAGGAAGACCGGGATCAATGCCCGATCAACCTTTTCTGACGTTGCACATTTCTTGTATTCAATCGCTCCATTGAATACCTTTCCGATTACCCTTTTACTCCACCTGCCGTCATTCCTTCAATAAAGTAACGCTGGAAGAATAGAAACACGACCAGAATCGGTAAAATAGCCAAAACGGAGCCCGCAATCAGCACATCATAATTGTTGCCATATGGCGTCAGCAGACTAGACAGTCCAATGGGCAGTGTCAGCATGTCGTTGGTCCGCAATACAATCATCGGCCACAGGAAGTTATTCCAACTGTTCATCGCCTGCAAAATAGCCATTGCCGCAAATGCAGGCGCCATTAGAGGCATCATAATGCGTACGAAAATGCCATATTCTGAGCAGCCGTCAACCCGCGCAGCATCCATAAAATCCTTGGGTACTCCACTCAAATATTGACGGAAGAAAAAGATTGGGATCGGCGCGACGACGAAGGGTAGAATTACACCCCATACTGTATTAATCAGCTTCATGCCGATCATTAGCTTGTAGAGCGGCAGCATGATAATTTCTACCGGGATCATCATCACGACCAGCACTAGTGTGAAAATCACATTTTTCAATCTAAAACGGTACATCTCCAGACCATACCCCACCATCGCCGACAATATCAGACATAACACCGTAAACAAGACGGTAATAACAATACTGTTCCAGTACCATTGAAAATAATCCGTCGTCCCCTGAAAGATGAACGCATAGTTTTTCAAGGACATGATGTCCCACTCCAGCTTAAGATTCAAGCCGTAGCGCAACAGCTCTGTCGATGGCTTGAACGAGGCAAGCGTCACGGCAAATAGCGGAAACAGGGCAAACCCGGCAAACAGAATGAACAGGACAACGAGCAATGCGGATAACGAGCCTTTTTGTTTCTGAGCCATCGCTTAATCCTCCTTCCGGAACATGCCGAAAAATTTGAGCTGGATCAGGTTCAGCACGAGTGTAAATACGAGCAATACAATGCCCACCGCAGCTCCGAAGCCCATACTGTTCTGCTCCAGACCTTGGCGATAGAGATAGCCAACAATCGTTAAACCAATATCGTTCGGGGAGTTATTTCCGTTCCACAACATGTAGCTCTCCGTGAACATGGACAACCCCGCATAAATGCTAATCGTAAATACGTAGATCGTCACTGGTTTCAGCATAGGAATCGTAATCCGCCAAAATGAATCGAAACGACTGGCTCCATCAATCTGCGCAGCTTCATACAACTCGGGAGGAATGTTCTGGAGTCCCGACATGTAGTACAGCATATTTACGCCCAACCATCTCCACAAGGCCAGCACGATCAACGCTAAAAAGCCGGTGTTCGCGTTCATTAGCCATTTGTAAGGCTCCAGACCGAATACCCCCAACAGAGAGTTCATCAGAGAACCATCCAATTCCCCGAACATGAGGCGGAAGATCGTTCCTGCTACCACCACCGAGGTTAGTGCAGGTATAAACATCACGGAGCGAAACAACCCTCTGCCCGGCATTTTAGGCGAATTCAGCAATACCGCCAGTACCAGTGGTAGAGGAATCAGCACGACCAGTGTAAGCAGCGTGTACAGGACGCTATTCAATATCGCCTTTCCAAACGTAGGATTGATTAAGTCCTTATAATTTTCCAGTCCAACATAAGTTGTTATCCCTGGCAGGACTTCCTGGAAGCTCATAATGACCGTCGAGATGACCGGATAGGCAAAAAATAGCGCAAAGGACAGTAAAAATGGAAGGACAAACACATACGGTGCCGTACGACTGGAATGAATAAATCGGCTCCATTGGCTTCTGGCCGGACGCTGAGTTTTTGGCGGCTGACCTGTCGGTACATTAGCGTTCGTATGAACGGGCGTTGCCATGAATCTCACTCCCTTTCCTGTTGGGGTCTATCTCAGTTCATCTGCTAGCTCATGCAGCACCGTGGCTGGATCTTCGCCACTCTGTAGTGTCCGATAAAGTATTTTATTGCGTACAGCACTGGCGATGTCAGGCGTTTTCGGTCCAATATGCACCGCATTGATCTCATCTTTGACTTCGATCAGCGTGTCAAAAATATTTGTTCCGAAATACTCCGTAAATTTATTTTTGGCTTTGGCTTCCGGCATTGTCCACACTTCACTGCGGATGGGATCAAACCCTAGCTGCTTCCAAATCTCCACATTCCCTTGCTTGGATAGCTTGGCAAAGGCTAGAAAACGCATCGCCAGATCCTGGTGCTCTGATTGGTTCGTGACTACCGTTCCGGTCCCGCCCATACCTGCTGAGCGATAGCCGCCTTTTTCCCACGCCGGCATGGGTCTGATGATAATTTTACCTTTGAGGTCAGGCATGTAATCCGTAAAACGCCCCATGTACCACATCGGCATCCATACCGAAGCAGCCCCACCTTTGTTCATAAACCCGTAGTATTCCTCCATGTGATGCCCGCCGCCCGGTGAGGGAATAGCGACTTTGTCTTTTACCAACTGCTGAAGAAATTCAAGTGTTTTAATATTGGTTTCGTTATCCAACGTCAACTCGCCCTTGTCATCTAGAAAATCTGAATTTTGCTGGGAGATCATCGGCCAATAGCTCCACAGATCATTCGTTTCTAAGGTCGCCATTGGCTTGCCTGTTTTCGCCAGTACTTGCTTGCCTGCAGCAGCATAGTCTGCCCAGGTGACGATGGAATCCGGGTTTACCCCCGCCTGATCCATAATCTCTTTATTGTAATACATCACTTCGGCCCCAACGTGGAAGTCAATGCCGTAATATTTACCGTCTTTGCCGTAAATCTGTACTCTGGAAGGTACAATGTTATTGATCTCGGGGTCAATCACCGGATTGAGCGGGACCAGTTGCGGTATCCCTTTGAGGAAATTACCGATCTTGTTCACCTCGATATCCGCGATATCCGGCGCTCCCACCCCCGATTGCAGCGCAATCGACAGCTTGCTGTGATGGTTGTCATAAGGAAATGTATTCGCTTTCAAATTAATCAATTCATCAGGGTGCTGTTGGTTCCATTGGTCAGCCATTTGCAGAAAAAACTTCTCATGCAGTTCATTGAACGTCCATAATACAAGTTCTGTTCCCGGCCCTTCCTTTTCATCGGTCTTGAAAGAACAGCCTTGCAGCAGTCCAGCCATCAAAACCACCGCCATAAGCATCAAACCCATGCTTTTTCTTCGCAGCAGCATATCCTTCCCCCTTCGCATGATGAAATCCTAATTCATAAATGATTGCGCTTTCTTTTATTATTTAACATCAATACAAATTAGTTTACAACAACATTATTTATAAAATATTTTTTTCAACGCCGATTAGCGTCTCCATTGCATTATAGGGGGCAAATGAATTGAATGCGGTTATGATGATTTTTGCATAAAAAGAGGCCCCACTCGAATTGAAACTCGAAGTTGGGCCTCGTTCTTTTAACTATTCTTGGGAATGAGCTGCTTCGTCCTTAACTTCTTCCCGAAATGATCTAATACTTTCTTTACGACGATTATTTTTTTCTTCGATCTGCTTACGTTCCTCGTTGCTGATTTCAGAGGAAAATTCGTTCAGATATCCTTCAGCTTCATGCAGGTTCTGCTGTGTGTTCTGAATACTTTGTTGCAAATGTTCAACATTATCGGCTCGATTATCTGGTTTTGCCATTCCTTTGTCGCCTCCTAATCATGGGGTCGCTCAGTAGAGCGCTAATCCGTAGCTTGATCGCTATCGGATCATTTTATGCATGCCTGAGCCAAATTAATAAAATGGAGTAATTTAGATTACATTATTCAGTTATATTAAAGTTAGAAGATATGAGAAAAGGAGCCCCGTTTATGGAAACGAATAAGCAAGAGCCGCTAAGGGGACAATTAGCCACTCTTCTTCAAGTGCTGATGGTGTCCGCAAAATTAGGACTCACTTCCTTTGGAGGACCGATTGCACATATAGGATACTTCCATGATGAATACATACGTCGCCGAAAGTGGATGGATGAAGCAAGTTACGCCGATCTTGTAGCCCTCTGCCAGTTTCTCCCTGGTCCTTCCAGTAGTCAGGTTGGCATTGGAATTGGGGTTGTAAGAGCAGGATTACTTGGAGGACTTGCTGCCTGGATTGGTTTCACACTGCCGTCGTTTCTTGTGTTAGTTGCGTTTGCTTTCTTGCTTCAAGGATACGATATAGCGAGTGCGGGGTGGATTCACGGATTAAAGATCGTAGCTGTTGCGATTGTGGCCCATGCTATTCTAGGTATGGGACAGAAGCTGACGCCTGATCGGGATAGGGCGACAATTGCCGTGATTTCCGCCGTGATTACGTTGTCCTGGCATACAGCTTACAGTCAAATTCTAATCATTGTTACTGCTGGTGTTATCGGGTTATGGCTTTTTCGAAAGCAAGAGGCGGAGATTACGTCCAATCTTCAAATTGCGATTAGCCGAACTTTTGCGGTCTGCTCCTTGATTGTATTTGTTGCAATGCTTGTGGCACTTCCGCTTCTTAGATCCTCAGAGGAAGTGGGATGGTTAACGCTGTTCGATAGCTTTTTTCGTTCAGGCTCTTTGGTATTTGGTGGGGGACACGTGGTATTGCCGCTTTTGGAGAGGGAAGTTGTTCCAACTGGATGGGTTAGCCGAGAGAATTTCTTGGCAGGTTACGGAGCTACGCAAGCCGTTCCAGGGCCGTTATTCACCTTTGCAGGTTACCTTGGAGCTATGGCCTGGGGGTTACCAGGAGCGATGATTGCTACTCTCGCCATTTTTTTGCCAGCATTTCTTCTTGTTGTCGGCGTACTTCCGTTCTGGAATAAATTAAGAAACAGTCCGAAAATCCAAAGGGCTTTGGTAGGAGTGAATGCAGCTGTGGTTGGTATTTTGCTGGCTGCGCTGTATGATCCGCTTTGGACTACCGCCATCCTGAAGCCAATAGACTTTGCTCTGGCGGTCATTTTGTTTGTGATGCTGGTTTTTTGGAAGCTGCCGCCCTGGGTGGTAGTTCTTGTGGGGGCAACTGGAGGAATGCTGCTAGGATAAGAGCCGACAGCCTACAAGCAGTCGACTCTTTTGGGCAATGATTTTAACCAGGTTACTCGCCCTATCCTCAACATTTTAACTTATCCGGTATTTAAATCTGCTCTCCACTCAGATTAAAATGCTCTCCAAACCATTGGCCTGCGGCGGCAGCTTCTGTACGGGTCAATTGATGACCATTGCGTTCCCAATATGCTTCCACCTGCGCTCCGGCTCCCTCCAATAATGCTTGCAGCTCCCGGGATTCCGAAGCCGGAACAATCGGGTCATTTTCACCGGAAGACAGAAATACAGGGACACCGTTCAATTCAGGCAAGTCCAGCCCACGCAACGGCACCATTGCATGGTGCAAAATAGCTCCGCGTAACGCTTTTGCATCGTGAAAGAGCATGCTGGCGGCTATGTTTGCACCATTGGAATAGCCCAGAGCCACCACGTTATTACGGTCAAAATCGTATTGCTCTGCAGCTGTGTCCACAAATTCGCTCAGTTCTTTGGTACGAAATACGAGATCCTCAATGTCGAACACTCCTTCTGCCAAACGGCGAAAGAAACGCGGCATCCCATTTTCCAGCACATTTCCTCTTACGCCTAACACAGAAGCTCCCGGTGCTACCATCTCAGCCAAAGGTATTAGGTCTTGTTCATTCCCGCCTGTACCATGCAACAGCAAAATAACCGGGGCTTGCGGATGATTTCCTTTACGAAATACGTGTTTCATCTATATTTCCTCCCTCGTTTTTCTTTAAATTAAGATTCTTATTTTTAGTATAAATTGATTATAGCCAACTTCATTGCTTTTTACAACACAATCGACCTCATGTAATTCTTTTTTCTAAAATGATGTCTTGTTCCATTGACATGTAGTATAGCTGTATTTTACTATGGTGTTAGATATTTAGAATATTATCTAAATATCTAAAGGAGGAAATGTATTTTGAACGATGCCTTCAAAGCTTTGGCTGATCCGACCCGGCGTACAATCTTGCAGCTTTTAAAGGAAAAAAGCATGAGCGCAGGCGAAGTAGCTGAACATTTTCAAATTAGCAAACCCAGCATCTCCCACCATCTCAATATCCTAAAGCAGGCTGGGCTGGTGCTGGATGAACGACAGGGGCAAAACATTATATACACCCTGCATACAACGGTTGTGGCGGATGTCATCGGTTGGATGTTCAGTATAGCCCACTCCGATACCCCTGCCAGGAAAAATGTGAATCATATTAAGGATGGGGAGGAATCTGAATGAAATTTCGAACACCTTGGAGCTTGACGGATGTTTTGACAACTTTGATTGCCTTATCACCCGCCATAGGCGCTATACTGCTGTACGACCGGCTTCCCAATGTTCTAGTCTCGCATATTAACTTTAACAATACAGCAGACGGGTATACGAGCAAAAGTGGTTCTATTATCATGCTCGTGTTGTTGGGCCTAGTCCCGCTGGTCATTCGATTGGCACGCCACATGGACCCCAACAGAGCTAATTATGAGAAATTTTCAAAAGCCTATGAGGTTACGCGTGTAGGCACTTCGCTCATTCTCGCTATAGCCGGTTGGGGAATGCTGCTGTATAACCTGAATATACGACTGCAAATGAATGCTATAATTTTAGGATTAATAGGCCTGATGCTGATGGTGATGGGGAATTATATGACTCAGGTACAGCCGAACTATACGTTCGGTATCCGCACGCCGTGGACTCTGTCTAATCCCGAGGTATGGCGTAAAACGCACCGTTTCGGGGGGCCTATGATGATGCTTGGCGGTGCTTCAGCGTTGGTGGCGGCATGGATCGGTGGAATGGCGGGAGTAGTCATTTTCCTAACCGTACTGATCATATCCGTTATCTCTCCTGTACTCTATTCTTACTTGTTGTATCGTAAGCTAAACAAGTAAATAGACAAAGCCACACCTGAACCTAAAAAAGGAACCTCCCAAACCGCGATAAACGCAGAATGGGAGGTTCTTTTTACAAGTGAATATTTATTTAAAACAACAGCTTATCGGGATGGGTGCCTACACGCTCATCCAGATGAAGACCATTAATTCGGTCAATATCCTCAGGAGTTAGTTCAAAATCGAACAAATCGGCATTTTCGCGGATACGATGCGCGGTAACCGATTTGGGAATCGTCACAATCCCCCGATCCAGATGCCAACGCAAAATGACCTGCGAAGAGGTTTTACCGTATTTGGCAGCAATCTCAACGATGTCCGCTTGCTCGGTTAATTTCCCCTTCATCAGCGGGCTCCACGATTCTAGCTGAATCTGGTGCTCCCGGCAGTATTGATGCAGCTCTTGTTGTGTCAGACGTGGGTGAAGCTCCACTTGATTGATGACAGGAACCATGTTGCTATCTTGGAGGAGGTCTTCGAGATGGTGAACTTGGAAGTTACTAACGCCGATAGCGCGTACGCTTCCTTCTTCATACAAGCGTTCAAATGCTTTCCAGGTTTCCTTGTACTTATCCTTACCAGGCCAATGAATGAGATACAGATCAATGATATCCAGACCCAGCCGTTTACGACTTTCCTCAAAGGCACGCAGTGTTGAATCGTAGCCCTGATCCTGATTCCATAGCTTGGTGGTTACAAACAGATTTTCTCTAGCCGCTCCACTATCACGAATGGCTTGTCCAACCAGTTCCTCGTTGCCGTAGATCGCCGCTGTATCAATGTGACGGTAACCGACCTCAATAGCTGTTTTGACCGCTTCGTAGACCTCATTACCTTCCGCCTTGTAGGTACCAAAACCAAGCCAAGGCATCTGAACTCCGTTATTCAGTACAGTTGTATCTGCAATGTTCCCCATGTCTATTCCTCCTGTTCCTGATTATGAATTATCCAACGGGATGGTTACAGTTTAGTTGCATCCTGAAAAGCATTCACTTGAAGCGGAGCAGCCAACAATTCTTTAGCGGCGGCAACAAATGCCTGGAAATGGGCAGAATTATTATGGAAATCTACAGCAGCAGCATCTTTCCACTCTTCAACCATCGTAAATGCGTTAGGATCATTCAGATCCTGCATTAACGTGTAACGTACATTGCCTTCTTCAGCTTGGGATGCGCTGATCAGCCCTTGGGTTTGTTGCAAAAAAGTTTCTCTTTTCTCAGGTAAAACTTTCATATCGGCATGAATAATAATCATATTATGTTCCTCCTCGTATTATGTAACTATTTCTATTATAGACCATTCTTTCGATAGAATAAAAGTGCGGGCGTTTCTGTAATGCAGTAAAATGGATCGTATGGAGGAGATTATCGGCTGATTCGTTCCTCCTATATTTTGTTTAACGGCGGTGAAGGCATGTGCGTTTTCAGGCAAAACTAATAGTATTTATATCCCTTTTAGTACTGGTAGTTACCGGGCTGTTGGGATTATCCTTTCGATATATGATCACCTCCGCTCTATATGATGAAATCGGAAAAAGGGCGCTAACCGTCGCCAATACCCTCGCCGTAGATGCGCAGGTCAGAGACGCTCTGGAGCGGACCGAGACGACGCAATTGCGTTCGCGTATCAACGAGGCCATAAAGCCCGTCCAAGCCAGCAGCGGAGCTGATTTTATTACTATTGCTGATCGCCATCTCATCCGGCAGTGGCATGTAAACCCGGAGCGCATCGGCACGCCTATGATAGACCCCATGAATGATAAGGTACTGCAAGGGCAGTCCTTGATCACTGAATCGACGGGCTCTCTCGGACCGTCAATACGCGCCAAAACAGCCGTTTATGATCAGCAAGGTAAGGCCATCGGGCTCGTCTCTGTAGGTTTTTTAATGACAGATGTGCAGCAAAATATTCGTACATACACATATGCATGGCTCTGGTTAATGGTGGGTGCTCTGATGATCGGCATATTGGGAAGCCTGATTATAGCGCAACGGGTACGCCGCGCACTGCATGGACTGGAGCCAGTGGAGATCGGACGGTTGTACCAGGAAAAGCAAGCCATTATTGAGTCCATCGGCGAAGGGATTATCGCGGTTAATAGTAACGGACAAATCACACTTGCCAATCCACAGGCAGCTCGTTTGATCGGACTCCCGCCGGAAACCTCTATCTACGGATGCGACCTTCGTCACTTGACTGGTGTTCCGGATGTACTGGTTGATATGCTTGTTGCCGATTACACAGTAGAGCATTCAACGATGGGGCCAGATCAGGGACAGTACATATGGAATAAGGAAATTGAGGTCCAGCAGCGAATTGTAGTCGTCAGCCGTGTGCCGATCCAGGATCGTTCCGGTCGCATCATGGGCACAGTTGCCAGTCTGCGTGACAAGACCGAACTGCTCCGAATGACACAACAGTTGACAGAGGTCAAAGATTATGCGGAAGTACTGCGATCACAAACACACGAATACGCCAATCGGCTGTATCTCATATCCGGCCTGATTCAGTTGGAGTGTTATGACGAAGCGGTGGACTTTATCACCCAGGAATCAGAGGAATATCGTGTACACAGGCCGATTGCCACAGCTCTCCTGCCCGATTCAATCATCGCCAGCCTACTGATCGGTAAGAAGAAACAGGCGCTGGAAAAAGGGATTTTACTCCATTCTGATATTAAAGGAGCATTCTCAACCCAGTCTCCTACGTTGGAGTGGTCCTTTCTCGCTTCCATAGCCGGAAACCTGCTGGACAATGCCATGGAAGCTGTTGCGATGTCCTCCATCTCTGACGGACAGGTCTGGTTCCGGCTTGAAGAAACGACTGAAGCCATCATCGTCGAAGTTGCAGATAACGGATCGGGAATTTCTCACGATATCCAAGAAAAGCTGTTTGTCAGAGGAGCTTCGACCAAAGCAGAAGCTGGACATGGATATGGCCTTGCTCTCGTGCTGGAGTACACTGAACGAATGGGCGGCTCTATAGAAGTACACGAACGGCCTGGTGGTGGAAGTATTTTTGAGGTATACATTCCTTTACAAAGAACTGATACGAGTAATGATGCAAAAGGAGATTACGCCCATGAATGAGCGGGTTTTATCGGACATTGAGGTTCTTATTATTGAAGATGATCCGCGAATTGCGGAGATTAACCGCCGATTTATTGAAAAGGTGGATGGGTTCACCGTATGTGCAATCGCGACGAACGAATTTGAGGCAAAACTTCAACTGGACGTACTCCGTCCTCCTCTAGTCGTGCTGGATGTTTATTTTCCTGATACGGATGGTCTAACCCTGCTATCGTTCATCAAGCAACACTATCCGGGTACAGATGTTGTTATGCTGACTGCCGCCAAAGAAGCTGAAACAGTGGTACAAGCCGTTCGTGCAGGTGTGTTTGATTTTATCGTGAAGCCGCTTGTATTTGAGAGATTGCGTGCTACCTTGAAGGAATACGCCCGGTTTCGGCGACAAGTCACAACATGGCAGGAAGAACAATCCACGGTGGAGCAATCGGAAATTGACAGTTTGCTTCAAAGCGCGGGCACCGGTCGGATGGCAGGGAACGTAGTTGGAGATCTATGGGCCAAAGGCATCGATAAAGTGACTTGCGACAAAGTGTTAGATCTCCTGAATCGACGGGGTGAGGTGACTACAGGTACAGTGGGAATTGAGCTGGGTATGAGCCGTTCTACAGCCAGAAGGTATCTGGAGTACTTAGTGGAAAGTGGCGATGCGCACCACGATCAGGTGTACGGAACCGTTGGCAGACCGGAGCGTATCTATCGCCGACAACGGGGGGATGCATAAACCTTACATATCTGATGTCCTGGTACTTCCCCCTCCTCCCATTCGTAATTTTAATGAATTTAATTCATTTAATCGATCAAAACGGTTTAAATGACCACATTATTTACGTCCTCCTTCCCGATTGCTAGAATGATCATCAGTTAGTTGATTGATAATGATTATCAGTTTCTCTGGTAAGCATACTTGGAACGGGGGATAATATATGGCAACACCGAAACAACCACTGCGCACAGGCATGCTGCTTGCAGTGATCCTGGCACTACTGACGGTCATTATGGCGGGATGTGGAAGCCAGTCACAAGATAACAGCGCAGCAGCACCTCAAGCAACAGGCGACACTCGAATGATTAAACATGAGATGGGAGAAACCAAAGTTACAGGTACACCCAAAAGAATCGTAACCTTGGAATTCTCTTTTGTCGATGCTACAACCCAACTGGGCGTAACACCTGTCGGCATAGCTCAGGAAAATGACGATGATATTGAGGGGCTGCTCGGCAAGAAAATAAACTTCACACCAGTAGGCACGCGCAAACAGCCCAACCTGGAGACGATCAGCTCCTTGAAGCCGGATTTGATTATTGCCGATCTGAATCGTCATAAAAGCATATACAAAGAACTAAGCGAGATTGCTCCGACCATTGTTCTAAAGAGCCGAAATTCCTCCTATGAACAAAACCTGGCATCCTTCAGTGTCATCGCCGATGCGTTGGGTGAGAAGGAAAAAGGCGAGCAAATTCTCGCGGCGCATAAAGCTACAATGAAAAAGTTGAAAGAAGGCATCCAAGCGGGTGAGCCACGCAGCGTATTGCTAGGGGTATTCCGTTCTGATTCACTATCGGCTCACGGCGCTTCATCCTTTGATGGACAACTGCTGGAGCAAGCAGGTATCCACAACGCCCTTCAAAATACAAGCGAACCTACCGTCAAGCTGACGCTGGAACAGATTTCACAAGCGGATCCTGATGTGATCTTTTTGGTGGAAGCCGACGAGAAGCTGATTGCGGAATGGAAGCAAAACCCGCTTTGGCAAAACATTACAGCCGTCAAAAAAGGGGAAGTTTACGAAGTAAACCGGGCACTATGGACCCGGTACCGTGGACTCGGCTCAGCCGAGAAAATACTGGAGCAAGCCATTTCGCTTCTGTATCCCGCGCAAAGTAAAGGAGACGGCTCCCATTGATCGGACAAGCCTCACGCGACCGGCTGAATAAGCCGGTCTTCTTTGCACTTATCGCTGCGTTGCTGGCTGGATTGCTACTCAGCGTGGCGATTGGCCCAGTCAGGATGGACATCCCCACCATGCTGACTGCGCTGTTCACCGAGCACCCGTCCAAGGATCAGCTCATTGTCTTGACGGTCCGCCTACCGCGTGCCGTTATTGGCCTAATCGTCGGGGCCGGGCTTGCCGTGGCAGGAGCCCTGATGCAGGCCATCACACGCAACCCGCTGGCTTCGCCGCAGGTATTCGGGGTCAGCTCAGGCGCTTCGCTGGCTGTCGTGCTGTCCGTCGTGCTGCTGCCGAATATCGGATCGTCCGGCAGCATTTATTTTGCTTTCGCCGGGGCCATCGCAGGCGGCTCCTTCGTATATGCGCTGGCCGGAACGGCGGGCATGACGCCGGTCAAGCTGGCCCTAGCCGGGATGGCCGTGCATCTGCTGCTGGCCTCCATCACCCAGGGACTGCTCGTGTTTAACGAGCAAATATCTGATGTGCTGTATTGGCTCGCCGGAGCCATCGACGGGTCCACATGGGCCGACACGCGTCTGGTGCTGCCATGGTTTGCCGTGGGTATGATTCTTGCACTGGCGCTAGCCCCTTCGCTATCTGTGCTGAGCCTCGGGACGGAGGTCGCACAGGGATTGGGACAAAACGTACGTCTTGTCCGTCTACTGGCCTCGGCCTCAGTGATTATGCTGGCAGGCTCTGCCATAGCGGTAGCCGGGTCCATCGGCTTTTTGGGCCTGATGGTACCGAATATCATCAAGATGTTTACAGGCGACAATTACAGACGGATCATCCCCCTGTCTGCAATCTGCGGAGGTCTTCTGCTGACCTATGCAGACGTGCTTGGACGATTTATTGCATTTCCTTATGAATCGCCCGTTGGCATTGTAACCGCACTGGTGGGCGCGCCCTTCTTTTTATATCTAGCGCATAAGAACGGGAGGGCTTCACGATGAAAAAACTGTGGATTTTACTCGCGCTCATGCTGAGTGTTGCTTTTATAGCTATAGGCGTAGGCAGCACCTACATTACGCCCTCTGAGCTGATCGCGGCTCTGACTGACCGGAATGCCTCTTCCTGGTTCATCGTTCACCATTATCGGCTGCCGCGCGGCCTGCTGGCCATCATGGCCGGAGCTGGGCTGGCAGTGGCCGGTGTTCTGCTGCAAGGCATGATCCGCAACCCGCTAGCCTCACCAGATGTGGTAGGTGTATCCAAAGGGGCCGGCTTTGCGGCGGTTCTCGTCATCGTACTGCTCCCCTCATCCCCAGTGGCGCTGTTGCCTGTAGCCGCCTTTGTCGGTGCCGGGCTAGCAGCACTGTTGCTCGTACAGCTTTCGATGAAGGGAGGCATGCGTCCCAACATGCTAGCCTTGACCGGACTGGCGGTGGGCGCTATTTTTCAGGCTGCGACCGACTATATACTGGTCAAGTATCCACTCGAAGCCAGCGACACGCTCACTTGGCTAGCTGGAAGTCTGTGGGGCAAAGGCTGGGACGAAGTGTACGGGCTACTGCCGTGGTTAATCGTGTTACTACCTCTCGCCTATGCACTACAGCGCAAGCTGGATATTATGAGCCTAGATGAGGAAAGCTCTGCTGGGCTGGGACTTAGCGTGAAGCGTGTGCGTACAGGACTGCTAGCCGTGTCAGTCGCCTTGGCTGCCTCCTGTGTCGCTGCCATCGGCTCCATCGGATTTATCGGACTGCTGGCACCGCATCTGGCACGACGGTTATTTGGCAATCGCCACCGCTATCTATTGCCCGGCTCGGCGATGATCGGCGCGCTGATTCTCGTCCTCTCCGACGCGCTCGGACGGGGTCTGAAGCCGCCGCTCGAAATTCCCGCTGGCATCGTGACAGCCGTCATTGGCGCGCCATATTTTTTGTATCTATTACTACGGGAACGCAAACAGAAAGGCAGCGGATAGGATGAGGATAAGGAGTTGCGCATCGCAGCTAAACGCTGTATTATACCGTAGCGTTTAGCTGCGTTACCTTCTCACCTGTACACCGATACGCTGATTAATTTCTTTTGTAAACGATTTATCATGTAGTAATCTCTTTTTAAAATCATTTATCATTTCAGGCAAGCTGGCATTTGTGTTAGGATCCAAATCGTTAAAAAAGACAGCTAGCTCTGTCAAATGCCCTTCCTTATCTGTCGCATACATGGCCAGTGTCAAAACGTAAGCTGTGGAGCCACCTTTTTGCCCAGTATGTTTCAGAAATTGCTGGTTTTCAGGAAGAACCATAAGAGGTTTCTCCATGACCTCGGACAATAACTTTTGCTCAACTTTTGTGAACCCTTGACGGCGGTTCAGCTTACTCATTAAAAAGGCATAATCGGCTGTCGTTGAAGCTATAAAACGATCCGTATTGATACGGTCATAATCCTGATCATACCAGGTCTTAATATCTGCGTTTCTCTTGTAAGAACCACTCACATCACGGCGCAGCTTGTTATGAATCACACGGGCATATCGGCGAAACTCCGTGTCAGACATCGCCTGGATGGCTTCTTTGGCAGAAATATTATTCTTTGTATTATTCCAATTCTCACCTTGGCTCTCCTTCATACGTTCGTAAGGAATCAGAATTGAGGATACAAAAGGATAAATAGGATCATGATTTTGCAAACCCAAGTTGGCTCTCGTCCGATTGATCGCTTCCAACCCCAGTTTGTCCATTAAATACTCCGCATTGGCGTTGGAACTGAATTGAATCATCCCCTTGGCAACCTCACGTACAGATACAGTTTCATTCTGTATCCGCCCTTTAGCTTCCATATCCTGTAGCCACGCCGCGTGAGCACCACCATCCAAACCCGGCAAATAAAACCTTTCCAGCGAAATCAGCTTCACTCTCTTATCCGGGTTAATCTGACCCACCGCCGCTTGCTTGGCATATTCAATCGCAATGATCGTTTTGACAGTGCTCGCCAAAGGCATCATCCGGTTCTCTTCTTGGCCTGCCAGCTTTTTTCCATCTCTCAGAATCGTAATCGAAACCTTTTCTGCATTCGTCTCCACAAAATGAAGCAAACACCGAGCAGCATCCTGTTCCTTCGTTTCACCCTGAACCTCGGCTACAATCGCAGTTGTGGGTCGGACGGTATTCGGGGGATTAGCCACTTGATTCTGCACGAAAGATAGTAATCCTGTTGTCACACCCATAACGATGAGCACTGTAGCCACAATAGTTGCTATTATGATAAGGCACTTTCGTTTCACTATAACCTCCCCCTGTATGCATTTCATACATAGGTTTATTTTCCCATTTTTATATTTCAATTTCTATTTTAAACGAAAACACAGTACAAAAAGTTTCATTACGTGTCATATTTTCAAATAACATAAAAAAGAGAGCCTCCTGTATATAACACAGGCTGACTCTCTTTCATTATTCTTCAACACTTATGCTGGATAGGGTACTTCGGTTCCATTCAAAATGAGGTGCATTCGAATTTCCGCTTTTAAGGAATCGGATACGGCACAATATTTTTCCTTACCCATCTGAATTGCTTTCCATACGCGGTAATCCGGAATATCTCCATCTACGTGGAATGTCAGATCAATCGCTGTAAAGCCTGTCGGCGTTTCTTCCTTGCGCGTACCTTCTGCGTCAATATCAATACGAGCAATGTCCGACAAGAAACGATCCAAAATCATTGTGATATCAATACCCATACATCCTGCCAGACCTGCCAACAGCAGTTCCATGGGTGTCATTCCTTTACCATCACCGCCATAAGCCGCCGTAGCATCCATCCCTACCGAATAACCGGATGGTCCCTCCGAAGTAAACGCGCGTTTACCGTGCCAAGTTGTAGATACTTTCATGTTCAAAGGCCTTCTTTCCATTTTAATAATCTATGATTCATCCTCGATCTTATTTTAAAATTCACTGATTTGGCGTAAAAATTTCTGTGTTCTCTCATGCTGGGGAGTATCAAAAAACGCCTGTGGCGCTGCCTCCTCCAAAATGATACCATCTGCCATAAATACGACCTTGTCCGCCACCTCACGAGCAAATTTCATCTCATGGGTAACCACGACCATCGTCATCCCATCTTGAGCCAATTCTCGCATAACACCCAGCACTTCCCCTACCAGCTCGGGATCAAGCGCCGATGTCGGCTCGTCGAACAGCATAATTGCCGGGTCCATCGCCAGCGCACGCGCAATGGCTACCCGTTGCTGCTGTCCACCGGACAGACGTGAAGGATGTACATCCTGCTTGTCCGATAACCCCACCCGCTCCAACAACCGTTGTCCGATGGACATAGCCTTGTCGCGCGGCATTTTTTTTACGGTCAGCAGTCCTTCAATGACATTGCCGATGGCGGTTTTGTGCGGATACAGATTGAATTGCTGGAACACCATCCCCGTCTGTTTGCGAATATCACGAATGGCTGCTTGGCGGACACGAACGGGAGCTGTAGCATCGACCTCAATCCCATTTACCTCAAACTTGCCGGAAGACAGCTCTTCCAGACCGTTCAGGCAGCGCAGCAAGGTACTTTTACCTGAGCCGCTCGGGCCGAGTAATACGACGATTTCACGAGCGGCAACCTGAAAATCAATGCTTTTCAGAACCTCTACCTGTCCGAATCGTTTACCTAAACCGTTTGTTGTTATCATCATCTATCATCTCCACCTTAATAAGCTCGAGCCAGACGCTTTTCCACCCGCTCCAGTATAGCGGAGAATCCAATGCTCATAATCCAGTACATCAGGCCAATTTCGAGCAGAAACGGCATGTAGAGCAAATACTGTGCTTGTAAAAGCTGGGCCTGTCGCATCAATTCACTGACCCCGATCACCGACACCAGCGATGTTTCTTTAAGCATACCCACAAATGTATTCCCCATCGGTGCAATTGCAATGCGTACCGCCTGAGGAAGAATAATACGCCACATCGTTTGACCGGGCGACATTCCCGTCGCATAAGCTGCCTCGGTCTGACCCTGGGGTACGGCCAAAATAGCTCCACGGAACGTCTCCGACAAGTACGCACCTGTATTAATACTGAGTGCCAGACAAGCAGCCGTCAGCGATCCGAATGATATTCCATAATCATCCAGTCCATAATAAATGACCGCAATCTGCACCAAAACCGGCGTCCCCCGGATGATCGATACATACATGCGCGCCAGCCATCGCACGGGTCGATTCCCCTTCAACCGGGCCACAGCAACAACCAAACCAAGGATTAAGCCAAAAAACATAGAGACAATCGTAATATATAGCGTATAATAAGCACCCTTTAATAAAAAAGGGACGTTCTCCCACATTAATTCAAGCATCGGTTATATTCCCTTCTTTCAGACGAGTGGCCCCATGTCAGCATAAAAGCCAAGACTGGAGCCAGACGCCTCTAACAGGCTTACGTTATTCTTTTGGCTCCTCGCCAAACCACTTTTTGAAAATTGTTTTATAAGTGCCGTCTTCCTTCATTTCCTTCAAAGCCTTGTTCAAGGCTTCTTTGAGCTCAGGAGTTTTCTTGTTAATGGCTACACCCGCTTGATCCGATTTAATCGGCTCGCCTACGGCTTTAATTTGGAACCCGTTTTTATCGATAATGGGCTTGAGAGCATACAGATTGTTGATTGTTGCGTCAATACGTCCAGAGTTTAGATCCTTTAAGGAAGTAATGACATCATCATATGTTTTAATCTCAAAATCGCCTACCTTCGGCAGTACTTCATTCCGCAGATAAGATTCATCATTCGTTCCCAAGCCGACACCAATGGTTTTGCCTTTAAAGTCCTCCAGCTTGGTAATATCATTTGTTTTGCTGTTTACGATAATGTTTACATTGTTTGTGATATAAGGCTCTGTGAAGTCAATGGCCTTCTTACGATCCTCTGTAATCGTCACCTGACTAATCACTGCATCGAATTTTTTCTTTTGCAAACTTGGAACCAGTCCCGAAAATTCTTGTGCCGTGAACTCCGGTTTCACTCCAATCCGCTTCGCCAATTCTTTGGCAATATCTACATCAAATCCGTCCAATTCCTTGTTGTCGTTCAAAAAATTGTACGGCGGATAGGTGCCCATCATGCCTACCTTCATTACACCAGCCTTTTTGATGGCTTCGAGCTGGTTACTCGCTGCCACATTACTGCTACCCGCTCCATTGCTAGTATTAGAAGCTTCTGGCTTAGTACCGCAAGCGCTCAGCACAAGGCTGAACAATGCCAGAGCCATAAGTATAGTTACCAAGAACCCTTTTTTACGTGTTTTCATGTATCCTTCTCTCCTGTCTGGATGTAAATGATTGAGTTCATATATGTGATTTGGCTATATTATTTGTTGCCAACTACCCATTCATGCGATGTTGACCCTCTAGCTTTGACCTAATAATCCGTAAAATTCAAAATTAGCCGCTTCTTCTGCCAATCTTTTAGCAGTTATCTGCGTGATGTGGTCATGTGTTCCCTCTGAACCGAATAGCCAGCGTGTAATGACACCTTCGATCATGCTCATGAGTAGTGCCGCCCTTAATTCGACATCCAATTCAGCAGGCAACATGTTCAGCTCCATCGCTCTTTCCATATTGCGCCGGAATGCCAGCTCCATCGCGGCCCTTGTCTCTCGGATACTCTGGCGCACCGGTTCATCGACACCGCTGCCGATCAGCAGCAACCCCATCAGATAGCGGTTCTCCGATGCAAAATCAAATAATCGAACAAACAGCGCTTCCGAAGCCTTAACCATATCAGCCAGCGTTCCCGCATCACGGCGATATCCCTGTCCAATCGCTGACAGTAGTTGTTCACGACCGGTGGCGATAATCTCCAGCGCCAGTGCCTCTTTGCTTTTAAAATGCCAATAAAACGTGCCTTGGGCTACTCCCGCCTCTACCACGATATCTGAAATCTTCGTTTGGTGGTAACCCTGCTCGGCGAACCGCTTTAATGCAATGTGAAGAAGCTGTGTTCTGCGGTCTGTTTCTTCTCCCGCATGCTCAGCAGGTTGGTCATTTGAGTCAATCTCGGACTGCTTCGCCTTCCGTGGCTGCATGGATTTCCTCCTCCCGATTGATCAGTCAGTCAGTTTTGTATTTTTAATCCTATAGGATAAGTATACTTTTGTCAAAGAAAAAAGTGTCAGAAGAAAATAAAGTTTTGCTGCTCCAAGCGGCTTTTAAATTTTAAAAACCGACAGATCCCATAAAATAAGTATTAGACTGGCGCCAACAAAAAAGACAGCGGCAGTCTCAGACTACCGCTGTTTTATTAAACTAACGTTTCTCGTTAGCGTAATGGGTTCATTGTCATTAGCCTCAACCGCTTACTTGTTTGCTCAGACTCCTGGCAACAGCTGGGGCATGATGCTTTTGCCATAATCCAAGACGTACTTATTAATCTCTGAGACAAGTTTTGTGTCCTTAGTTTTGTAGTGCACCTTGTTAATTACGAAGTAACCTGTACTAGAATATTGCTCATCACTCGAAAACATCAACGTAAAACGATAAAACAAAAAAGCCGCTAAAATAGCGACTTCAAATGGGACTATGCTCTTGTCCCCCGACAGTTAATCCAGATACAAAATCTCAATCTCGCCCGGAGCGAAGGATTGCTCTGCGTAATTCCCCCCCCAATCACAAAGCGATCTCAAAATGGGTTCAAGTGATTGACCCAGTTCCGTCGTTGAATATTCCACCTTAGGCGGTACCTGATTGTACATCTTTCTGCGAATTAATCCGTCTGTTTCCAGTTCCCGAAGAGTTTGAATCAGCATCTTTTGCGATATATTATGAACGAGTCGCTTAAGCTCTCCCGTCCGTTTAGGTCCTTTTATTAAATAGTACAGAACAAGCCCCTTCCACTTTCCTCCGATAACCTCTAGTGTAACTTCCAGTTCACAGAAAAATGTTTTCATATCAATACACCATCTCCCGATCTAAGAATATCCCCTTCATGTATCGCTTGATCCTTCAAGGATCACTGAAGGAAAAATTGAACGTTACATGGAGGGGATAATACAATCGCCTTTAAGTTGATTTAAAAATCTTTGTCGTTTGAAAATTACTATGTCCTGGTTAAACTTGAGCTACTCCGCCATCTACGAATAATTCAACGCCGTTCATATAGCTGCTTTCATTAGAGGCTAGGAACATGACAGCATTGGAGATCTCTTCAACCTGCCCCACTCTGCCGAGCGGAATATCATTTTTTGCCTGTTCCAGTAAATGATCTAGTTCAGAGCCAAATAACTCATCGTACGCCGGCGTTACGATTGTTCCCGGACTAAGGATGTTTATACGAATTTCGGTCCCTCTCATATCAAGAATCCAGCTGCGGACGAGCTGTCTGATCGCTGCCTTGGATGCACCATAGATACTAAACGCTGGCATCCCCGTCGAGCCAGCAGTGGATCCCGTTAGAATAATCGAACCTCTTTTATTTGGAAACAAAGCTAATGCCTTTTGTACTGTAAAGATGGTTCCTTTCACGTTGACATCGAAAGTCTTGTAGTATTGTGCTTCTGTAATTTCTCCTAATGGAAGCAATGACCCTAGTCCGGCATTTGCAAAGAGAATGTCCAAGTGTCCCTTTTCTCGCTTAACTGTTTCAAATAATATATCTAGATCTTCCGATTTAGATATGTCACCTCGGACACCTGTAACATTCTTTCCGATCTGCTTTACTGCTTCATCCAGTTCACGTTGTCTGCGTCCCGTGATAAAAACGTAAGCCCCTTCTTTTACGAACTGTTGTGCCGACGCGAGACCGATGCCGCTTGTACCTCCGGTTACAACTGCTACCTTCCCGTCAAATTTCCCCATTCTATTACACTCCTTTTATAATGATTTATATGGTATAGGATGCTCTGTCTGCTTCATGAACCTCCTATGAACGATAGTATGGGGGAAAAGTTACAAGAAAAACAGTACCCACTTTTTTGTGATATAGTCACCAAAAAGTGATAATTGAGGCGGCACAAGCGTTTGTTTTTACAGCCTAACAGATGGAAGTGAGCTCCATTAAGTTTGAGATTGTATATGTGCTTTTAATTTCTGCCGGACTTCTTTGTCCGGTTCTGTTGACCCAACAGGTGTCAATGCCCGACTGAAGACCACCATCTGAAATATGACTTATGACGTAATTGAAAAATTCTCCCTTCGGTTTTTGATAACCAATGCTTTGCGAATCAAAGATATCCTCGAAAAACTTATATAGCCCAGACTGCTTCAAGCGTTTGATTTGCGTGTGAGTGATACCATTCGTGATTACGAACATTCGATGGGTCTTTGATAAGCGATGACAGACATCCATTGCGCCTTCCATAAGCAATTGGTTTCCATCTCCCAACAATTCTCTATACAAACCTTCCCATTCCAAGCCGACCACGATTTCCCTCATTCTCAACATTGTAAAAGAGGGCTCCATTAATTACTCACCACATGATACCACGTATTTGAACTATCCTGCCCGTTCGTATTATGGGATCAACCAGTTCTTTCTGGTTGATCCTTTTTGCCTTTGCTTTGAGGATTA
>NZ_JAAMNQ010000116.1:0-269 GCF_011066155.1 Paenibacillus sp. EKM206P | reverse complement strand
GGCAAGCTGGTCATCGTACCGCCGCTGACGGCGAAAAATCCGGCCGATTTCCTGGCGCTGCTGGGCCGCGAACAGGTTACCATTTTGAACCAGACGCCAACGTACTTCTACCAGCTGCTGCGTGAGGTCTTGGCGGACCATCCGTACGATTTGCGGATTCGAAACGTCATCTTTGGGGGCGAAGCGCTCAGTCCGCTGCAGCTCAAGGGCTTCAAGACGAAGTACCCGGAGACGAAGCTGATCAATATGTACGGCATTACCGAGACGAC
>NZ_JAAMNQ010000115.1:0-270 GCF_011066155.1 Paenibacillus sp. EKM206P | reverse complement strand
ATGGTGCCGGCGAGAGGACTTGAACCCCCAACCTACTGATTACAAGTCAGTTGCTCTACCAGTTGAGCTACACCGGCGTATTAAGTTAAATGGCGGAACCGACGGGATTCGAACCCGCGATCTCCTGCGTGACAGGCAGGCATGTTAGGCCTCTACACCACGGTTCCAGAGGAAACTTCCTTAGTTGAAGTAATTGCGGGGGCAGGATTTGAACCTGCGACCTTCGGGTTATGAGCCCGACGAGCTACCGAACTGCTCCACCCCGCGACA
>NZ_JAAMNQ010000114.1:0-271 GCF_011066155.1 Paenibacillus sp. EKM206P | reverse complement strand
ATGGTGGAGGCTGAGGGGATCGAACCCCCGACCCTCTGCTTGTAAGGCAGATGCTCTCCCAGCTGAGCTAAGCCTCCTGGGTATGTATGGTAGCGGCGGAGGGGATCGAACCCCCGACCTCACGGGTATGAACCGTACGCTCTAGCCAGCTGAGCTACACCGCCATAACATAATATTTCGCTAGCTTGTCCTAAATGGCGGAGAGAGAGGGATTCGAACCCTCGCACCACTTTCGCAGTCTAACCCCTTAGCAGAGGGTCCCCTTATAGCC
>NZ_JAAMNQ010000113.1:0-272 GCF_011066155.1 Paenibacillus sp. EKM206P | reverse complement strand
AACATCTCAATCGAATGTTGAGTAATCAACTCACCCAGCGCCTGAGGATTCACCTGATGCTGGCTGTCGCCAAGCACCACCGTCATTCCGCCCAACAGGGGGAGAATGGTTTCCAATACGAAAATATCGAATGAAATGGTCGTGAGTGACAACATGGTTCGGCTCGCTTCAAAATCAATGGCTTCGCGCATCCCTGTAATAAAGTTGAGGACCGAGCGATGCTGGAGCATAACTCCTTTCGGATTTCCAGTCGAACCCGACGTATAGATGAC
>NZ_JAAMNQ010000112.1:0-274 GCF_011066155.1 Paenibacillus sp. EKM206P | reverse complement strand
TCCACGTACTCCAGAAACGCATGCAGCATAGCGGGTACAAAGTGCATCGTGGTTACGCCATCGCGGGCAATCGTGTCGACGATGTCTTCCGGGTTCTTTTCCCCGCCCACGGACAGCAAGCTTACCTTCGAGCCCACCAGCGACCACCAGAACAGCTCCCACACCGACACGTCGAAGGTGAAGGCCGTCTTTTGCAAGATCGTATCTTCCGCACTCAAGCCGTATCGATCATGCATCCACAAAATCCGGTTCAGCACAGAATGATGCTCCACCA
>NZ_JAAMNQ010000111.1:0-276 GCF_011066155.1 Paenibacillus sp. EKM206P | reverse complement strand
GAGGGCTTAACGGTCGTGTTCGGGATGGGTACGTGTGGAACCCCTCCGCTATCGCCACCAAACATGAATTTGCTATGTAAATTCTATCGTACGGTTATTCGCTTCACGATATATCGTGTGAACGAATAGCCATGCATTTGTTGTATGTCACTTGTACATACGTTCAAGGTTACACCCTGAAAACTGGATCCGAAACTCATTTGCGTTTTATCTTAGGATAAGCCCTCGACCGATTAGTATTGGTCAGCTCCATGCATTACTGCACTTCCACCCCCA
>NZ_JAAMNQ010000110.1:0-280 GCF_011066155.1 Paenibacillus sp. EKM206P | reverse complement strand
TGCCGGCGAGAGGACTTGAACCCCCAACCTACTGATTACAAGTCAGTTGCTCTACCAGTTGAGCTACACCGGCACATAAAATATTCAATTAAAAGTGGCTCGGGACGGAATCGAACCGCCGACACGAGGATTTTCAGTCCTCTGCTCTACCGACTGAGCTACCGAGCCTTAGAATAAGGCTCTTCATTACACGTTATAATACTAATGGCGGAACTGACGGGATTCGAACCCGCGATCTCCTGCGTGACAGGCAGGCATGTTAGGCCTCTACACCACAGTT
>NZ_JAAMNQ010000109.1:0-281 GCF_011066155.1 Paenibacillus sp. EKM206P | reverse complement strand
AGGTAGATAGGTTGGGGGTGGAAGTGCAGTAATGCATGGAGCTGACCAATACTAATCGGTCGAGGGCTTATCCTAAAATAAAACGCAAATGAGTTTCGGATCCAGTTTTCAGGGTGTAACCTTGAAATTGCGCTTGATATTCCAAATCACTTTGTTGAGATACAGAATAACTTGCGGAGTTTTGCTAAGTGAGTCCATTTATATGGAGAGATACCCAAGTGGCTATAAGGGGACCCTCTGCTAAGGGGTTAGACTGCGAAAGTGGTGCGAGGGTTCGAATC
>NZ_JAAMNQ010000108.1:0-284 GCF_011066155.1 Paenibacillus sp. EKM206P | reverse complement strand
AAAGAAAAAGGAACAAGCCTGCATAACCTGTACGGACCAACAGAAGCAACAGTAGATGTATCCTACTTTGGCTGCTCTACGGAAGAAGAATTGGAGCTTGTACCTATAGGAAAGCCCATAGATAACATTAAGTTGTATGTTGTCAGTAAGGAAAAGGGCCTGCAGCCGATAGGAGTAGCGGGAGAACTATGTATAGCAGGGGATGGGCTGGCAAGAGGGTACTTGAACAGACCGGAACTTACAGAAGAAAAATTCGCAGCAAACCCATTCGCACCGGGTGAAAG
>NZ_JAAMNQ010000107.1:0-285 GCF_011066155.1 Paenibacillus sp. EKM206P | reverse complement strand
TAAATGAATCAGACTGCGTTCATGACCCGTCCACGTATACAGCATCATGCCCAAAGCCGTCAGCAACAGATCGTTCACTTCCGTGTTATATGCGCGGTGTGCTTGCTTCAATAGTCTTTCTGTCTCTTCTTTCGTAAGCTTGACGACCACTGTATCTGTGTCAGCCAAAGTAAATGAGTCAGCCTGTGCTTGATCCTCAGGTAAACGAACTTGGTCAGCCAAAGCAGCTGCGTTCCATTGTTCCCAGTAGGCGTGTTCACTGTCCATGGCTGCGCTATTCGCATA